>NZ_JAPQKX010000029.1:0-2953 GCF_026800125.1 Pectobacterium jejuense | reverse complement strand
CCCACAAAACACCTTCGGTGTTGTAAGGTTAAGCCTCTCGGGTCATTAGTACTGGTTAGCTCAACGTATCGCTACGCTTACACACCCAGCCTATCTACGTCGTCGTCTTCAACGGCCCTTCAGGGACATCAAGTGTCCAGGGAAGACTCATCTCGAGGCAAGTTTCCCGCTTAGATGCTTTCAGCGGTTATCTCTTCCGCACTTAGCTACCGGGCAATGCAATTGGCATCACAACCCGTACACCAGTGGTGCGTTCACTCCGGTCCTCTCGTACTAGGAGCAACCCCTCTCAATCTTCCAACGCCCACGGCAGATAGGGACCGAACTGTCTCACGACGTTCTAAACCCAGCTCGCGTACCACTTTAAATGGCGAACAGCCATACCCTTGGGACCTACTTCAGCCCCAGGATGTGATGAGCCGACATCGAGGTGCCAAACACCGCCGTCGATATGAACTCTTGGGCGGTATCAGCCTGTTATCCCCGGAGTACCTTTTATCCGTTGAGCGATGGCCCTTCCATTCAGAACCACCGGATCACTAAGACCTGCTTTCGCACCTGCTCGAGCTGTCACTCTCGCAGTCAAGCTAGCTTATGCCTTTGCACTAACCTCCTGATGTCCGACCAGGATTAGCTAACCTTCGTGCTCCTCCGTTACGCTTTGGGAGGAGACCGCCCCAGTCAAACTACCCACCAGACACTGTCCGCAACCCGGATCACGGGTCCACGTTAGAACATCAAACATTAAAGGGTGGTATTTCAAGGTTGGCTCCACGCAGACTGGCGTCCACGCTTCAAAGCCTCCCACCTATCCTACACATCAAGGCTCAAGGTTCAGTGTCAAGCTATAGTAAAGGTTCACGGGGTCTTTCCGTCTTGCCGCGGGTACACTGCATCTTCACAGCGAGTTCAATTTCACTGAGTCTCGGGTGGAGACAGCCTGGCCATCATTACGCCATTCGTGCAGGTCGGAACTTACCCGACAAGGAATTTCGCTACCTTAGGACCGTTATAGTTACGGCCGCCGTTTACCGGGGCTTCGATCAAGAGCTTCGCCTTGCGGCTGACCCCATCAATTAACCTTCCGGCACCGGGCAGGCGTCACACCGTATACGTCCACTTTCGTGTTTGCACAGTGCTGTGTTTTTATTAAACAGTTGCAGCCAGCTGGTATCTTCGACTGATTTCAGCTCCATGAGCAAGTCACTTCACCTACCATCAGCGTGCCTTCTCCCGAAGTTACGGCACCATTTTGCCTAGTTCCTTCACCCGAGTTCTCTCAAGCGCCTGAGTATTCTCTACCTGACCACCTGTGTCGGTTTGGGGTACGATTTGATGTTACCTGGAGCTTAGAGGCTTTTCCTGGAAGCGTAGCATCGGTTACTTCATCACCGTAGTGACTCGTCATCACGCCTCAGTGTTAACGATGACCCGGATTTACCAAAGTCATCCACCTTCACGCTTAAACCGGGACAACCGTCGCCCGGATAACCTAGCTTTCTCCGTCCCCCCTTCGCAGTAACACCGAGTACAGGAATATTAACCTGTTTCCCATCGACTACGCTTTTCAGCCTCGCCTTAGGGGTCGACTCACCCTGCCCCGATTAACGTTGGACAGGAACCCTTGGTCTTCCGGCGTGCGGGTTTTTCACCCGCATTATCGTTACTTATGTCAGCATTCGCACTTCTGATACCTCCAGCAGCCCTCACAGGCCACCTTCGACGGCTTACAGAACGCTCCCCTACCCAACAACACCTAAGTGTCGCTGCCGCAGCTTCGGTGCATGGTTTAGCCCCGTTACATCTTCCGCGCAGGCCGACTCGACCAGTGAGCTATTACGCTTTCTTTAAATGATGGCTGCTTCTAAGCCAACATCCTGGCTGTCTATGCCTTCCCACATCGTTTCCCACTTAACCATGACTTTGGGACCTTAGCTGGCGGTCTGGGTTGTTTCCCTCTTCACGACGAACGTTAGCACCCGCCGTGTGTCTCCCGTGATAACATTCTTCGGTATTCGTAGTTTGCATCGGGTTGGTAAGTCGGGATGACCCCCTAGCCGAAACAGTGCTCTACCCCCGAAGATGAATTCACGAGGCGCTACCTAAATAGCTTTCGGGGAGAACCAGCTATCTCCCGGTTTGATTGGCCTTTCACCCCCAGCCACAAGTCATCCGCTAATTTTTCAACATTAGTCGGTTCGGTCCTCCAGTTAGTGTTACCCAACCTTCAACCTGCCCATGGCTAGATCACCGGGTTTCGGGTCTATACCCTGCAACTTAACGCCCAGTTAAGACTCGGTTTCCCTGCGGCTCCCCTATACGGTTAACCTTGCTACAGAATATAAGTCGCTGACCCATTATACAAAAGGTACGCAGTCACCTAACAAGTAGGCTCCCACTGCTTGTACGTACACGGTTTCAGGTTCTATTTCACTCCCCTCGCCGGGGTTCTTTTCGCCTTTCCCTCACGGTACTGGTTCACTATCGGTCAGTCAGGAGTATTTAGCCTTGGAGGATGGTCCCCCCATATTCAGACAGGATGTCACGTGTCCCGCCCTACTCATCGAACTCACAATCTGTGCATTTTTGTGTACGGGACTATCACCCTTTACTGTGCGACTTTCCAGACGCTTCCACTAACACACAAACTGATTCAGGTTCTGGGCTCCTCCCCGTTCGCTCGCCGCTACTAGGGGAATCTCGGTTGATTTCTTTTCCTCGGGGTACTGAGATGTTTCAGTTCCCCCGGTTCGCCTCATGACACTATGGATTCATGTCATGATAGTGTGTCGAAACACACTGGGTTTCCCCATTCGGGTATCGTCGGGTATAACGCTTCATATCAGCTTACCGACGCTTATCGCAGATTAGCACGCCCTTCATCGCCTCTGACTGCCTAGGCATCCACCGTGTACGCTTAGTCGCTTAACCTCACAACCCGAAGGTGTCTTTG
>NZ_JAPQKX010000028.1:0-5568 GCF_026800125.1 Pectobacterium jejuense | reverse complement strand
CACCAGTTCGCCCTGCGCCAGCGGGCCGCGTGTCAGATCGAACACCGGCGCAAACGGCGCGGGCGTTCCGACGCCCGTGGCATCGCACAGCCGCAGCGGAAAACCGCATCCGGCCGACTCCACCACCTGCACCGGCGCGCCCTCCCGGCTGTCGATATGGGTGCGCAGCGCCGCATGACGCGCCACGATCCGATCCAGCGCCTGACGCAGCGCCGCGACGTCCAGTTTTCCGCGCAGGCGGAACCCGCCCGCTATCACATAGGCGGCTCCCGCCGCCTCGTCCATCTGTGCCAGGAACCACAGCCGCTGCTGAGCCAGCGACAGCGGCGGCGTCTCGCCCGCCGCCAGCGGCTCAATGGCCGACAGCGCCCCCTTCACGGCCGTGCCGAGCGAGGCCGCCATATCCTTGAGAGCCGGACGGGCAAACAGTTCCGCCAGCGGCAGCTCACGGTTTAACTCACTGCGAAGGCGCGAAATGAGCTGTACCGCCAGCAGTGAATGACCGCCGAGCGCGAAGAAATCGTCCTGCCGGCTTACTTTTTCAACCCCCAGCAGCGACTGCCACATCGTCGCCAGCGCCGTTTCGTCCCCCGCCAGCGGTGCTTCATAGCGCTGGCGCGCAAAAGCGGCTTCATCCGGCTCCGGCAGTGCATTACGATCCACTTTGCCGTTCGGTGTCAGCGGAATGCGCGCCAGCATGACATAGGCCGCCGGCACCATATATGCCGGCAACCGCTCGCTAAGGTGTTCTTTAAGCGCTTCGATAGCGATACCGCCCTCCTCGCGAGGGACGCAGTACGCCACCAGCCGCTTTTCCTGCGCCTCGGAACCCGACGCAGTCACCACTGCTTCCCGTACGGCTCCGCAGTCCTGAAGCGCGGACTCTATCTCGCCTAGTTCGATACGAAAGCCGCGGATCTTCACCTGAAAATCATTGCGCCCCAGATAATCAATCGTACCGTCGGCGCGCCAGCGCCCCAGATCGCCCGTACGGTACAGACGCGCGCCCGGCTCTCCGGAGAAGGGATCGTCAACAAAGCGTTCGGCGGTCAGGTCTTCCCGCCCAAGGTAGCCGCGTGTTACCCCGGCACCACCGATGCAAATCTCCCCCGCTACGCCAATAGGCGCCGGTTCGCCGCGGCTATCCAGCATATATATCTGCGTATTATCGAGCGGCCGGCCAATGACAATCTGCTGGTCGGCAGCCAGAATGGGAGAACTGGTCGACCATACGGTGGTTTCAGTCGGGCCATACATGTTCCACAGATTGCCTACTTTTTCCAGCAGCGCCTGCGCCAGCCCCAGAGGAAACGACTCGCCGCCGATCAGGGCGGTCAGCCCAGGTTCACCATGCCAGCCTGATTCAAGCAGTAATTTCCACGTTGCCGGCGTCGCTTGAAACAACGTTATTCCCTGTTCGCACAGATAACGTCCCAGACGTTCGCCATCCTGACGCAAAGCATCACTCGCCACATGTAGTTGCCCACAGCAGATCAGCGGCAGGTAGATTTCCAGTACGTGGATATCAAAGGAGACGGTTGTGACTGCCAACAGACGCGCGGCAGCCTTAACACCGAGCTGCCGCTGCTGAGACAGCAAAAAGTTCACGACCCCTTGATGGGGCACCATGACACCTTTCGGCTTCCCGGTGGAACCTGAGGTATAAATAACATAAGCCAGATGGCGGGAGGTAAGTCCACGCGAAACAGGGGGAATATTAGATACAGCACACGCCGACCAGGGACGGTAATCGCTATCCAGCGCGATGATTTTCAGCGCCTGCGGTAAATCACCCAATTGCGCATGAATATCCTGCATGGTGATCAACACCAGAGGTTTACTATCCTCCAGAGTATAAGCAAGCCGCGCCGGAGGCGTTAACGGGTCCAGCGGCACATAGGCACCTCCCGCTTTGAGGGTGGCCAAAATCGCGACAACCATTTCTACACCGCGCGTCAGGGCGATCGCCACCCTGTCGTCTGGCCGCACGCCCAGTTCGATCAGCCAGTGCGCCAGTTGATTAGCGCGGGCGTTCAGTTCGCCATAACATAGCGTCTGATCGTCGTAGACCAGCGCCACCTCATCAGGACACGCCTTGACCTGCTGCTCAAATAGTTCATGGATACAGGATTCGGCAGGGTAATCTATCAGCGTATCATTGAAATCGAACACCACCTTCTGCCGTTCCTCGAACGACAGCATCGGCAATGCCTGCACCGATAAATGAGGACTTTCCGCCATGCTGCGCAGTAGCGCCTGCCAGTAACCCAAATAGCGCTGTACCGTGTTTTCATCAAACAGCGCGGTAGCATAAATCAGTACACCCTGCATAACGCCATTGCTCTCCCCCAGCGATAAACTGAGATCGAATGGCGCATTAACCGCCTCCCCTGCCAGTTCACTTAGGGTCAGTCCCGGCAGCGACAGTTTATTGTCGGGCGTATTCTGTAACGCCAGCATCACCTGAAAGATCGGGCTGTGCGACAGGCTGCGGACCGGCGCGACCGCCTCCACCACCTGCTCGAACGGAATATCGGCGTGGCTCTGCGCCGCCAAGGCGGCGGCCTTCACCTGTTCCAGAAGCGCACCGGTATCCGGAGAAGCCGACAGGTCCACCCGCAGCGCCTGAGTGTTGACGAACATCCCGATCAGCGATTCGACTTCACGCCGACCACGCCCGGCGATCGGCGTGCCGATCACCACCTCATCCTGCCCAGACAGCCGACTCATCAGCAGCGACCAGCCTGCCAGCAGCGTCATAAATAACGTACAGCCGTGACGCCGGCTCAGCGCGTTGAGATCGGCGAGCAGCACCGAGTCAAACATCACCGGAATACTGCCGCCAGCATAGTCCTGAGTTTGCGGGCGCGGCCGATCCGTCGGCAGCGTCAGGCATGCCGGGATACCTTGCAACTGTTCAACCCAGTAGCGCTGCTGCGCCTGCAATACCTCACCCTGCAAGTGCCGATGCTGCCAGACGGCGTAGTCAGCGTACTGAATGTCCAGCGGCGGCAGCGGATCGGGGAGACCCGTGCTGAACGCCTGATACAGCATGCCCAGTTCCCGCATAAACAGCCCTATCGACCAGCCGTCGGCAATAATGTGATGCATGGCGATACGCAGCAGATGCACCTCATTCTCCATTCGTACCAGTTGGCCGACGATCAGCGGGCCTTTTTCCAGATCGAAATGCGGCGGGAAAGCGTGTTCAGCCGCTTCGATATCCGAACCATCTATCTCTTCAAGCGTGAACCCAATATCCGCCGCATCAATCTGCTGTAGCGGCGTTCCCTCTACGGTAACAAAGCGGGTTCTCAGTATCTCATGACGGTCAACCAGGCGATCTAGCGCCACACGCAGTGCGCGGGCATCTAGCCGTCCAGTAAGCGTAAACGCTCCCCCCAGAGTGTAAACGCCGCTGGCGTTCTCCTCCATTTGCGCCAGAAACCACAGTCGTCGCTGAGCAAATGCGAGAGGCTCCCCCTGCGGGGAGCGGGCAGCGGGTTGAATGGGCTGAGCATCTCCCGCGTTTTTTCGCTTCAGTCCTTTGGCCTTGGCTAGCGCCAACAGCTTGACTTTTTCACTTTTTGACAATGTCTTAATGGTGGATACTCGATCGTCATCCCTGTTATTCATAGTTGGTTTCTTCCAATAATTCCGTCATTTCAAGCAGCGCATCGTTATCAAACTGATCGATGCTGATATCAATAATCCGTTCGCTGAAAGCGAGCAGTGTCGGACAGGCAAATAGATCGGCAAGAGGCACCTCGACGTCCAGTTCGGCGCGAACGCGGGAAATAAGCCGCACCGCCAGCAGCGAGTGGCCCCCCAGTTCGAAAAAGTTATCGTGCCGGCCTACGCGATCAACGCCCAGCAGAGACTGCCAGACGACGGCAAGCGTTTCTTCCGTCTCTCCTTCCGGCGCTTCATAGGCAGTATGGACGAAAGCGGTATCGTCCGGCGTCGGCAACGCCTGCCGATTGACCTTGCCATTTTGCGTCAGCGGGAACGCCTCCAGCGCGATCCACGCTGCCGGCATCATGTAATCGGGGAGATGCGACGAAACATACGCCCGTAGCGCATCGGCATCGGCATCGGCATCGCCCCGATAGTAGGCAACCAGACGTTTCTCTCCGCTTTCACCCTGCGCAACAACCAGCGCCTCTTCAACCGCATCGTGACCGCGCAAGCAGTTTTCAATCTCGCCCAGTTCAATGCGGAAGCCGCGGATCTTCACCTGAAAATCGTTACGTCCCAGATAATCAATGTTGCCGTCGGCACGCCAGCATCCCAGGTCGCCGGTTTTATACATTCGGGCCTCAGGCTCGCTGGAGAACGGATCAGCCAGAAAGCGTTCGGCGGTCAGGTCAGGCAGATTCAGATAACCACGCGCCACGCCGCCGCCAATATAAATCTCGCCGGCAACGCCTACCGGAACCGGTTCGCCGCCCTCATCCAGTATATAAATGCGGGTATTAGCGATCGGCCGACCAATCGGCGGCAATGAAGGCCATTCAGACACCGTTTCCGGGCAGGTATATTCGGTGACGACATGCGTCTCTGCCGGCCCATACTGATTGCGGAGCTGGCTACGGCCAGCATCGGCGAACAATGCACGGATCTCCTCTGTCGCGTGCAGCGCCTCACCGCTGGTAATCACCTCGGCCACTTCGATCTCGCACGCCTGTTCCTGATTCGATCTGGCCATAGCCTGTAACAGAGCCGGTGGAATAAATGCGCGCTGTACGCCGTGATCCTTGATGAACCTCGCCAGACGAGGCATATCAAGACGAACGTCGTTGGTTACAATAGCCAATACGCCGCCGCTGGCCAGAGCGCTGAGCGTTTCCTGGAAGCAAACGTCAAAACCAAAAGAGGCGAACTGCAACGTAGCGGTCGCAGAACGGCTTATCTGCCAGTGGACCAGATTCAGCAAGGGAGCGTGTGGCATAGCGATCCCTTTCGGCCGCCCTGTCGAACCGGAAGTATAGATAACATAGGCCAGATGCCGTGAGGTCAGTCCCAGGCTTTCCGGCGCAGGATTACGCTGCGGCAGGCCGCTCCATAGCGAGTCATCCCGCTCCAGATCAAAGATTGGCGGGAGATTGATCCCATCCAGTACCAATCGTCCCGGATCGTCAACCAGCAGCGCAACGGGCGAACTGTCTTCAAGCATATAGCTCAGGCGATCGGCAGGATATGCCGGATCCAGAGGTACATAAGCCCCGCCAGCTTTAAGGACGGCCAACAAGGCCACCACCATCCCAGCGCCGCGCGTCACGCAAATAGCGACTCGATCATCAGGGCGAACGCCATGGCCGATAAGCCAATGCGCTAGCTGATTAGCCTTCGCGTTCAATTCCGCATAGCTTAGCGTTTGTTCTCCACACGCCACCGCCACCGCATTTGGACGCTGTGCGGCTTGCGCTTCAACCAACAGGTGGACGCCAGCCAGTTGTGGAAACGCAACGTCGGTCGCGTTAAAGTCAACCAGCACCTGCCGTCGCTCCGCCTCCGGCAGCATCGGCAGTGACCGTACCGGCTGGTCAGCATTATCCGCCATGCCGC
>NZ_JAPQKX010000027.1:0-8249 GCF_026800125.1 Pectobacterium jejuense | reverse complement strand
CGCCTCATAGGAGAGGTGCTGGTCTTCAAAGAGGACGGCGATGGCCTCGGGCGAGCGGGCGGCCTGGTCTTCAAAGAGCTGATGGATGAGTGCATCCTGCGGGAAGTCGGCGTCGGTGGCATTGAAGTCGACCAGCAGTCTCTGGCGTTCTTCCGCAGGTAAAATCGATACGCTGAGGATAGGGCGCTGCGGATCGGATTCCAGAGCGTCAACCAGACCGCGCAGAGCCGTTTCCAGATACTGGGTGATACGGCTAGAGTCGATTTCTGGACTGGTTTGGGCAACCAGACGGAAATTTTTACCGAGATCGTCTACCGATACGGTTAACGGGTAGTTGGTGCGTTCCTCTACGGTCAACTGACGCATACCCTGCCAGACTCTGGTGGCTGTGTCGTTGTTAGCGGCACTGTGCTGACTATGACGGTAGTTGAATAACGCACTGAACAGCGGGAGCGGCGGCATGACGCCACTGCATCGTTGTGCCAGCGCCAGCGGCGTTTGTTCATGCTCCAGAAGCGAGATGAGTTCATCATAGGTTGAACGTACGACATCAATTGTGCTGCGGCCGTTAAGAGATATGCGCAGCGGCAGTGTGTTAATAAACATCCCCATGACCCTGTCTGCGCCATCCGTCCCCTGTAAACGTCCAAGCAGGACGGAACCAAACACCACATCATCACGATTGCTGATGTGTGCCAGCACCTGTGCCCAGGCCACATGGAACAGGACGCTGGGGCTGACGCCCAGTCGGTTTGCCCGGTGGCGTATTGCTTGTGCTAATGCAGGCTCAAGATACTGCATGGTTTCGTCCACATGCTCGCCAGCCGTTTTTATATCGATCAGACCAAAAGGCGCGGTTGGTGCCTCTACATCAGCCAACCGGGAGCGGAAATACGCTTCATGAGCGGACATCGGCACACTTAAAATCTGAGCGATAAAGTTACGGTAAGGCAGCGGCGTTGGCAGATCATCATCATGGCCCTGCAAGATTGTGCGTATCTCGTCAATCATCAGGGCGAGTGTGATGTGGTCACAGACCAGATGATGGAAGCCTAGCGCCAGCAGCCATTCCTGATTGGCCGCATCGTGAGCGATATCCGCGGTGAGTAGCGGTGCCTGACTCAGGTTGATACGGCGCGTATGCGAGCTGGTATGGGCGCGTAGCTGACCGAGCACATCATCGTCCGAGTCGATCTCCAACGTGTTTATCGGTAACTGTGCATGACGCCAGACCACCTGGACAGGCTGGCTAAGTCCCTGCCAGCAGACGGCGGTGTGCAGGATGTCATGACGTTCGATAACGCGTTGTAGCGCGCTGAGGAAAGTATCAAGACGTTCACGTTTATCAAAAGCAATCACGGTTTGCGAAAGGTAGGTATCTCCCTGTTCCTGAAGCAGATAATGGAACAAGATCCCTTCTTGCAGCGGCGCAAGCGGGTACATGTCCTGCACATTGGCCGCGCCGCCGGGAACGGTCGCGACAATCGCGTCGATATCACGCTGAGAAAGTGAAATCAGCGGCAGCAGTTCCGGTGTAATGGCCGTGCAGTCCGGTGAAATCAGGCCAGAAGGAACGACCAGAGGTTGTTTTGAGCGATTGGTTAGTATGGCCTGCGCCATATCGCAGAGCACAGGAGCGGAGAACACGCTACGAACGTCCAGTGTCTGGCCGATATTGCGTAACCGCTCAATCAGGCTGACTGCCATCAGGGAATGGCCACCAAGCTCGAAGAACTGGTCATGGCGACCAACGCGGTCCAGCCCCAGGAGATCTTGCCAGATCTGGGCCAATGCGGTTTCGAGTTCTCCCTGCGGTGCGACATAGCCGCGTGTTGCGACGGCAGATTGATCCGGCGCGGGTAACGCTTTGCGGTCAATCTTGCCGTTTGGCGTGAGTGGGAAGGCATCGAGCGTGACAAAGGCACTGGGGACCATGTACTCCGCCAACTGTTCGGACAACTGCTGACGCAGATCGGCGGGATTGAGATCGGTGCCAGGCTGAGAGCGAAGGTAGGCAACCAGACGCGTATCACCGGGGATGTCTTCGCGCGCGGCGACCACCGCTTCCTGCACGTTAGGAAGCTGCATGAGGCGTGCCTCAATCTCACCCAGTTCAATACGGAAGCCGCGTACCTTGACCTGGAAATCGTTACGACCCAGATAGTCGATATTACCGTCCGGCAGCCAGCGGCCGAGATCGCCGGTTTTATACATTCGGGCTTCTGGCTCATGTGAGAAGGGATCGGGAATAAAGCGTTCTGCCGTCAGATCTGGGCGATTCAGATAGCCCCGTGCCACGCCTGCGCCGCCGATGTGAATTTCCCCGGCGACGTTGAGCAGAGCGGGGCGTCCCTGCGGATCCAAAATATAGATCTGGCTATTGGCGATAGGGTGACCAATTGGCACGGTGAATCGTTCGTGGAACGTCTCGGACGACGCCACAGGGTAGACGGACGCCCACACGGCGGCTTCTGTGGGACCATATTCGTTATACAGTGCGGTTGACAGACCGAGCTGTTCAATCGCGGTGTGGATTTCCGGCGGGCAGCGTTCACCCGCCACAATCAGCGCTTGCAGAGAGGTCAGTTCCTCATTGTGGCTCATCTGCAAAAGGCTCAGTGCCAAAGACGGCACGCACAAAAGGCAGCAAATGCGGTGCTCATGAAGCATATGTAGAATGGCCGTCGGATCGACGGTTATCGCCTGTTCTGGCAGATACAGGCTTCCTCCGCGCGTGAGCGTGCCAAATACGCTGGCAAGCGCGCTGTCAAAGGCAATCGAGGACAGCAGCAATACCCGTTCGAACGTGGGGTAGGTTAACTGTCGAGCGTAAGTCGATGCCACAATGTTGCGGTGCTCAACCATGACGCCTTTGGGTTTCCCTGTTGAACCCGAGGTATAAATGATGTAGGCCAGATGGTGAGGCGTCAGCCCGAACGTCTGGGCCTCTGGATTACTCTCTGGGTAGGCGTCGAACAGGGAAGCGTTATCCAGAAGAATTGTCGGCAGATCGCAACGCAACGACTCAAGCAGCGATGAGTGTGTCAGGAGTGCGACCGGGGCAGAATCATCCAACATGTAAGCGAGACGTTCTGCCGGATAGGACGGATCAAGTGGCACATAGGCTGCGCCAGCCTTGAGAACACCCAATAGACTGACCACCATTTCCGGGCTGCGTTCGACGCAAATCGCGATGCGGTCATCCGGTTTTACGTCCAGAGAACGCAGATGATGGGCCAGTTGGTTGGCGCGGCGGTTGAGTTCCGCGTAGCTGAGCAACTGTTCTTCGAACGCGACAGCGATGGCATCTGGCGTCCGCGCAGCCTGTTGTTCGAAGAGCTGATGAAGCAGCTCGCGTGGGAGCTCGGCTTCGGTCGCGTTGAAGTCGACCAGCAGCGTTTTACGCTCCTCTTCCGGTAAGACTGATAAGCCAAGAATAGGCTGTAGCGGATCAATGGCTAACGCCTCAACGAGTCCACGTAACGCCGTCATCATATAATTCACGATGCGGGCGGGATCGATCTCGCTGACGGTCTGTGCCACCAGACTAAATCCTTCTCCCAGATCGTCTACGGACAGTGTGATTGGGTAGTTGGTCCGTTCTTCGGTCGCCAGAAGTTTTATACCGCTCCAGGCGCTGTTGTCATTTGCCCCTGTCTGGCTATGACGGTAATTAAGCAACGTACTGAACAACGGTAGAGGAGGCGTCACGCCGCTACAGCGCAGCGCCACGGAAAGCGGGGTTTGCTCATGTTCAAGCAGGGCGGTGAGATCGCGGTAGGTGGATTGAACGATATCCCGCACGCCGTGCTCGGCAAGTGAGAGGCGCAGCGGCAGCGTATTGATAAACATGCCCATGACCCGATCCGCGCCGGCCGACCCTTGGAGGCGACCCAGCAACACAGATCCGAAGACGACATCATCGCGACCGCTGGTTTGTGCCAGCACCTGCGCCCAGGCAACGTGGAACAGAACACCCGGGCTGATACCTAACTGGCGGCACTGCTTGCGGATTGCCATGGCGAGCGACGGGGCGAGTAGCTGGCTGGCTTTCACGACATTGTCTCCGTCGCCTTGTATATTCAGCAAGCCGAAGGGAGCGGTAGGTTCATCGATATCAGCCAAGCGGCTGCGGAAATAGTCCTCATGTGCTGACGTGGGGACGCTGAGATTTTGCGCAATAAAGTTACGATAGGGCAACGGTGTCGGTAGTACGTCGCCACGGTTCTGCAATAGCAGCCGCACTTCTTCAATGATTAGCGCCAGCGTCATGTGATCACCGATGAGGTGATGAAAGGTCAGTGCCAGTAGCCACTCATTCCGCTCAGCGTCGTGAACAATATCGGTGGCAAACAGCGGTGCCTGATTCAGGTTAAGCCGACGAACGCTGGGATCGGTGTATGCCTTTAACTGCGCCAGAACGTGCTCTGTTTGCGCAGGAATAAACGTATTCACGCTCAACGGTGCCTGACGCCAGACAACCTGTACGGGCTGATTTAATCCCTGCCAGTAGAGAGCGGTGCGCAGAATATCGTGGCGATCGATGACGCGCTGTAGCGCATCCAAAAAGTCATCGAGGCGTTCACGGGTATCGAAAGCGACAAGGTTAGTGAGTAGATAGGCATCGCCCTGCGCCTGCAACCGATGATGGAATAAAATGCCTTCCTGTAAGGGAGAGAGCGGATAGATATCCTGCACATTGGCCACGCCACCGTGTACGCTATCTACGATAGCGTCTATTTCATTCTGAGACAGTGTGACCAGCGGCAACAGGTCGGGCGTAATTTGTTTGCAATCGTTGGGGATGAGGTTAGCCGCAACGCTGCTGAGATTACTCTCCTGCTGTACCTGCATCGACTCCGCCATATCGGCGAGCGTTGGTGACGCAAAGACGCTACGCACATCAAGTCGGTAACCCAGATTACGCAATCGCTCAATCAGGTTAACCGCCATCAATGAATGGCCGCCGAGTTCGAAAAAGTGATCCCGGCGTCCGACATGCGTTAAGCCCAGCAGGTGTTGCCAAATGGACGACAGCACGGTTTCTTTTTCACCCACAGGTGCTTCGTAGGTACGGGTCACCACGGCCGTCTGATCGGGAACGGGTAACGCTTTGCGATCGAGTTTGCCATTCGGCGTGAGCGGAAAAGTATCAAGCGTGACAAAGGCACTGGGCACCATATATTCGGCTAAATGGTGAGCCAATTGCTGACGCAGCTCGGCTGGCACCAGCTCAACGCCGGGCTGCGCGATGAGATAAGCGACCAGACGAACCTCCCCCGGTTCATCCTCTCGGGCGATTGCGACAGCTTCTTTCACGCCTGTGCACTGAATAAGGCGTGCTTCAATTTCCCCCAGTTCGATACGGAAGCCGCGTACTTTCACCTGGAAGTCATTACGGCCCAGATAGTCGATATTACCATCCGGCAGCCAGCGACCCTGGTCGCCCGTTTTGTAGAGGCGGGCATCGGGATCATCGGTAAATGGATCGGCAATAAAATGCGCTTCCGTTAACGCTGGGCGGTTGAGGTAGCCGCGTGCGACGCCGATGCCGCCGATGTAAATTTCTCCGGTCGCACCGATGGGAACCAGTTTGCCTTGTGGATCCAAAATATAGATCCGTGTATTGGCAAGCGGGCGACCAATGCAAGGTTCTCTTTCATCCTGAATACTGCACGGATAAAGCGTGGCGCAGACGGTGGTTTCCGTCGGACCATAGGCGTTAAACATATGCCGTCCGGCTGCCCAGCGTTTGACTAAGGCAGGTGGGCAAATTTCACCGCCGACGACCAGCGTCTGTAATGTTTCCGGGAGTCCATCCAGTGCCGCCAATGCTGTCGGTGTTATCAGCATGTGCGTAATTGTATTGTCTTCCAGCGTCTGACGAAGTGCTGCCCCCGGCAGGATAGCCGCGCGTTCGGCAAGGTAGAGCGTCGCACCTGCTAGCAGCGTCATGCAGCATTCCTGCATACAGACATCAAAACTGAAAGAAGCCAACTGAATCACATGGCTGTCTGCTGCAATATGCAAAGCCTCTATCTGTCCGCTAAGCAGGTTACACATACTGCGATGCTCAACCATCACCCCTTTCGGCTTGCCGGTAGAACCGGAAGTATAAATAACATAGGCCAGATGGCGTGGCGTCAGGCCGAACGATCCTGGATCAGGGTTATGGTCTGGTGACTCGTCAGCGATTGCGGCTGGCAGATTATCGAGTTCGATCACAGGGAGATGGCTACCCAACTGGGTGACCAGCTCGGTTTGCGTCAGCAGGGCGACAGGTGCCGCGTCCTCCAGCATGTAAGTCAGACGGTCAACGGGGTAAGACGGATCTAACGGCACATAGGCTCCGCCGGCTTTGAGTACCGCCAGCATGCCGACAACCATCTCCAGACTGCGTTCAACGCAAATCGCGACCCGATCGTCCGGCTGTATGCCGAGTGAGAGCAGGTGATGGGCGAGGCGGTTGGCTCGACGGTTAAGTTCGTCGTAGCTCAATGATTGCGATTCAAATATCACGGCTGTGGCGTCAGGGGTGCGTTTAACCTGTGCTTCGAACTGCACGTGGGCCAGTGCAGAGTCAGGTCGTACGACATCAGTGGCGTTGAAATCGACCAGTAGTTTCTGGCGTTCATTTTCCGGCAGGACGGATAACGTCAGGACCGGGCGCTGTGGCTCGTTCTCCAATGCCTCAACCAGACCGTGGATCGCGGTGAGCAGATAGTGAGCGATTCGCGCAGGATCGATTTCTGTGCTGGTTTGTGCCAGGAAACTGAACCCGTCCCCGATATCATCCACCGAAAGCGTAAACGGATAGTTGGTACGTATATTTTCCGTCAGCACCCGAATGCCTTCCCAAGGGCGGGTATCTTTATTTATCTGCGTATGGCGATAGTTGAGGAGGGCGCTGAATAGCGGCATGGGTGGTGCCACGCCACTACAGCGTTGGGCTAGCGCAAGCGGTGTCTGCTCATGTGCCAACAGCGCTGTCAAATCGTGATAGGTTTCCTGTACCGCGTCCAACACGCTGCGTTCGGCAAGAGAAATCCGCAGCGGCAGCGTATTGATAAACATCCCCATGACCTGGTCGGCACCCGCAGAACCTTGCAAACGGCCTAACAGCACGGTGCCGAAGACGACATCGTCACGGCCGCTGGTCTGCGCCAGCACCTGCGCCCAGGCCACATGGAACAGCACGCCGGGGCTGATCCCTAAACGACGGGACTGCTGATATATCGCGCTGGATAATGGCGCGGGAAGCGGCATGCGGACTTCAGCGATATTTTCGCCTTCTCCCTGTATATCCAGTAAATCAAAAGGAATCGTCGGCGCGTCAATATCCGCCAGCCGTTCGCGGAAATAGGCCTCATGCTCCGTGTTCGGAACGCTTAATATTTGGGCGATAAAGTTACGGTACGGCAGCGGCGTTGGCAGGGCATCCTGCTGACCCTGCAACAACTGGCGGATTTCACCGACGATCAGCGTCAGCGTCATATGATCGCTAATCAGGTGGTGTAGCCCTAAGGCTAGCAGCCATTCATCCGTTGTCGGATCGTGAGCAATGTCGGCCGAGAGCAATGGTGCCTGATTCAGATTAAGACGGCGGGTGCGTGGGTCGGTCTGTTTCTTCAATTGAGCCGGAACGTCATCTGATGACGTCGGTTCAAAGGTGTTGATGGGCAAGACTGCCTGACGCCAGACCACCTGTACAGGCTGGCTTAGCCCCTGCCAGCACACGGCGGTACGCAGGATATCGTGGCGATCGATAACCTGCTGAAGCGCATCTAAAAAGGCATCAAGACGAGCGCGTTCCTGGAACGCCAGCAAGTGATACAGCAGGTAGGTGTCACCCTGCTCCTGAAAGCGATAGTGGAAGAGTATGCCTTCCTGCAGAGGCGAAAGTGGGTAGATATCCTGTACGTTGGCGGCGCCGCCGGCGACGGTAGCCACCACGGTATCGATCTCCGGCTGGGTGAGCGTCACCAGCGGCAGCAGGTCGGGCGTGACGGCGGTGCAGTCTGCCGGAATGCGGTTGGGCGGCACCACTACAGCCGGTTTATCCTGATGCGCCAGTATCGCCTGTGCCATTTCACTCAGCACCGGTGCGGAGAAAATGCTGCGCACGTCCAGCGTCAGGCCCACATTACGGAGTCGCTCAATCAGGCTGACGGCCATCAGCGAGTGACCGCCGAGCTCGAAAAAGTGGTCGTGGCGGCCGACGCGCGCCAGCCCCAGCAGTTCCTGCCAGA
>NZ_JAPQKX010000026.1:0-9278 GCF_026800125.1 Pectobacterium jejuense | reverse complement strand
GCAGCAAACGGCGATATCTCCGCCAGCGTGACCACACGCGATACCGCAGGCAATGCCACCACCGCGAATACCAGCCACGCCTACGGTGTGGATACGGTTGCGCCAGTTGCTTCGATCTCTATTGATAACGTCACGTCCGATAACGTGATTAACGCCAGCGAATCGGGTCAGACGATTGCGGTCACTGGTCAGGTCGGTAATGAAGTGAAAGCGGGTGACGCTATCACCGTAAAAGTTGGTACCGAGACCTACCAGACCACGGTCAATACCGATGGCAAAACCTGGAGCGTGAATGTTCCCGGTTCTGTACTGGCTGCTAACGGTGATGTCTCTGCTTCGGTCACCACACGCGATGCCGCTGGCAATGTCACCACCGCTAATACCAGTCACACATATGGTGTGGATACGGTTGCGCCAGTTGCGTCGATCTCTGTCGATAATGTCACGTCTGATAACGTGATTAACGTTAGCGAATCGGGTCAGACGATAGCGGTGACGGGGCAGGTCGGCAATGAAGTCAAAGCAGGCGATGCGATCACGGTTAAAGTCGGCACCGAGACGTACCAGACCACAGTCAATACTGACGGCAAGACCTGGAGCGTCAACGTTCCAGGCTCTGTTTTAGCGGCGAACGGTGATGTGAGTGCGACGGTCACTACGCGCGATACCGCAGGTAACGTCACCACCGCCAACACGAATCACACTTACGGCGTGGATACGGTTGCGCCGGTGGCGTCGATTGCTATCGATAACGTCACCGCTGACAATGTCATCAATGCTACCGAATCCGGTCAGACGATAGCCGTCACGGGCCAAGTGGGCAATGAAGTGAAAGCGGGTGATGCGATCACTGTTACCGTCGGCACAGAAACGTACCAGACCACAGTGAATGCCGATGGCAAAACCTGGAGCGTCAACGTTCCAGGATCCGTGCTGGCAGCAAACGGCGATGTGAGTGCGACAGTCACCACGCGTGATACCGCAGGCAATGCCACCACCGCCAATACCAGCCACTCTTATGGTGTCGATACCGCTGCGCCGGTGGCGTCTATCACTATCGATAACATCACGTCAGATAACGTCATCAACGCCACTGAATCAGGTCAAACCATCGCAGTGACGGGTCAGGTGGGCAATGAAGTCAAAGCGGGCGATGCAATCACCGTTACCGTCGGTACCGAAACGTATCAAACCACGGTGAATACGGATGGTAAAACCTGGAGCGTCAACGTTCCGGGATCCGTGCTGGCAGCAAACGGCGATGTGAGTGCGACAGTCACCACACGGGACACCGCAGGCAACGTCACTACCGCCAACACCAGCCATGCTTATGGTGTGGATACCGTCGCGCCGGTGGCGTCGATCTCTATCGACAATGTCACGTCGGATAACGTGATTAATGCCAGCGAATCCGGCCAGACGATTGCGGTGACGGGTCAGGTCGGTAATGAAGTCAAAGCGGGCGATGCGGTTACCGTTAAAGTCGGCACCGAAACGTACCAGACCACGGTGAATACCGACGGAAAAACCTGGAGCGTGAACGTTCCGGGCGCTGTACTTGCTGCTAACGGTGATGTCTCTGCTTCGGTCACCACGCGTGATACGGCAGGCAACGCCACCACCGTCAATACCTCCCATGCTTACGGTGTGGACACCGTTGCGCCAACCGCATCGATTACTATCGATAACGTCACCGCTGACAATGTCATCAATGCTACCGAGTCCGGCCAGACCATTGCGGTGACGGGCAAAGTCGATAACGACGTGAAAGCCGGTGATGTGGTTACGGTCAAAGTCGGCACCGAGACCTACCAGACCACGGTGAATACCGATGGCAAAACCTGGAGCGTGAATGTTCCGGGGGCGGTGCTGGCTGCGAATGGCGATGTGAGTGCGACCGTGACTACCCGTGATACCGCAGGCAATGCCACCACCGCCAATACCAGCCACGCTTACGGTGTGGATACGGTTGCGCCAACAGCTTCCATTACTATCGATAACGTCACGTCCGATAACGTAATCAACGCCAGCGAATCCGGTCAGAGCATTGCCGTCACCGGTCAGGTCGGCAACGAAGTCAAAGCGGGCGATAGCGTTACGGTTACCGTTGGCACCGAAACGTACCAGACCACGGTGAATACCGACGGCAAAACCTGGAGCGTGAACGTTCCCGGTTCGGTGCTGGCCGCCAATGGCGATATCTCTGCTTCGGTCACCACACGCGATCTAGCGGGCAATGTCACGACGGCCAATACCAGTCACACTTACGGCGTGGATACCGTTGCACCAATCGCTTCTATCGCTATCGACAATGTCACATCGGATAACGTGATTAACGCTACTGAATCCGGCCAGACCATTGCTGTGACGGGTCAGGTCGGTAATGAAGTCAAAGTCGGCGATGCGGTTACGGTTACCGTCGGTACCGAAACCTACCAGACCACGGTGAATACCGATGGTAAAACCTGGAGCGTCAACGTTCCAGGATCCGTGCTGGCAGCAAACGGCGATGTGAGCGCTACCGTCACCACACGTGATACCGCGGGCAATGTCACCACCGCGAACACCACTCATGCTTATGGTGTCGATACGGTTGCGCCAACAGCTTCCATTACTATCGATAACGTCACGTCGGATAACGTGATTAACGCCAGCGAATCCGGCCAAACTATTGCCGTGACCGGTCAGGTCGGCAATGAAGTCAAAGCGGGCGATAGCGTTACGGTTACCGTTGGCACCGAAACGTACCAGACCACGGTGAATACCGATGGCAAGACCTGGAGCGTGAACGTCCCGGGATCGGTGCTGGCCGCCAATAGCGATATCTCAGCAACGGTCACCACGCGTGACCCCGCAGGCAATGTCACCACAGCCAACACGAATCACACTTACGGCGTCGATACCGTTGCGCCAGTCGCGTCGATTTCTATCGATAATGTCACGTCCGATAACGTGATTAACGCGAGCGAGTCCGGTCAGACGATTGCGGTCACTGGTAAAGTCGATAACGACGTCAAAGCGGGTGATGCGGTTACCGTTAAGGTCGGTAGCGAGACCTACCAGACTACCGTCAATGCGGACGGCAAAACCTGGAGCGTGAATGTTCCGGGGGCGGTGCTGGCGGCGAATGGCGATGTGAGTGCGACCGTCACGACACGCGACACCGCAGGTAACGTCACCACCGCGAACACCAGTCACACTTATGGGGTGGACACCGTTGCGCCTGTGGCGTCGATTGCTATCGATAATGTCACATCCGATAACGTGATTAACGCGGCCGAGTCCGGCCAGACCATTGCGGTCACCGGTCAGGTGGGCAATGAAGTCAAAGCGGGCGATGCGGTTACCGTTACTGTCGGCACCGAAACGTACCAGACGACCGTCAATACCGATGGCAAGACCTGGATCGTGAATGTTCCCGGTTCTGTACTGGCTGCTAACGGTGATATCTCTGCCACCGTGACCACGCGCGATACGGCAGGCAACGCCACCACCGCCAATACCTCCCATACTTATGATGTCGATACCGTTGCGCCAACCGCATCGATTACTATCGATAATGTCACGTCAGATAATGTGATTAACGCAACCGAGTCCGGTCAGACGATTGCGGTCACTGGCAAGGTGGGCAATGAAGTCAAAGCGGGCGACGCGGTTATCGTAAAAGTCGGCACGGAGACCTACCAGACGACGGTGAATACCGACGGCAAGACCTGGAGCGTGAATATTCCCGGTTCGGTATTAGCCGCCAATGGCGATATCAATGCCACGGTCACTACCCGTGACACCGCTGGCAATGTCACGACCGCGAACACCAGTCATGCTTACGGTGTCGATACGGTTGCGCCGGTCGCGTCGATTGCTATCGATAATGTCACATCCGACAACGTGATTAACGCTGCCGAATCGGGTCAGACGATTGCGGTGACGGGGCAGGTTGGCAATGAAGTGAAAGCCGGCGATGCCATTACGGTAAAAGTCGGTACCGAAACGTACCAGACGACGGTGAATACCGACGGCAAGACCTGGAGCGTGAATGTTCCGGGCTCCGTGCTGGCTGCTAATGGTGATGTGAGCGCGACCGTCACCACACGCGATCCAGCAGGCAATGTCACGACTGCCAATACCTCTCATGCTTATGGCGTCGATACCGTTGCGCCTGTGGCGTCGATTACTATCGATAATGTCACATCCGATAACGTGATTAACGCGGCCGAGTCCGGCCAGACGATAGCGGTGACGGGTAAAGTCGATAACGACGTTAAAGCGGGCGATGCGATCACCATTACCGTTGGCACCGAGACCTACCAGACCACCGTGAATACCGATGGTAAAACCTGGAGCGTCAACGTTCCGGGGTCGGTACTGGCTGCTAACGGTGATATCTCCGCCACCGTGACTACCCGTGATACGGCGGGCAATGTCACCACCGCGAACACCAGCCATGCCTATGGTGTCGATACGGTTGCGCCTGTTTCTTCAATTTCAATTGATAACGTCACGTCCGATAACGTGATTAATGCGACTGAGTCCGGTCAGACCATTGCCGTGACCGGTCAGGTCGGCAATGAAGTCAAAGCGGGCGATGCGATCACCGTTACCGTTGGTACGGAAACCTACCAGACGACGGTGAATACCGATGGCAAAACCTGGAGCGTGAATGTTCCCGGTTCTGTATTAGCGGCCAATGGTGATATCTCTGCTTCGGTCACCACCCGCGATACGGCAGGCAATGTCACCACCGCCAACGCCAGTCACGCTTACGGCGTGGATACCGTTGCGCCGGTTGCCTCAATTTCTATTGATAATGTCACCAGCGATAACGTGATCAACGTTACTGAATCGGGTCAGACGATTGCGGTCACGGGTCAGGTCGGTAATGAAGTGAAAGCTGGTGACGCGGTTACCGTCAAAGTGGGCACTGAAACCTACCAGACGACGGTGAATACCGATGGCAAAACCTGGAGCGTGAATGTTCCCGGTTCAGTACTTGCTGCTAACGGTGATGTCTCGGCTTCGGTCACTACCCGTGATACCGCCGGCAATGTCACTAACGCGAATACCAGTCATGCCTATGGTGTCGATACGGTTGCGCCTGTTGCTTCAATTTCAATTGATAACGTCACGTCCGATAACGTGATTAATGCGACTGAGTCCGGCCAGACCATTGCCGTCACCGGTCAGGTGGGCAATGAAGTCAAAGCGGGCGACGCGGTTACCGTTAAAGTCGGTACCGAGACGTACCAGACGACCGTCAATACTGATGGCAAAACCTGGAGCGTGAATGTTCCGGGGGCGGTGCTGGCGACGAATGGCGATGTGAGTGCGACCGTCACGACACGCGACACCGCAGGTAACGTCACCACCGCGAATACCAGCCACACATACGGCGTGGATACGGTTGCGCCAGTCGCGTCGATCGCTATTGATAATGTCACCAGCGATAACATCATCAATGCCAGCGAGTCCGGCCAGACTATTGCCGTTACCGGTCAGGTCGGCAATGAAGTCAACGCGGGCGATGCGATCACCGTCAAAGTCGGTACCGAGACCTACCAGACCACCGTCAATGCGGATGGAAAAACCTGGAGCGTGAATGTTCCGGGGGCGGTGCTGGCGGCGAATGGCGATGTGAGTGCGACCGTCACGACACGCGACACCGCAGGTAACGTCACCACCGCGAACACCAGTCACACTTATGGGGTGGACACCGTTGCGCCTGTGGCGTCTATTTCTATTGATAACGTCACGTCGGATAACGTGATTAATGCCAGCGAATCCGGTCAGACGATTTCCGTCACCGGTCAGGTCGGCAACGAAGTCAAAGCCGGCGACGCCATCACCGTTACCGTTGGCACGGAAACCTACCAGACGACGGTCAATACCGACGGCAAAACCTGGAGCGTGAATATTCCGGGGGCGGTACTGGCAGCCAATGGCGATGTGAGTGCCACGGTTACGACCCGCGATACGGCTGGCAATATCACCACGGCCAATACCTCGCACACTTACGGTGTCGATACGGTTGCACCAACGGCGTCGATCGCTATCGACAATGTCACATCCGACAACGTGATTAACGCTGCCGAATCGGGTCAGACGATTGCGGTGACGGGTCAGGTTGGCAATGAAGTGAAAGCCGGCGATGCCATTACGGTAAAAGTCGGTACCGAAACGTACCAGACGACGGTGAATACCGACGGCAAGACCTGGAGCGTGAATGTTCCGGGCTCCGTGCTGGCTGCTAATGGTGATGTGATCGCGACCGTCACCACACGCGATCCAGCAGGCAATGTCACGACTGCCAATACCTCTCATGCTTATGGCGTCGATACCGTTGCGCCTGTGGCGTCGATTACTATCGATAATGTCACATCCGATAACGTGATTAACGCGGCCGAGTCCGGCCAGACGATAGCCGTGACGGGTAAAGTCGATAACGACGTTAAAGCGGGCGATGCGATCACCGTTACCGTTGGCACAGAAACGTACCAGACCACAGTGAATGCCGATGGCAAAACCTGGAGCGTCAACGTTCCAGGATCCGTGCTGGTAGCAAACGGCGATGTGAGTGCGACCGTCACCACGCGTGATACCGCAGGCAATGCCACCACCGCCAATACCAGCCACGCTTACGGCGTGGATACCGTCGCGCCTGTGGCCTCAATTTCTATTGATAATGTCACGTCGGATAACGTGATTAATGCTACCGAATCCGGTCAGACGATTACCGTGACGGGTCAAGTCGGCAATGAGGTCAAAGCGGGCGACGCCATTACGGTGAAAGTCGGTACCGAGACCTACCAGACGACCGTCAATACCGACGGCAAAACCTGGAGCGTGAACGTTCCGGGGGCGGTACTGGCAGCTAATGGCGATGTGAGTGCGACGGTCACTACGCGCGATACCGCAGGTAACGTCACCACCGCCAACACGAATCACACTTACGGCGTGGATACGGTTGCGCCGGTGGCGTCGATTGCTATCGATAACGTCACCGCTGACAATGTCATCAATGCAACCGAATCCGGGCAGACCATTGCGGTGACCGGTAAAGTCGATAACGACGTGAAAGCCGGTGATGCGGTTACCGTCAAAGTCGGTACCGAAACGTACCAGACGACCGTCAATACCGATGGTAAAACCTGGAGCGTGAATGTTCCCGGTTCGGTGCTGGCAGCGAACGGTGATGTGAGCGCCACGGTCACCACACGTGACACCGCGGGCAATGTCACGACTGCGAACACGAATCACACTTACGGCGTCGATACGGTTGCGCCGGTGGCCTCAATTTCTATTGATAACGTCACATCAGATAACGTCATCAACGCCACTGAATCAGGTCAAACCATCGCAGTGACGGGTCAGGTGGGCAATGAAGTTAAAGCGGGCGATGCGATCACCGTTACTGTCGGTACCGAGACCTACCAGACCACGGTCAATACCGATGGTAAAACCTGGAGCGTGAATGTTCCCGGTTCTGTGCTGGCAGCGAATGGCGATATCTCCGCCACCGTGACTACCCGTGATACGGCGGGCAATGTCACGACTGCGAACACGAATCACACTTACGGCGTCGATACGGTTGCGCCAGTGGCCTCAATTTCTATCGATAACATCACGTCAGATAACGTCATCAACGCCACTGAATCCGGGCAGACCATTGTGGTGACCGGTAAGGTGGACAATGAAGTTAAAGCCGGTGATGCGGTTACCGTGAAAGTCGGTACCGAGACCTACCAGACCACGGTCAATACCGACGGCAAAACCTGGAGCGTCAATGTACCGGGGTCGGTACTGGCTGCTAATGGCGATGTGAGCGCGACGGTGACCACGCGTGACACCGCAGGCAATGTCACTACCGCCAATACCTCTCATGCTTATGGCGTGGATACGGTTGCACCTGTGGCCTCAATCTCTGTCGATAACATCACGTCAGATAACGTGATTAATGCCAGCGAATCGGGCCAGACGATTGCGGTCACCGGTCAGGTCGGTAATGAAGTTAAAGCGGGCGATGCGGTCACCGTCAAAGTCGGTACCGAGACCTACCAGACGACGGTCAATACGGATGGTAAAACCTGGAGCGTGAATGTTCCGGGCGCTGTACTTGCTGCTAACGGTGATGTCTCTGCTTCGGTCACCACGCGCGATGCGGCAGGCAATGCCACCACCGCCAATACCAGTCACACTTACGGTGTGGATACGGTTGCGCCTGTTGCTTCTATCTCTATTGATAATGTCACGTCCGATAACGTGATTAATGCCAGTGAATCCGGCCAGACGATTGCCGTCACAGGGCAAGTTGGCAACGAAGTCAAAGCGGGCGACGCGGTTACCGTGAAAGTCGGCACCGAGACTTACCAGACTACCGTGAATACTGATGGCAAAACCTGGAGCGTCAACGTTCCGGGGTCGGTGCTGGCCGCGAATGGCGATGTGAGCGCCACGGTCACCACCCGTGATACCGCGGGCAATGTCACCACCGCGAACACCACTCATGCTTATGGTGTGGATACGGTTGCGCCGGTGGCGTCTATCACTATCGATAACATCACGTCAGATAACGTCATCAACGCCACTGAATCAGGTCAGACGATAGCCGTGACCGGTCAGGTCGGCAACGAGGTTAAAGCGGGCGATGCAATCACCGTTACCGTCGGTACCGAGACCTACCAGACGACGGTGAATGCGGACGGCAAAACCTGGAGCGTGAACGTTCCGGGGGCGGTACTGGCCGCCAATGGCGATGTGAGCGCCAGCGTCACCACGCGTGATATCGCGGGCAATGTCACGACCGCGAACACCAGTCACGCTTACGGCGTGGATACGGTTGCGCCGGTGGCGTCCATCTCTATTGATAATGTCACCAGCGATAACGTGATTAACGCGACTGAGTCCGGCCAGACCATAGCCGTCACCGGTCAGGTCGGTAATGAAGTCAAAGCGGGCGATGCGATCACCGTTACCGTTGGCACTGAGACTTACCAGACGACGGTGAATAGCGATGGTAAAACCTGGAGCGTGAATGTGCCGGGCTCGGTACTGGCCGCCAATGGTGATGTGAGTGCGACCGTCACCACACGCGATACCGTAGGTAACGTCACCACCGCGAATACCAGTCACACTTATGGTGTGGACACCGTTGCGCCCGTGGCGTCGATTGCTATCGACAATATCACCTCCGATAACGTGATTAATGCGACTGAGTCCGGCCAGACCATAGCCGTCACCGGTCAGGTCGGTAATGAAGTCAAAGCGGGCGATGCGATCACCGT
>NZ_JAPQKX010000025.1:0-11323 GCF_026800125.1 Pectobacterium jejuense | reverse complement strand
AGTTCCGCGTAGCTGAGCGACTGTGCTTCGAACACGACAGCGGTGGCATCAGGGGTCTGTGCGACCTGTTGTTCGAATAGCTGATGAATCAGCGTCTGTGGCAGGTCGACATCGGTGGCGTTGAAATCGACCAGCAGTCTCTGGCGTTCGGCCTCTGGCAGCATGGGCAGCGAATTCAGCGGCTGCGTTACATCGTCGGCCATTGCCATCAGGATATTTTCGACATAACCCACCACACGGATGATGGTGCCCCGATCAAACAGGTCGGTAGCGTAGAGCAGCCCGCCTTCGAGACCGCTTTCAGTTTCGGTCAGTGACAGGGTCAGATCAAAGTGCGTGCTACGCTGTGGCCGCTCAACGACAGAGAGCTCAAGGCCGGGCAGCGTCAGGGCCTGCGCCGGGGTGTTATTCAGCGACAGCATCACCTGAAAGAGCGGGCTGTAGCTGAGGCTGCGCGTCGGTTGCAGTGCTTCCACCACCTGTTCAAACGGTAGAGCCTGATGGGCGTAGGCGTCCAGCGCCCGCTCGCGGATCTGTTCGAGCAGTTCCGCGACCGAGCGGCAGCGCCCCGGCTCGGTGCGCAACGCCAGCGTATTGACGAAGAAGCCGACTATGCCCTCCAGCTCCTGACGGGGGCGGTTGGCGACCGGGGTACCGATAACGATATCGTCCTGCCCGCTGAGGCGGGCGAGCACCACTGTCCAGGCGGCCAGCAGCGTCATAAACAGGGTGGTGCCCTGTTGCTGGCTCAGGGTATGCAGACGGTGCAGCTGTTCGCTATCGAGGAAGAAGGGAACCTGATCGCCCGCATAGCGCTGTACCGCCGGACGGGGCCGGTCGGTCGGCAGCGTCAGCAGCGCCGGTGCGCCTTCCAACTGATGACGCCAGTAGTCGCGCAGGTTGTCGAGCGTCTCCCCCTGCAGCCACTGACGTTGCCAGACGGCGTAGTCGGCGTACTGGACCGGCAGCGGCGGCAACTGGGCGTCGTGTCCCTCTCTGGCGGCCTGATACAGCGCGGCCAGCTCGCGTGCCAGAATACCGATAGACCAGCCGTCGGAGATAATGTGGTGCTGGGTCAGCAGCAGAATGTGGGTGTCATCATCCAACTGCAGCAACTGACCGCGGATCAGCGGCCCCTGTGTCAGATCGAAAGGTGCACGCGCCTCCTGTTCGGCCAGTTCGGACACGCGTGTGGCGCGTGCCGCCGCGTCCAGATCGTGCAGGTCATGGCAGCCGAGGCTGAAGCCGAGCGTATCCGGGGCAATCTGCTGGGCAGGCTGGCCGTCGAGGGCGGTAAAGCGGGTGCGCAGGCTTTCGTGACGGGCCATGAGTCCGTCGAGGGCGGCCGTGAGCGCCGGGCGATCAAGCCGGCCGGTAAGGCGCAGCGCGGCGGGCAGGTGATAGGCCTGACTGGCGGACGGATCGAGCTGGGCCAGGAACCACAGCCGCTGCTGGGCAAACGACAGCGGCAGGGGATGCGTGCGGTCGGCCACGGGCAGTGTGGACGGTGCCGCGTGGGTCAGCCCGCTGATGGCCGCTGCCAGATCGCACAGCGTCGGGTGCGCAAACAGGGTGGCCAGCGGGACGCTGATGCCGGCTTTGTCCAGGCGGTTCAGCAGTTGCACCGCCAGCAGCGAGTGGCCGCCGAGGGCGAAGAACCGATCGTGGCGGCCAACACGATCCAGCCCCAGCAGGTCCTGCCAGAGCGCGGCCAGTGTGCTTTCGATGTCGCCCTGCGGTGCTTCATAGTCGCGGGTGGCGAAGGCAGCCTGATCCGGCGCGGGCAGGGCCTGACGGTCGAGCTTGCCGTTCGGGGTGAGCGGCAGGGCGTCGAGCGTGACAAAGGCTGACGGGATCATGTAGTCCGCCAGAGCGCCGGCCAGTTGCTGGCGCAGACTGGCTGGCGTCAGCGTTGCCGCCGGCGTGGCGCAGAGATAGGCCACCAGCCGCGTATCGCCGGGGCTGTCTTCACGGGCAATCACCACGGCCTCCTGCACCCCTTGACAGCGCAGGAGGCGGGACTCGATTTCCCCCGCTTCGATACGGAAACCGCGCACCTTGATCTGGAAGTCGTTACGGCCGAGGTAGTCAATGCTGCCGTCGGGCAGCCAGCGGCCGAGGTCGCCGGTCTTGTAGAGCCGGGCGTCAGGATTATCGCTGAACGGATCGGCAATAAAGCGTTCGGCGGTGAGGTCGGGGCGGTGGAGGTAGCCACGGGCGACGCCGGCCCCGCCGATATGGAGTTCACCGGTGACGCCGACGGGAACGGGCTGACCCTGAGCATCCAGAATATATACCTTCGTATTGGTGAGAGGACGACCAATAGTGGGAGCCGGCTGCGAGGTATCGATAAGGCAGGCGGTGGCATCAACGGTACATTCGGTCGGGCCGTAAACGTTGATAAAGCGGGTATCGGAAAGCGCCTGCAGGCGCGACCAGACCTCAGGCGAAATGGCCTCCCCGCCGATGAGTACCTGCGCGGGCTGGTAGGTTGGGTCAGTGCCCAGTCCGGCGTCGAGCAGCCACTGCAACTGCACCGGGGTGCAGTCAAACAGGTTGACGGCGTGCCGGGCGAAATAGCGCCAGAGCTGATGGGCATCGGCGCGGATAGCGTCGGGCACCAGCACCAGCGTGTGGCCTGACAGCAGCTGTATCCAGTTTTTCACCGAGGCATCGAACACGATGCTGGCGTTGAGGGCGATGCGGCTGGGGTGCCGGAGCGCCAGCAACGTTTTCAGACCGGTGGCGAGATGAAGCACGTTGCGGTGTGCGACCATGACCCCTTTGGGCCTGCCGGTGGAGCCGGAGGTGTAAATCACATAGGCCAGATGGGTCGCGTTCAGCCCCTGTACCACGGGGTTGGCGTCCGGGTAGTTCGTGGAGGCGGGCGTATCCAGCAGGACGGTGGGCAGCGTGCTGCTGAGTGATGCCACTCGTGCGGACTGGGTCAGCAGGGCGACCGGTGCGGCATCATCGAGCATATAGGCGAGGCGCTCCGCCGGATAGGCGGGGTCCATCGGGACGTAGGCGGCGCCGGCCTTGAGGATACCGAGCAGGCCGACCATCATCTCGGGGCTGCGCTCGACGCAGAGGGCGACACGGTCATCGGGTTTGACACCGAGCGAAAGCAGATGGTGGGCCAGCTGGTTGGCACGGCGATTGAGTTCGCGGTAGGTCAGATGCTGGTCTTCAAACAGCACGGCAATGGCATCGGGGGTCTGTTCGGCCTGTGCTTCAAACGGTTGCTGAATTAACGTCTGACGCGGGAAGTCGGCGTCGGTGGCGTTGAAATCGACCAGCAGTCTTTGGCGTTCGGCCTCTGGCAGCATGGGCAGCGAATTCAGCGGCTGCGTCACATCGTCGGCCATTGCCATCAGGATATTTTCTACATAACCCACCACACGGATGATGGTGTCCCGATCAAACAGGTCGGTAGCGTAAATCAGCCCGCCTTCGAGGCCATTTTCTGTCTCAATCAGCGATAGCGACAGATCAAAGTGGGTGCGGTTCAGCGGACGCTCAACGGCAGAGATCTCAAGGCCGGGCAGCGTCAGGGCCTGCGCCGGGGTGTTATTCAGCGACAGCATCACCTGAAAGAGCGGGCTGTAGCTGAGGTTGCGAACGGGTTGCAGCACCTCTACCACCTGTTCAAACGGCAGGGCCTGATGGGCGTAGGCGTCCAGCGCACGCTCACGGATCTGTTCGAGCAGTTCTGCGACCGAGCGGCAGCGCCCCGGCTCGGTGCGCAACGCCAGCGTATTGACGAAGAAACCGACCATGCCCTCCAGCTCCTGACGGGGGCGGTTGGCGACCGGGGTGCCGATAACGATATCGTCCTGCCCGCTGAGGCGGGCGAGCACCACTGTCCAGGCGGCCAGCAGTGTCATAAACAGGGTGGTGCCCTGTTGCTGGCTCAGGGTATGCAGACGGTGCAACTGTTCGCTATCGAGGAAGAAGGGAACCTGATCGCCCGCATAGCGCTGTACCGCCGGACGGGGCCGGTCAGTCGGCAACGTCAGCAGCGCCGGCGCGCCTTCCAGCTGATGACGCCAGTAGTCGCGCAGGTTGTCGAGCGTCTCCCCCTGTAGCCACTGACGTTGCCAGACGGCGTAGTCGGCGTACTGAACCGGCAGCGGCGGCAACTGGGCGTCGTGTCCCTCTCTCGCGGCCTGATACAGCGCGGCCAGCTCGCGTGCCAGAATGCCGATAGACCAGCCGTCGGAGATAATGTGGTGCTGGGTCAGCAGCAGAATGTGGGTGTCATCATCCAGCTGCAGTAGCTGACCGCGGATCAGCGGCCCCTGTGTCAGATCGAAAGGTGCACGCGCCTCCTGTTCTGCCAGTTCTGCCACGCGCAGGTTGCGTGCCGCCGCGTCCAGATCGCGCAGGTCATGGCAACTGAGGCTGAAGCCGAGCGTATCCGGGGCAATCTGCTGGGCAGGCTGGCCGTCGCGGGCGGTAAAGCGGGTGCGCAGGCTTTCGTGACGGGCCATGAGTCCGTCGAGGGCGACCGTGAGCGCCGGGCGGTCAAGCCGACCGGTAAGGCGCAGCGCGGCGGGCAGGTGATAGGCCTGACTGGCGGCCGGGTCGAGCTGGGCCAGGAACCACAGCCGCTGCTGGGCAAACGACAGCGGCAGGGGAGACGTGCGGTCGGCCACGGGCAGCGCGGACGGTGCCGCGTGGGTCAGCCCGCTGATGGCCGCCGCCAGATCGCACAGCGTCGGGTGCGCAAACAGGGTGGCCAGCGGGACGCTGATGCCGGCTTTGTCCAGGCGGTTCAGCAGCTGCACCGCCAGCAGCGAGTGGCCGCCGAGGGCGAAGAACCGATCGTGGCGGCCAACACGATCCAGCCCCAGCAGGTCCTGCCAGAGCGCGGCCAGCGTGCTTTCGATGTCGCCCTGCGGTGCTTCATAGTCACGGGTGGCGAAGGCGGCCTGATCCGGCGCGGGCAGGGCCTGACGGTCGAGCTTGCCGTTCGGGGTGAGCGGCAGGGCGTCGAGCGTGACAAAGGCCGACGGGATCATGTAGTCCGCCAGAGCGCCGGCGAGTTGCTGGCGCAGACTGGCTGGCATCAGCGTTGCCGCCGGTGCGGCACAGAGATAGGCCACCAGCCGCGTATCGCCGGGGCTGTCTTCACGGGCAATCACCACGGCCTCCTGCACCCCTTGACAGCGCAGGAGGCGGGACTCGATTTCCCCCGCTTCGATACGGAAACCGCGCACCTTGATCTGGAAGTCGTTACGGCCGAGGTAGTCAATGCTGCCGTCGGGCAGCCAGCGGCCGAGGTCGCCGGTCTTGTAGAGCCGGGCATCAGGATTATCGCTGAACGGATCGGCAATAAAGCGTTCGGTGGTGAGGTCAGGGCGGTGGAGGTAGCCACGGGCGACGCCGGCCCCGCCGATATGGAGTTCACCGGTGACGCCGACGGGCACGGGCTGGCCCTGAGCATCCAGGATGTAGACGCGAGTATTGGTGAGCGGTTTGCCGATGGTCGGCAACGGCTGCGCGCGGTCAACAGGACAGGCGGTGGCATCAACGGTACATTCGGTCGGGCCGTAAACGTTGATAAAGCGGGTATCGGAAAGCGCCTGCAGGCGCGACCAGACCTCAGGTGAAATGCCCTCCCCGCCGATGAGTACCTGTGCGGGCTGGTAGGTTGGGTCGGTGCCCAGTCCGGCGTCAAGCAGCCACTGCAACTGCACCGGGGTGCAGTCAAACAGGTTGACGGCGTGCCGGGCGAAATAGCGCCAGAGCTGATGGGCATCGGCGCGGATAGCGTCGGGCACCAGCACCAGCGTGTGGCCTGACAGCAGCTGTATCCAGTTTTTCACCGAGGCATCAAACACGATGCTGGCGTTGAGGGCGATGCGGCTGGGGTGCCGGAGCGCCAGCAGCGTTTTCAGACCGGTGGCGAGATGAAGCACGTTGCGGTGTGCGACCATGACCCCTTTGGGCCTGCCGGTGGAGCCGGAGGTGTAAATCACATAGGCCAGATGGGTCGCGTTCAGCCCCTGTACCACGGGGTTGGAATCCGGGTAGTCCGTGGAGGCGGGCGTATCCAGCAGTATGGTGGGCAGCGTGCTGCCGAGTGATGCCACTCGTGCGGACTGGGTCAGCAGGGCGACCGGTGCGGCATCGTCGAGCATATAGGCGAGGCGCTCCGCCGGATAGGCGGGGTCCATCGGAACGTAGGCGGCGCCGGCTTTGAGGATACCGAGCAGGCCGACCATCATCTCGGGGCTGCGCTCGACGCAGAGGGCGACGCGGTCATCGGGTTTGACACCGAGCGAAAGCAGGTGGTGGGCCAGCTGGTTGGCACGGCGATTGAGTTCGCGGTAGGTCAGGTGCTGGTCTTCAAACAGCACGGCAATGGCGTCGGGGGTCTGTTCGGCCTGTGCTTCAAACGGCTGCTGAATCAACGTCTGACGCGGGAAGTCGGCGTCGGTGGCATTGAAATCGACCAGCACCTGCTGACGTTCGACTTCCGGTAATATAGGCAGACTTAACGCCGCCTGTTGCGGTGTGCTCTCCAGCGACGTGACCAGACTCTCAAGCGCGGTAAGCATATAGTGGACGATCCGTTCAGGGTCGACGCCCATGACGGTTTTGGCGGTCAGGTTAAAGCCATCGCCCAGATCGTCTACCGACAGCGTGATCGGATAGTTAGTGCGCTCTCGCCCGCTCAGTTGGCGCATGCCCTCCCAGAATGTGTTGCTGGTATCTTTCTGGGAATGACGATAGTTGAATAGCGTGCTGAACAGTGGCAGAGGAGGGAGAACCTGACTGCATTGCTGAGCCAATGCCAGCGGTGCCTGTTCATGTGCTAACAACGCCATTAGCTCATGAGACGTGTTCTGAACCACATCGTGTACGCTGTGCTCACGGAGCGATACACGCAGCGGCAGCGTGTTGATGAACATCCCCATCACTCGATCGGCCCCCGAGCTTCCCTGCAGGCGACCCGAAAGCACGGAGCCAAAGACCACGTCATCACGACCGCTTGTCAGTGCAAGGACCTGTGCCCAGGCAACATGGAATAGCACACTTGAGCTAATTCCCTGCTGGCGAGCCTGACGGCGAATAGTATCAGCCAGTACGGGATCGAGCGAAAGACGTGCTTCGGTGATGTCCTCGCCGTTGCCTTGCACATCCACGCGATCGAAAGGCGCTGTCGGTGTGTCAATATCCGCCAGTCGACTGCGGAAATAGTGCTCATGCTCTGAAAGTGGAACGCTCAGGATCTGCGCGATAAAGTTGCGATACGGTAGTGGTTCAGGCAGAGCTTCCACTCGATCCTGCAACAGTAAGCGGATTTCATCGATGATCAGCGCCTGTGTCATATGGTCGCTGATCAAATGATGGATGCTCAGCGACAATAGCCATTCGCCGCGAACCGGATCGTGCGCTGTCGTCGCCGAAAGCAGCGGAGCACGGTTGAGGTTGAGCCGATGATTGCTGGGATCGGTAGCCGCACGCAATTGTGCTGGGATATCGTCCGATGATGTTGCCGTCAGGGTATTTACCGTCAGCGGTGCCTGCCGCCAAACCACCTGCACGGGTTGATGGAGCCCTTGCCAGCAGATAGCGGTGCGCAGAATATCGTGGCGTGCGATCACCTGTTGCAATGCGCCGAGAAAATCATCAAGGCGTGTTTGCGTGTCAAAGGCGAGCAGGCTGTTTAACAGATAGGTATCGCCTTTCTCCTGCAACTGATAATGGAACAGAATGCCTTCCTGCAAGGGAGCCAGCGGGTAGATATCCTGCACATTGGCTACGCCGTTGGGTACCGTCGCGATAACCGTATCGATTTCTTCCTGAGACAGTGTGACCAGTGGCAACAACTCGGGCGTAATGATTGTGGCGTCTGTGACAATCCGATTAGGCGGAACGATGAACGCCGATTTATCTTGGTTCTCCAGTATTTCCTGCGCCATGTCGCAAAGAACTGGGGTAGAAAAGAGGCTTCGGGCTTCAAGTGTCCAGCCAAGGCTACGCAGACGTTCAATAAGTCTGACAATCATCAGCGAATGACCACCGAGCTCGAAGAACTGATCGCGGCGGCCGACGCGATCCAGCCCCAGCAGGTCTTGCCAGATTTGCGCGAGAGCTGTCTCCAGCTCGCCTTGCGGTGCTTCATAGTCGTGACGAGCGACTGCCGTTTGGCCGGGCGCGGGTAGCGCATTACGGTCGAGTTTGCCGTTCGGCGTGAGTGGGAACGTATCAAGCACGACAAAGGCAGAAGGCACCATATACTCGGCCAGATGCTGGCTGAGCTGTTGACGCAGGTCAGTCGGGTGGAGTTCCGCACCCGATTGTGGGCAAAGATAGGCCACCAGTCGGGTGTCGCCGGGGCTGTCTTCACGGGCAATCACTACCGCTTCGCCGACGCCGCTGCACTGCATCAAGTGCGTTTCTATTTCACCCAGCTCGATACGGAAACCGCGCAGTTTGATCTGGAAGTCGTTACGGCCCAGATACTCGATATCGCCATTGGGCAACCAGCGGCCAAGGTCACCGCTCTTGTAGAGCTGAGCATCAGGACGATCGCTAAACGGATCGGCAATAAAACGCTCGGCCGTCAATGCCGGGCGATTAAGGTAGCCGCGTGCGACACCAGCACCGCCAATATAGATTTCACCGGCGACACCAAGGGGAACTGGCTGTTTTTGCTCATCCAGAATATAAATTTGCGTGTTGGCAATCGGGCTGCCAATCGGTGGTGCTCCGCTGTGGCTCCCATCGCAGCGATACAAAGTAGCACAGACGGTAATCTCCGTTGGGCCGTAGGCATTAAACACCTGTCGGCCCGATGTCCAGCGCTTAACCTGCGCCGCGCTGCACGCCTCTCCGCCCAGAATCAGGGTCTTCAACATAGGAAGTTCGGCGTCGGGTGGTAGAGCACTGGCAGCAATAGGCGGTAATAACGCATGCGTGACCGCCTGCGTTTGTAGCGTCGTCAGCAGCGCCTCGCCGGGCAGCAGCGCTTCTCGGGGGGCAAGTACCAGACTACCGCCATGAGAAAGTGTGGTTGCGACTTCAAACACACAGGCATCGAAACTGAAAGAAGCAAACTGCAACAAGCGGCTGTCGCGGGTGATATTGAAGGCATCAGACAGTGCATCAACCAGATTACACAGATTACGATGCTCAACCATGACCCCTTTGGGTTTACCCGTGGAGCCAGAGGTGTAGATGACATAGGCCAGATGATGTGGCGTCAGGCCGAACGATTGCGGTGTCGGGTTACTGTCTGGTGCCTCGTCCGCGATAGCGGCTGGCAGATTATCGAGTTCGATAGTGGGCAGAGGGCTATCCAACAGGGCGACCAGATCGGTTTGCGTCAGCAATGCAACAGGGGCGGCATCCTCCAGCATATAAGTCAGACGATCGACGGGATAAGAGGGATCCAACGGCACATAAGCGGCACCGGCTTTGAGGATGCCAAGCAGACCAACAATCATCTCCAGACCACGCTCGACGCAAATCGCAACCCGATCGTCCGGCTGTACGCCGAGCGTAAGCAGATGATGGGCAAGACGGTTGGCGCGGCGGTTGAGTTGATCGTAATTGAGGGTATGTTCGCCGAACACGACTGCAATGGCATCTGGCGTCTGGCGTGCCGCGTGTTCAATGCGCTCGTGAATCAGCGCGTGCGGTAGGCTATCCGTGCCGGTGGCATTAAAGCCAATCAGCAATTGCTGACGTTCGGATTCCGGTAGCACGGATAGGCTGCGTATCGGTCGCTGAGGCTCCGTTTCCAATGCCGCTGTCAGACCACTGATTGCCGTCATCAGGTAATTCACCACGCGCTCAGGATCGATTCCCTCAATGGCCTGTGCTTCCAGGCTAAACGCGTTACCTCGGTCGTTGACAGAAAGAATGAGTGGATAATTGGTACGCTCTTCCGACGTGAGCAAACGCATGCCGCTCCAGGCAAGATCGTCAATATCCTGTGAACTATGGCGGTAGTTGAACAGCGTGCTGAACAACGGCATCGGTGGCGTCACACCGCTACAGCGTTGTGCCAATGCCAGCGAGGCTTGTTCATGTTCCAGCAACGTCATGAGATCGTGTGAGGTGCGTTGAACCACTTCTTCCACGCGACTATCGGCAAGGGATACTCGCAGCGGCAGCGTATTGATAAACATCCCCATGGTCCGATCGGCATCGGCGGTGCCTGCGAGTCGACCCAGCAGAACAGAGCCGAATACCACTTCATCACGACCGCTGGTCTGCGCCAGCACCTGCGCCCAGGCCACATGGAACAGCACGCTGGGGCTGACGCCAAAACGGCGAGCCTGACTGCGAATCGCAGATGCCAAAGCGGCTTCCAGAGGTAAATGTGCCTCGGTGACGCTGCCGCCATCTCCCTGTACATCCAGCAGGCCAAAAGGCGCTGTCGGTGCATCGATATCCGCTAGCCGTTCGCGGAAATAGGCCTCGTGTTCTGAGGTCGGTACATTTAAGGTTTGGTAGATAAAATTACGGTACGGCAGTGGCGTCGGCAGGGCGTCCTGCTGGCCCTGCAACCGCTGACGGATTTCACCGACGATCAGTGCCAGCGTCATATGGTCACAGACCAGATGGTGGAAGCGCAGCGCCAGCAGCCATTCGTTTCGTTTGGTATCGTGAGCGATATCGGCCCTAAACAAAGGAGCCTGATTCAGATCGACGCGATGGGTGCATGGATCGGTATGTGCCTGTAACTGTGCCAATACCGCCTCTGATGAGGTGGCTTCAAAATGACGTATCGGCAGCTCTGCCTGACGCCAGACCACCTGTACCGGCTGGCTTAGTCCCTGCCAGCAGACGGCGGTGCGCAGAATGTCGTGACGATCGATAACCTGCTGCAATGCGGCAAGGAAGTTATCGAGATGCTCACGCGTGTCAAAGGCTGCCAAATTTCTTAATAAGTAAGCATCGCCTTGCTTCTGCAGTTGGTGATGGAAAAGAATGCCTTCCTGCAGAGGCGAAAGCGGGTAGATATCCTGTACGTTGGCGGCGCCGCCGGCGACCGTAGCTACTACGGTATCGATCTCCGGCTGGGTGAGCGTCACCAGCGGCAGCAGATCGGGCGTGATGGCGGTGCAGTCTGCCGGAATGCGGTTGGGCGGCACCACTACAGCCGGTTTATCCTGATGCGCCAGCACTGCCTGTGCCATTTCACTGAGAATCGGTGTTGAGAACACACCTCGCACATCAAGCGGGTAACCCTGACGCCGCATTTCTTCGATCAGATTAACGATCATCAGCGAGTGACCGCCGAGCTCGAAAAAGTGGTCGTGGCGGCCGACGCGCGCCAGCCCCAGCAGTTCCTGCCAGA
>NZ_JAPQKX010000024.1:0-12819 GCF_026800125.1 Pectobacterium jejuense | reverse complement strand
CTCAGCGTGCTGAAGTCAGCGGTATCGAGCAGGATGAGCGGGAGGGAACCGGTCTGAAGCTCGTGGCGGCCGGCCTGAGTGAGCAGGGCGACGGGGGCGGCATCGTCGAGCATGTAGGCGAGACGCTCGGCAGGGTAGCCGGGGTCGAGCGGGACATAGGCGGCGCCGGCCTTGAGAATGCCGAGGAGGCCGATAACCATGTCGAGCGAGCGCTCGACGCAGATGGCGACGCGGTCATCGGGTTTTACGCCGAGCGAAAGCAGGTGGTGCGCGAGCTGGTTGGCGCGGCGGTTGAGCGCCTCATAGGAGAGGTGCTGGTCTTCAAAGAGGACGGCGATGGCCTCGGGCGAGCGGGCGGCCTGGTCTTCAAAGATCTGATGGATGAGTGCATCCTGCGGGAAATCGGCGTCGGTGGCGTTGAAGTCGAGCATAACCTGCCGGCGTTCGCTGTCCGGTAGGATCGGCAGCGTCATAATAGGGCGCTGTGGCTCGGTGGCTAACGCCTCAATTAACCCCTGAATCGCGGTTTCCAGATAGCGCGCAAGGCGCAGTGGATCGACCCCTTCAATAGCCTGAGAAACCAGACGGAACCGCTCGCCAAGATCGTCAACTGAAAGCGTGAAAGGGTAGTTAGTACGTTCTTCTGCTGTGAGCAAACGCATACCACGCCATACCCTGTCTGTCGTTGTGCCCGGCTGACTGTGACGGTAGTTGAATAGCGCACTGAACAGCGGCATTGGTGGCATGACGCCGCTACAGCGTTGCGCCAGTGTTAGCGGTGTCTGCTCGTGTTCCAAAAGCGCGGTTAAATCGCGATAGGTTTCCTGCACAACATCCAGCACGCTGCGGTCTGCGAGGGTGATACGCAGAGGTAGCGTGTTAATAAACATCCCCATAATTCGACTTGCCCCTGCCGTTCCTTGCAAACGACCGAGGAATACGGAACCAAACACCACATCATCGCTGTTGCTGACATGGGCTAACACCTGTGCCCAGGCGACATGGAACAACACGCTTGGGCTGATGCCGAGCTGGCGAGCCTGTTGGCGAATCGCCAGTGCTAATGCGGTATCCAGAGGAAGACGTGCTTCAGCGATCTGTTCGCTGTCGTCTTGCGTCTGCAATATGCCGAAAGGTGCGGTTGGCGTATCGATGTCCGCCAGACGAGAACGGAAGTACTGTTCATGAACAGAGGGCGGTACGCTCAGGATTTGAGCAATAAAATTACGATAGGGAAGCGACGGTGGTAGCGTCTCCGCGCGTCCCTGAAGCAGTAAGGTGATTTCACTGACGATGAGGTCCAGCGTCATATGGTCGCCAACCAAATGGTGGAAACCAAATGCCAATAGCCATTCACCCGTCGCCGGATTATGGGCGATATCGGCGGAGAGCAGCGGTGCCTGATTGAGATTAAGGCGACGATGGCGCGGGTCGGTGTAGGCTTTCAACTGCGAGAGAATATTGTCGTCTGAGGCTGGGACAAACGTACTCACCGGCAGCGGTGCGTGACGCCATACAACCTGAACCGGCTGAGTCAGCCCCTGCCAGCAGAACGAGGTACGCAAAATATCGTGGCGATCGATAACCTGTTGCAGGGCGTGCAGAAACGTATCAAGCCGCTCGCGGTTATCAAAGGCCAACAAGCTGTTAAGCAGATAGGCGTCGCCCTGCTCTTGTAGGCGATGATGGAACAAAATGCCTTGCTGGAGCGGCGAGAGAGAATAGATATCCTGCACGTTGGCCGCGCCGCCGGATACGCTAGCGACAACGGTGTCCAACTCTGCCTGAGTGAGTGTAGCCAGAGGTAGCATCGTGGGCGTGAGCGCTGAGCAGTGTTTGGGAATACGGTTAGGCGGCACCGAGAACGCTGGTTTGTCCTGATTCGCTTGTACCGCCTGCGCCATCTCGCACAGCACCGGCGTAGAGAAGATACGGCTGACATCAATTGTCCAACCCAGATGGTGCAGCCGCTCTATCAAGTTGACGGCCATTAACGAGTGGCCGCCGAGTTCAAAGAAGTGGTCATAACGTCCAACGCGATCCAGCCGCAGTAGCGTTTTCCAGCTATCCGCCAATGCGATCTCGATGCTTCCTTGCGGCGCTTCATAGCCGCGGGTTGCAACAGAAAGTTGGTCAGGTGCGGGGAGCGCCTTACGGTCAAGTTTCCCGTTCGGGGTTAGTGGAAACTGTTCCAGTGTGACAAACGCGGCGGGCAACATATATTCAGCCAGATGCTGTGAGAGCTGCAGACGCAATGTGGCCGGTTCGATTTCAGCACCGGTATGGGGCCGGATATAGGCAACCAGCCGTTTATCGTTAGGGTTATCTTCCCGGACGATAACAACGGCATCCTGTACTCCAGAGCAGGCCATGAGACGCGCTTCGATTTCGCCAGGCTCAATACGAAAACCGCGTAGTTTGATCTGAAAATCATTACGACCTAAATATTCTATATTGCCATCGGGTAGCCAGCGGCCAAGGTCGCCGGTTTTATACATTCTGGCATCGGATTGGTCGGAGTACGGATCGGGAATAAAGCGCTCAGCGGTCAATTCGGGGCGATTGAGGTAGCCGCGCGCAATACCGACGCCGCCCAGATACATTTCGCCAGCGACGCCAAGGGGGGCGAGTTGACCCTTCGCATCAAGAATATAAACGTGGGTATTGTCGATCGGTTTCCCGATGGGCAGAAAATCGTCCCCGATGTGAGAGTATTGATAGATCGTTGCACAGACGGTGCTTTCCGTTGGGCCATACGCGTTAATGACCCGCTTCGTGGTTGCCCAGCGTTTGGCTAGTGCCGGAGGGCACGCCTCGCCCGCGAATATCAGAGTCGTCAAATCAGGAAGCTCAGCGGAGTGATCCAAGGCGCTGGCAGCAATTGGCGGGAGCGTCACATGAGTAATAGCCTGTGTTTGTAGCGTATTGAGTAACGCGTCACCGGGCAATAACGCCTCACGAGAGGCCAGAACGAGGCAGGCTCCCTGACACAGCGTGGTCGTCACTTCGGAGATACAGGCATCAAAACTGAAAGAAGCAAACTGTAAAAGCCGGCTATTTTCAGTGATGCCAAATGCGCGAATCTGTGCGTTAGCCAGGTTACACAGGCTATGATGCTCGATCATCACGCCTTTCGGCTGGCCGGTGGAGCCTGAGGTATAGATAACATAAGCCAGATGATGTGGCGTTAGCCCCAGCGCATCCGCATCCGGATTGTCTTGTGAGGCAGACTTAAAGGCGGCGGATTGCGGATCATCCAGTATCACCAGCGGCAACGTGCTGTTCAGCGTCTCAATCAACGCTGTCTGGGTTAACAGTGCGACCGGTTTAGCGTCATCCAGCATGTAGGTCAGACGCTCGGTTGGATAAGCAGGATCGAGCGGTACATAAGCCGCACCCGCTTTAAGAATGCCCAATAGACCGACGATCATCTCCACGCTACGTTCTACACAAATGGCGATACGGTCATCCGGCTGCACGCCGAGCGAAAGGAGATGGTGGGCTAACTGATTGGCGCGACGATTAAGGTCGTCATAGCTGAGCGTCTGCGTGTCGAATACGACCGCAATCGCGTCAGGCGTTTGGGCAACCTGTTGTTCAAACCGTTGATGGATTAAGGCACCATCAGGGAAATCACGCTGGGTTGCGTTGAAGCCCACCGATAATTGTTTGTATTCTGAGGCTGGCAATATATCGATAGTCTCCGCCAGCGTTTCCGGCGCAGCAGTTAATAAAGAGACGATCTGTTCTACTGCCTGCAACAGATAGGCATTCACCCTATTCGGATCGATAGGACTGATAGTTTGGGTTGAGAGCGAAAAATACTCACGATTATTATCAATTGAGATGCCCAATGGGTAGTTGGTGCGTTCACGGCTAAACAGGCTTTCTACACCGAACTGTCTTAAATTCGGTGCTTCGACACCTCTGTCATTAGTGTGGCGGCAATTGAGCAAGGCACTGAACAGCGGCATCGTGCCGAGCCCGCTGCATCGCTGGGCAGTGGACAGCGGTGTTTGCTCATAGCGTAATAAATTGGCGCATATGTCATTCGCGGTGTTGACCAGCGTAGCCACGCTCATCCCTGCCAGTTTTATCCTGAAGGGAAGCGTGTTGATAAACATGCCTAATGCCGTTGTACTGCCATCGAGACCTGACATTCGTCCGGATAATGTCGTGCCGAATACGATATCGTCCCGTCCGCTGGTGCGGGCGATAACCAATGCCCAACTGGCGTGGAACAGCGCAGCTGGACTGATGCCGAACCGACGGGCAACGTCACGGATCGTTTGTGAAAATTCGGGACTCAGCGATTGACGCGCTTCGGTAGCGCTTTCACCGCTGGCTTGAATATTTGCCACGCCAAACGGTGCCGTAACTTCGTCGATGTCCGCCAGATAGTCTTGAAAAAATGCTTCTGCTGCCTGGTTTTTCTCCTCCTGACGGGAGTAAGCCACAAAATTTCTATACGGGAATGAGGGTGGGAGCGCCTCACCTTTTCCCTGTAGAAACGCAGTGGTTTCCGCGAGTAGCTGACGCAATGAAAGGTTGTCATCAATAATGTGGTGAAATTGAAGCAGGACATAACGCGTCGGTGATGTTGAATCAGGCGCAACATACAAATGCATTAAAGGTGCCTGAGACAAATCCATTGAGGTATGTGAGGAAACGACGCGATCTCGCATCGTGGTGACCACATCGTTGCGGTTTTCTGGTTCCAGATGATGCACATTCAGCAGCGCGTGGCGATGTACCACCTGAACCGGCTGCGCTAATTCCGTCCAGTGAATTGACGTGCGCAGAATATCGTGTCGGTTAATCACGGATTGTAATGCGGCAATAAACGCATCCAGCTTCGTCTGATTTTCTACCCGCAAGAGCGCCGATACCACATAGGGATCGTTATCTGGATGCAGGCGATGATGGAAAAGAATCCCTTCCTGTAGCGAAGCCAGAGGATAGATGTCTTGTATATTGGCGGCGCCGCCAGACACGGTATCAGCAATAGCATCAATATCCTGCTGCGACAGCGTTACCAGTGGCAACATGTCCGGCGTGATTCGTTCAGCACCATCGGGGATCAGGTTGTCTGGCGTCGTGAAGCGGGGTTCGCCCCGATCGTGTTGAACGGCATCAGCCAGTTCGATGAGCGTCGGTGCGGTAAATACGCTACGAACGTCGAGTTTTAAGCCGAGGTGACGCAGTTTTTCAATCAAACTGACAATCAGCAATGAATGGCCGCCGAGTTCAAAAAAGTGGTCATACCGTCCCACCCGTTCTAACCCTAACAGGTCTTGCCAGATTTCAGCCAATGCCGTTTCAATGTCCCCGACAGGCTCCTCATAGTCGCGTGTTACCACGGCGGAACGTTCAGGTGCAGGGAGTGCCTTACGATCCAGCTTGCCGTTTGGCGTGAGCGGGAAAGCCTCGAGCGTGACAAAGGCACTAGGCAGCATATAGTCGGCTAAATGTGTCGAGAGCTGCTGCCGTAGTTCGGCCGGTTCCAGCACCGCTTCGGGCTGAGGCTGAATGTAGGCCACCAGACGGGTATCCCCCGGGACATCCTCACGGGCGAGCACCACCGCTTCCTGAACCCCAGGGCACTGCACCAGCCGGGACTCGATTTCCCCCAGCTCGATACGGAAACCGCGCACCTTGACCTGGAAGTCGTTACGCCCCAGATAGTCCAGCGTCCCGTCAGGCAACCAGCGGGCGAGGTCGCCGGTTTTGTAGAGGCGGGTAGCCGGGCTTTCAGAGAACGGGTCGGCAATAAAGCGCTCAGCGGTCAGCTCGGGACGGTTGAGGTAGCCGCGCGCAACGCCGGCTCCGCCGATATAGAGCTCACCGGAGACACCGACCGGCATCGGCTGACCGTGCGGGTCAAGCAGGTAGGCGCGCAGATCCGACAAGGGCTTGCCGATGAGGCTGCCGCGTCCGGCGTTGATATCGGCGGCAGTCAGTTCGCGGAAGGTGGCGTGAACGGTAATCTCGGTGATGCCGTACATATTAATCAAACGGGTGTGTTCAACCGGGTTATCCGCTATCCACGGGGCCAGCATATGTAGCTCCAGCGCCTCCCCGCCGAAGATGATGCACCGCAGCGTGTGGTCAGCGTCATCCCGTGCGGCAATCAACTGGCGGAACGCCCCCGGCGTCTGGTTAAGTACCGTTACGCGCTCACGACAGATCAGGGAATAGAACTCCTGCGGTGAACGAGCACACAGGGCCGGAACGACAACCAACCTGCCGCCGTAGGTGAGTGCCCCCCATATCTCCCAGACGGAGAAGTCGAACGCAAAGGAATGGAACTGGGTCCAGACGTCGTGGCTGTCAAAGTGGAAATCGTCCTGCGTTGCGTCGAGCAGGCGGGTGACACTGGCATGCTCGACCATGACGCCTTTGGGTTTACCGGTGGAACCGGAGGTGTAGATAACATAGGCGAGATGACCTGGCGTGACGCCCAGCGCGTTCGCGTCGGGGTTGTGGTCAGGCTGCATGTCAACGTCGTCGTTTGCGTCGAGCAGTACGGTGGTCAGCGCGGTGTCCGGTAGGACAGTGGTGAGTGCCGACTGGGTGAGCAGAGCCACGGGCGTGGCGTCCTCCAACATATAGGCAAGGCGCTCGGATGGGTAGGCGGGGTCTAACGGAAGATAGGCAGCTCCAGCTTTAAGGATAGCCAGAAGGCCAATAATCATTTCAGGGCTGCGTTCGACGCAAATGGCGACGCGGTCATCGGGTTTAACGCCGAGGCCGATGAGGTGATGGGCGAGCTGGTTGGCACGACGGTTGAGCGCCTGATAGCTGAGCGAACGTGATTCGAAGACGACGGCGGTGGCGTCGGGTGAACGTTGCACTTGTGCTTCGAAGCGTGCCTGAATCAGCGCGGGAGCCGGCAGTTCGGCGTTGGCCGGGTTAAAGTCGACCAGCACCTGCTGGCGCTCGTCTGCCGACAGCATCGGTACGGACCACAGAGGTTGTGCCACGTCGGTGGCAATGGCTGTAAGTACATTTACTACGTAGCCAGCCACGCGCTCAATGGTTTCCCGATCGAAAAGATCGACGGCATATTCCAGCGAGCCAGTCAGACCATTATCTGTTTCGCTAATCGATAACATCAGGTCAAACTGAGCGCTGTGTTTAGGTTGTTCAATAAAAGAGACGTCCAGATCGGGCAGCGTTAATCTCTGTGAGGACGTATTATTCAGAGCCAGCATCACCTGAAAAATTGGACTGTAGCTGAGGCTACGTGCGGGTTGCAGCACTTCCACGACCTGATCGAACGGGAGATCCTGATGGGCATAAGCGGAAAGTGACTGTTCTTTAACCTGAGCCAGCAGCGCTTCCAGCGTCTTACACGGGTTCAGCTCAATGCGCAGTGCCAGCGTATTAACGAAGAAGCCAATCAGCCCTTCCAGTTCATGGCGGGTACGATTGGCGATCGGCGTACCAATGACGATGTCGTCTTGACCACTGAGACGAGACAGCACGAGGCTCCATGCGGCAAGTACGGTCATAAACAGCGTGGTTCCCTGTTGATGACCTTGTATTTTGAGCGCATTAAGAACATCGGCACTGAGATGGAAAGATACATGGCTGCCCACATAGCGCTGCACGGCAGGGCGCGGACGGTCAGTTGGCAGCTCTAACAGCGCGGGCGCGCCCTGTAACTGCTTATGCCAAAAATCACGCTGTTCGGCGAGCGTATCTTCTTTGAGCCAGTCGCGTTGCCAGGCGGCATAATCGGCGTACTGAATCGGTAGCGGTGGTAAATGGGCCGGGTGTCCGCTGAGTGCGGCGCGATACAGGGCAGAAAATTCACGAACGAAGATCCCCAGAGACCAGCCATCGGAGATGATGTGGTGCTGGGTAATGAGCAAAGCATGTTCTTCATCGCTCAACTGTAATAGCTGGCCGCGAATCAGCGGACCTTGCATGAGATCGAACGGCTCACGCGCTTCACTCTCGGTCAACTCGGCCACCCGTTGGGCTCGTGCCGTTTCGTCAAGGTCGCGCAGGTCGAGGCTGGATAAACAAAAGCGGGTCTCTTCGGGGGCAATCTGCTGGCAGGGCTGCCCATCAACCAGCGCAAAATGCGTGCGAAGGCTTTCATGGCGAGCGATCAGGCTATCAAGTGCAGCCCTGAGCGCCAGTTTATCGAGTTTGCCGGTAAGCCGCAGAGCAGCGGGAAGATGATAGGCCTGACTGGCTGCCTGATCGAGCTGGCCAATAAACCACAGCCGCTGTTGAGCAAAAGAGAGTGGCAGCGGCATATTCCTATCAACTTTCTTAATCGACGGACGCTGTTGATGTCCACGCTGCTTCAGCTGTTCTTTAACTTTTTTCTCCAGAACGGCGCGTTTTAGCTCTTCAATGCTCATGTTTTCTTTATTCATCATTTGTGTCTCCGTCTAAAATCGCCATTAATTCTTCTGCTGACATTGAGTCGAGATCGTGTGTGAGAGCGTCGGTGTCATTTCCCCAGGCTGCGTGGATTTGTGCGGCCAGAATGACCTCCGCTAGTGCGGATAGCTGCGGATGTTGGAAAATGGCAACGATGGGGATGTCGGTTAAAAATTCCGCACGTATGCGGGCGTTTAGCTGCACGGCAAGGAGCGAGTGCCCTCCGAGCTCAAAGAAATGGTCCTGTCGTCCTACACGCTCCAGCCCCAGCAGCGTTTGCCAAATCCGAGCCAGCGCGGTTTCCAGTTCACCCTGCGGTGCTTCATAACCGCGAGTGGCTATTGCCGACTGGTCTGGTGCTGGTAGCGCCTTGCGATCAAGTTTGCCGTTTGGCGTGAGCGGGAAGGCATCCAGCGTGACGAATGCACTCGGGATCATGTACTCGGCCAATTCCTCGCTGAGCCTCTGGCGTAGTTCGGCAGGATCAAGCACCGTATCTGGCTGAGCACGCAGGTAGGCAACCAGTCGTTTGTCGCCGGGGCTATCTTCGCGGGCAATGACCACGGCATCGTGTACCCCTGGGCAGCGGACGAGGCGGGTTTCAATTTCGCCCAGTTCGATACGGAAGCCGCGGACTTTGACCTGAAAATCGTTACGCCCCAGATACTCAAGGGTGCCGTCAGGTAGCCAGCGCCCGAGATCGCCCGTCTTGTACATCCGGGCTTCTGGCGAACGTGAGAACGGATCGTGGATAAAGCGCTCTGCCGTGAGATCGGGACGACCAAGATAGCCGCGAACGACGCCGGCACCGGCGATATGGATTTCCCCCGCGACGCCGAGAGGAACCACGCGCCCCTGCGGATCCAGAATATAGATCTGGGTATTGGCAATGGGGTGACCAATATAAGGTGTTGGTGCCGTCAGGCCATTTAGCGTGGACCAGATCGTAGTTTCTGTCGGGCCATACAGATTCCAGAGCGTCGTTACCTTCTGAAGCAACGCGGTCGCCAGATTCTCAGGCAGCGCTTCCCCCCCGCACAGTGCTTTAAAGTCCGGCGGCAGGGTGAAATCACTTAACTCCAGTAACATACGCCAGGTCGACGGCGTGGCCTGCATGAAGGACACCGCGTGGCGTTCGATCAGCATCGCCAACTGCTGTGCATCTGCCGCCTGTGCCTGCGTGGCCAGAACCAGCCGAGCACCGTTCAATAGCGGCAGGAAGATCTCCAATATGGAGATATCAAAAGACAGAGACGTGACGCCGAGCAGAACATCCTCTTGGGTTATGCCGGGTTCCTTACGCATCGAACAGAGGAAATTAACCATGTTGGCATGTTCCACCATGACGCCTTTGGGTTTCCCTGTTGAGCCAGAGGTGTAAATTACATAGGCCAGATTCTGTGGCGTTAGCCCTTGTTTACGAGCCTCAGTCGGAGTATCCGGTTCGTTATCAAACGGACTGGCGTCTCCGCCATCAAGCAGAACCGCAGGCAAGCTGTCGTTCATTATCCCGATATGGGCCGACTGAGTGAGCAGTACGACGGGTTTGGCATCATCGAGCATGTAGCGCAGACGTTCGACGGGATAAGTCGGATCTAATGGTACATAGGCTCCGCCTGCTTTGAGGATACCGAGTAGCCCGACAACCATGTCCAGACCGCGTTCGACGCAAATCGCGACGCGCGCGTCGGGCTGTACGCCGAACGAGAGAAGATGGTGGGCAAGGCGATTAGCCCGGCGATTAAGATCGTCATAGCTAAGGACGGTTTCCCCGAATACCACCGCGATGGCATCAGGTGTGCGGGCAACCTGTGCTTCAAACAGTTCGTGGATAAGCGCATGCCGTGGGATATCCACGTCGGTTGCGTTGAAATCAACCAGCATCTGTTGACGTTCGCTGTCCGGCAGCACCGGCAGGCTCAGTATGGAACGCTGAGGTTCTGTTTCCAGCGCATCGACCAGGCTGCTGATTGCCGTCATCAGATAGCTCACCAGACGATGAGGGTCGATGTCTGCCAGCGTCTGCGCAACCAGACTAAATCCTTCGCCCCTATCGTCTACTGCAAGCGTGAGTGGATAGTTGGTGCGCTCTTCTGACGTTAGTACACGAATGTCGCTTAAGGTATTGTCGGTCGAGCCGGCCTGCGTATGGCGATAGTTGAGTAAAGCACTGAATAACGGCATTGGCGGTGTCACACCGCTACAGCGTTGAGCCAGCGCCAGCGGTGCCTGCTCATGCTCCAGTAGCGTCATCAAATTGTGTGAGGTGTGCTGAACCACCTCTGCTGCGCCGCGATCTGCAAGAGAAATTCGCAGCGGCAGCGTATTGATGAACATCCCCATGATTCGGTCAGCCCCTTCTGCGCCGGCAAGACGACCGAGCAGAACAGAGCCAAATACCACGTCATCACGACCGCTGGTCTGTGCCAGCACCTGCGCCCAGGCAACATGGAACAGCACGCCGGGGCTGACGCCAAGAGAACGAGCCTGTTGTCGAATAGCGGATGCCAATGTGGAATCCAGCACCAGACGGGCTTCGTGGATGTCCTCGCCGCTACCCTGTACGTTAAGTAACCCGAAAGGTGCGGTCGGTTCATCAACATCGGCTAACTGGTCGCGGAAATACGCTTCATGCGCTGAGTTCGGTACGCTTAGCGTCTGGGCGATGAAATTGCGGTACGGGAGCGGGGTCGGTAACGCGTCAGCCCGATGCTGCAATAATAAGCGGATTTCGCTGACGATCAGCGCCAGCGTCATATGATCGCTGATCAGGTGATGGAAACTCAGCGCCAGCAGCCACTCACCTTTCTGGGGATCGTGAGCAATATCGGCCCTGAACAACGGTGCCTGACTGAGATCTATCCGACGTGTGCGCGGCTCGGTATGGGCCTGCAACTCTGCCAGTACCTCGTCCTGTGAGGTCGGTTCAAAATGGTTGATTGGCAATATTGCCTGACGCCATACCACCTGCATTGGCTGGCTTAAATCCTGCCAGCAAACGGCAGTGCGCAGAATGTCGTGGCGATTAATGACGTGTTGAAGTGCTCCGAGAAACGCATCAAGACGTTCGCGGTGGGGAAAGGCCACCATGCTGCGCAGCAGGTAGGTATCCCCCTGATCTTGCAGGAGATGGTGGAAGAGAATGCCCTCTTGCAACGGTGCGAGCGGATAGATGTCTTGTATATTGCTCGCACCGCCAGACACGGTATCGGTTATCCGATCGATCTCCGCCTGAGTAAGCGTTGCCAGCGGCAGCATATCAGGAGTAAGCGCAGTACATCCTGCCGGAATACGGTTAGGCGGTACGACAACGGTCGGTTGATCCTGATACGTCTGTATCGCCAGCGCCATTTCACTGAGAACCGGTGTTGAGAAAACGCCACGCACATCAAGCGTCAATCCTGTACGGCGGAGTCGCTCAATCAGGCTGACGATCATCAGCGAATGTCCGCCGAGTTCGAAGAAGTGATCGTGGCGGCCAACACGATCCAACCCCAACAGCTCTTGCCAGAGCGCAGCCAGTGTGATTTCGACGTCGCCCTGCGGGGCTTCATAACCACGAGTAACTACGGCGGACTGACCGGGAACGGGCAGCGCCTTGCGGTCCAGCTTGCCATTTGGCGTGAGCGGGAAGGCGTCGAGGATGACGTAAGCACTGGGCACCATGTACTCGACTACATGCTGACTAAGCTGCTGGCGTAGGTCTGCCGGTTCAGGTGTAGCTCCGGGCTGCGCGATGAGGTAGGCGACCAGTCTGGTGTCACCGGGGCTGTCCTCACGGGCAATGACCAGCGCTTCCTGCACGCCGGTACACTGCAGCAGTCGGGCTTCGATTTCCCCCGGTTCGATGCGGAAACCGCGCACCTTAATCTGGAAATCGTTACGGCCGAGGTATTCGATATTACCGTCAGGCAGCCAGCGGCCGAGGTCACCGGTCTTGTACAGTCGGGCCTCTTTTGCATCAGAGAACGGGTCGGCAATAAAGCGCTCGGCGGTGAGGTCGGGGCGGTGGAGGTAGCCGCGTGCGACGCCGGCTCCGCCGATGTAGAGTTCGCCGGCGACGCCGACCGGTACGGGCTGACCTTTCGCATCGAGAATATAGATGCGGGTATTGGCAATGGGCCGGCCAATGGGGACGCTGTCGGTGAGTGAATTGGGTGTACGGGCATCAAAGGTGATACAGCCGACGACGGTTTCGGTGGGGCCGTATTCGTTGATGATGCGGGAGCCGGAAGAGAGCGCCTGCCAGAGTGCGACGGTGGCAGGGGACAGCGCTTCACCGCCGACGACAAAGAGCAGGTCCGGGCAGGTCTTGCGGGCGGACTGCAGCTCCTGACCGAGCGCGGCAAGGTGCGTCGGTGTGATTTTGACCAGCGTACCGGGTTGAGCATCAAGCAGCGCAGGCAGTAACTCGGTGAG
>NZ_JAPQKX010000023.1:0-12829 GCF_026800125.1 Pectobacterium jejuense | reverse complement strand
AGGATTAAAACGAACAAGGCTCCCTTCTAGGGAGCCCCACTTTAAAGCCACCTCTTCAAGAGGTGGATTTTTACTATGCCTGATAGTGGCAAAAAGCCCACCATGTTGGTGGGCTTCGCTTTCCCTAGTGCCATCATTATTGTTTGAATTTCAGTACCATGATGACATTAGACATGGTTATTTTATAAACGTTTATACAGATCAATTTTCCAATATTGATCGGTTCAGGCGATCAAAATGCCGCGTTAATACCGTTTTTATCCGGTTCAGAACGGCTTATTCGCGATGACAGTTGGGTACATGTGCATATGATCGTTAATGAACTGAATATCGGTGAATCCAGCCTGCTCTAACTGCGACTGTGTTTGTTTATGGGTACGAAACGCTGTCCACGTTGCCCCAATAATCCGTGAGAAAAGGACATATTGCAGGGCTAGCAATTTCGGGTCGGTGTTTATCCATGGGGAGTCTTGCGACAGCGTAGGTGGAGGCGTCATAAAGCTGGTTATCAGTGTACCTCCAGGTTTCAGCCCAGAATAGAACACGCGGTAAAGCTCAGTAACTTTGTCATCATCGTGTTCATAGACGTTGAGTCCGTTGCTGGTAATCACATCTGCTTGTGCTGCCAAATCAATTGTCCAGGCATCAGCAAGTACCAGCGATATCTTATTTTCCAGCCCTTGCTGACTGGCAAGTTTATAAGCTTCTTCCAGCGCCTGTTTATCCAGATCGATCCCGATTAATTTCACATCTCGATGCCGCGTATAGTCCAACAGCAATAAGTCGGCCATGACCCCGCAGGGGACAGATACCATGATAGCGTCGGGGCGCAAGAGTTCTTGAAGCAGGCGTTGGAAAATACCAAATCGTTCACGTGTTGCCAAAACGCTGGGTAACTGTGTGTAGATGATTTCTTCGAGGGAGTTAACATAGTGAGCTGGCTGATGTGCTATCACATTATGCGTCCAGTACGCATTTAACCCGTGATGTTTTAGTAAAAACTGGCCTAGCTCAAGGTGGGAGAAAGCGTCCAGAAGCGCGAGTTGCTCCTCTACGGAAATGCCGGGATGGTCGCCGGACTCGATAATTTTGTTCTTTACCGCAGCGACTCGTTCATCATGGCTTTCCTGTGATGGGGCTGCGTGTGATAAGAGTCTTGAACTGCTATTTAGAGACAGGTTATGAGGCTTGCTTGTACTGGACATATGAGCACTCCATAATATCAATCGCTATCAGGAATAATGGATGTAACTATCAGTGAGATATGAATTTTCGGTATCTCAGTATCAGGTTGTTAATAACCTAATGTGATTATTTAATGTGAGCGATAATAGAGGGGAGGTATGTCTGACGTATTTCTGTGCGAGTACAAAAGTGAGTGGAATTGTTACCAGATGCGATGAACCATAGCGTTTTGCCAGCTAAATTGCTGATGAGTATGGGTCATCGTTTATCTTCGGGAAGACGTTAAGGCAGGCTCTGTTGCCAGCGAGTTCGCAGTATCTCCGCATTCTCTACGCCATCGCAGCTGGCGGGAAAGTTTTTCCCTGCTTTTCCCCATTCTTCCATGTTATCTGTGCCGCAAAAAGCCGACTGTCCGGCCTGATAGCCACGTAGGTAGGTTTCACGATCAACTTGAGGATTACCAAACCATTCCTGCAAAGTGCTATCGTCCTTTACGACCATGCCAGAGATTGCATCCTGATAACCTGTTTCGTACCAGAAGCCCGACTCACTTTTAGCGGGTAGCGACGGGAGGTTGCTTTGGCATGCTGTCATTAAAAGAACTACAGCCAAGACATAACTGTATCTCATCATCAAACCTTCAATGTTGCGGCCATTGGCCTGAAGAAGCACCGCATCAGGCGATGCCTAATTTTTCTTTCAGTAATTTGAGATAGCGGCGGCTGACGGGGATGTGTTTTCCTGTATGCGTCAATACTTCTGCTGCGCCGTTTTCCATTAACTGGATTTCTTTCAACTGTTCCGTATTAACCATATATTGACGATGGCAACGGACGAAGGGCGTTTTCTCTTCCAGCGTTTTCAATGAAAGTTGGGTATATCCAGACTGGCTGACGCCCACGACGTGCACGCCGCTGAGTTCTGAACAAAGATACTCGACTTCCTCAATTTTGAGCAAAAAAATACGATTGTGTCCGTTACAGGGAATATGGCGGAGTAAGGGCTCTGAAATTATCTGTACGTTTTTATTTACACTAACGCCGCGGCGTAAACGATTTAGCGTTTTACTTAGGCGCTGTGCATCCAGCGGTTTAAGTAAATAGTCAAAAGCATGTTCTTCAAATGCCCTCACCGCGTACTCATCATAGGCTGTCACGAAGACGACGTAAGGCATATTTTCCGGATCCAACATGGCGACCAGCTCTAATCCGCTGATCTTTGGCATCTGTATATCCAGAAAAATCACATCGGGTTGCAGCCGATGGATAGCCGGTATCGCCTCCAGCGCATTGCTGCACTGTGCAATGATGGTGATATCAGACTCGTTTTCCAGCAGCAGGCTGAGCTCTTCACGCGCCAGCTGTTCGTCATCGATGATTATGGCTTTCAGCATCCTTCCCCCTTGTTGGCGTGATTCTATCACTATTCAGGTCTGGGATTAGCATGGTTGCGTCGTGAAGTGATAGGGCAAGCAGATATCGTTTTTCTGGCAATATTTAGGGTGGTAATTTTTTATTTACACTAAGTGGATTGAAATCTTTACGGTTCGTGTTATGGTGTAAACATCACGCGTAGGCAGGTTGTACAGACAGTAGTCTTTACAGGCGATCGCGAATATACCGAACTTTTCAGGAATGGGATCATGCAAAAAGATTCACTTAACAATATTAATATCAGTGCAGAGCAGGTTTTAATTACTCCCGATGAATTGAAAGCCAAGTTTCCGCTTAACGACGCGGAACAGCGCGATATTGCGCAAGCGAGAGCGACCATCGCGGATATCATTCATGGTCGTGACGATCGGTTGCTGATCGTCTGCGGGCCTTGCTCGATTCATGACACGGATGCTGCGTTGGAATACGCGCGCCGTCTGCAGTCACTTGCCGCTGAATTAAACGATAGCCTCTACATTGTAATGCGTGTTTATTTTGAAAAACCGCGTACCACGGTGGGCTGGAAAGGGCTCATCAACGATCCGTTCATGGATGGTTCATTTGACGTGGAAGCAGGGCTGCACATTGCGCGTGAGCTGCTGCTGGAACTGGTGAATATGGGACTGCCGCTGGCGACTGAAGCGCTTGATCCGAACAGCCCGCAGTACCTGGGCGATTTGTTCAGTTGGTCAGCTATCGGTGCACGTACAACGGAATCACAAACGCACCGTGAGATGGCTTCCGGCCTGTCGATGCCTGTTGGGTTCAAAAACGGCACGGATGGCAGTCTGGGAACGGCGATCAACGCGATGAGAGCCGCTGCAATGCCGCATCGCTTTGTGGGTATCAATCAAACGGGTCAGGTCTGTCTGCTGCAAACGCAGGGGAACATTGATGGTCATGTAATTCTGCGCGGCGGTAAAAAACCAAACTACAGTGCGCAGGATGTCGCCGAATGTGAAAAACAGATGCAGGAAGCGGGACTGAGACCTGCGCTGATGATAGATTGTAGTCACGGTAATTCGAATAAAGACTACCGCCGTCAGCCACTTGTTGTTGAATCTGCGATTGAACAAATCAAGGCGGGAAATCGTTCCATTATAGGCTTGATGCTGGAAAGCCACCTTAACGAGGGGAGCCAGTCTTCAGAACAGCCGCGTTCAGATATGCGTTACGGTGTATCGGTCACGGATGCCTGTATCAGTTGGGAAAGCACAGAGACGTTGCTGCGTTCCGTTCATCAAGAACTGAGCGCTGCACGGGCGAAACATTCAGGAGAGTAACAAAAGATGGTAGCTGAACTGACCGTATTGCGTGATCAGATAGATGAGGTAGATAAGGAGCTTGTCGCGCTGTTATCACGTCGGTTGCGTTTAGTGGCGGAAGTGGGTGAAGTGAAAAGCCGCCATGGTTTGCCCATCTATGCGCCCGATCGTGAAGCGGCCATGCTCAGCTCACGTCGTAAAGAGGCTGAGTCGATGGGCGTTCCGCCGGATCTCATTGAGGATATCCTGCGGCGTACCATGCGCGAATCCTACACCAGTGAAAACGACAAAGGCTTTAAAACGCTGTGCCCGCAGTTGCGTCCAGTTGTCATCATCGGTGGCCGGGGGCAAATGGGTAATCTGTTTGAGAAAATGCTGACGCTCTCGGGCTATCAGGTGAGGATTTTGGAGCAAGATGACTGGCCGCGTGCGGATGAACTGCTGTCTGATGCTGGCATGGTGATTGTTAGCGTGCCGATTCACGTGACTGAACAGGTGATTGCTCGTCTGCCTGCTTTGCCAGATGACTGCATCTTGGTTGATTTGGCGTCGGTAAAAAATGGTCCACTTCAGGCGATGCTGGCAGCGCATAGTGGCCCAGTACTTGGTCTGCATCCTATGTTCGGGCCAGACAGCGGCAGCCTTGCCAAGCAGGTTGTCGTCTATTGTGACGGTCGGCAGCCAGAAGCCTACCAGTGGTTACTGGAACAGATTCAGGTGTGGGGCGCGCGTCTGCATCGTATCAGCGCGGTCGAACACGATCAGAACATGATGTTCATTCAGGCGCTGCGTCACTTCGCGACATTCGCGTATGGCCTGCATTTAGCGGAAGAGAATGTGCAGCTTGAACAGCTATTAGCGCTGTCATCGCCAATCTATCGTTTGGAATTGATCATGGTTGGACGGTTGTTTGCTCAGGATCCGCAGCTGTATGCCGACATCATTATGTCTTCAGAGGATAATCTGGCGTTGATCAAGCGTTACTACAAACGTTTTGGCGAGGCGATTGAGCTATTGGAGCAGACGGATAAGGCAGAATTTATCAACAGCTTCAAGAAGGTCGAACACTGGTTTGGTGACTACGCCAAACGCTTTCAGGCGGAGAGCCGGGTGCTTTTGCGTCAGGCAAACGATATTCGTCAATAAGCTCGTTTACTATCTTGGTTGTGTTTAAGAAGCCATCCTGGGGATACCAGGATGGCTTTTTCAATTATTCGTTCACATCGACTATTCGTTCACATCCACAGGTACGACGTTTTCACTCGGGTAGCAGCCCAACACTTTTAACGAGCGGGTGATGGGGGCCAATCCTTTTAGCGCTTTCTGCATGGCATCGCCGCGCAGGTTGGCCTGTACGTCCAGATAGAACATCTCTTCCCACGGGTTACCGTTGATCGGTCTGGATTCCAGCTTGGTCATCACAATGCCGTTATCGCGCAATACCAACAGCGCTTCTACCAGCGCACCTGACTGTTGGCCGGTTGCCATAATTAACGTGGTTTTTGCCGGCACTTGTTCCGTCACATCAATCGGCTTGCGTGCTAATACAATGAAGCGGGTGATGTTTTGCGACTGATTTGCCAGATCGTGTTCCAGCATCTGTAGCTGATAAAGCTGGCCACCGGCTTCGCTGCCGAGTGCTGCTGCTTTTGGGGAGTTGAGTGCAGCCACTTTTTCCATCGCCGCTGCCGTGCTCTCACAATATTCAATCTTCCAGTGTGGAAAACGGTTAATGAAATGGCTGCACTGCTGGAACGGCTGCGGGTGGCTATAAACCGTTTCGATCTGTTCCAATGACGTATCGGTAGCAACTAAAACGCAGTGATTTATCGGATTGGTTAATTCGCCGACGATAGATAAAGCCGTGTGTTGCAGCAGGTCGTAGACGTCGTTGATCGAGCCAGAGCTGGTGTTTTCAATCGGCAGAACGGCATAGTCCGCTTGCCCTGTTTCCACCATATTGAAGATGTCCTGAAATTTCTGGCAACCACACTCAACAAATTGCTCGAAGTGTCGCGCGGCATATTGGCGCGCGGCAAGATGGGAATAAGAGCCTTTCGGACCGAGAAACGCAATACGGGCAGAATGTGACGCTGTTTGGTTAAGGTGATGCTGTAAGAGTGCCTGTTGTGTCAGTACTGAATCTTCAATGATGAGCTGAAATAAGCGGGTAATGTAGTGACCATCAAGATGATGCTTCTTCCCAGCGGCTGTCAGGTTATCCAGCAAATCACGCTCACGCTCTTTGTCACGGATTGGGCGATGCGAATGCAATTTGCTGCGAGCAACGTCCAACGCCAGTTCTCGTCTTTGTGCCAACAATTCAATTAATTGCAGATCCAATGCGCTGATGCGTTCTCGCAGTGCCAGTAATGGGTTGTCTGTCATGATGCTGTTACCTGTCTTATGTTCTTATATAAAAAAAGCCTCCTGGTCAGGAGGCTTTTTTGTTCGTCTTCGTATTCTTGCTCTTACGACGAATCGCCTCCCAAATCAGGGGAAGGTGAAAAAGAATACGAAGAAGAACAGTTTATTTGTCATGTTTACTCGGTTAGTCAGGAAGATATCCAGATTCTGAGTAGGTAAGGTAACTGTTGGCTTTTCATCCTGTCAATACAAAATCACCGAGCGCAATGTTAAACGAGGTATCGCGTTGGCGCTTTAGGACGTGGATTACGACGCCTGAAATGCAAAAACGCGCCCTCGGGCGCGTTATATTGAGGTAAAGAGAATGAATTACTCTTCTTGCGTCGGCTGGAGATTCGCTTCTTTGACGCTAGCTACTGCACGTCTGGCTTCACCTTTATGCTGGAGTTTGTCCAACTGGCGTTCGAGTTTGGTAATTAGCTCATTGATGGCGGCATACATATCATCATGCTTGGAGCTGGCAACCAGCGGGCCATTTGGCGTACTGATAGTGGCATCGGCCACAAAACCCTGAGGCTCTTTTGACAGAATAATATGCGGGTTAATCAGCTGGGTTTGCCATTTGTCCAGCTTAGAAAGACGGTCTTCGACATGTTGACGAATTGCGGGGGTGATATCCATTTGCTTACTGGTAATATTAATAGTCATATAAACTTACCTCTCTGCCTATGTCCGTCTTGGATAATTTCAGCATACAGTGAGTTGTGACAAAAAGCGTGATGTTGATCGCTTTTTTTTGTCACTTTTTGTCAATAAAACGCGATTTGTGAAGCATCATCGGGAATAGGAGGGAAGTGCTTGAGGGGGCATCTGGCCTGTGCCATTATTGATAGGATGTATTGATGTTACCGCGCTGTTGTTGACTCCCGCCAACCTGTTTTTCTGCATCATTGATGCATAGCCCACCGATCGAGCCATAAAGAAACGGCAACCGAAGCTGCCGTCTTATTACTGTGTGTCACGTGTCGTTTATGCTGGGTTCGCAGTGATGATTTTTGCGACTTTGTCCGCCTGAGCGGCCAGCTGCAGTTCGCGATAGGCATTTTCCATCAACGGCAAGGCATTTTTTGTTGCCTGGGTATCAGGGTAATCACGCAGCATTTGCTCAACGCGATTAACTACTGCCACATAAGCGCCGCGTTTCGTGTAGTATTGCGCGACAGAAAGTTCATACTTGGCCAGACGCTCTTTGAGGTAAACCAAACGCTTGTTTGCGTCAGTAGCGTATTGGCTGTTCGGGTATCCCTGAATGAGCTTGCTGAAATCCCGAAATGCGGTGCGGGCATACTGCGGATCGCGATCGGAACGATCAACGCCGAAGAAGCCTTGTAACGCACTATCATCCAGCGCCATGTCGGTCAGGCCGCGCATGTACAGGACATAATCCACGTTTGGATGGGTCGGATTGAGTCGCAGGAAGCGGTCAATTGAAGCTTGGGCCAATGGCAGCTCTGCGGATTTGTAATAGGCGTAGATCAAATCCAACTGTACTTGCTGCGAGTAGGGGCCAAAGGGATACCGGTTATCCAGTGCTTCCAACTGCGTGATGGCTGCTTTAAAGTTGCCGTCCTGCAGTTTTTGTTGAGCATTGGCATAGATTTCAGATGGCGGACTATCAGGAACCGCATCTTTGGAATTGCTGGAGCAACCAGCCAGCGCCAGGCTCAACGTGGCGGCAGCCACCAGATATTTCATACGCGTCATGACGTTTTGATTATCCTCAGAATGTTATTCCGGGAGGCTGTCCGTTAAGCTCCCGATTTAGACCAGCTACAATAGTACATTATTTTAAACGGCGTCGCCGTCAAAACCCAACGTTAACGAAGAAGCTGCATAATATGGCACAACAAGTACAACTCACCGCAACGGTGGCCGAATCTCAACTCGGTCAACGTTTAGATCAGGCTTTGGCCGAATTGTTCCCTGATTATTCACGATCCCGCATAAAAGAGTGGATTCTTGAGAATCGAGTACAGATTAACGGCAATGTCATCAATAAGCCAAAAGAGAAAGTACTTGGCGGCGAATCGGTAGCGATTGATGCATTGATTGAAGAAGAAGCACGCTGGGAAGCACAGGATATCAAGCTGGATATCGTGTACGAAGATGAGGATATTCTGGTCATCAATAAACCCAGAGATCTGGTGGTTCACCCCGGTGCGGGTAACCCCGATGGCACAGTGTTAAATGCCTTGTTACATCATTATCCTGAGATTGTCGACGTGCCCCGTGCCGGAATTGTGCACCGACTTGATAAAGATACGACAGGGCTTATGGTGGTCGCGAAAACCGTACCAGCACAGACGCGTTTAGTTGAAGCACTACAGGCGCGTGAAATTACTCGTGAATATGAAGCCGTTGCGATTGGCTCGATGACCGCGGGGGGGATGGTCGAGCAGCCTATCGCTCGCCACTCAACCAAGCGTACTCACATGGCCGTGCACCCAATGGGTAAGCCTGCCGTGACACATTATCGCATCATGGAACATTTCCGTGCGCATACCCGTTTGCGGTTGCGTCTGGAAACGGGGCGCACCCATCAGATTCGCGTGCACATGGCTCACATTAATCATCCTCTGGTTGGCGATCAGCTATACGGTGGTCGTCCGCGCCCGCCAAAAGGCGCTTCGGAGGATTTCATTGAGATGCTGCGTGGGTTCGACCGTCAGGCGCTGCATGCCACCATGTTGCGTTTCTACCACCCTATTACTGGCATTCACATGGAATGGCATGCGGAATTGCCACAGGATATGGTCGATCTGATTAATGCGCTGAAAGCCGATACTGAAGCGTTTAAGGATCAGCTCGACTGGTAATGTGTTCAATACGATAAGTGCCGATTTATAGAGGTGACGGACTATGCTGATATACCCCGACTGGCCTTTGCCAGAAAGTGTGAAATCTTGTAGTACGACGCGTGTTGGCGGGTGTAGTGGTGCACCTTATGATTCTCTGAATTTAGGGAATCATGTGGGCGATGAGCCTGCGCACGTTACCGCAAATCGGCAAGCTCTGGTGGAGATGGCCGGCCTTCCCGCTATGCCGCATTGGTTGGAACAGGTTCACGGTACCGATGTGATTCGTATTGGCGAGACTTCCCCAATGTCCGTTTGTGGTGATGCCGCTTATACGGATCAGAAAGGGAAGGTCTGTGCGGTGATGACGGCTGACTGCTTGCCCGTGCTTTTTTGTGCAATCAACGGCGACGAAGTCGCTGCTGCCCATGCTGGCTGGCGGGGATTGCATGCGGGGGTATTGGAAGAAACGTTAGCCTGTTTCCGTGTGCAACCCGCACAAATTATGGCGTGGTTAGGGCCTGCTATTGGGCCTGATGCCTTTGAGGTCGGCCCTGAAGTCAGGGACGCATTTATTCAGCATGATATGGCTGCGGCCTCAGCATTTCTGCCTGAAGGAAATAAATTTTTTGCCGATATCTACCAACTGGCAAGTTTGCGCTTACGTGCCGCAGGGGTAACACAAATTTTTGGTGGAAATGCCTGTACTGTGAGTAAACCTCACAAATTTTTCTCTTATCGGCGTGATGGTGTGACTGGCCGTATGGCAAGTTTAATCTGGCTGATATAACCTATTGAATTAAGACGATCCAAAACAAGTAACGTTTAAATCCTGTCACGACTGGCAAAATAACCTTGAAATTTTTGAGGGATGACCTCATTTAATCTCCAGTAGCAATTTTGACCAGTGTATGGGAGGTGTTATGCGTCTGGATCGTCTTACCAACAAATTCCAACTTGCTCTTGCTGATGCCCAGTCTCTCGCCCTTGGGCGCGATCACCAGTTTATTGAACCACTTCACTTGATGAGCGCCTTGCTTCATCAGGACGGTGGAACTGTTGGTCCACTTCTGACTGTTGCCGGAGCCAATCTTAATCACCTGAAAACCGAAATCGACCAGGCAATCACGCGTTTGCCGCAGGTTGAAGGTACTGATGGTGATGTTCAACCTTCGAGCGAGTTAGTCCGCGTATTGAATATGTGCGACAAGCTGGCGCAAAAGCGTGGCGATACCTTTATCTCTTCGGAGCTTTTCGCGCTTGCTGCGCTGGAGTCTCGCGGCACGTTGGGGGATATATTGAAAAAGGCGGGGGTTACGCAGCAAGGTGTAACAAACGCGATTGAACGAGTGAGAGGAGGGGAGCAAGTGAACGATCAGGGTGCTGAAGATCAGCGCCAGGCATTGAAAAAATTCACGATTGATCTCACTGAGCGTGCGGAACAAGGCAAACTCGATCCTGTTATCGGGCGTGATGAGGAAATTCGCCGCACTATTCAGGTTCTGCAACGTCGAACCAAAAATAACCCGGTATTAATCGGTGAACCCGGCGTGGGTAAAACCGCGATAGTAGAAGGGTTAGCCCAGCGTATCGTTAATGGTGAAGTGCCTGAAGGCTTGAAAAACAAGCGCGTACTTTCACTGGATATGGGCGCGCTGGTGGCGGGGGCGAAATACCGTGGTGAGTTTGAAGAGCGTTTGAAAGGCGTGCTCAACGACCTTTCTAAGCAGGAAGGCAACGTCATTCTGTTTATTGATGAACTTCATACGATGGTTGGGGCAGGCAAAGCCGATGGCGCGATGGATGCCGGTAATATGCTAAAACCTGCGCTGGCTCGTGGTGAGTTGCATTGCGTCGGAGCGACAACGCTCGATGAGTATCGGCAATATATTGAAAAAGACGCGGCCCTTGAGCGTCGTTTCCAGAAAGTGTTTGTCGCTGAACCTACTGTCGAAGACACGATTGCGATTCTGCGCGGGCTGAAAGAGCGTTATGAATTGCACCATCATGTACAAATTACTGACCCAGCGATTGTTGCGGCAGCCATGTTATCTAACCGCTATATCGCGGATCGCCAACTGCCGGATAAAGCGATTGACCTGATTGATGAGGCGGCATCCAGTATTCGTATTCAGATTGATTCGAAACCAGAGTCCCTTGATCGGCTTGAGCGTCGAATCATCCAGTTAAAGCTGGAACAGCAGGCGCTGAAAAAAGAATCTGATGAAGCCAGCCAAAAACGGCTCGAATTGCTGAGTGCGGAACTCGACCAAAAAGAGCGTGAATATTCCCAACAAGAGGAAGAGTGGAAAGCGGAAAAAGCGTCACTCACTGGAACGCAGAATATTAAAGCGTCTTTAGAGCAGGCGAAAATTGCGCTGGAGCAGGCTCGCCGTCAGGGCGACCTGGGGAGAATGTCTGAGCTGCAATACGGCAAAATTCCTGAGCTAGAGAAACAGTTGGCAGCAGCAACGCAGCAGGAAGGGAAAACGATGCATTTGCTGCGTAATCGAGTAACGGATGTTGAAATCGCTGATGTGCTGGCGCGTTGGACTGGGATTCCTGTTTCTCGCATGCTGGAAAGTGAGAAAGAAAAATTATTACGCATGGAAGATGAACTGCATCAGCGTGTGATCGGGCAGAATGAAGCCGTTGAAGCGGTAGCGAATTCTATCCGTCGTAGCCGGGCAGGGCTATCCGACCCAAATCGTCCTATTGGCTCGTTCCTGTTCCTTGGGCCAACAGGCGTCGGGAAAACGGAACTTTGCAAAACGCTGGCGACTTTCCTCTTCGACAGTGATGACGCCATGGTGCGTATTGATATGTCTGAGTTTATGGAGAAACACTCGGTTTCACGTTTGGTCGGTGCGCCTCCAGGATATGTCGGTTACGAGGAAGGGGGATATTTGACGGAAGCGGTACGCCGTCGTCCTTATTCGGTGATTTTGTTAGATGAGATCGAAAAGGCACACCCTGATGTGTTTAATATCCTGCTTCAGGTATTAGATGATGGGCGCCTTACTGATGGTCAGGGCAGAACGGTGGACTTCCGTAATACTGTGGTCATCATGACGTCCAATCTGGGATCTGACCTTATTCAGGAACGTTTTGGTGAACGCAGCTATACCGAAATGAGAGATATGGTGCTTGAAGTCGTTAGCCACAGCTTCCGCCCCGAGTTTATTAACCGTATTGATGAGGTCGTGGTATTCCACCCATTGGGAAGGGCGCATATTACGTCGATCGCACAAATTCAGCTTCAGAGACTGTACAAGCGTCTTGAAGAGCGTGGATATAGCGTCACGATCACAGATGCAGCTTTAGATATGCTTGGGGAAGTCGGGTTTGATCCTGTCTATGGTGCGCGTCCGCTTAAAAGAGCGATACAGCAACTGATAGAGAACCCGCTCGCTCAGCAGATACTGGGGGGGAAATTGATACCCGGTAAACCGATCACATTAGATGTTGACGGCGAACAGATAGTCGCGCGGCAAGAATAATGCGAGTGAACTGGTAAGCGAGCAACGGGGGCATTCGTTAACGAATGCCCCCGTTTTCACATTATGAGCTCAGGTTGTATTCATTTTCTGTATGTGAAGTGTGCTAAATGGAGTCTTTTGGCGTGTTTTTGAACGGTTGGAAAATAATTTGCATTTAGCACTTGTCAGTGGCCGAGAAGTCCCTATAATGCGCCTCCACTGACACGGCAACAGCGACACGCGGT
>NZ_JAPQKX010000022.1:0-25099 GCF_026800125.1 Pectobacterium jejuense | reverse complement strand
CTGGCATGGGCTTTCTTCAGGCTATAGCCTCACAGGAACAATCACCACCTCCCGAGGAGGTGGTTTAAAGCTGACAAAAAAAGGGTTTAGCCAAAGGCTAAACCCCTTATAAATAACAACTTTCGGATGTTGCGAAAGCGCTATCTTAGTTAAGACGCTCTTTGATACGAGCAGACTTACCAGTACGCTCACGCAGGTAGTACAGTTTGGCTTTACGCACGGCACCACGACGTTTAACAGCGATGCTGTCAACTACTGGAGAGTGAGTCTGGAATACACGCTCCACGCCTTCGCCGTTAGAAATTTTGCGAACAGTGAATGCAGAATGCAGACCGCGGTTACGAATAGCGATAACCACGCCCTCGAATGCCTGCAGACGTTTTTTGCTACCTTCAACAACCCATACCTTCACTTCTACGGTATCACCCGGACGAAATGCAGGTACGTCCTGCTTCATTTGTTCGTCTTCGATTTGCTTAATGATGTTGCTCATAATATGTCTCTTACCCTAGGTAAACTGATAGTTGGGTTCGCGCGGTAAACCGGCGTAACCACCTAATACTCTTGTTGCTCAGACTGATATTCACGTTGGAATTCAGCCAGCAACCTTGTTTGCTCGTCAGTCAGAGCTAGGCTTTTCAGAAGTTCAGGTCTTCTAAGCCAGGTTCGGCCCAGCGACTGCTTCAATCGCCAGCGGCGTATCTCCGCATGGTTACCGGACAGTAACACCGCCGGAACTTCCATGCCTTCCAGTATTTCAGGGCGTGTGAAATGAGGACAGTCCAGCAATCCATCGGCAAAAGAATCTTCTTCTGCTGAAGCCTGATGCCCCAGAACGCCCGGTATAAAGCGGGCAACGGAGTCAATCAGGGTCATCGCTGGCAGTTCCCCACCGCTGAGTACGTAATCGCCGATCGACCATTCTTCATCGATTTCGGTTTTAATTACGCGCTCATCAATCCCTTCGTACCGTCCACAGACCAGAATCATCTTCTGGTTCGTAGCGAGTTGATGTACGCCTTGCTGATCTAATTTACGGCCCTGAGGTGATAAATAAATCACTTTCGCGCCTTCGCCTGCCGCTGCTTTTGCTGCGTGGATCGCATCCCGTAAAGGTTGCACCATCATCAGCATTCCGGGGCCGCCGCCATAAGGCCGATCGTCCACGGTGCGATGCCGATCGTAAGTGAAATCGCGAGGACTCCAATACTGTACGTTCAGCAGGCCATTTTTAACTGCCCGGCCAGTGACTCCGTAATCAGTAATTGCCCGGAACATCTCTGGAAACAGGCTAATCACCCCAATCCACATAGTCTCGTTCCGCTGGGTACTACTGGTAGATTCAGAGTTCAAAAACCAGGATCCCAATCTACTTCAATAGTTTGAGCAGAAAGGTCGACGCGCTTAACAACCTGTTCGGTGAGGAACGGAACCAGCCGTTCCTTGACTCCGAAGGCATCTTTCAGGTTGGCCTTTATTACCATCACATCGTTCGAGCCGGTTTCCATCATGTCGATGATTTTACCTAACTCATAACCGGTTACGGTCACGACCTGACAGCCAATAAGATCCTTCCAGTAATAATCACCTTCGCCCAGATCGGGCAGTTGTGACGAATCTACGACAATTTCACAATTAGTCAGTAAATTAGCCGCATCACGGTCATCAGCACCTTTCACTTTAATGATCAGATCCTGATTGTGATACTTCCAGCCTTCAATCTCGACAAGCTGCCAACCGCTTTTACTCTGGATGAACCAAGGTTGATAATCAAAAATGCTCTCGGCATCTTCGGTGGATGAAAACACTCTGAGCCAACCTCGGATGCCATATGCCGATCCTATCTTCCCCATCACAATCGGGTTAACAGGAGGTTTTGGGCTGAGTTGATTGCTCATTATCACCACCGCAACAGGTTATGCTGCTTTTTTAGCGTCTTTGATCAGCGAAGATACGCGATCAGACACAGTTGCACCCAGACCAAGCCAATGCTCGATACGGTCCAGATCCAGACGCAGGGCTTCTGCTTGACCAGATGCGATTGGGTTGAAGAAACCTACGCGCTCGATGAAACGACCATCACGCGCATTGCGGCTATCGGTCACGACTACTTGATAGAAGGGGCGTTTTTTCGCGCCGCCACGTGCCAAACGAATTGTTACCATAACATCCTCTTTAGTGAATAAAACAACTGGGCCCCATCGAGGAACGGAGCACAGTATGTCATATAAAAAGCCCGAAAATTTTACTCATTTTGGCGCAAAAAGCAATCTAAAGCGTATAATCACGCCAAGAGTTTCTCTACACCATCGATTTCGGTGATTAACGGCCCGGGAATCCAGGTGGCATCATCCCTTTCATACCGCGCATCATTTTCGCCAGACCGCCGTTTTTCATCTTCTTCATCATTCGTTGCATGTCATCGAACTGCTTCAGAAGACGGTTCACGTCCTGTACCTGCATGCCGGAACCCTGTGCGATACGGCGTTTACGCGATCCTTTAATAATCTCTGGTTTGGCTCGCTCCTGACGCGTCATCGAATTAATGATCGCCTCCATACGCACCAGCACCTTGTCATCCATTTGTGACTTAACATTATCAGGCAGTTGGCCCATGCCCGGCATTTTGCTCATCATGCTCGCCATGCCGCCCATGTTGCGCATCTGCTTGAGCTGATCCAGGAAATCGGTCAAATCGAACCCATCGCCCTTCTTCAGCTTGTTGGCAAGCTTTTCTGCCTGTGTACGATCGACCTTGCTTTCAATATCTTCAATCAGTGAAAGCACATCGCCCATACCGAGAATTCGCGAGGCAACGCGCTCAGGGTAAAACGGCTCCAGCGCTTCGGTTTTTTCGCCGACGCCGAGGAATTTAATTGGCTTGCCAGTGATATGGCGGATAGACAACGCCGCACCGCCGCGGGCGTCACCATCAATTTTGGTGAGGATCACACCGGTCAGCGGCAGCGCTTCATTAAAGGCTTTCGCCGTATTCGCCGCATCCTGCCCCGTCATGGCATCAACAACAAACAGCGTTTCAACTGGCTTAATCGCCGCGTGAACCTGCTTGATTTCGTCCATCATCGCGTCGTCAACGTGGAGACGACCCGCGGTATCGACTAACAGGACATCGTAGAACTTCAGCTTAGCGTGTTGTAACGCACGTTCTACGATAGCAAGCGGCTTTTCCTGCACGTCTGACGGGAAGAAATCGACACCCACCTGCTCTGCCAATGTTTCCAACTGTTTAATCGCCGCAGGGCGATAAACGTCAGCTGAAACCACCAGCACTTTTTTCTTATGCTTTTCGCGCAGGAATTTACCCAGCTTGCCCACGCTGGTCGTTTTACCCGCACCTTGCAGACCGGCCATCAGAACAACCGCAGGCGGTTGCGCGGCAAGATTCAGCTCCGCGTTGATTTCACCCATTGCACTGACGAGTTCATTCTTAACAATCTTGACGAACTCTTGGCCCGGAGTCAGACTTTTATTGACTTCATGTCCGACAGCGCGCTCTTTCACGCGATTGATAAAATCACGCACCACGGGTAACGCGACGTCGGCTTCCAGCAATGCCATACGCACTTCACGCAGCGTTTCTTTTATGTTGTCTTCAGTCAACCGCCCGCGGCCGCTGATATTGCGCAATGTGCGCGAGAGTCGATCGGTTAAATTTTCAAACATATCTCATGCTCAACGTAAGACAGGCCGCCAGCGCGACACGAATGGAAGAGATTATACACAAAAGCGGGAACGATCTCAGCGCTGCTGACGGAGAACTGTTGGTGCCCGCGACGACTAACGCTATACTGATTCTTCATTTTACCTAGTTGATATTTAATAACCTAATCTGTATGTCTGTTTTCGCTATTGTGGCGCTTGTCGCCTACACACTCAGCCTCGGACTGATTATCCCCAGTCTGCTGCGCAAGAACAGTGCATATCGTCGGCTGGCAATACTCTCGGCCAGCGCTGCGCTAATTTGTCATGCGGTGGCGCTCTATCAACGCATTTTCGATGTTCAGGTCGGCCAAAACCTTAGCTTGCTGAATATCGGTTCTCTGGTCAGCCTCATCATCTGTACGGTGATGACGTTTGTCGCCACGCGCGATCGCGGTTGGTTTATTCTTCCTATCGTCTACACCTTTGCGCTGATCAATCTGGCCTTCGCCAGCTTCATGCCGAGTGAGTTTATTACGCATCTGGAAGCGTCGCCCGGCCTGATGATCCATATCGGACTGGCCCTTTTCTCCTATGCAACGCTGTTAATTGCTGCTCTTTATGCGCTTCAACTCGCCTGGCTTGATTACCTACTCAAGAATAAAAAGCTGGGATTTGCCGCTGACATGCCGCCGCTGATGGGCATTGAGCGCAAAATGTTTCACATCACACAGATTGGCGTCATTCTGCTCACGCTGACGCTCTGTACCGGTTTGTTTTATATGGATGACCTGATCGATAACAAAGAGAACCTGCACAAGGCCGTGTTCTCCCTGTTTGCCTGGTTCATCTATATTCTGTTGCTCTGGGGACATTACCATGAAGGATGGCGGGGACGGCGCGTCGTCTGGTTCAGCCTGATCGGCGCCCTTATGCTGACGCTGTCCTACTTCGGCAGTCGGGTTATACAGCACTTCCTCGCAGTCTGACGCGTTCACGAGCATAAAAAAAAGAGAACCCACTTCGGTTCTCTTTTTTTATCTGTACATACCCACGAAACTAGATATGTAGCTCAGCCAGTTTATCTTTCGGCAGCGCCAGATCGTCATTTTGGTTGATACCAATATCGTGATCCACGATGTGTTGAGCAATGTCCTGCGCTTCTTTCAGTGAGTGCATCTCATAGGTGCCACACTGGAATTCGTTCAGCTCAGGAATTTTACGCTGATCAGTCACTTTCAGAACGTCTGCCATCGCCGCTTTCCAGGAATCAGCAACACGTTGCTCATCCGGCGTGCCAATCAGGCTCATGTAGAAACCCGTACGGCATCCCATCGGAGAAATGTCGATGATTTCAACGCCATCACCGTTTAAATGATCGCGCATAAAGCCAGCAAACAGATGCTCTAGCGTATGGATGCCACGCTCTGGCATGACTTCAATATTCGGACGACAGAAGCGCAGGTCAAATACCGTGATATTGTCGCCATGAGGGGTTTTCATGGTTTTAGCGACCCGAACTGCGGGTGCAGCCATACGAGTATGGTCAACGGTAAAGCTGTCTAGTAATGGCATAATTTCACCTCCTCAAAGAAAAAAATTCATTTTTTCTCGTTTCCGAGAACTTTTCCTTTTTATGCGAGTCTGACTTACTGAAAGACGCGCATTTATTATCATCATCCCTATTAGAGATGTTTATTTGGCCACAGTTTCTGTGGCCTTTTCTTTTTAATTCGCCGCCAGATAGTCGTCAAAACTCATCGTATCTTCAGACTCAATCTGACGTTGGCGCTGCCAGGATTTCTCACTCGCCGCAGCCAATTGTTCTTCCGTCAACACCTGCAGCGGCTCGCTGCTGAGCATTTTGCGGTATTCTTCCGCTAAATTCAGCCCCACGCTACCATTGCCTTCTTGCTTCATCAACGTTAATAGTCGCCCAGAGAACGTCGTTTCTGGATCGTCAAAACCAACAAGTAGCTCATCGCATACCTGTTGATAGTGCGGTTGATTGTTTTCCGCGTCCAGTACTTCCGCAACGCGACGTAAATCCGCAAACAGAGATTTCCCCACGTCAGCAATTGGCTGCTGGATGGTTTCACACCGCATACCCACCGTTTGCCCAGGTTTACGCCCTTCCAGAATCACTCGGTTCCAGTTTTTACGCGTACACAGTAGCTCATCCGCGCTCATTTCAGGCGCATCTGCCAGCGCACACCAGATCAGGAATAAATCCAGGAAACGAACCTGACTTTCACTCACCCCGGTCGGGGAGAAAGGATTAATATCCAGTGAACGCACTTCAATATATTCGATTCCGCCACGCAACAAGGCATCAGATGGCGTTTCACCCGCACGCGTCACACGCTTCGGACGAATCGGCGCATAAAGCTCGTTCTCAATCTGCAAGACGTTCGTATTCAATTGTAGATAACGACCATCCTTCTTCATACCAACTCGAGCATATTCCTCAGACGGCGTTTTTATCGCGCGTTTTAACGCAGCGACATAGGTATCCAAGTCGTTAAACGTAATCCCCAGATTGCTCTGTGACTTATTGGTATAGCCTAAATCACTGAGCCGTAGAGAGGTCGCATAAGGCAGATAAAGCATGCCTTTTTCCGTACGCTCAAACGGCAGCGCGGTTTCCCGACCTTTCAGGAAGGAAGAACAGATCGCCGGAGAAGCACCGAACAGATAAGGGATCACCCAGCCAAAGCGATAATAGTTACGGATCAGCCTGAAGTATCCCGCAGATATCGCTTTTTTCCCGCTTTCTGCATCAGTAACCCCTTCTCGCGCCTGCCAGAATGACAGCGGAAGAGAGAAGTTATAATGCACGCCGGAAATAGTCTGCATCAACGCGCCATAACGGTTTTTCAGCCCTTCACGATAAAGCGTTTTGAAGCGCCCGATATTTGATGAGCCATACTGCGCCAGCTCTATATTTTGCTCGCTGTCGATAAAGCACGGCATGCTCAATGGCCACATCCGCTCATCGCCCAGATTACGGGAAACGTGGCGATGAATATCGCGCAGAAACGTCAGCAGGTGATCGACATCTTTATCGACAGGCGTAATAAACTCCAACAGCGCTTCTGCAAAGTCTGTCGTAATCCACGGGTGTGCCAACGCCGAACCCAATATCTCGGGGTGCCCAGTCGTAGCAAGATGTCCATTTGCTGTTACGCGCAATGTTTCGCGTTCAATTCCACGCTGAATACCCTTCACTGCCAGTGGGTGTTTTTCCAGCCAAGAAAGTGCTTCTGAAATGTCCGGGATCAAATCGACCTCCCGTTGTTAAAATGTAATGGTTGTAAGCATAATTGAAACTCAGCAGCACTCACCAGTTTGCATTGCAATCTGGTTAAGACCACCACGCCATCCCCTGCAACGTTATACCCGTCAATACGATATACCGCAGCGCTTTTCCAATACCGATGAAAACCGCCGATTGCACCCAGGGCATGCGTAGCCAACCCGCTAACACGCACAATAAATCGCCTACTACCGGCACCCAGCTAAATAACAACGCAGCGCAGCCATAGCGCTGTAACCAGCGCATGGCCACCGAATACCCAGCTTGTTGTTTTGGCTGAGGGAGTAAGCGCCCTATAAAAATATTTGTTAACCCACCCAGCGTATTTCCTACCGTTGCCACAGCAATCAACAGGTAGGGCTTTGCGCTGTCAGCAAGCAATAACGTTACCAGCAGCACTTCCGAACTGCCAGGCAGCAGTGTTGCACTGAGCAGGCTACTCCAGAAAAGAGAAAAAACGGCCCAGAACTCACTCACAATGTACGGACGTCAACCACGGCCATGTTAGCGCGTTTAGCGGCTTCAATGCCGTAGTCTGCATCTTCAAACACGATACAGTGTTCCGGTGCGACAAAAATCAACTCAGCGCAACGCAGAAAGGTATCGGGGAAAGGCTTATGCTGCATAACATCATCAGCCCCAACGATTGCATCAAAATAATCATGCAGCCCCAAATGCGTTAGCAATCTATCAGCCATGCCATGCGTGCTACCAGTGCCAACTGCCATAGGACGCCGTCCGCGATAGTGCTTAACAACATCAATCAGCGGCAGTGGTTTTACCGTATCCAGCAGCATTTCCTCAACCACAGCCGTTTTTTCCGCCGCGAGTTGGTGAGCATCAATATCGGCCTGATGGCTGTCGATAATACGCTGTGCAATATGCCAGGTGGGCGAGCCGTTCAATGCTGTCATGGCACTGGCATCATATCTCATACCATATCGGGCAAGAACCTGATCCCACGCTTTATGGTGCGTTGGTTCGGTATCAAGCAGGGTGCCATCCATATCAAAGATCAGCCCTTGATAGCGATCGTACATCATGACTCCATGATCACTGAAAAGAGAGCTTACTTTATCGTAAAGTGAAAACGTTGTCGCTTACTCAATAACCTTATAAAAAACAGGTTATTACCCCCATAGTAGTAAGGCAGTCTTCATTTACTCGTCGGCTCAATATCAATATACAGGCAAGGGAGAGGTAAGAATTAATACACGGGAGTAATGAGAAAAATATCATTCTGATATCAGCAGAACAGAAGGCTGTGACGCTGAGAGCGAAAATAGGGTAGAGAGCGATGGGTAAAACAGAAATGGCGTATCGGAGAAAACTATCTGTCTTGCTTAGTACTTTGAGTCGTTGCTAAAGCAAGGTTATTCTTACGCTTACTAGTTTGCGCTAAGGCAAGAATTTTATCTATATCGAAATATGGTGCATCCGGGAGGATTCGAACCTCCGACCGCTCGGTTCGTAGCCGAGTACTCTATCCAGCTGAGCTACGGATGCAGAGTGTGGTGCAGAAATAATGGGGTGAGCAATTAAACGAGATACTTAAGAATGGTGCATCCGGGAGGATTCGAACCTCCGACCGCTCGGTTCGTAGCCGAGTACTCTATCCAGCTGAGCTACGGATGCATTGATAATTCTTCATCTGCGACAAAACTTGCTTTCACTTACTACTTGCCTTGCAAAGGCAGTATTTAATGGTGCATCCGGGAGGATTCGAACCTCCGACCGCTCGGTTCGTAGCCGAGTACTCTATCCAGCTGAGCTACGGATGCATATTAAATGGCGGTGAGGGAGGGATTCGAACCCTCGATGCAGCTTTTGACCGCATACTCCCTTAGCAGGGGAGCGCCTTCAGCCTCTCGGCCACCTCACCTTACATTACCTGATTCGCTACTAAGAACTTCTTGTTAGTGCTCACCGGTACTGCGTGGCGCACATATTACTTTCCCAGACTTATAAGTCAAACAATTTTTCCCACCTTGTGTTCGTTTGAACAATTCGCATCCAAGACGCGCACTTTCACAACAAAAAGTCTATTTTATCGACAGAAAAACAGGCGGTTACCTTGCCAAAGGCAACGCACAGTAAAAATGGATATGTCGATAAATAAGTGGGGGAAAAGCAGGAAATAACAATTGCGTCCCGCGAACACGAGACGCATTGTCAATCAATATGACGTTGGTTGAGATTTTTCGGCCTGAATACGCTGATAGATCTCTTCACGGTGGACAGAAACCTCTTTCGGTGCATTAACACCAATACGCACCTGGTTGCCTTTCACTCCTAATACGGTAACCGTTACCTCATCGCCGATCATGAGGGTTTCGCCAACTCGACGAGTCAAAATAAGCATTCTTTGCTCCTTGAAAGATTATAAAGAGTCGGGTCTCTCTGTCTCCCCGCCATTATCCATCATGTGCCGTGAAAACGTAAACCTAGACGATGGTATAACCACACCATCACACTCCGGTTTGTCACTACTTGTTAGTTTAGTCGATATCAGTAGCTTGTGCTTTTGTTATCACAACAACAGGACTGAGCATGTAAAGCTTCAGAATATCTGAAGGTAACACACTTTCTATCCTGCTTGCCGGATCCTTTTCCGCAGACAAAAACGCCACAACCAGAAAGTTATGGCGTTTTGTCGGATAACGCGAATAAAACGTTATCTGTCGTTTTACAGCTTAGCAGCAACCCAAGATTCAACGCTTGCCAGCGCAGCAGGCAGTGCAGAGACGTCTGAGCCGCCCGCCTGAGCCATATCTGGGCGACCACCGCCTTTACCGCCAACCTGCTGGGCAACAAACCCAATCAGTTCACCGGCTTTTACACGGTCAGTCAGATCTTTCGTTACACCAGAAATCAGGCTAACCCGGCCTTCTGCCGCCGTTCCAAGAACGATAACCGCAGATCCAAGCTGATTCTTCAGGTCATCAACCATCGTGCGCAGCAGCTTGGGATCTACGTTGTCCAGTTGCGTAACCAGCAACTTCACACCGTTAACCTCTTTTGCTTTGCCAGACAGCGACGAGCTTTCCTGCGCCGCTTGTTGAGCCTTCAACTGCTGAAGCTCTTTCTCCAACGCGCGGGCACGATCCAGAACAGAGCGTACCTTATCCGTCAGGTTGTGACTATCCCCTTTCAGCAGTTGCGCAATGTCTTGCAAAACGTCGCTCTGGCGATGCAGCGCAGACAACGCATTCTCACCTGTGGTCGCTTCAATACGACGCACGCCGGCAGCAGTACCTGACTCAGAAATGATCTGGAACAGGCCGATATCACCCGTACGGCTTGCGTGCGTGCCCCCACAAAGCTCAATGGAGAAATCACCCATTGTCAGAACACGGACATGGTCGTCGTACTTCTCGCCGAACAGCGCCATTGCGCCCTTCGCTCTCGCATCGTCCAGCGCCATGACATCCGTTTGCACGGTAAGGTTACGGCGGATTTGCGCGTTGACGATATCTTCAACCTGACGAATCTGCTCAGGTTTCATCGCTTCCGTATGTGAGAAGTCAAAACGCAGATAGCTATCGTTAACCAGAGAGCCTTTCTGCGCGACGTGATCGCCTAGAACCTGACGCAGCGCAGCATGCAGCAGGTGCGTCGCAGAGTGGTTCAGACGAATGCGATCGCGGCGTTGGCTATCAACGTTTGCATCGACACTGTCGTTAACACGCAGCGTACCCTGAGTCAGTTTACCGACGTGACCAATTGCCTGACCGTATTTCTGAGTATCCTGAACGGCAAAGCTGATGCCCGCATTTTTCAGTTCACCCTGGTCGCCAACCTGACCACCGGATTCACCATAGAATGGCGTTTCGTTCAGAATCACAACCGCTTCATCACCTGCCGCAATCTGATCAACCGCGTTTCCATTGTGATAAATCGCAATAACCTTCGCTTCCTGCTGCGTTTTTTCATAGCCGCAGAATGGCGTGTTTTCATCCACACGGATGAGGCTGTTGTAATCTACGCCAAATCCGCTAGCTTCACGCGCACGCTGACGCTGTGCCGTCATCGCAGCTTCAAAGCCTTCTTCATCGACTTTCAGGCCGCGCTCGCGGCACACATCTGCAGTAAGGTCGACAGGGAAACCATAGGTGTCATACAGGCGGAAGGCTGTTTCACCATCCAGCGTATCCCCTTTCAGGTTTTTAATTTCTTCGTCCAGCAGAGACAAGCCGCGTTCCAGCGTGCGGGCAAACTGCTCTTCTTCTGTCTTCAGTGCTTGCTCAACTACAGACTGCTGTTTTTTCAATTCTTCAGCCGCTGGCCCCATGACGTGAATCAGCGGCGCAACCAGTTTGTAGAAGAAGGCGTCCGTAGCGCCCAGCATATTACCGTGGCGCGCAGCGCGGCGGATAATACGGCGCAGAACATAACCACGGTTTTCATTAGATGGCATCACGCCATCAGCAATCAGGAACGCACAAGAGCGGATATGGTCGGCAATAACACGCAGCGACTTATTGGTTAAATCCGTCGTTCCGACGGCTTTCGCTACCGCCTCAATCAGCGTTTTGAACAAATCAATGTCATAGTTTGAATTGACGTGCTGCAAAACGGCAGAAACGCGTTCTAACCCCATGCCGGTATCGACGGACGGTTTTGGCAGTGGCAGCATTGTGCCGTCAACCTGACGGTTGAACTGCATGAACACCAGGTTCCAGATTTCGATATAGCGGTCGCCGTCTTCATCAGGGCTTCCCGGTGGGCCACCTGCGATGTGCTCACCGTGATCGTAGAAAATCTCGGTACACGGACCACATGGCCCCGTTTCGCCCATCTGCCAGAAATTATCAGAGGCGTAAGGCCCGCCTTTGTTATCACCAATACGAATAATTCTTTCGCGCGGTACGCCAACTTCATCAGCCCAAATGTCATAGGCTTCATCATCTGTTGCGTATACCGTTACCCACAGTTTTTCTTTCGGCAGATTGAACCACTGAGGAGACGTCAGCAATTCCCACGCATAGCGAATCGCATCATGCTTGAAATAGTCACCGAAGCTGAAGTTACCCAGCATTTCAAAGAAGGTGTGGTGGCGTGCGGTATAACCTACGTTTTCCAGGTCATTATGTTTACCACCGGCACGTACGCAGCGCTGCGAGGTCGTCGCTCGGACATAGCTACGTTTATCCAGACCGAGGAACACATCTTTGAACTGGTTCATACCCGCATTGGTGAATAACAATGTCGGATCGTTGTTCGGCACCAGAGAGCTGCTATCAACAACCTGGTGTCCCTTACTGTGGAAAAAATCGAGAAACGCTTGACGGATCTCAGCGGTGCTCTTGCTCATAATTGTCCTGGAATCAAGCTAGAAGAACAGATCGCGGGCAAGGTTAGTCCAGCATGCTGACGTTACCGAGCAACTCACGAACAAAAAAGTGGGAATAAGATAAATTTTCTTCGATGGGAAGTAAAATCCCGTGTGCGTTCAATCTGAAAAATTCGTATAAATTGACTGGATTTCTTCATGAAAGAAGCCACGATAGAGCAGATATCGCTGATGTTTGACTTTGTCTTTCCATTCATCGGACAGAGGATGCCCGAATTTTCGTTCCACAACTGATTTCGCCAACGCACACCAATCGATATCACTCTCGTTTAATGCTGTGGCTAACGTTGTCTTATCGATTCCTTTCTGGCTTAGCTCCATTTTGATCCGCTGGGCACCATAGCCTTTGCGGCTCCGGCTGCTGATATAGCGGCGAGCATAGCGCTCGTCATCCAGCCAACCGTGTTCTTTGCAGTACGCAATAGCCGCTTCCACATCTTCCGCCGCAGCTTGGGCTGTGGCTTCATCTGCTTCATCTTCTGCGTTTGCGCTTTCTGACTTATATAAATACGCCGCACATTTGCGGCGTATTTCGGTTTCACTATAATCGCGAACAGAAAGCACATTCATCGCATAGCGTAATGGTTTATTCATCCATCTATCCGCTGAAGTCCCCTGTCACAATCCATTCAGCCACGATTAAAACTCTTCGTTGCCTTCACCAGCGAATTCATCTTCGTCATGGCTATTTCCAGCAGCGGCTGGCGTCAGCTCATTGCCTTTGTGCAGCAGCATTTCACGCAATTTCTTATCCAGTTCCGCAGCAATTGCTGGGTTCTCTTTCAGGAAATTACAGGCATTCGCTTTACCCTGACCAATCTTGTCGCCGTTATAGCTATACCAGGCACCGGCTTTTTCGATCAGCTTGTGTTTCACACCCAGATCGACCAGCTCACCGTGGATATTGATGCCTTCGCCGTACAGAATTTGGAATTCAGCCTGTTTGAACGGTGCTGCCACTTTATTCTTCACGACTTTCACGCGGGTTTCGCTGCCGACAACTTCTTCGCCTTCCTTGATTGCGCCAGTACGACGAATATCCAGACGAACAGAGGCGTAAAACTTCAGAGCGTTACCACCGGTCGTGGTTTCAGGGTTACCGAACATCACACCGATTTTCATACGAATCTGGTTAATGAAGATCAGCAGCGTATTGGCTTGCTTCAGGTTGCCCGCCAGTTTACGCATAGCCTGACTCATCATACGTGCAGCCAGCCCCATGTGGGAGTCGCCGATTTCACCTTCAATTTCTGCTTTCGGCGTCAGTGCCGCAACGGAGTCGACGATGATAACGTCAACAGCACCAGAGCGCGTTAGTGCATCACAGATCTCCAACGCTTGCTCGCCGGTATCAGGCTGAGAACACAGCAGGTTATCGATATCTACACCCAACTTCTTCGCATAAATCGGGTCCAGCGCATGTTCAGCATCGATAAACGCACACGTTTTGCCTTCGCGCTGAGCAGCAGCAATAACCTGTAAGGTCAGCGTTGTTTTACCGGAAGATTCTGGGCCATAAATCTCAACGATACGCCCCATCGGTAAACCACCGGCACCCAAAGCGATATCCAGGGACAAAGAGCCTGTAGAAATGGTTTCAACATCCATTGAGCGATCCTCGCCCAACCGCATGATAGAACCTTTACCGAATTGCTTTTCGATTTGACCCAGTGCTGCCGCAAGTGCTTTTTGTTTGTTCTCATCAATAGCCATTTCTGCTCCTGTCATGCGGCGTAAAGCTGCTGTCTCTACGCGGCTGCTTAATCATGAATTGCCGAATAATTACTGACATTATACTGTATACGCATACAGCATCAAGGTTATTTTTTCAGAAACGTGTCGAGCAACGTTTGCAGCGCAAAATGGACCGATTGCAGGCGCACCGCGTTTCTGTCTCCGCTAAACCGCATTGTCCGGGCGAATGCCTCGCCCTGTTTGTCTGTGAAGCCAAACCATACCGTGCCGACGGGCTTCTCTTCGGTTCCCCCGTCTGGCCCGGCGACGCCGCTTACTGATATGGCAAAATCTGCATCGGCGCCCTGCAAAGCCCCTGCGGCCATCTCATTGACGACGGCTTCACTCACCGCACCATGCTGTTCCAGTGTCTCTGCGTTCACATTCACCAGACGCTGCTTGGCCAGATTGCTGTATGTCACAAAGCCGTAGTCAAACCAGCCAGAACTACCCGCGATATCCGTAATAGACTTAGCCAGCCAGCCTCCGGTGCAGGACTCTGCACACGTCAGCGTGGCACCACGCGCCTTCAGTTTCTCGCCCACCAAAGCACTTAACCGCAGAATGTCAGCTTCCGTCATTGCCGCCTCATCTTAATCAAGGATTGTTGGGTCAGGGTAACACTTTTCCCTGAAAAAGACGCTCCGCTGCGCGGTATGCGAAGCGCATAGCAAAGAAGATGAAAAGAGATGAAAAACGAGGGAGATCGAATAAAACGCTACCGATTAACCAGGGAGAAAATAGCACGACTCTACTAGATCGTCGGCTGATAGGAATACAGAGGGAATAAGAGTAATTAATAATGATGGAGCGATTTACATACAACCTGCACAACTGGTGCATCGCCAGTCCTGCTTATTTATCGCCTGAAAGAAATATCTGAAATAACATTCTTCGATAGGGACATTATTTTCTTCAAAGCTATCGGCCAGCCAGTCGATATTTTCCAGAATCCAATCATCTTCATCGAGTCCGTCCCGGTACATTTCATCATCAGGATCGATGATAGAGTAGATCCCCATCGTTCCCATATGATTTTCTTTATATTTTTCCGGTAACGTGAAATCATTTTCTTTATAAGATATTAACCAGTGGCCGTGGCAAAGCAGGTTGCCATTACGACTCCACCTAGCAACAAATGGGTTACTCATATTTATTCCTACCAGCATAAAAGCTGGTTATAAACGTATCACGACATGTCTATAAAGTAAATTACCACACAACCAGTGCGCCATTTAATAACAGAATATAGGGATACACATTCATTACATCTTAATAGGTACAAAGCCATTAACGATAAATTGATAAATATCAATTTACATAGCAATAAAATATCTAAACAGGAAGTACAAATAAAAAAAAGCCCACTAAAAATAGTGGGCGGGGTACTGCTATTATCGTTATGTAAAAACCCTGGTGTTTTGCGGCACTTCATTCGGCTTCTGTCTGACTCTTACAGTACCGAACCAACATTAACGCAACATTAGCTGTGTAAAAATTCTGACTATTGCTGTGATAGCTTGCACCAACACTATCGCCACCGTCTCCACTTTGCTTCGTTGGTCGAGATCGGTCAGAATGGCCTGAATATGCCCATAAAGGGGTAATAATCCATTAGGGAGTATGACGGGTGTTTCCCTCTTTCTTAAGAAGAACCGCAGCGAAAAACGGCAGTTATGCCAATGAAATCAGCAGCAGCATTACGATCAATCGCCCGGCAGAACGCTTGTTTGATCTCTGGCGCAAACCGGAAACGTTGCCGATCCTGATGGGCCATTTCGCCAGTATCGAGATACTGAACTATACCGACTCTAACTGGCGGATTAACACACCGATTGGTGCGCTCATTGAATGGCGGGCTCGTATTATTGATGAAAAACCGGGGGAGTATATCCACTGGCGTTCGCTGGAAGGGGCACGGGTTCCGAATGAAGGCCGCCTTTCTTTTCAGCCGGCCACATCGGAAGCGGGTACAACCGTAACGCTGACGATTCGCTACAACCCACCGGGGGGCTTGATTGGGAAGAAGATCGGCCAAATGTTTGATATGTTTTCTCGCGATATGCTGACGAAAACACTCTATCGTTTTAAAAAATTAGCGGAGGATGAACTGGCCTAAGCCGCGCCAGACATCATAGCAACAGGTCATCAGTGACCGTTTTCCTGAACTGACGAAACGCCCCAATAAAAGGAACGTAGAATGCTGGAATTGATTCAAACCATTGGTCTTGGTCTGGTGTTAATCCTGCCACTCGCGAACCCACTGACAACGGTAGCGGTATTTTTAGCGATGTCCGGCAACATGAGCCAGGGGGAACGAAATCGCCAGATCTTTCAGGCCTCGCTCTACGTCTTCATCATTATGACCGTCGCGTACTACGCGGGTCAGGTGGTAATGAATACCTTCGGAATTTCCATTCCTGGGTTGCGCATTGCCGGCGGGCTCATCGTCGCCTTTATCGGTTTTCGCATGCTTTTTCCTCAGCAGAAGCCAGAACATGCGCCTGAAGTCAAAAGCAAAAAAGAAGAAATTAACGACAGTTTCTCCGCCAATGAGGTCAATATCGCCTTCGTTCCATTGGCGATGCCCAGCACCGCGGGGCCAGGAACCATTGCCCTCATCATTAGTTCTGCCTCACAGATCAAGAGCGGTGTCGATATCACGCCATGGGTGATTACCGTTGCCCCCGTACTCACGTTTATGTTGATCAGCCTGATCGTCTGGCTCAGTCTGAAAAGCTCTGGCCTGATTATGCGTCTGATCGGGAAAAGCGGCATTGAGGCCATTTCACGGCTGATGGGATTTCTGCTGGTTTGCATGGGCGTGCAGTTCATCATTAACGGTACGCTGGAGATCGTACATTCCCTGCATTAAGTTGAAGATGCTGGAGAGATATCAATACGTTGCCAGATAGCCCAATTAGCGTCTATAACTTTGAATGGCGGGTTTATTCATTGGTCGCAAGAGATGCCCCCGCCCGTGCTACATAACAAAAAGAAAGCATTATTTTGCTTACCTAGCGGAAAATAGGTGCGGCCAACAATGAAAATAAAAAAACGATTCCCAATCAATTTGCGTTCACTCATTTTATCCCTCGCCATTATCAGCATGATCATCACGCTGACCAATGCCTATGTTGCTGTTTATAATGTACAAAAAAAGCTCATTACCGATCAGATACTGAGTTCAAACCTTAACTATTCTTCCAAGTTAGCGGCGACCACAGAAAGTTTTTTATCTTCGTCACTGCAGGAGCTGGCTTACAGCGCGATATCGATAGCGGACAGTTTTAGTGACGATGCAGCGCTATTGGAGAAAAGTGAACAGACATACCGCATGAGCCAAAGCTTTAATTCTATTTTCGTTGCGGATACCCAGAATCAGATACACGCGGTTTACCCAACCTCGCTGAATCTGAAAGGCAGCACGCTAACCTCAGAGGCCAGTAAGCTGGCACTTGTGGAACAAAAGCCGTTAATCAGCCAGCCTTATATTTCAGTTACGGGCAATCTGATCGTGCTGGTTTCTTCCCCGATAAAAGACAAACAGGGAAATTATCTCGGTTACATCGGCGGAACCATTTATTTAAAAAATCAAAGCGTCTTAAACGAATTCATGAACACCCATTTTTATAATGATTACTCTAGCGTTTACGTAATCGATAAAAGCGGGATTGTTCTCTATCACCAGGATAAGCAGTGGGTAGGCAAGCCCGTCAGCGACGAGAGAATTAAAAACGCGCTTCACAACAAGAAGAGTGGCACCGCTGCCATGCCCGATATGCAAGGTACGCCGTCTTTGGCGGGTTTCGATACGGTCAATTCATCCGGCTGGATCATCATTACTTTGCACCCTTCTCAAACCGTTATCGATTTGCTCAGCAGCGTGATGCGTTCCGTTTTATATGAAGGCGCACCGGTGATGACATTAACGCTTATCGCACTCACCCTACTGGCCTTCTATATCGCCAACCCTCTGCGCCTGCTGGCGGTTTCTGCCAGTAAAATGGAGGAGTCCGGCGTGATTGAAAAAATCAAGAAAGTCCCCTCCTGGTATTTTGAGGTTGAGCAGCTAAAACGCGTCATTCTTTTCGGTACTCTGCTGTTGCACAAGCGAATCGGCAAACTGAGTTTGCAGGCCCATACCGATCCACTCACCGGATTACTCAATCGCCGTGGCATCTATGAAAACATTGAACTCATTCTCTCAAAGAGCAATCAGGTTGCCGCCATCGTGATTGATATCGACCACTTCAAACGCGTGAATGATACCTACGGACACAATATCGGCGATGACGTCATCAGGCTGTTGGCGAAAAGCATAAAGCAGGGTTCACGCGAATCCGATCTGATTTGCCGCACGGGCGGAGAGGAGTTCCTCGCACTTCTGCCCGATACGGACATGACGCAGGCCGCTGATATTGCTGAACGGCTGCGTAAAAAAGTGGAAAAAATGCCGCTGCCGATTCCTGAAAACATCACGATTTCACTCGGTGTCACCTGTTTTATTCCGGGAATGGAGCAGATCGATAGCGTCTTGAAAATCGCGGACGACGCCCTCTATCAGGCCAAACATGAAGGCAGAAACCGAGTCGTTATCAAAGTCGCTTCCGATCATTCAGTTAATCACGACTCGGAATAGACACGCTCAACACGAACCCTGCGAGCGGGAGAGAGGCAAAAAAAAACCCGCACAAGGCGGGCCAAGGTCATTCTAATGACAGGGATGGTTAACTAACACAACACTCACAGGGATGTGAGGTACTGACAAGGGATGGAAGGACTATAGCAAGCCAAATGTATAGTATTGTCATCAGCAAGTAAGGTTAATCTACCGGTTGTAAAACAACATTGGTGAGACTTCCCAGCCGCCCTATCTGGCTATTTCAGCCTGCTTTCCCCCGGTTGCAATGACGCTTTTTGGGTTTTCATCAGCGCAACCAGCAGCGCCATCATTGCCAGAACGCTAGCAAGCGCTCCGACCATCAGCCATCCTCCCTGATGCCATGCAGCCATCGCAACCGTGGAGCCAGCCGCGCCCCCCAGAAACATACCGCCCATGAATACGGTATTGATCCGGCCTCTGACCGCTTCACCGAGCCCGTAAATCACATGTTGATTGGCAATTAACGCACTTTGTACGCCGAGATCGAGCAGGACAACACCGATAATCAGGCCAATAACAGAATCGAAACCGATAAATATTGCCCATGAGAGCAGCGTCAGCAGCGCGCCAGCAATCACAACCGGACGACTGCCGAGGCTATCGGCCAGTCTTCCCGCCAGCGGAGCCGCAAAAATTCCCGCGACGCCAATCGCGCCGAACAGGCCCGCAGCGGCAGCGCCCATTTGGAAACTTCCACTTTCCAGATACAGCGCAAGCACGCTCCAGAACGCGCTGAACGATGCAAACAGCAGCGCCTGAATCAGCGTGGCTTTACGCAATGCGCGTTCACCCTGCCACAGCGTCACCAGCGAACGCATCAGCTCACGGTAACGAACGGTTTGATTCGATGGTGAAGTCGGTAACATTCTTCCCATCGCCCACGCGCCCGCTAACGCCAGCGGCACGCTCAGCCAGAACATCGCCCGCCAGCCTGCGCTTTCCGCCACCAGTCCCGCAATCGTACGGCTAAGCAGAATGCCGCTTAATAGTCCGCTCATCACCGTTCCGACAATCGCACCACGCTGTTTCGCATCAGCAAGTGCCGCCGCAGCCGGAACAATCTGCTGTGCGGCGGTCGCCCCAAAACCGATGAGCAGCGAAGCACCTAATAACGCGACAGCCGATGTCGACAAGGCCGCAAACGCAGAAGCCAACGCCAGCATCAAAAATTGCCACACGATCAACCGGCGGCGGTCAAACTTATCGCCGAGTGGAACCAGCAGTAGCAGCCCCAAGGCATAGCCTAACTGCGTCACGGTTGGAATCAGCGAAGTTGCCCCGCTCGACGTAAAGCTTTCGCCGATCACGCCCAGCATCGGTTGGTTGTAATAGATATTGGCAACAGAAATACCACTGGCTGCTGCCATTGAGAAAATCAATACTTTGCCGGGAGCTTGCTGCGTTCGGATATCGGCTTCGCTGGATAATGTACTCATCATCATACCTGTCTGTGTGTTTCCTGCCGGAAGTCGGCAGGTGATGAGAAGAGCATAAAGCGCCCTATTCATTCCCAGTAGAGAGGTAAAATGGATATCAGCTATTCCGAATAGGAATATTTCAGGAGAAAAGATGCTGGACGAAATCGGTAAAAATTCTGGCGCGGGCTGATGTCATGCGGCCTCCGGGGTAGACAGCCCAGAGATCCATTTTACCCAGTGACCATGAATCCAGCGCGGTGACGACCTGCCCGCTTTCAAGCTCTGGCGCAAACATCCATTCCGACGCCACAATCAGTCCTACACCGGATAGCACCGCTGCACGCACGCCTTCCGCCGCAGAAACTCGGATACGCCCATTGGGGAATACCGTGGTCTGTGTTCCCCCCTGAGAGAAAATCCAGCGATCGGTTCTCTCTCCCTGCAAATAGATGACGGCAGGATACGCAGCCAGAACGTCAGGAGAAGCGGGCACACCGTGACGTGCAAAATAGTCAGGAGTCGCCAGCAGGCGCATGGAACACGATGCCAACCGCTGGGCAATCAGGCTTGAATCCTTCATGTCGCCTAAACGCAGTGCCACATCAATGCCTTCAGCAATCAGATCGATCGGGCGATCGTCCAGAATGACATCGATATTTAGCTGGGGATGCTCGGCCATGAATTCATGGAGCCGCGGTATGATGAGCTGTCTGGCAAACGTCACAGGTGCACCGATGCGTAGCCGCCCAGACAGCGCCGCGCTCCCGCTCACCACATGCTCTTGAGCATCCCCCAGTAACTTTAACGCGGGGGCGATTTGCTCATAAAAATTCTGCCCAGCTTCTGTCGGCGTCAGCCCTCGGGTAGAGCGGAGCAGCAGCGGCGTTGCCAGCTGATTTTCAAGCTGCATGATCGCTTTGGATACCGCAGGCTGGCCAATACCGAGCCTACGAGACGCCGCGGAAAACGATCCCGTTTCAAAAACGCAGATAAATGTTTCCAGCGCGCTCAGGCGATCCATGATTTCTCTTCCGCAAAAGGGGTTTCACTGCATCATACAGGAATCCTACGAGGATAAGGCGGATCCACACCGCGCCCTTCTTTTCCCTGTCATCGCCATCTTCAGGCACATTTGCTTTACCGCCAACCGCATCAGGTATTACTCTGATGGCATGACTTGTCATGACAAGGCTGGCAAATTTTTGCTGCCTTTTTCAAAATCTTACGAGGCGATGCATGAAACTTTTCATTTACGAACACTGCCCATTCTGTGTCAGAGCCAGAATGATTTTTGGCCTGAAAAATCTGCCTGTTGAGCAATCCGTCATCATGGAAGGCGACATCGACACACCAACGCGCATGGTGGGTCGCAAAGTGGTGCCGATCCTGCAGAAAGAAGATGGCAGCTTCATGCCGGAAAGCATGGACATCGTCCACTATGTCGACAGCAAGCAAGCGCCGTTAATCGCCGACAAACCAGTTGATGCTGAGATTGAAGCCTGGTGTAAGTCCGTTTCCAGCGCGGTGTTTAACCTTGCGATTCCGCGTTTTACGAAAGCCGATTTCAAAGAGCTTTCCACGCCAGAGGCGCGTCACGCCTATATCCTGCGCGAAGAAAAAGCCTTCGGCGATCTGGATGCTCTGATCGCAAAAACGCCAGAACTGATTGCGGAAGTGGAGCAGAAACTCAAGGCGCTGGAGCCGCGTCTGGCAAATGTCAGCACCATTTCCACCACCGACTTTATTCTGTTCCCGATCTTACTGTCGCTCACGATCGTGAAAGGCGTACAGTTTGGCCCTAACGTTCACGCGTACCTTGAGCGTGTCTCAACAGCCAGCAAGGTCGACTTGTTGACCGATAAAGCGCTGTAAAACAGCAAGAATAGAAACAACAAAGGAGTGGCTTATAGCGGCTCCTTATTTTTAGCAACGTTCGGATAACGTCGTTCGTTTACCAACGACGATCATAATTATTCATCACTGAGCGCACATCCTCCGGTGCCAGGCTCAAGTTTAGTCATCGAGTACGACTGAGTATTTTTCGTTTTCTTTATCAGGAAAGGGTTCATTGAAAAGTAACTTCCCACATGCGCATCATCCACGAAACAGACTGTAATTTCTTTTTCATTTTCCGAGATAATACGTAGCGAATACGTCCAACTGCCATCTGTTTCTGTTGCTTCTGCCCAGTCTTTTTTCTGGCTAAACACATAATCACTGGTATCTTTCAGCAGCGTCCCCTTAGGGAAATGTCTCGGCCCAAAAGAACTGCGGAAAGTAGTCACATCCAAATGCTTCAGCACCGTCAGCGCATCCGTTTTTGTTGCCGAAAAACCGGTCTGGGGAATCATCGATACTGAAAAAATCACGGCCAAAAATAGTTTCATTTACTGCAACCCTGCGATAGAACATCCGTGCACGTATTCTATTTTAAAAACACAATTCGCAATAGCGTTATGGGGCACGCTTTACCCCATAACGCGTGGCGGATTTCAGCACGTTATTACGTATGAAACGGCCACATCAAATCATTCCAGTGGCAAAAAAGTATAAACTTAACAACAGCTTATTTTCAATTTGCCGTTAAACAAAGTGATCGTTCTCTTACTCATACGCTTTGCGTTTCCGGCCTAACATTATGGTGTTCCAGTACAGGCTAGTTAAAGAAACGCACTTCCCCGGTCGGTAACTCGTTATCACGCATTATTTCCCCGATAACCGACATACCTGGTCAATGCTTCATTGCTCAGAAAAACCGGAAGACCCCCCACGCAGTACCAGAAGATGATGCTCTCGGGCTAGCGCACGCAGCGTGTCGTTAGGCAGTGTGGCGATGCCCTGCTCTGTTTCAACAGACGTCAGCAACGCATCAAAAGTGGAAGGCGGTTTAATGCAACGGTCCATGCTATTTTCCATCGTGTATATTCCTTTATAAGATGACAATATTGATGCCTCGGTGAACGATAAGGCGAGAACAGTACGCTTATGCCAGATCAGGCTGTTTAACTAAGTAATGGCTAGGCATACCGCGGATTTCCACGATTTCACCGTCCAGTTGCTGTGCATCTATATTCTTCATTAACACAAACTGCCCATTAACATTAGCGGCTACTCCATGCCAGGGCGTCAACCAATCGTCCTTGGTGGGCATCATATGAATACCCAGCTTCAGACTGTCCGAAGGCTGCGGGTGAATAGACAACCGAATGGCGTCAGGGAATTGTTCAGCAAGCAGATTGCCCCATGCCCAACTGCGTTGAATAACGCTACATGCGCGTTTTTTGGCATCTTTCTGTAACGCCGCATTAGAGCCGGTATAGTCAGGCCTCAGGCTATCTTCATAGAGGAAACGGGTCATTGAGCGGTAAAGCTGCAAACCTTCTTCGCTCTGCATGAGCTGCGCTTTCACTTCCTCTTCTGAGTCAGCGTAATTCTCAACCAGCTGCTGGCGAAGGCGATCATAGTCAGCGGTGAGCGCCGCCATATTCTCTACATCTTTAAGATTAAAAACACTGAGATGAACGGCACCGAGTTCATGCAGTAAATTTTCAATCTCATCCTGATAAATATTAATCGTTTCGTCGCTGGTCCCAATCAGATCGCCAAATACATGCCCATCAGAACAAATACGGATATGCGCACCGGGTGGATAATAAAGCTGAATACGCTGACATAACGAATTCAGGAAGGTCAAGGACAACCGTTCCGCCATATCTGGCGTTCTTCCCAACACCTTATAAGGGCTAGGAGATTTAAACGGAAACGCAGGCAGAATGAGTTCAATGCAACGTTCTTCTTCAACAAAAGCACGAATTCTGGGTAATTGAACTTGAGTCACCTGAGACTCTTCTTCACTAATTGATTTCGTCAACTGGGTAAATCTACGCCGATATTTAATTAACTCACTTAATATTAGTGATGAAACTAATTCGTTATTCATCATATACAAAAAAACCTCATTACTTTACATTAATTTAAAAAATGAAATAAACTGCATAACAGTGGAGTAGAAACAATAGAATAAAATCATTACGCTAATACAATAAAAAAACTGAATGACATATTCAGTTTTTTTATTTACGCCGCTAATAATTAACTCCAATCATAAATAAACATAATAAGAATTAAGAAAGTAATTATTAAAAACGAGGATAAGTGACGATGGAGACACCGTTAGCAACGGCAGCAGTACGGATAGGATAAGTCGATATATAGTAGAGAACAGATTCTTGAAAGGCAGCTGGCAGAACAGAACGGACAAACGAGTTTGTCGCTGGCGATTAAGACATTACCTAATGGGAGGACGACTTGGGTAAAGCGAGGGGATGTTGGCGTAATGGTTTTGTGATGGGTTGAGTGATGTGGAGGAGATTTTTACTTATCACCATCAATCACTATTATTTTCATATTATTCACCTTTCAATTCACTTAATCGCTCCTAGCTATTTACATGACTAAATTAGACGTTCCAGCACGTCATTCACCCGGCCGTCCGCGCCCTCCAGCGCCTGACGCTGCAGCAACCCCGTCGGGCTCCACTCGTGGCGTAATGCAAACCCGCTGCCGTTACTGCGTCGCTGCTCTTCGCCCGCCGCCGTGTGACTGAACTGCAGTGGCTGATGGGAACCGATACCCAGCGACGACAGCCGCCCCGACTGCCACGCCAGTTGCAGCGGGGCCAGAATCCCTTCCACGACAGCACGCTGACCGCCTGCATCGTAACCGCTCTGCAGTGCCTCGCCGTTCACCGTTTCCGATGTGACCTGCCCCGCCCGGTTATAGGCGTATTCCACCACTGCATCCGGGCTGGCGGCTTTGGTCAGCCGCCCGGCCACGTCATACGCCAGTTCAGTAATGCCGTCGGTTTCCCCGTCTGCTTTCTGTGCGGTGATGCGCGTTATCCACCCTGCCGCATCGTGCCCGTAATGCAGTGCGCTCCCGTCCGGCGCGGT
>NZ_JAPQKX010000021.1:0-26518 GCF_026800125.1 Pectobacterium jejuense | reverse complement strand
GGGGCTATAGCTCAGCTGGGAGAGCGCTTGCATGGCATGCAAGAGGTCAGCGGTTCGATCCCGCTTAGCTCCACCAAATCATCGCATTACTTCTTATTTCATTCCGCTTTTTCTATTTCTTCGTATTCAATCAACGTTTTTCGTTTGCTAAATACTTTTGTCAGCGATCCCTTGTAAACCATTCTTTATAAACGATTCTTTGTAAAAGACAGTTGGCTGCCTTCGTTTTTGAAGACAACCAAACCGTTATCGCTTAAGCCTCTTCTGGGAGCCTTGGCGTCCAGTCTATGGGCGACAGCCCTTGCTGTTCCAGAAGCTGATTAGCCTGCGAAAAATGCTTACAGCCCAAGAAACCGCGGTGTGCGGACAGTGGGGAAGGGTGCGGCGATTTCAGAATATGGTGGCGCTGCTGATCAATGATGTTGCCTTTTTTCTGTGCATGCGAGCCCCACAGGAGAAAGACCAGACCTTCCCGCTGTTCATTCAATGCCGCGATGACGCGGTCAGTAAACGTTTCCCAGCCCAAATTAGCATGCGAGTGCGCCTGTCCGGCTTCAACGGTTAATACCGTGTTGAGCAGTAAAACGCCTTGCTCCGCCCAGCTTTGTAGAAAACCATGCCGTGGAATTTCAAATCCAGGGATGTCGCTCGCCAATTCTTTATAAATATTACCCAGAGAAGGCGGAGCGGGTACGCCAGGACGTACCGAGAATGACAGTCCGTGCGCCTGATTTGGGCCGTGATAGGGATCTTGCCCCAGAATGACGACTTTGACCTGATGCAGTTCGGTAAAGCGGAACGCGTTGAAAACATCCTTCTGCGGAGGATAGATGGTTTTACCCGCTGCACGTTCTTTCCCAACGAATTCAAGGGTGTTAATGAAGTAAGGCTGCTGCTTTTCTTGGGCCAGCACGTCATGCCAGGTGAGAGAGGTCGCCATCATGCACTCTTTTTTTACAGGTTGAATGGTGTTGCGGGTAGCTTACCGATCTATCGTGCTGAGGTAAAACCGTAACCGTTGTTGTCGTAATGAAAACGCCTTCTTTTGAAAAAAAATTGAAAATTTACAAAAATATTTGCAATTCGGTGTCTTGGTAAAATTGATATAAAACAATAAATTGCCTTCACGTGGTTACGTTGTGTGGTTTTAAAATTGATTTAAGTCAAGGATGTCCAGCTATCAGGCTGGTATATAAGAGGGCAGATACAAACGGTTTTATATGATCGTTACGAAATTCGTCAATTTTTACCGATAACGATGTTAACTAAATCAGTTTTAACTAAGACAATAACACGCCGTTTTACGGAGGCAATTATGGTTACTGGTATTCAAATCACCAAGGCTAACGACAGCGCGCTGATCAATTCTTTCTGGTTGCTGGATGAAGAAAAATCACAGGCGCGTTGCGTGTGTGCTAAATCGGGTTATAGCGAAGATCAAATCGTTCCAGTGAGCGATCTGGGTCAGATCGAGTATCGTGAAATTCCGCTGGAAATCAAACCTGAAGTGCGTGTGGAAGGCGGTCAACACCTGAACGTAAACGTTCTGCGCCGTGAGACGCTGGAAGATGCGGTTAAACATCCGGAAAACTATCCGCAGCTGACTATCCGCGTATCTGGCTACGCTGTGCGTTTCAACTCACTGACGCCAGAACAGCAGCGCGACGTTATCGCTCGTACTTTTACCGCAAGCCTGTAAGTTGTTACTCAAGCCTTAACAAAAAGGGAGCCGAGGCTCCCTTTTTTACATCTCTATTTTATACCCGTCATACTTCAAGTTGCATGTGCGTTGGCTGCGTTCACTCACCCGAATCACTTACTTGAGTAAGCTCATCGGGATTCCCTCGCTTGCCGCCTTCCTGAAACTCGAATTATTTAGTGTATATAACGTCTTATATCGACACTGTTATTCGGCAGAGGGTTCGTCGGTTTTTTGCGTTGGCTGACGACGCTTACCAATATTTTTAGCATCGCGATGACGAACTTTTACCTTAACCTTTTCTTTTTCCTTCTCTTTTTTCTCTTGCCGCTTAGCCAGCACTTTTTTCGACGGTTTTCCCGTCGTTTTGGCGCTTGGTGCTTTAGTCACTGGGCGGAGTTCTTCAATGACGCGCGGTTTTAGCGGTTCATTCAAGTAGCGACTGATTTTTCCCAGCAGCAGATGGTCGTGCGCTTCGACGAAAGAGATAGCACAGCCTTTACGACCGGCGCGACCAGTACGGCCGATACGGTGTAGATAGGTGTCCGATGTGCGCGGCAAATCGAAGTTAAATACGTGGCTGACATCGTTAATATCAATACCGCGTGCCGCGATATCAGTTGCCACTAGCACGTTGACGCGCCCGTCGCTCAGACGTTTGATCGCCTCATTACGTTTGGCCTGCACCATTTCGCCTTCGAGATAGCAGGAGTTAATGCCCGCTTCACGCAGCCAGGCAACCAGCTCATGCACACGCTCACGCTTGCGTACAAAGACGATAGAACGCGTCACGTCCGGCTGTTTTAACTGGTGGCAGAGCAGCGCCGTTTTGTGTTTGAGATCGTCAGCGCGGTAATACCATTGCAGAATTTTTTTACGTTCCCGACGCGATGGATCGGATTCGATTTCAACGGGATCGTTGAGCAAGCGCTCGGCGAAATCTTTGATCGCGTCCCCTTCCAGCGTCGCAGAAAACAGCAGCGTTTGCTTACGCCAGCGAGTTTCTCCGGCGATGTGTTCAATATCCTGAGCGAAGCCCATGTCCAGCATTCTGTCTGCTTCATCCAGAATCAGCGTTTCTACCGCGCGGCAATCGAAGTTTTCTTCTTTAATGTATTGCAGCAGACGGCCCGTCGTCGCGACGACGATATCCTGATTTTCACTGAAGACTTCCGCGTGGTTCATGTAGGCCACGCCGCCGGTGATCGTGGCGACATCCAGGTGCGTATGCGCTGCAAACGCGCGCGCCTGATCGGCCACCTGCATGGCGAGTTCACGGGTTGGCGTGAGGATCAGAATACGAGGTGGACCCGATTTTTTACGAGGGAAATCGATAAGATGCTGCAAAACCGGCAGCAGATAGGCGGCGGTTTTACCTGTTCCTGTTGGCGCGGAGCCCAGTATGTCGCGGCCTTCCATCGCCGGAGGGATCGCCTCAGCCTGAATCACGGTCGGGCGCTCGTAGCCCATGTCGCGCAGGGCGTCTAACAGGCTTTCATCAAGATCAAGCTCGGAAAAATTGGTTACAGTCATGGTCTACCTCTATTTGGGGCGCCGATTATAGACGGATTGGCCGGTTTCTTCACCTGTTTAAGCAGACATCGGCACTTTTCCTGTACTGATGTTTCACCTATGCTACTGCGGTTTGCGTTTGGAATCTTATTTTCATGAGTCATCAAGCTGATAATAAACTGACACTGCGTCGGGATGGATTTACCTTCAAGCAATGCTTTGTGGCGCACGATCGTTGTGCCATGAAGGTGGGGACCGACGGCATTTTGCTGGGTGCCTGGACGCCGGTGTCTTCAGCCACGCGGATTCTGGATATTGGCAGCGGCTCCGGTCTTCTCGCGCTGATGCTGGCGCAACGTTCTGAACCGCATGTTCAGATTGATGCCGTCGAACTGGATAGCGCCGCCAGCGATCAGGCGAAAGAAAACGTTGCCGCCTCGCCATGGGCTGACAGAATCACAGTGTATGCTGAGGATATCGTCCGTTTTGCTGAGAAGCGAGCCGTCACCTATTCGTTGATTATCAGTAACCCGCCTTATTTCCCGCCGGGGATCGCGTGCGGGTCGGCTCAGCGCGATCAGGCTCGCTATACCACCTTGTTAACCCATGAAGCGCTGTTGCGCTGTGCCCATCAATTGCTGATGCCTGAAGGGCTTTTCTGCGTGGTGCTGCCGGTTCAGGTTGCGGAGAGCTTTATTCCACTGGCGCAGCAGCACAACTGGTATGTTCACCAGCAGCTTCGCGTATCGGAACAGGAAGATAAACCTGCGCATCGCGTTTTGCTGGCGCTGTCTCGTCAGGAAAGGGAATGTCTGAGTTCCTCATTGGCCATTCGTGATGCAGAAAGGCGCTACTCGACGGATTTCCAGCGGCTGACAAAAGATTTTTATCTCTTTATGTAGATGGCAGACGCCTTCTAGCGGCGTCTGCCTTTTCTAAGCGAACTATTTTCTATGCGTTACGGCACGAGAATGGTGGGGGTTGGGGTGTCGAACTGCTCTGGGTAGTCCAGTGTGTAATGCAGCCCGCGGCTTTCTTTTCTTTCCAGCGCACAGCGGACGATGAGTTCGGCGACCTGCACCAGATTACGCAGCTCCAGCAAATTGTTGGAAATACGGAAGTGGGCGTAGTATTCATTGATTTCCTGCTGAAGCAGTTGGATCCGGCGTTGTGCCCGCTCCAGTCGCTTAGTCGTTCGCACGATCCCAACGTAGTCCCACATAAACAGGCGCAGCTCGTGCCAGTTATGCTGGATCACCACCTGTTCGTCGGAGTTGTCGACCTGGCTTTCATCCCAATCCGGTAACTTTTTCACTGCTTTGATTTGCGGTAAGCGCTGCAAAATGTCCTCAGCGGCTGACCAGCCGTAAACCAGACACTCAAGTAATGAGTTGGAGGCCATGCGGTTTGCGCCATGCAATCCGGTGTAACTGACTTCGCCAATCGCATACAGGCCGTCAAGATCGGTACGACCATGCTGATCGACCAGCACGCCGCCGCAGGTGTAGTGTGCTGCGGGTACGATCGGTATCGGCTCACGCGTCAGGTCGATGCCGAGAGACTGTAGCTTTTCATCGATGGTGGGGAAGTGCTGTTTGATGAACGTTTCGGGCTTGTGGCTGATGTCCAGATACATACAGTCTGCGCCAAGCCGTTTCATCTCATGGTCAATTGCCCGGGCGACGACATCGCGCGGAGCCAGTTCGCCTCTTTCGTCGAAATCGGGCATAAAACGTGTGCCGTCAGGACGTTTAAGGTACGCGCCTTCACCGCGCAGCGCTTCCGTTAGCAGGAAGTTTCGTGCCTGCGGGTGGAACAGACAGGTTGGGTGAAACTGGTTGAACTCCAGATTTGCCACGCGGCAACCCGCACGCCAGGCCATAGCGATGCCATCACCAGAGGAAATATCGGGATTTGTGGTGTATTGATACACTTTGGATGCGCCGCCGGTCGCCAGAACCACCGTTTTCGCCCGGCAGGATTCTACGCGTTCCCGTTCACGGTTCCATATATAAGCACCGACAATGCGGCGTGTGCCGGGCAGACCCAGCTTATTCGAGGTAATCAAATCAACGGCGTTGCAGCGTTCCATAATCCGAATATTCGGATGAGATAGCGCTTTCTGCACCAGCGTGTTTTCCACTTCTTTGCCCGTTGCATCCGCCGCGTGCAGAATTCGACGATGGCTGTGCCCGCCTTCCCGCGTGAGATGGTAACGCTCTTCGCCGCTGGTGCTGGTTTCAGTATCGAACAGCACGCCTTGTTCGATCAGCCATTGCACGCAGTGTTTGGCATTGCTGGCGATAAACTCAACGGCTTCCCGTTCGCACAGGCCATCGCCAGCGATCAGGGTATCTTCGATATGGGAGTCAATCGTGTCCGTTTCATCGAAAACGGCGGCGATGCCACCCTGAGCATAAAACGTTGCGCCTTCGTTGAGTGGGCCTTTGCTTAATACCGTCACGTTGGCTTGTGAAGCCAGACGCAGCGCCAGTGAAAGCCCGGCAGCACCGCTGCCAATGATTAAAACATCACAGACGTATTCAGTGGTCGTTTGCATGGTCGTGTCGTGGGTGCAAAAAGAAGAGGAAATCCGATGGTAGCACCCAATGGTTGATTGCTGTATTGGTTTTTAGCCCCCTTTCTACGCTATAAATAAGCGAAGAGTAGGGCATGCTGAATCGTGCGCATACCCCAGATTTATCGTATCATCCTCGGAGAAGCGCAGAGCCTCAGATGAAGACCATTTTTGATGAAGACAATGTTTGATAAAGACAATGTTTGATAAAGACAATATTTGATAAAGACAATGTGTGATGAAGAGAATGCGTCATGATACGCATCGCAAAGACGAGTAACGGCGCTAAGCAAAAGAAAAATGATGACTCGGAACTTTATTGGATGTCTTGGTTCTAATGAGGAGCTTGCTCTAAATATGACTTATATAGCTGGCAGTACTATTTTACGCGTGGAGAACGGTTTGAGTAGAGATTACCTCGGATGAGCGAGCAACTGGCAGATCAGGTTCTGGTCGAGCGAGTCCAAAAAGGCGATCAAAAATCGTTTAACTTGTTGGTCGTTCGTTATCAGCATAAGGTAGCGAGCCTGGTATCGCGGTATGTTCCCCAAGGGGACGTGCCGGACGTGGTTCAGGAATCGTTTATTAAAGCTTATCGCGCGTTAGAGTCATTCCGCGGCGATAGTGCGTTTTATACGTGGCTGTATCGTATCGCTGTGAATACGGCCAAGAATTATCTGGTAGCTCAGGGACGCCGCCCGCCCTCCAGCGACATTGATGCCAATGACGCGGAAAACTATGAAAATGCGGGTGCACTGAAAGAAATATCGAACCCTGAGAATTTAATGTTGTCAGAGGAATTACGAAGCATCGTTTTCCGCACTATTGAGTCTTTACCGGAAGATTTGCGTTTAGCGATTACGCTGCGTGAGTTGGACGGTTTAAGCTACGAAGAGATCGCCGTGATTATGGATTGTCCCGTCGGCACTGTTCGTTCTCGTATTTTCCGGGCGCGGGAAGCGATTGATAATAAAGTACAACCGCTTATTCAGCGCTAGCGAGCGTTTTCAGCTATCCGCATGACTAATGATGGATTTGACAAGGTAAGGGTGTCGGTATGCAGAAAGAGAAACTTTCCGCTTTAATGGATGGCGAAGCAGTAGATTCCGAACTGTTAGGTTCACTGTCTCGGGATGACGCGTTGCAGCAAAGTTGGCAAAGTTATCATCTGATTCGTGATGTGATGCGTGGTGATGTGAGTGAAAACGTGATTCACCTGGACATCGCTTCTCGTGTTGCCGCTGCAATCGAAAAAGAACCTGTTCGTCTGGTTCCACAAGAGCAGCCTGAATCTCAGCCACAACCTGTCGAGTGGACGAAGATGCCTTTCTGGCACAAAATCCGCCCGTGGGGCAGCCAGCTGACGCAAGTCGGTGTGGCCGCCTGCGTCTCTTTAGCGGTGATTGTCGGCGTACAAAATTACCAGCAGGGTAATGCTTCTGAACATGTTGTGGAATCCGGCGTGTTTAGCACCTTACCCGCAATGGGCACCGCCTCTCCAGTGAGTCTGGGCGTGCCGTCAGAAAATGTTGCCCCTAACAGCGGTCAACAGAAATCCGATATGCAGCGCAATCGCCTTAACGCCATTTTGCAGGACTACGAATTACAGCGCCGGCTGCATGCCGAGCACGCTCTGCCGCAGGACGATCAGCAAGCGGCAATTCAGGTTCCCGGTACTCAATCATTAGGAACACAGCCCCGGTAATGAAGCGTGTTTGGTCCGCCGCCTGTTTTCTGATTGGCAGTCTGTTTTATTCTACTTTCGCCCCGGCTCAGAATGTTGAGCCGGGTGCGTTGCTGCAACAGATGAATGCCGCTATTCATTCTCAGAATTACGAAATTTCCTTTATTAACATTACCCTGCAAGGGTTCGAGTCGGTACGGTATCGCCATGCTGTGGTGAACAATCGTGCCTTGGCGCAGTTGCTGTTTATGGACGGGCCGCGACGCGAGATCGTGCAGCGTGGTAATGAAGTCAGCTATTTCGATCCCGGTTTTGAGCCATTTACGCTTACCAGCGACCACATCGTTGACTCTCTCCCTTCTCTGGTCTTCGCTGATTTCCAGAAACTCTCGCCCTATTATGATTTTGTTCCCGCTGATGGGCGGGTGCGCATTGCCGATCGTCTGGCATCCGGTATTCGGGTCATCTCACGCGATGGTACACGCTACAGCTATACGGTGTGGATTGATGCGGACTCGAAACTTCCACTGCGCATTGATTTACAGGATCGCAATGGCGATAAACGGCTCGAGCAATTCTTAACGACATCACTGATTGTTGACGATGATGTGGTGAACGTGATGCGTCCGCTGGAAGGGATCAAACTTCCTCCTGCACTACCCGCGCCTGCTGCGGAAAAAGGTGATTTTACCTGGGTGCCGGAATGGCTGCCTGCCGGGATGAAAGAGCTGTCGCACAACAAAAAGGTATTGCCTGGTTCGTCCATTCCGATTGAAACACGTCTGTATAGCGATGGCTTATTCAGCTTTTCGATTAACATTAGCCCGTCTTCTGACGTGAGCGAGGAACAATCTGTGCTCACGGGGCGACGCTCTATTCACACTGTCATGAAAGGCAACCGAGAGATTACCGTCGTTGGCGATATTCCGCCTTCTACGGCGAAACGCGTGGCTGACAGTATTATTTTGAAGGCGCAACCGTGATTAAAGAGTGGGCAACAGTCGTGTCATGGCAGGATGGCATCGCAGAGCTGCGGTGTGAGCCAAGTTCGGGCTGCGGCACCTGTAAATCCCGCTCGTCGTGTGGAACCGGTTTATTAAGTCAGCTTGGGCTCTCTGCTGAAAATACGCTGTACGTTCCTTACGATCGGCCTTTAGAAGTGGGACAAAAGGTGGAATTGGGCATTTCTGAGGGGCGGCTGCTGTTTTCCGCTGCTCTGGTTTATTTTGTTCCGCTGGTTGGGCTACTGCTCGGCGCGGCAATCTGTCAAACGCTATTCGGCACCGATCTGGCCGCTGTTATTGGCGCGCTGCTGGGCGGTGGCGTGGCGTTTATCGGCGTGAAGCGTTGGGCGAAGCAGTTGGGTAAAAATAAGCGTTATGAGCCCGTTATCCTGCAAATCGCACTGCCGGGCACTCTCTTACAAAATTGACCTGTTTACCTGAGCGTAAACGGCGCGCGGTGCGGAAACATTGCTTACTGGTTTGTTATCTTTCGACACGATGTTTGCCACGTAATGACACTTTACTTCCTGCTTTCCTCTTGTTGTTCTGCTATTCCAAATAAAACCGTCATAATCAAGGGGAATGCACCGGACATGACTAGGTTTTCACGCCTCTCGCATGTAGAATGCTGCGATTCAGGTGGAATAACATCGCTGCTGTTTTCACCTATGCGCATGCCCATCGGCAAGAATTTCAGGAATATCAAGGTAGAAAAATTTTTATAATGAAGCATATACGAAATTTCTCCATTATTGCCCATATCGACCACGGTAAATCAACGTTATCTGACCGTATTATCCAGATTTGCGGCGGTTTAACCGAGCGTGAAATGGCTGCGCAGGTTCTGGATTCCATGGATCTGGAACGTGAACGCGGAATAACGATTAAAGCGCAAAGCGTCACGCTGGATTATAAAGCGCAGGACGGCCAAACCTACCAGTTAAACTTCATCGATACGCCTGGGCACGTTGACTTCTCCTATGAAGTTTCCCGTTCGCTTGCCGCCTGTGAAGGCGCGCTGCTTGTCGTTGACGCCGGGCAGGGTGTTGAAGCCCAAACGCTGGCTAACTGCTATACCGCGCTGGATATGAATCTGGAAGTGGTGCCGGTTCTGAATAAGATCGACCTGCCTGCTGCCGATCCGGATCGTGTTGCTCAGGAAATTGAAGACATCGTCGGCATTGATGCCACCGATGCTGTGCGCTGCTCTGCAAAAACGGGGATTGGTGTGCCGGATGTTTTGGAGCGTCTGGTACGTGATATTCCGCCGCCGGAAGGCAGCCCTGATGAACCGCTGCAGGCGCTGATTATCGACTCTTGGTTTGATAACTACCTTGGCGTTGTGTCGTTGGTACGTATCAAAAACGGCACGATGCGCAAAGGCGACAAAATTAAGGTGATGAGCACGGGTCAGGTTTATAACGCCGACCGTCTCGGTATTTTTACGCCGAAGCAGATCGACCGCGATGTATTGAACTGCGGCGAAGTAGGCTGGTTGGTGTGCGCCATCAAAGATATTTTGGGTGCCCCAGTAGGGGATACGCTGACTCTGGCGCGTCATCCGGCTGAAAAAGCGTTACCGGGCTTCAAGAAAGTCAAACCTCAGGTCTACGCTGGCCTGTTCCCGATTAGCTCCGACGACTATGAAGCATTCCGTGATGCGTTAGGCAAACTGAGCCTCAATGATGCCTCTCTGTTCTATGAACCAGAAAGCTCTACCGCGCTGGGCTTCGGTTTCCGCTGTGGCTTCCTGGGTCTGCTGCACATGGAGATCATTCAGGAGCGTCTGGAGCGTGAGTACGATCTGGAACTGATCACTACGGCACCGACGGTAGTGTATGAAGTAGAAACGACGGCTAAAGAAACCATTTATGTTGATAGCCCGTCTAAACTGCCGCCGCTGAACAATATTCAGGAACTGCGCGAACCGATTGCCGAGTGTCACATGCTGATGCCTCAGGAATATTTGGGTAACGTGATTACGCTGTGTATTGAGAAGCGTGGCGTGCAGACGAACATGGTGTACCACGGTAATCAGGTTGCGTTGACGTATGAGATTCCGATGGCCGAAGTGGTACTCGATTTCTTCGATCGCCTGAAATCAACGTCTCGTGGTTATGCCTCGCTGGATTATGGCTTTAAGCGTTTCCAGGCATCAGACATGGTGCGCGTTGATGTATTAATCAACAACGAGCGTGTCGATGCATTGGCCCTGATTACTCACCGTGATAATTCACAATATCGTGGCCGTGAATTCGTCGAAAAGATGAAAGAACTGATTCCACGTCAGCAGTTTGATATTGCGATTCAGGCCGCAATTGGTAACCACATTATTGCGCGCTCTACGGTTAAGCAATTGCGTAAAAACGTACTGGCCAAGTGTTATGGTGGCGACGTCAGCCGTAAGAAGAAACTGTTGCAGAAACAGAAAGACGGTAAGAAACGTATGAAGCAGGTCGGTAACGTCGAACTGCCGCAAGAGGCGTTTCTGGCAATTCTGCACGTCGGCAAAGACAGTAAATAAATTCTGAGGAGTTGGCATGGCCAATATGTTTGCCGTAATTCTGGCATTGGTGACGCTGGTCACGGGGATTGTCTGGTGTTTAGAGCGTTTCGTCTGGGCACCCGCTCGCCGGAAGAAATTTGCTGCGATGAGCGGCGCCGATCTGGCTGATGGCGCGGTTTCATCGAAAGCGATTCAACAACCGGGCTGGATTGAGACGATAGCGTCCGTCTTCCCGGTCGTGGCTTTAGTATTGGTTGTGCGCTCCTTCATTTATGAGCCGTTTCAAATTCCATCGGGTTCGATGATGCCGACGCTGTTGATCGGTGATTTTATTCTGGTAGAGAAATTTGCCTACGGTATTAAAGAACCCTTCACGCAAAAAACGCTGATCGAAACCGGTCATCCGAAGCGTGGCGACGTGGTGGTATTTAAATATCCATCCGATCCTAAAGTAGACTTCATCAAACGCGTGGTTGGCGTACCGGGCGATCGCGTTAGCTATAACCCGATCACCAAGCAGGTGACGATTAGTCCATCCTGTCAGGGGCAGCAGGCGTGTAATACCGCACTGGCGGTCACATACAGTAACGTGCAGCCTAGCGATTTTGTTCAGACCTTCAACCAGCCAGGACTGGAGTCGCGTAGCGGTTTTTATGAGGTACCTGTCAATGACAACAGCGTGGAAGGCACCCGTATGGGCGCGCGCAAAGAGTCATTAGGCAATGTAACGCATAATATTCTCTTGGTACCGGGCCAGCAGGATCAGCTTGGTGGTTATTACCAGCAATCGCAGCAGCAGCTTGCGACATGGGTTGTCCCAGCAGGGCACTACTTCATGATGGGCGATAACCGCGACAACAGTCTGGATAGCCGCTATTGGGGCTTTGTACCAGAGAGAAATCTGGTCGGTAAAGCCACCGCTATCTGGATGAGCTTTGAGAAGCAGGAAGGTGAATGGCCTACCGGCGTACGTTTGAGTCGCATCGGTGCTATTCATTAATCAAGGTAAGCATTAATCCAGATAAGCATTAACCGAAATAAGATACAGGCAGCATTCTGAGGCTGTCCGTTGTAGAATATTTTCTGTAACGCTCTTTTTGAAAGAACATGCCCTAAGTAGTACGAGTTGCAGGACAACACGTTAGCGTTTTAACCACGCTAACGCACAGGCAACGCGAAGTATGACGGGCAGAAAGGCAGGCTCCCTTATGGGAGCCAATGCAAACGAAACAGTTTTGACCGAATTGGTAAGCAGGGCTGTTCCGTATGCTGCTGTTTTTGACGCATCGTTGATCTATTGGTAACACATGAATCCCATCCTGATAAATCGTTTACAAAGAAAGCTGGGCTATACTTTTCAGCAGTACGAGCTTTTGTTACAGGCGTTGACGCACCGTAGCGCCAGCAGCAAACATAATGAAAGACTCGAATTCCTGGGTGACTCCATCCTGAGTTTTGTGATCGCTAATGCACTGTATCATCGTTTTCCCAAGGTTGATGAAGGGGACATGAGTCGGATGCGAGCGACGCTGGTACGAGGAAACACGCTGGCGGAAATCGCGCGTGAATTCGAACTGGGAGAGTGCTTACGCCTCGGTCCCGGTGAATTAAAAAGCGGTGGTTTCCGTCGAGAATCGATCCTGGCTGATACAGTCGAAGCGCTGATTGGCGGTATTTTCCTCGACAGCGATATTCAGACCATCGAACGTTTGATCCTGAACTGGTATCAGACGCGTCTGGATGAAATCAGTCCCGGCGATAAGCAAAAAGATCCGAAAACGCGGTTGCAGGAGTTTCTGCAAGGGCGTCACTTACCTCTGCCGACCTATCTGGTGGTGCAGGTTCGTGGGGAAGCACACGATCAGGAATTTACTATCCACTGTCAGGTGAGCGGCTTTAGTGAGTCGGTCATTGGTACAGGATCGAGCCGTCGTAAAGCCGAACAGGCTGCGGCTGAACAAGCGTTGAAAAAACTGGAGCTTGAATGAGCGAAGTACAGACACACTGCGGTTTTGTCGCGATTGTTGGTCGACCAAACGTCGGTAAATCGACGTTACTGAATCAATTACTGGGGCAGAAGATTTCTATTACGTCACGTAAGCCCCAGACGACGCGGCATCGCATCATGGGTATTCACACTGAAGGGCCTTATCAGGCTATTTATGTGGATACGCCGGGATTGCACATTGAAGAAAAACGGGCGATTAACCGCCTGATGAACCGTGCTGCCAGCAGTTCAATCGGTGACGTTGAGCTGATCATTTTCGTTGTTGAAGGGACACACTGGAACGACGACGACGAGATGGTATTGAACAAGCTGCGCGATCAGAAACTCCCTGTGCTATTGGCGATCAATAAAGTCGATAACGTCACGGATAAAACCAAGCTGCTGCCGCATATCCAGTTCCTCAGCCAACAGATGGACTTCCTTGATGTTGTTCCAATCTCGGCTGAGAAGGGCACGAATGTCGATACGATTGCCAGCATTGTGCGTAAACACTTACCGCAGGCAACGCATCACTTCCCGGAAGATTACATCACCGATCGCTCACAGCGCTTTATGGCATCGGAAATTATCCGTGAGAAACTGATGCGCTTCCTGGGTGAAGAATTGCCGTATTCCGTGACGGTTGAAATCGAGCGTTTCGTGACGAACGAGCGCGGCGGTTATGACATCAACGGCCTGATTCTGGTTGAACGTGAAGGCCAGAAGAAGATGGTCATTGGCAACAAAGGTGCCAAAATTAAAACCATTGGTATCGAATCTCGTCAAGATATGGAAGAGATGTTCGAAGCCAAGGTGCACCTTGAGCTGTGGGTCAAAGTGAAATCCGGTTGGGCAGATGACGAACGTGCCCTGCGCAGCCTGGGTTATAGCGAAGACCTGTAAGGTTCACGCCGATGGAAGGCTGGCAGCGCGCATTTGTCTTGCATGGGCGACCTTATAGCGAAACCAGCTTATTGCTGGATCTGTTTAGCGAAAGCGATGGTCGAGTTCGCGTGCTTGCCAAAGGCGCGCGAGCCCGACGCTCTAGCCTGAAAGGCTGTTTACAGCCTTTCACTCCGCTGCTGGTGCGCTGGAGTGGGCGGGGAGAAGTGAAAACATTACGCAGCGCCGAGCCTGTCTCGCTCGCGCTACCACTGACTGGCTCGATGCTTTATAGCGGTTTATACGTTAACGAACTGCTGTCTCGCGTGCTGGAACATGAAACCAATTACTCCGCTCTTTTCTTCGATTATCTCCACTGTTTACAACATCTTGCTGCACAGGATGCCTCTCCCGAGCCAGCATTAAGACGCTTTGAATTAGCGTTATTGGGCTATCTGGGATACGGCGTTGATTTCCTGCATTGTGCCGGTAGCGGTGAGCCCGTGGCCGATACCATGACTTATCAGTATCGAGAGGAAAGGGGGTTTATTGCCAGCCTGGTTGTCGATAATAAAAGTTTTACCGGGCATGAATTACGTTCGCTGGCGTCACGTGAATTTCCTGATGTCGGCACATTGAAGGCGGCAAAGCGTTTCACCCGTATCGCGTTAAAGCCGTATCTGGGCGGAAAACCGCTGAAAAGCCGTGAACTGTTCCGCCAGTTTGTTCCTGCTGCTAATTTGTCCAAACCCGCATCTTCTGATAAATAATCCCGCCTCCTCAGTACCCTGACGCTGTGACATCGGTGTAAACTGCCACGTATCGTGCATGACTTTACCGAGGATTTATCATGGCTGAACTGCTGCTTGGCGTTAACATCGATCACATTGCAACGCTGCGTAATGCGCGTGGAACGGCGTATCCCGATCCCGTTCAGGCGGCTTTTGTCGCTGAGCAGGCGGGGGCGGATGGCATCACCGTGCATTTGCGTGAAGATCGTCGCCATATCACGGATCGTGATGTGCGGATCCTGAGAGAAACGCTCCAAACCCGTATGAATCTGGAAATGGCTGTCACGGAAGAAATGCTGAACATCGCCTGTGAAGTGAAACCGCATTTTTGCTGTCTGGTACCGGAAAAACGCCAGGAAGTGACAACTGAGGGCGGGTTGGATGTCGCAGGGCAGCAGGAAAAGATCGATAACGCAGTAGCCAGACTTAGCCAGGCTAACATCCTGGTTTCACTCTTCATTGATGCGGATAAGCGGCAAATTGATGCCGCCGTGGCCAGCGGTGCACCCTATATCGAAATCCATACCGGGGCGTATGCCGATGCGCCAGATGACGATGCACGCCAGCATGAGTTCGAGCGCATTCGTGATGCGGCGACTTACGCTGCGGCGAAGGGGCTTAAAGTCAATGCCGGCCACGGTCTGACGTACCACAACGTTCTGCCGATTGCTGCCTTGCCAGAAATGCACGAATTGAATATTGGACATGCGATTATCGGGCGTGCGGTGATGAGCGGCCTGAAGGATGCCATTGCCGAAATGAAGAGTCTGATGCGAGAAGCGCGCCGCTGATGGCGATTCTTGGGCTCGGAACGGATATTGTCGAAATCGCTCGTATTGACGCGGTGATTGAACGTTCAGGCGAGCGATTGGCTCGCCGCATCCTGACGGATGCTGAATGGATGCATTATCAGCAGCATCAGCAGCCTGTTCGTTTCCTCGCCAAGCGCTTTGCCGTGAAAGAAGCGGCGGCAAAAGCCTTTGGTACCGGAATCCGTAACGGGCTCGCGTTCAACCAGTTTGAGGTTTTTAATGACGAACTGGGTAAACCTTGCCTGCGGTTTTTTGCTAAAGCGGCAGAGCTGGCTGAACAGATGGGCGTCAGACACGTCCATGTGACGCTGGCTGACGAAAGACGCTATGCCTGTGCGACGGTGATTATTGAAAGCTGATCGTCCGTAAACGGATGCTTAAATCCTGTCGGCATGGTGCATGAGCACGTATTTTTCCCACAACTGCTCATTGCCTTCAACATGGTTTGGATCTTTGATGATCGTGTTGTCGATCGGACAGACTTTCTGACACGTAGGGGTGTCGTAGTGGCCTACGCACTCGGTACAGAGGGTGGTGTCAATTTCATAAATGTCCATGCCCATCGAAATAGCCTGATTAGGACACTCGGGCTCACACATGTCACAGTTGATGCATTTATGGGTGATGAGTAACGCCATGATGTTCTTCTACCTTACAAACAGGGCGCAGATTATACCCGTTGATGCTCGTTTAAACACGCGTAACTGTCATTCATGAAGAATATACTGGCAAATCGGTTTCTCCTGTCCTCAATGTGTCTTTCTTCCGAGGCTGTTTACTGAGACTTTCGCGTGTTTTCTGAGGTCTTCAGCATGCAACCCATTGGCAGCATAAATAGTGAGGTTACAGGGTAAAATTACCACCTGTTCGTTAAATTGGTTTTATACCCATCCTTTAAACTGTATGAATCAGCCAGTGCGACTGTGTTTCTTGGGTTTTAATTTATTGATTTACAATTTAAATAAATTTAGTTGTGATATTGAACCACTTATTTTTGTAATATCATGGACATTGATTTAATCGGTATTGCCGATGAAGTTTGCATCTGGAGAGTCGATGACGGTGCATGTCCGTATGATATAATTTTATAACTAATAGTGTCAGTTTAATGGCGGAACTCATAGTGCAGCAGGAAGGTCATCTTAATCAGGTTGGGGCAGGATTTTTCCAACAGGGAGACGCAGAGCCATTAGGCGCTGATTACTGGCACCAATGCCAACGGCGGTATACTTTTCAGCCCATTTACCGAACATCAGGTAAATTAATGGCTATTGAGCTACTGACTTCCGTTTTTTCTCCTACCCTGCCACAAAAGTTCATCTCTCCTGAAAAATACTTCGCGAATATCGATGTTGAAACCCGCCTGTTAATTATTGTAGAACAACTGCAACTTTTATCTCAGTGGAGTTTTCGATTTACTCGCGACGATCTTTTTGCCTCTGTCAATATTGATGGTATGACGCTACTGGCGTTGCAAAATAGTCTGGAAGCCAAACGTCTGATCGCGGCAATGCCCTGGATTCGTTTTGAAATGGTCGAAAATCAGGGAGGGCTGCCAAAAGAAATCTTAACCAAGCTCCCTGAAGCGCAAACACTGTGGCTGGATGATTTCGGCTGCGGTATGGCGAATTTTTCATCACTCATGCTGGCTCAGTATGATTGCATCAAAGTGGCACGTGAGCTCTTCATTCTCCTGCAACAAAGTGGTGAAGGGAAAACCGTTTTCCCTGCGCTGATCGCTTTGTTATCGCGTTTTTGCAATTATGTGGTCATTGAGGGAATCGAAACAAAGGAAGAGTGGGCAATTGTTCAGGCATCGCATGCTTATGCTGCCCAAGGATACTACCTTTCGCGCCCTCAGCCGTTTGAGAATTTTGAGACGTTGAAGCTTGAACTTTAGGTGATAACCTATTGTTTAGGCTATCACTTTACACAGTAGAGTACCGCTGTATGCCCATCCACGTTTTTCCTTCATATTAATTCATTATATTTCCTAATATTTCACTTCTGTACAAAATATCGTCTATCTGACGAGCTGCCTTTCCCTTCTGATTGGCAAGGCATAATGCTGTATTTTGTTTTATTTTTGTTATTTAATTCTTGTTTTATTTGTTATGGCAGTGTTTAATTTCAATAAAATAAGAGGGAGGAGGACTACGGATTTTGCATCAAATTATGACATATATAATCAGACGTTTGCGTTAATGATTTTATTTTTTTCTTTTAATTATTTGATTTTTAATGGTAAAAAAATATAATGTTTACTGTTAACGATCAAAAATCACTTTGTGATAGATTTTGTTGATTAAAACAATGATACTTATTGGTATAATTGATTTGCTTACAAAAATTTGATGTTCAGAATATATCGCCATGTACCCTTAGGAATATTCTTTTATTCCATTAGAGAAGCTTATAACCCGAACAATTACTACTATTAAATTAAGATACTCTTTTGAATTTGTTGTTTTTATCTGCGCACAGTCATATGCGAGGGCTTTATGCTTACGTTGCTATGTTTCTAAACACTCCTGCTTCATGGAGCGTTTTTTCTTTCATCCTTTCTGCTCTCCGGAAATGCACCCATCCTGAAAATCTACGGGGTAGGGGCTTGTTACCGGGATTTTTCGTCATCAGCGTTGTGATTTGTACGATCAGGACCACTCGGGCCTGAGGAGAGTGTTATTGTGTATGAAATTATAATAACCCTACTGTTGCTATTGTTATTGTTTTCTTCTGTGAAAAATAGAAAAATTAAACAAAAGTTTAAAACTGAGCAGAAAAAACAAGACTTCCTCAACATGACTTTTTTTGCGATGGAATATAGCCCCGCCTCAATTATGATCGCAGATGAGAATTGTGAAATTATTTACGTCAATCGCCAGTTTATTACCATGTCTGGCTATATGCCGGATGAAGTTATTGGCAAAAAAACGAATATATTAAACTCCGGCATGACCAACGCCAGCGTCTATGAAGATCTGTGGGCTACCATAAATAAAGGTAATGTTTGGAGCGGTGAGTTTGTTAACCGGCGTAAAGATGGGCAGTTGTATTGGGAAAAGGCCAATATCGTTAAAATATATAATAAGGCGAGTAACACGACCCAGTACGTCGGCATTAAGTTAGATATTACCGAGCGGAAATCGCAGGAACATCATGATAATTCATACAATCGTGCGTTGGAGCTGTTATCAAGCGGCGCGCCGCTGAAAGACATCCTGGATGCGATCATTTTCAGCGTTGAGGAAAAAAATCCTGGACGTATCGTTTGTTCTGTATTGCTCGTTGATAAAGAAAAGAAATGTTTGACGCTGGGCTCGGCGCCGAGCTTGCCAGGTTTTTATAAAAATGCCATTCACAACGTGAAAATTGCCGATGGTGTGGCTTCTTTTGGTACAGCGGCCCACACCGGAAAACGCGTAATCGCGGATGATATTTCCGTGCATCCGCATTGGTCTTTATATAAAGGGCTCGCATTATATGCCGGGCTGCGTTCCTGCTGGTCTGAACCTATCATTGGTCAGAACAAAGAAATATTAGGGGTTTTAAGCGTTTATCATCGTAAAGTGTATGTCCCGACTGAAGAGGAAATTTTCTCTATCGAGAAGTCGGCGCAGCTGATTGCTATTGCCATAGAGCGATATCATGCCATTGATATGCTGCGGCGCAGCGAGGAACACTATCGGCAACTGGCGCACTATGACTCATTAACGTCACTGGCTAATGGCCTGACGTTTGCCGAACAAATGGAACAGGCGATTCTGCTATCCAAACAAACGGGTAGAAAAATCGCGCTGATGTTCCTGGATCTCGATAAATTTAAACAGATAAACGACTCGTTTGGGCATGCTGTTGGCGATTTGCTATTAAAAGAAGCGGCTGCGCGTATGCGTGGTGCGGTTCGGGATTCAGATACGGTCTATCGCCGTAGTGGTGATGAATTTATTATTCTGCTTCAGGGTATTAAGGAAATTGATAATACACTCTATGTTGCAGATAAAATCCATAATGCCTTGAATAAACCTTTTGAGATCAACGGGAAAAAGCTGGATATATCGTGCAGTATCGGTATTGCGCTGTATCCAGAACACGGTTCCGATTCTCTGACGCTGGCAATTAATGCTGATTCCGCCATGTATCAGGCTAAAGCGATGGGGCGCAGTCAAACTCAGATTTATCACAACATGAACGATCATTGATAAATGAAATAAAAAAGGCGCTCTGTTGGGCGCCTTTTTTATTATCTTTCTCGTAGTGCTTCTGCTTTTGCCCGAATAATCGGCTTTAACAAATAGCTGAGGATAGTTTTCTTGCCCGTGATGATATCCACAGAGGCCACCATGCCAGGAATGATAAGAAGTGGTTTATCGGCTGAACCTAAATAATTCTTATCAGTCCGTAAGCGAATAATATAAAAGCTATTCCCTTCTTTATCAGTGACGGTGTCCGGGCTGATTTGTTCCAACTGACCTTTTAGGCCACCATAGATGGTGTAGTCGTAGGCCGTTAATTTTATGATGGCGTCCTGACCGGGGTGCAAAAACGCAATATCCTGAGGGCGAATTTTAGCTTCTACCAACAGCTTGTCATCTAGCGGAACAATTTCCACCAGATCGCTACCCGGTTGAATCACTCCCCCGATGGTATTTACTAGAACCTGCTGCACGATACCGCGAACCGGGGAGACGACCAGCGTTCGGTTTACCCGATCTTCGAGCGCTTTACCTGTGGCTTGAATTTTGTTCAGGCTGGTTTGTGCTTCACTAAGCTGAGATAACGCCTCGCTTTTATAGCGGCTGCGCGTTTCCTCTATTTTATTCTCACTCTCTTTAATCGCAGACTCAGCCCGTGGAATGGAGAGTTTGATGGAATCAAGCTGGCCACGGGTTTCAACTTCAGCGCGGCGCAGGCGTAGAACTTCTACTTTAGAAATCGCGCCTTCTGCGATCAGCGGTTCTGACATTTTAATTTCTTGCTGGAGCAGGCCAAGGCTATTGCGGAACTGAATTTCCTTGGCTGAGAAGTCCCGTAGTTCCTGCTGGCGCTGGATCAACTGTTCTTCCAGACCGGATATCTCATTATGCAGCTGCTGGCGGCGGCTGTTATAAAGCTCTTTTTCTCCTGCCGCAATTTTAGGTGCTTGCGTCGTGATTTCTTCGGAAAGCACGAGCTCTTGACCGTTGATTTCGGCATTCAGGCGTTCAATTCGCGACAGCAGCGCAAGCCGGTCAGCTTCGGTTTCACCGACGTTGGAGGCAAAGCGGGTATCATCAAGGCGCAGCAAAGGATCGCCTGCATTGACGACTTGTCCCTCACGAATGAACACTTCCGTGATAATGCCGCCTTCCAGGTTTTGGATTTTTTGCAGCCGGGAAGAGGGGATGGCTTTACCATCTCCGCGAGTGACTTCATCGATATTCGCGAGCCCGGCCCACAGGATGAAAAACAGGAAAAAAGCACCGATAGCCCATAGCGTGAAGCGAATAGAACGTGGCGAATCCTCGGCCATTGCCCGGCTCACTTCTGGCATCGTTTGCAGGCTCTCTTCATCTCCGCCGACAAAATACCGTTTGATTCGTTTGATATATTTACCGAGACGCATTGATCTGCCCCTTCTTCAACGCATCCATTACGATTGCTTTCGGCCCATCAGCAATAATTTTACCTCTGTCGACAATCACTAAACGATCGACCAGTGCCAGCATGGAAACCCGATGCGTGACCAGTAAGAGCGTTTTCTCTGCAATCACGGGGGCCAGAGCTTGTTTTAACCGATCTTCGCTGGTGTTATCCATCGAGCTGGTGGGTTCATCCAGCACCAGAATCGGCGGATCGAGCAGCAGCGCTCTGGCTATTGCGACAGCCTGACGCTGCCCGCCGGAGAGTTGTTGGCCGCGTTCGCCAACCTGAAGGTTATAGCCATCGGGGTGCAGACGAGCAAATTCGTTCACCCCTGAAATTTCTGCGGCCCGCAACATGGCTTCATCTTCGACATAGCGTGCGCCGCTAATCAGGTTGTTGCGCAGCGAGCCACTAAATAGCTGAATATCCTGAGGAACATAGCCGATATTGTGGCGTAAATCGCTGACATCCAACTGACGGGCATCGACGCCGTCGATCAGAATATTACCGGTATTAGGCTGATAGAGGTTTACGATCAGTTTTTGCAGCGAGCTTTTGCCTGAACCGCTGCGGCCAATGACGCCCACTTTCTCGCCGGGTGCGATGGTCAGGCTGATGCCTTGTAGCGAACTGGTTTTTTGTTCCGGGTAATTAAACGTCACATCACGAAATTCGATACCGCCCCGGATGCTCTCGCGCTTCAGCGGGCGTTCGTTATCACTACGCTCTTGCGGTAACTGCATCATCTGTTCGGTGGTTTGCATCGTCAAGCGTGCTTGCTGGTAACGGCTGACCAGCCCAGAAAGCTGGCCCAACGGCATGAGCGCTCTACCGTTCAGCATGTAACAGGCAATCAGCCCACCCATACTGAGTTTGCCGTTAATCAGCATATAGACGCCGACGACAATCATGGCAACGCCGGCAAATTGCTGGAACCACTGCGTCAGGTTTACCGCCAGTGAAGACAGTGCCTTGGCCCGCATTTCCAGCTTGCTCAGGCTGCCAATGGTCTGTTCCCACTGGTGCTGACGTTCACTTTCCGCATTATTGACCTTGATTGCGTCCAGACAGCTCAAGGTTTCGATCAGCGTAGCCTGCCGTTCACTGGCAAGATGCATTGTTTTTTCAATGGTGGCGGACAGCGGCTTTTGCATCGCCCAGCTCGCCAGTAGGGCGATAGGGTAGGCCAGTATGGAAACCCAGACCAGCGGGCCGCCGATGATGCCGATAACCAGCAGCAGAAGCAGCGTAAAAGGAAAATCGATCAGCGTCGTCAGCGTCAGCGACGACAGAAAATCTCTGAGCGATTGAAATTCATGAATATTCTGCGCAAAGCTACCGACCCGTGGAGGTCGGGCTTTCATGGACATACCGGTAATGCGCTCAAATAACGTGGCGGAAATAATCAGGTCGGTTTTTTTGCCCGCCATATCGAGGCAAATGCCGCGCAGCGTTTTGAGTATCAAATCGAATACAAACGCGCCGGTCACGCCGATAGCCAGCACCCATAATGTCGCCGTTGCCTGATTGGGCACAACGCGGTCATAGACATTCATCACGAACAGCGGCGTGGCAAGCGCGATAATGTTCACCAGCAAACTGGCGAGGACGGCATCGAGATAGAGTGAGCGTGAAAGTTTAAGCGTATCTTTGAACCAGGATTTGGTTCGGGGGATCAGCGACGGGTTTTGCAGATCGAACTGATGACGAGGCTGGGCAAACATCACCAGACCGAGGTAATTCTGTTGCAGCGTATTGTGCTCAACGGAAATTTCTCCGCCTTCTGTTTCACTGGGCATCAGACGCGCGCTGCCGTCAGCATTCCAGCCTAGCAGAATCGCCGCACGTCCTTCCCTTAACAGCAACATCGCGGGGAGCGACATTTCGGAAATTTTATTCAGAGAACGTTTGAGAACGCGTCCTTGCAACCCCGCGCGTGCAGCGGCTCTTGGGAGCAATTTTACCGATAACCGCTGATTGGCTAAGGGGAGCCCCGCGGTGAGTGTGGTACGACTGACGGATTTCCCCTGCAAGGTGCAGAGGATCAGCAAGCTATCCAATAAGGGATCGTCATGACGGCTGCGAGGGTCACTATTTTCATGACCCCCTTGTTTTTCATGAACGTTATGCGGTTCATGACCCACAGGCTCTTGGACGATAGACTCTTGGGCAACTGATTTATCAGAACCATCCGTCTCTTGTACTGATTGCAACTTCATTTAACTGAACGTTCCCTTACGCAACGTAATTCCCCGCATATAAACCACAATTTATCGCCGTCTGACCAATGAAATATATTAATTAAGGCTCGGCAACTCTGCTTGGGTGGTGACGTTGGTCAAGCTGGTACCTGCATCAGGCGCGGCGATCGCTAAACGGTTTAATAGCTCTCCCATGCGGGATGCGATCCGGTATTCGGTATAGAGGGAGGTGAAACGAACCTCGACCAGACGGCGCTGTGCGGTAAACAGCTCGTTCTCGCTGTCCAGCAGGTCTAGCAACGTCCTTTCTCCCAGGCCAAATTGCTTCTGATAAGCGGTACGTACTTTCATACTGCGGTCGGCATATTCGGCGGCAATCGGCAGCTGTTGACGCGAGTTATTTAACGCTGACCACGCTAGTTTGAGTTCTTCGCTCAGCAGGCGCAGGGCATTATTTCTGACATCCTGTGCTTCTTTTACCTGATAGGCTTTTGATTCCATGTTGGCTTTGCTGCTACCGCCTTCATACAGGTTGTAGCGCATCCGCAACATCGCCTGCCACTCATTATTTTGACCACGCGTTCCGTCAACGTTGTTATCCATCGTGCGAGAAAGTTCAACGTTGAGGCGCGGGTAAAATGTTGATTTTGAGGTTTCATACTGCTGCTGAGTGGCTTCAATATCTGACTCTGCGGATTTCAGCGCCGGGCTGTTAGCCTGCATGATACGCAGCGCATCTTCCAGCGAGGCGGGGAGTTTGATCACAGAAGCATCGGGCATCACCAAATTCTCTGGTACTTTACCCACAATGCTCATGTAGTTGATTTTGGCATCGTCCAGATTGGTTTTTTCTGTCAGCACGTTGTTACGGGCCTGCGCAAGACGTGCTTCGGCCTGATCCAAGTCGGCCAATCGCCCAACGCCTTGTTCGCTGCGCAGCCTGATTTGATCGTAAATGCGCTCATGGCTTGCAAGGTTGGCTTCCGCCAGACGGACAAACTCCTGACGTTGCAGCACACTGAGATAGACCTGAACGGTATCTAATGCCGTCGCCTCACTGGTATTTAATACTTTATAGGCACGTGAATTGACCGTGGCGCGTTGTCTGCCCACTTCGCTGGAGGTGGCGAAACCATCAAATACCGTTTGGCTTAAATTGATACTTGATTCCTGACGACTGAGCTCAACGCGCTTATTGGTGCTGGCGCGTGTTGAGGGGCTATCGGTCTCTTCGCGTCCGACACCTGCACTTAGCGTGATGGAAGGGAGATATCCGCCTTTTGCCGCACGTAAATCATGTTCGGCAGAAAAACGGCTATTAATAGCGGCGCTGACTTCAGGATGTGTATAGAGCGTGCTTTTTATGGCTTCCTGAATCGTCTCGGCATGCGTTGCTGTGGAAAAAATGGTAATAAAAGATAATAAAGCAAAATGGTATCTACGCATCATCAGCAGTTTTCCTTCACAAAAACTTTATTTGTGATTATTCCTATTAAAGTGTTTGAGTGTTATATAAACGCTTAACGAATTGATTTGATTTTATTCCATTTATATCAATATGTTAATTACTTTCCTTGAAGCGCCCTGCACAAGAAAAAATAAGGCTTACTCTAAATGAGTAAAGTTCTGGAAAGAATATTCCGAATTTTTTATTATATTGGTCATTGAGTCAAGCGTCTGACGCATAACGACAACACTATCGTAACGCTTTTTTTCATAAAATGTCAGGACGACACACAGCAAATCAACCTTATCAGGATGATAGCAAAAATCTATAGCCGCAATATCCCCACATTATAAAAATAATTATAGATATCAAGGAGAAAGTATTTTGAACGGTGTGATTGGCGTCATTAAATTCGTTATTGGACAAGTTTTTATCGTCGCGCTTGATGGAAGCCAGAGATTGCTGGTGGCTGGCGATCGGGTTTATAGCGGTGAAGAAGTGGTAACTGGCGCTAACGGCGCGGTTTCAATCACATTGCCGGATGGCAAAACATTGGATTTGGGGCGTGATAGCCGCTGGAGCGATGTTAGCAATGCGTCCTCTCAGTCCAACGCGGATGTCGCCGATGATGTCGCGGCTATACAGGATGCTATCGCTCAGGGTGCCGACCCAACGCAAGTATTAGAAGCGACTGCCGCTGGTAATGACGACACCGGAGAAGCCGGTGACGGCGGCGGTGGGCATTTCAATCCAGCGGTCGTTTTGAATTTGACGGCCGAGGTCGTGACTACTCCGATTGGCTATGATACCGCTGGCTCATCGTTTACTGACCGAGCTTCGTCCGTTCTGGATGGCGTAGATTCATCCACGACGTTGCTGGCTGCGGCAACAGATACCACCGATACCACTCCGCCTTCTGTCACCATTGTCATAAACAGTGATGGCACAGTAAGTTTTGTCTTCACAACACCGCCCGTTGGTTTTGATCTCAGTGATATCACCGTAACAAACGGCTCAGTAACGAATTTGGTGCAGGATCCTAACGATCCAACTCGCTGGACGGCGACATTGACGCCAGCCACCAATTTTGAGGGAGAAGTCCGCCTCAGCATTCCTGACGGCAGCTACACCAATGCTGCGGGCATTCCTGGCACGGGCGGAAGTGAAGCGATCACGGTCGATACTCTGCCTCCAGTAGCTTCGATCTCTATCGACAATATCACGTCAGATAATGTCATCAATGCCAGCGAGTCAGGCCAGACGATCGCCGTTACTGGTCAGGTCGGCAATGAAGTCAAAGCGGGCGATGCGATCACTGTTACCGTTGGCACAGAAACCTACCAGACCACGGTGAATACCGACGGCAATACCTGGAGCGTCAACGTTCCGGGAGCTGTGCTTGCAGCAAACGGCGATATCTCCGCCAGCGTGACCACACGCGATACCGCAGGCAATGCCACCACCGCGAATACCAGCCACGCCTACGGTGTCGATACCGTTGCGCCTGTTGCCTCAATTTCTATCGATAACATCACGTCGGATAACGTGATTAACGCCAGCGAGTCCGGCCAGACGATTTCTGTCACGGGTCAGGTCGGCAATGAAGTCAAAGCGGGCGATGCGATCACTGTTACTGTTGGCACAGAAACCTACCAGACCACGGTGAATACCGACGGCAAGACCTGGAGCGTCAACGTTCCGGGAGCTGTGCTGGCAGCAAACGGCGATATCTCCGCCAGCGTGACCACACGCGATACCGCAGGCAATGCCACCACCGCGAATACCAGCCA
>NZ_JAPQKX010000020.1:0-36863 GCF_026800125.1 Pectobacterium jejuense | reverse complement strand
TCAAGACTTTTTATATCGTCAAGATACGGTCTTGTGAGTGCCCACACAGATTGTCTGATTAAATTGTTAAAGAGCAGCGCCACTTCATCGGTGGCGCGGGGTGCATATATTATGCTTTTCCGCTGTGAAGTCAAGTCATTACTGACTGTCTTCGTTGAATCTTTTTTCCTGTTACCACAACCGCGTGTCGCTGTTGCCGTGTCAGTGGATGCGCATTATAGGGAGTTCTCGTCAGGCCGCAATAGGTGTTTTAAAGAAAAATGACTGTTTGCTGCATTCCACAGCAAAACCCCGCCTTATACCTATTTTTGCACAAACTTATCCACAGAAAGCATTCTATTCAAAAATTGACGAGCATCACGCAAACGTTTTCGCTACAATTCACCCCGTTCAAAATCGTCGTGTTTTTGCGAACGCTAACTGAATATTTCTCTTTATTCCGCAATTATGGCTCTGACAAAGACGATATTCACATACCGTTCTTTACTGACTACCCAAATCCAGGGGATAACATCATCATGCAACAACGCCGTCCAATTCGCCGCGCTCTGCTCAGCGTTTCTGACAAAGCAGGTATTGTCGAATTTGCTCAAGCTCTGTCCCACCGTGGCGTCGAGCTCCTTTCAACTGGTGGAACCGCCCGTTTGCTGGCCGATGCTGGCTTAGCGGTGACTGAAGTCTCTGACTACACTGGCTTCCCAGAAATGATGGATGGGCGAGTGAAGACCCTGCACCCGAAAGTACACGGCGGCATTCTGGGACGACGCGATCAAGATGATGCGATCATGACGCAGCACGACATCAAACCCATTGATATCGTCGTTGTGAATCTGTATCCGTTTGCTCAGACCGTTGCTCGTGAGAACTGCACATTAGAAGATGCGGTTGAGAATATCGATATCGGTGGGCCGACGATGGTTCGCTCCGCCGCCAAGAACCATAAAGATGTAGCTATCGTGGTCAAGAGCAGCGACTACAGCGCCATCATTAATGAAATCGACGCCAACGAAGGTTCACTGACCTACGAAACCCGTTTCGATTTAGCCATTAAAGCCTTCGAACACACTGCCGCTTACGACAGTATGATTGCCAACTACTTTGGTGCACTGGTTCCGCCTTACCACGGTGAAACCGATAAACCATCAGGTCACTTCCCACGCACGTTAAACCTTAACTACATCAAAAAGCAGGACATGCGCTACGGCGAGAATAGCCATCAGCAAGCTGCCTTCTATATAGAAGAGAATATTCACGAGGCCTCTGTCGCCACCTCGACACAGTTACAAGGCAAAGCGCTGTCTTATAACAACATCGCCGATACCGACGCGGCGCTGGAATGTGTGAAAGAATTTGCCGAGCCGGCCTGCGTTATCGTTAAGCATGCGAATCCGTGCGGCGTAGCGATTGGCGACTCAATTCTTGATGCTTACGAGCGCGCCTATAAAACCGACCCAACATCTGCATTCGGCGGCATTATCGCTTTCAACCGCGAGCTGGATGAAGAGACGGCGCAGGCCATCATCAGCCGCCAGTTTGTCGAAGTCATTATTGCCCCATCTGCCAGTGAGGCTGCGTTGAAGGTGACAGCAGCCAAACAGAACGTACGTGTCCTGACTAGCGGTAGCTGGCAACAACGCGTTCCTGGGCTGGACTTCAAACGCGTCAACGGCGGTTTGCTGGTACAGGATCGCGATCTGGGCATGGTCGATGCGTCTCAGTTACGTGTCGTAACCGAGCGCCAGCCGAGCGAGCAGGAATTACGTGATGCCCTTTTCTGCTGGAAAGTGGCTAAGTTTGTTAAATCCAATGCGATTGTGTACGCACGCGACAACATGACCATCGGAATAGGTGCTGGCCAGATGAGCCGCGTTTACTCAGCGAAAATCGCCGGTATCAAAGCGAGCGATGAAGGGCTGGAAGTAAAAGGTTCCGCTATGGCGTCTGATGCGTTCTTCCCATTCCGTGATGGTATTGATGCCGCGGCTGCCGTTGGCATTACCTGCGTGATCCAACCGGGCGGGTCGATTCGTGATGATGAAGTCATTGCTGCCGCCAATGAACACGGCATTGCGATGATCTTTACCGACATGCGCCATTTCCGCCATTAATTCTGGAGCTGACCGAAATGAACATTTTAGTAATTGGTAATGGCGGACGCGAGCACGCGCTAGCCTGGAAAGCCTCGCAGTCACCGCTGGCGAAACGTGTTTATGTTGCTCCAGGAAACGCGGGCACCGCGCTTGAGCCAGCGCTGACCAACGTCGATATCGCCGCCACTGATATTCCAGCGTTAGTCGCTTTTGCCCAAGAAAACCACATCGATTTAACCATCGTTGGCCCGGAAACACCGCTAGTTATCGGTGTTGTGGATGCATTTCAGAGCGCGGGTCTAAAAATCTTCGGCCCAACGCAGGGCGCTGCACAGTTAGAAGGCTCTAAAGCCTTTACGAAAGATTTTCTGGCACGCCACAATATTCCATCGGCGGAATACCAGAACTTCACCGAAGTTGAACCCGCGCTGGCCTATGTCCGCAGCAAAGGCGCACCGATCGTCATCAAGGCCGACGGGTTAGCCGCAGGTAAAGGCGTGATTGTCGCCATGACGTTGCAGGAAGCAGAGAACGCCATTCAGGATATGCTGGCGGGGAATGCATTCGGCGATGCCGGACACCGTATCGTGGTGGAAGAGTTCCTTGATGGCGAAGAAGCCAGCTTCATCGTGATGGTGGATGGCAAGAATGTACTGCCGATGGCAACCAGCCAGGATCATAAACGCGTTGGAGATAAAGATACGGGCCCGAATACCGGTGGTATGGGCGCTTATTCGCCAGCTCCGGTCGTGACCGATGAAATCCACCAGCGCGTGATGGATCAGGTGATTTGGCCGACCGTCAACGGCATGGCCGCAGAGGGAAATACCTATGTCGGTTTCCTGTATGCCGGTCTGATGATTTCTGCCGATGGTCAGCCAAAAGTGATCGAATTCAACTGCCGCTTTGGCGATCCAGAAACACAGCCAATTATGCTGCGTCTGCGCTCCGATCTGGTGGAACTGTGTCTGGCAGCCTGTGACGGCACGCTGGATCAGAAAGATTCAGTCTGGGATGAACGTCCATCTCTGGGCGTGGTATTGGCGGCAGGCGGCTATCCGGCTGACTACAATACAGGCGATGTGATTTCCGGGTTACCTCAGCAGGATGCCGAAGATGGCAAAGTTTTCCATGCTGGTACCAAGTTGAACGGCATTGATGTCGTCACCAACGGTGGCCGTGTACTGTGCGTCACCGCATTGGGCAATACCGTGGCTGAAGCGCAACAACGTGCTTATGAAATCGCAGCGGGTATTCAATGGCAAGGGGTATTCTGTCGAAAAGACATCGGCTACCGTGCTATTGAGCGCGAGCAAGCGTGATAAGCGATGCGATAAAGATTGTCTGATCAATACTGAAGCCCGGAGAAATCCGGGTTTTTTATAGCTAATAGCTATTTGGGTTCCCACTGGCAAACATCATCTTCCACCACCAGCAATAGCTGCGTCCCTTCTGGCGCTTCCAGCCACGCGACGTTTAGCGGGCGCGTTGCATGCGCTTTTTTTTGCTGCGCGATCCATTCACGCGAGTCATTGTCAAAATCAGGGCGAACTACCGTACCGTCACAAGACTGCACCTGCCCTTCCAGCCATTTCCCTTGCTTTAGCCTCACCTTGCCTGCACGCAATACATCGCTCAATTCCAGCATGCGCTTCGCGTCGAACTGGTAGAGCGCGATTTCATCATCAGAAACCGACTCACGTCTTTCGGCAAGCTGCCTCTGCATAAAGCTGACAGTTCCATCTTCTGCAAAGCGCAAACGCATATCTTCTTGTTGCGCGCCGAGCTGATTACGCTGTATCTCGCGTAGCTTATCCTGCTGGAACGTATAGCGCGTCACCACCAGGGCATTGCCTTGAAGCGGGTTGTATACGGTGGTCAGCGCCGTCGTATTCTGCGCATCATCCTTACGCCACAAACGCACAACACCACGATCGGCAACGTAGCCGCTGGCGAAAACGTCCGGCGGTGCGGTGCGGCTACTGCAACCTACCACGGCTATAAGCATGAGGCCTGCGCCACACAAACGTCGTAAAAGCAAAAGGGGCGAAACCGCCCCTCTGCTTAAACTTTTAACCGGCATGGGCTTATTTAACAGCGTCTTTCAGAGCCTTGCCAGAAACAAATGCTGGCACGTTGGCAGCAGCGATTTTGATTTCTTTACCGGTTTGTGGGTTGCGGCCAGTGCGCTCATTACGATGGTTCACTTTAAACGTACCAAAACCAACTAATTGTACTGCATCACCTTCTTTCAGAGACTCGGTAATTGCCGCCAAAGTTGATTCCAGAGCTGCTTTAGCCTGTGCTTTTGACAGATCAGCTTTGTCCGCAATTACATCAATCAGTTGAGTCTTATTCATAAGTTATCCTTACAGTGTGTTTATCGCTTGCTAAGCATCGAGTGCGACGGATATGCCCTTTCCCGTTTCAGGGTGTAATAGCACTCTCCTGCATACACGCACCGACAGCCACTTTTTTTACGCCCCCCAAATGTAGACCAGACAGGGTGCGAATGTGAAGCCTTAAGACAGGCCATTTCAGGCCTTAAATCACGTTTTATCGCGTTATTGATGCAAATTTATCCCGATGTTACTACTTCCGGCCTCGCGCAGATCGGAACGGAGCCCTTTGATCAGCTCAATATCGCGTTCTTCACAGGCCGCCAACAGGCGAAAAATCTCCCATTGGATGTCCCATTCTTCTTCAATTGCAGGCACAACCTTGAGCTCATCGTCGGTCATTTCTTTGCCTGCCTGCGTCATTTCCAGCATGGCAACCGTGCGAATGGACGTTTCGCTAATCGCTATCGCATGTTCCAGCGTTTCACCGCTTAAGCGCGAATGAATCAGCTCGCCCAGTGCGATACAGGCATCAATAGCCGGGTAGACACCGTAAAGATCGTAATCTTCCGCAGCGGGAACCGCTTCTTCCAGCTTTTCCAACTGGCTATCGAAATTGACCTTCGCATCTTTAACAACCAATGTTTCCCATACCAGATCGAGAATGCGACGGTAAACCATCGCGTCGCCGAATTCTGTTTGACGACAAAACTCGTGGTAATTTGGATACATACGTTCACAAAGACATGCCATGAAAGTGACATGTTGCCAGCTCGCCAGCTTTTCCAGACGTAAATGAATGGGGTTACGTAACATTTTTATGCTCATTAACGGCGACGGACGGCAGTGTACCTGAAATCACAGTGACGCCCTATGCCTGAATTCCTAAAGTTTTACGACAATACGTTAGCGGCTTGCTGCCGTTGCCAACGCACAAATGCGGGACGATTTGATGCGACAGCATCAGCCCAACGAGTCGGCTCCGGTAAACGGTAGCCGCGCATACAAGATTGTACCCAGTGCAATGCACTATCCTGACTGACTCGATGCCCCGTCGCCACAAACAGCGGGTTACAGCGCGCTTTACTGCGCCATACCCAGCCAATCTGCTCGCCCTTATCCAGTAACGGCTGCTGGCTGCCAACGCCCTCCGCCAATGGCTCAAATCGGCCACAAAGTCGACTTTTCGCCACGCCAATCGTCGGAACATCAACTAGCAGACCAAAATGGCTGGCAACGCCGAGACGACGTGGGTGGGAAATCCCATGCCCGTCGACAAACAGCAGATCCGGTTTCTGTTCAAGCAACGCCCACGCGGCAAGTAGCCCAGGGCATTCACGAAACGAAAGAAAACCGGGGATATAAGGCATTGTCGTGCTGATACGCGCAATCTTGTATTCTATCAGTTCCAACGAAGGATAGCGCATTACCGCAATCGCAGCGCGGGTTACTGAGCCTTCTTGCTCAAAGCCAACATCCGCACCCGCGATAAACGTGGGCTGCTCAAAAGGTAAATCGTCGTGCCGAATCACATCAGAAGCGCGGGCCAACTGTTCAGCCCGCAGCCGTTGTGTATCAATCACATCACCTCCTGTGAATCATGCGTGATAAGGACGAGACAACCGATGCACGGCCTCAACAAACACGCCCGCATGCTCCGGCGGCACATCCTGATGAATGCCATGACCCAGATTGAACACATGGCCGTTGCCTTGTCCAAATCCAGCCAGGATCGACGCCACTTCCTGCTCGATCCGTGCCGGATCGGCATACAGCATCGACGGATCCATATTTCCCTGTAGCGCGACTTTATCGCCTACGCGACGGCGTGCATCAGCAATATCGCTCGTCCAGTCCAGCCCCAGCGCGTCGCAGCCTGTTTCTGCCATCGCTTCCAGCCATTGTCCTCCACCTTTGGTGAAGAGCGTCACGGGCACACGGCGGCCTTCGTTCTCGCGCTGCAAGCCATCAACAATCTTATGCATGTAATGCAGGGAGAATTCTTTATAGTCACGCCCGCTCAGCGCGCCGCCCCAGGTATCGAATACCATCACCGCCTGCGCACCCGCGCGAATCTGCGCGTTGAGATAAAGAATGACGCTATCAGCCAGCTTATCCAGCAACAGGTGTAGCGTTTTAGGCTCGGCGAACATCATTTTCTTGATGACGGTAAACGCTTTGCTGCTACCGCCTTCAACCATATAGGTCGCCAGCGTCCACGGGCTGCCCGAGAAGCCAATCAGCGGCACTTCCCCGGCGAGACTTTTACGGATCGTCCGCACCGCGTTCATCACATAACCAAGTTCCTGCTCTGGATCGGGAACCGGCAGGTTAACCACATCGGTATGAGACGCGATCGGAGAATGAAAGCGCGGGCCTTCCCCTGCTTCAAAATAGAGCCCTAAGCCCATGGCATCAGGGATAGTCAGGATATCGGAGAACAGGATTGCCGCATCCAGCGCATAGCGCCGTAAAGGTTGTAACGTGACTTCACAAGCCAGCTCTGCGTTTTTACACAGCGACATAAAATCACCCGCCTGCGCGCGCGTTGCCTTGTATTCCGGCAGATAACGCCCCGCCTGACGCATCATCCACACAGGGGTGACATCAACGGGTTGGCGTAATAACGCCCGCAAATAGCGATCGTTTTTCAGATCAGTCATGTTCTTTTCCTTTCAACCTCACGGCGGTTCTACACCGGATAGATGTGATGAAACGGATGCGTTATAAGGCGAACGCTTTATGAAGCGAATACGCTATGACGCAGGTGCGCGGTGTACGCGAGCCATTCATGACGCCAATAGTACCACGTCAGCCTTCGTTCTCATGATAAGCGCGGCACAGTACCACCGTATCTTCGATAAGCCGACGCGCCACGGTGCCCGGAGGAGGCAACTGCGGGAGTTGGTCATAGCGGAACCAGCCCGCGTCACGCAGCTCTTTCGGGTCATGCTTGATTTCGCCATCCGCATAGTCGGCCATAAACGCCATCATCAGTGAATGAGGGAATGGCCAAGGCTGCGAACTCACATAGCGCAGGTTTTTTATCTGAATTTGGCTCTCTTCCATCACCTCACGCACGACCGTCTGCTCCAGCGTTTCGCCCACTTCGACAAATCCAGCCAGCACGGTGTACATGTTTCCGCGATGCCGATTGTGCTGCGCCAGCAAAATTTCCTCGCCACGGCGAATCGCGACGATGATGCAGGGCGCAATCTGCGGATAATAGCGCTCTTTACAGTGGTGACATAAGCACGCCAGCTCAGTTTTACTCCGCACCATTTCATGACCGCAGTAGCCGCAAAAACGATGAGAACGATAGAACTCCGCCAGCTGTACGCCTCGCCCCGCGAGTTGGAATAAGCCCACGTCCTGATCGAGCAACTGGCGAACCGATGCCATATCGGAATCCCGACCCTGACAGACCAGCCAGACAGGCAGTCCTTGCCATTCACCGATTTGGCGAGCCGTTTTCCCCTGCAACGACCACGCCGTAGCCGTTCCGCGCGGCAATTCTCCCTGAGGGAGCCAGATTTGTACCGCGTCGCTAACCACCCACCAGCCGGTTTCGTCACCTTTTAGCGTCTGTTCCATATCTTTTTATTGCTCCACTGCCACTTCACTGGCATTTTACATTCAGAGTGATTACATAAGTTTTATAACTGGGATTTCAGTTATTTCTTACCGTTCACGGAGTCAACAATGCTAAACCAGCTACAAAGTCTAACTGAATACGTTGGTGGCAATAATGCGTTAATCGACCAATGGCTACAAGCGCGTAAGCAGCTTCTGGTGGCTTACTATCATCTGGTTGGCATCAAGCCGAATAAGGAAACGCTTTCTCTTCTGGATGAAGAGGCATTGGATAATTTTTGCCAGAATCTGGTGGACTATCTTTCTACCGGCCACTTTCATTTATACGAAAAAATGCTGCATGAAGCCGCGACGCACAGCGAACAAGTATTAGCGCTTTCCACCCAGCTCGACCTCGCCCTGCAAAATAACACGCAGCAAATTATGACGTTTTACGATAGCCATCTGGCGGCAGCCATCGACCACGATAACTGCCTCGAATTCCAGCAGGCACTCTCCCACGTCGGCGAAGCGCTGGAAGAACGTTTTACGTTAGAAGACAGAATGATTCAGCAGGTTTACGACAAATAGTCGTCGTTTGACGTTATTTCAGGACATCATCACACATTGTAAAAGCAAAAGCGGCACGCTTTGACATCCGCGTTTTGCCGACATACAGTGTAGGGGTTTTATTGGCCCGTTTAAGAGACGGGCATATCTTGTCGGAGTGCCTAGCGTGCTCGTGTTTCGTTTATGACGAAATTTATGAGCGCACAGGCTGAGACCGTTAATTCGGGATCCGCGGAACCTGATCGGGTTAATACCTGCGAAGGGAACAAGAGTAATGCACCTCATTGAGCCTAAGGCTGTGTATTCCCACATACCTGCTCTGACGCTCAATATCATTATTACTCCCTCCGGGCTCCAGACAAGCAATCTTCCCTTTACGTCTTACAGGAACTTGCTATGTCTACAGAACCATTGTCTAAAGAACCGTTATCTGTAAACCCATTGTCTACAGAACCACAGCTACCCACAGCATCCAAATCGGGTCGCCGTGAACAGCGTGCCGCCGCCCAGCAGTTTATTGAAACCTTACAGGGAACCGCCTTTCCCAATTCCAAACGTATTTACCTTGCGGGCTCACGTGACGATATCCACGTGCCAATGCGAGAGATTCAGCTCAGCCCGACACTACTCGGCGGCAGTAAAGTCAATCCCCAATACGAGCCCAATGAGCCAATCCCGGTTTACGATACGTCAGGGCCTTATGGCGATCCCGCTGCGCAACCCGATGTCCGCGTTGGGCTAGCGAAGCTGCGCGCCAGTTGGATTGCAGAACGTCACGACACCGAAGCGCTATCCGGCGTCAGCTCTGATTTCACCCAGCAGCGTCTGGCGGATGCGGGGCTGGATCATCTGCGTTTCGAGCATTTGCCACGACCTTTGCGTGCCAAAGCAGGCAAACGCGTCACCCAACTTCACTATGCCCGACAGGGTGTGATTACCCCCGAAATGGAATTTATCGCCATTCGCGAAAATATGGGACGCGAGCGCATTCGCACTGACGTGCTGCGCCAGCAGCATCCGGGGCAAAGCTTCGGCGCTCTCTTGCCGGAGAACATCACGCCGGAATTTGTCCGTCAGGAAGTGGCCGCCGGCCGCGCCATTATCCCTTCCAACATCAACCACCCGGAATCAGAGCCGATGATTATCGGCCGCAATTTTCTGGTGAAGGTTAACGCCAACATCGGTAACTCCGCCGTGACCTCCTCCATCGAAGAAGAGGTGGAAAAGCTGGTCTGGTCTACCCGCTGGGGTGCGGATACGGTGATGGATCTCTCCACTGGTCGCTATATTCACGAAACCCGCGAGTGGATTCTGCGTAACAGCCCCGTGCCAATCGGGACGGTACCAATTTATCAGGCGCTGGAGAAAGTGAACGGTGTGGCGGAAAACCTGAACTGGGAAATGTTCCGCGATACGCTGCTGGAGCAGGCGGAACAGGGCGTGGACTACTTCACTATCCACGCTGGCGTGCTATTGCGCTACGTGCCGATGACCGCCAAACGCCTGACCGGCATCGTCTCACGCGGCGGTTCCATCATGGCGAAGTGGTGCCTGTCGCATCACAAAGAGAGCTTCCTGTACGAACACTTCCGTGAGATTTGTGAAATTTGTGCCGCTTACGACGTCGCGCTGTCGCTGGGTGACGGCTTACGCCCCGGCTCCATTCAGGACGCCAACGACGAAGCCCAGTTTGCCGAGCTGCATACGCTGGGCGAACTAACTAAAATCGCCTGGGAATACGACGTTCAGGTGATGATCGAAGGCCCCGGCCACGTTCCGATGCAGATGATCCGCCGCAACATGACCGAGGAGCTGGAACACTGCCATGAAGCGCCGTTCTACACGCTCGGCCCACTGACTACCGATATCGCACCGGGTTACGATCACTTCACCTCCGGCATCGGTGCTGCCATGATCGGCTGGTTCGGCTGCGCGATGCTCTGCTACGTGACGCCGAAGGAACATCTTGGCTTGCCGAACAAAGAAGACGTCAAACAGGGGCTGATTACCTATAAGATCGCCGCCCACGCCGCCGATCTGGCAAAAGGCCACCCCGGCGCGCAGATCCGCGATAACGCCATGTCAAAAGCGCGCTTCGAATTCCGCTGGGAAGACCAGTTCAATCTGGCGCTCGATCCCCAAACCGCTCGCGCCTACCACGATGAAACCCTGCCGCAAGAATCCGGTAAAGTCGCCCACTTCTGTTCCATGTGCGGTCCCAAATTCTGCTCGATGAAAATCTCACAGGAAGTACGCGACTACGCGGCGAAACAGGAAGCGGAAGCCAAACCGATTGAAGTGGGTATGGAACAGATGTCGCAAGAATTCCGCTCGCGCGGCAGCGAGCTTTATCACAGCGCCACCAGCCTGCAAACCGAGGTAAGCAAATGACGGACTCGACGCCTTTTGCCCCAACGGCGCAGCGGCTGGGGCTTTATCCCGTCGTCGATAGCGTGGAATGGATCGAGCGACTACTCGGCGTCGGGGTGAAAACGATCCAGTTGAGAATCAAAGATCGGCCAGATGAACAAGCCGAAGCCGAGGTGATCCAGGCGATCGCATTGGGTCGCCGCTATCAGGCGCAGCTCTTCATCAATGACTATTGGAAATTAGCCGTAAAACATCAGGCGTACGGCGTACATCTGGGTCAGGACGATCTGGATACCGCCGATCTGGCCGTGATTAAGCAAGCTGGCCTGCGCTTAGGCGTCTCCACGCACGACGATCGTGAACTGGCACGTGCGGTAGCGATCAACCCGTCCTACATCGCGCTGGGGCATATTTTCCCCACCCAAACCAAAGACATGCCATCAGCGCCGCAGGGGTTGGCCGAACTGACGCGCCACATCACCGATCTGCAAGGCCGTTTTCCCACGGTGGCGATTGGCGGCATCAGCATCGACAAAGTACCTGCGGTGCTGAAAACGGGCGTCGGCAGTATTGCCGTCGTCAGCGCCATTACGCAGGCACCGGACTGGCGGCAGGCAACCGCGACGTTGCTCAGGATGATTGAAGGACGGGAGGCATGACATGGTAACGAATCCCCATCCCACGTCTGTCGGACTGAGCGATAGCGAGTTCATGCGCTACAGCCGCCAGCTGATGCTGGAAGATATTGGTCCGGAAGGTCAGGAGAAACTCAAAGCCGCCCGCGTTCTGCTGGTGGGGTTGGGTGGACTGGGCGCTCCCGCGTCGCTCTATCTGGCTGCCGCAGGGGTCGGCACGTTGCTGCTTGCCGATGATGACTCGCTGCATATCAGCAACCTGCAACGCCAGATTCTGTATCGCACCAGCGACACCGACAAGCCCAAAGCCGTGCTGGCCCAGCGTCAGCTACAGGCGTTAAACCCGAACTCAGAAGCGATTGCGATTACCGAGAGGCTCAGCGGCGACGCGTTACACCGCGCCGTCAGCCGCGTCGATCTGGTGCTGGATTGCAGCGATAACATGACCACTCGCCATGCGGTTAACGCCGCCTGTTTTAGCGCAGGCAAGCCGCTCATCAGCGGGAGCGCCGTCGGTTTCAGCGGCCAGCTCGCCGTCTTCACACCGCCTTATCACACTGGCTGCTACGCCTGCTTGTACCCCGATACAACCGAACCCCAGCGCAACTGCCGTACCGCAGGCGTGCTGGGGCCGGTGGTCGGCGTGATTGGCACGCTTCAGGCGCTGGAAGCGATCAAACTGCTGGCCGGTATGCCGTCCGCGCTGGATGGCAAGCTGAGAATGTTCAATGGCAAGCAGCAGAGCTGGAACACGCTCCAGTTGACGCGCGCGCCCCATTGCCCGGTATGCGGGGGCGCGGCATGAAAATCACGCTGAATGATGAGCCTTTTGAATTTCCGGAGGCCATCACGGTTGAGGCGCTGCTGAGCCAGATAAACCGGCTCCAGCCTGGTACGGCGTTGGCCATCAACCAGACCATTATCCCGCACGCTATCTGGTCACAGCATCAGGTGCAGGACGGTGATGATATTTTGCTTTTTCAGGCAATCGCGGGAGGATGACATGCTGCACATTGCCGATACGACATTCACTTCACGGCTGCTGAGCGGCACCGGGAAATTCGCCACGCCAGAACTGATGCTGGCGGCACTCGAGGCATCTGGCTCTCAGCTCGTGACCATGGCGATGAAACGCGTTGACCTGAACGGCGGCAACGACGCCATTCTCGCCCCGCTACGCCAGCTCGGCATTAAGCTACTGCCGAATACGTCGGGCGCAAAAACCGCAGACGAAGCCATTTTTGCAGCCCGACTGGCGCGTGAAGCGCTGGGCACTCGCTGGCTGAAACTGGAAATTCACCCCGATGTGAAATACCTGCTGCCCGACCCCATCGAAACCCTGAAGGCCGCCGAACAGCTGGTAAAAGAAGGATTCACCGTGCTGCCTTACTGCGGGGCCGATCCCGTGCTGTGCAAGCGGTTGGAAGAAGTCGGCTGCGCAGCGGTGATGCCGTTGGGCGCACCGATCGGCTCCAATCAAGGGCTACAAACGCGTGATTTTCTCCGCATCATCATCGAACAGGCACGCGTTCCGGTGATTGTCGATGCGGGCATTGGTGCGCCCAGCCATGCGGCTGATGCACTGGAAATGGGCGCTGACGCCGTACTGGTCAACACGGCCATCGCCGTTGCCCGCGATCCCGTGGCGATGGCACACGCATTCCGGCTGGCGGTTGATGCGGGTGGGCTTGCTCGTCAGGCAGGTCTAGGAAGTAAGCAGTTTGTCGCCAGCGCCACCAGCCCGCTCACCGGTTTCCTGCATCAGCAAGCGGAAGGGGCGGAGCGATGAACGTCGATTTCCAAACCGTCTGGGAACAGCTCGACTGGGATGACCTGACGCTGCGCATCAATGGTAAAACTGCACGCGATGTTGAACGAGCGCTTGCCGCACAACACCTGACGCGTGACGATTTTATGGCGCTCATTTCACCTGCCGCCAGTGCCTATCTGGAACCGCTAGCGCAGCGGGCGCAACAGCTTACCCGACAGCGTTTCGGCAATACGGTAAGCTTCTATGTCCCGCTGTACCTGTCCAACCTGTGCTCTAACGATTGTACCTACTGCGGCTTTTCGATGAGTAACCACATCAAGCGAAAAACGCTGGATGAGGCAGAAATCCTGCGTGAATGCGCCGCTATCAAGGAACTGGGGTTTGAACACCTGTTGCTCGTGACCGGCGAACACCAGCGTAAAGTAGGCATGGATTATTTTCGTCGCGTCTTTCCGCTGATCCGACCGCTCTTCAGTTCGCTGATGATTGAAGTCCAGCCCTTGTCGCAGGACGAGTACGCCGAATTAAAAGCACTGGGTCTGGATGGCGTGATGGTCTATCAGGAAACCTATCATCCGGCGACCTACCAGTTGCACCATCTAAAAGGACAAAAGCAGGATTTCCACTGGCGACTCGCCACGCCGGATCGACTGGGTCGTGCGGGGATCGACAAGATCGGGCTGGGTGCCTTAATCGGCCTGTCCAATAGCTGGCGCACCGACTGTTACATGGTGGCGGAACACCTGTTGCACTTACAACAGAGTTACTGGCAGAGCCGGTATTCTATCTCGTTCCCTCGTCTACGCCCCTGTGCAGGCGGCATTGAACCGGCGTCGATTATGGATGAAGCGCAGCTCATGCAGGTGATTTGCGCATTCCGGTTACTGTCGCCGGATATTGAGCTGTCGCTTTCCACGCGTGAATCGCCGTTCTTTCGCGATCATGCCATTCCTATCGCGATTAACAACGTCAGCGCATTTTCCAAAACTCAACCGGGTGGCTACGCCGACGACCATCCTGAACTGGAACAGTTTTCACCACATGATTCACGACGTCCTGAAGACGTGGCGCAAGCCATCATACGTGCAGGTCTCCAGCCCGTATGGAAAGACTGGGACGGTTATTTAGGCCGATAAGATAAAAAGCCGATACGCCTGATATTGGTCAATTAAGCGTGAAGTGAGAGGGAAACACGGTGATGAGGTTCCCGCAGGGACACCTCGCACCGTGGTAGCCCTCGTATCTCGGATCTTAAGCAACAGATATGAGTGATAGGCCTGATTTGCGAAGTGGCTCGCAGGCAGAAATGAGAATTACACGGAAGGCAACATTCTCAGGATAGCGCCGCGCAACATGACATTCGGCCTATCGTCACGGCCTTCGACGAAGAATACAGTAGCGTCGTTGGCAAGCCTGAGCATGATGACGGAGCTTGCTGGCCGGAGCTGTTTGCTACTTATCGGCTCTGCACATCAACCCGCCGATACGGGGCTTATCCTTACCCGTATCGGCCCTTCCTTAAAAATAATCAGGTTACGTTCTGGTCAGGGAAAGTGTGCATCATCTTCGCGATTTCACTCCCCACGATACGCAGCCCTTCCCTCATCTCTTCCGTGAAGCGATTGGCATAATTGAGCCGAAGACAATTACGGTATTTTCCCGAGGCGGAGAAGAGCGAACCCGCGGCTATCTGTATGCCTGCTTTTCTGACCTCACGGCTGAGTTTGAGCGAGTCAAAATATTCAGGCAGCTCAATCCACATCAGAAAGCCACCTTGCGGGCGACTCACACAAATATTGGACGGAAAATACTCACGCACCCAGCAAGTAAACGTATCCAGATTAGCTTTGTACTGAGCGCGCATACGGCGTAGATGAGGCTGATAGTGTCCGTTACGAATAAATTCCGCCACGGCTAGCTGCGGCTGTACCACGGTCGATCCCGTGCTGATGTATTTTGTATGGATCACACGTTCCAGATAGCGCCCCGGGGCGATCCAGCCGACGCGTAAACCGGGTGCCAGATTCTTTGAAAACGAACTGCACAGCAGTACACGTCCGTCTTCATCAAATGATTTTATCGCGCGGGGACGCGGATATTCATAGGCCAGCTCACCATAGGCATCATCTTCAATAATCGCGATATCAAAATGCTGCGCCAGCGTCACCAGCGATTTCTTACGGGCGTCAGGCATGATAAAACCAAGCGGATTGTTACAGCTCGGCACCAGAAGCACGGCTTTGATCGGCCACTGATCCAACGCCAGTCTTAACGCTTCGAGGCTGATCCCCGTCACCGAATCGGTCGGGATCTCGATCGCTTTGATATCCATCCCACGGAGGATCTGCATCGTGCCCGGAAAAGCCGGTGACTCAACGGCCACGATGTCGCCGGGTTGGCAAACCGCGCGGACGGCAACAAATAAGGCTTCCTGACATCCAGTAGTGATCACAATATCATCTTGAGTGAGCTGACAGCCGCAGTCGACGGTAAGACGGGCAATCTGTTCACGCAACGCAGGTACGCCATATACGCTGTCATATTGTAAGATCCGAGGATCCTGATATTGGCAGAGGCGACTCATCTCCTTCCACAGTGGTTTTATGGTCGGCTGGCTCACATCCGGCATTCCACTGCCAAACTTCAGCACATTGTTCTCCAGACGCACGTTAACCAACTCCAGCACCGATTCCCACTGCGTGATCTCAACCGGGCGTTGAGCAGGACGCGTCAGCGCGGGGACGGGCGGCGTCGCCTTACGCGGCGCGACAAAATATCCCGAACGCGGCTGCGGCATAATCAACTGCCGGGTTTCCAGCAGATGATAGGCTTGCTGTACGGTACTGATGCTCACACCATGCTCTGTACTCAGCGCCCGCACAGAAGGCAGGCGTTCTCCGCTTTGGTACAACCCTTGTTCGATCCGCTGTTCTAACAGCCCAGCCAGGTGTTGATAACGCGTCATCAGTATCATTCCCCATCAAGATTCAAAGCAGTAACCAGTACAGATTCAACTAAAAATCACCATTCAGATGCAATATCACACAATCTGTATGCTAAAAAAATGGATTTTTTGAGTCTGTATTGAAAATACCTTTCGCCTCATCATAGCGATCATTCACTGGCGAGGGGGAAAATATGGAATTTCATGAGAATCGATCACAAAAACCGTTCCGCGAGTCACCGTTTTGGCTAATGCTGATTTTGCCGTTCCGCTTGTGGAAAGCCTGGCGGGCAAGAGCACAAACGCTGAAGATACTGCAAAATATGAGCGATGACGGGCTTAAGGATATTGGGCTAAAGCGAAGCGATCTTGATCGGTTTAGATAACGCCACGGCAAAAAACAGTAGACTAAAAAAGCAGTAAAAATGTGCCGATACAGACTCTTCTGTATCGGCACACGAGATGGGTGAAGTGAAGAGGTTAGTCAGGCAAGGCGTCCGACGATGTGGCCTTCATCCGCATCCCGACAATCGCCGAGAGTAAGCAGCCAATGGCAAGGTAAGCGGCCACCGCATGCCATGAACCATCCATAAACTGCACCAGCAGAACGGCGATAAAAGGCGTAAACCCGCCGCCAACCACGCTGGCGACCTGATAACCTACACCTGCTCCGCTATAGCGGTACGCCGTACCAAATAGTTCGGTAAACATCGGCTGCTGTACGCTAACAATCATATCGTGGGCAATATTCGCCAGCATGATGGCAAAGAACAGAATCAGCAGCGTGTTATGGCTTTCCAGCGCCATAAAGAATGGCACCGCACTCGCAGCCCCAATCAGTGCGCCAGTAACGTAGATCCGACGGCGGCCAAAGCTATCTGCCAGATAGGCAAAGAAAGGAATAGATACGCAGCTAATCGCCCCCACCAGCAGCCCGATATTCAGGAAGATATCCCGCGATAGCCCAAGATGAGTCGTGGAATAATTGAGGGCAAACGCGGTGACGATATACATCGTCAGCAGTTCGCCAAGCCGTAGCGCAATGATCAGCAGGAATGCCTTCGGGTGCTGGCGCAGTGCTTCCATGATAGGGAACGAACGCAGTTTATTGGCTCTTTCTCCCAACGTTTTATTCGCCTCAAATTCCTGAGACTCATCCATCCCGTTACGCACCCACCAGGCGATAGCCACCAGAATCAGGCTGAATAAGAACGGTAGACGCCAGCCCCAGGTGGTAAATTCTTCATTGGTCGTCAAATTGCTCACCACCGAGACCGACCCAGTAGCTAGCAACAATCCGACCCCAAAGCCAACCTGTACGCCGCTGCTGTAAAAGGCTTTCTTCTTCTTCGGCGCATTCTCTACCGCCAACAGCGCCGCACCGCCCCATTCGCCCCCAACCGCAAAGCCCTGAATTGCACGCAGCGTCACCAGCAGCACCGGTGCCCACCAGCCAATCGAATCAAACGACGGCAACAGACCAATCAGCGCAGTAGAAATGCCCATCATCCAGACCGTGATCATCAGCATGCGTTTACGACCCAGCTTATCGCCGAAGTGGCCAAACACCATGCCGCCTAGCGGTCGGAACAGGAAACCAACACCGAACGTACCAAATGCCGCCAGCGTCCCCATTGTTGGGCTGACCTGTGGGAAAAATTCGGTATTAAATACAAGAGCGGCAACAATTCCGTACAGTAGGAAATCGTACCAGTCGACAACGGCCCCCACAAAACTGCCCCATGCTGCGCGTTTTGCTCGATGTTGAGAATGGCTTACTGACTGTGTTTGTAAGGTTTTATCAGAAGAGAGTGAGTCATCTTGCTGAGATAATAAGCCGCCAGGCTGTGAGAGTGTCGGCGTAGTTGAGGTGTCCATGTCGGTTCCGTTCTATTTACTTTACACTACTGTACAACAAAAAATTTCAGGGATGAAATTTTTAACGTCGCTTGCGACGGCCTTTAGGTAGCGCACAGGGATGTGCGCTATAAAAAATTTCAGGAAGACATGCTTACGTCGCTTGCGACGGGTCGTCCACAGGGAATCAGCCATAAAAAAACCCCGACCATCATAGTCGGGGTTTCTGTTATTTACCGCATGATAGCGCAGCGCACAAAGACTTATTCGTCGTCGCTGCTACCAAAGCCTGCGTTCAACAGTTCAGCCAGGTTAGCAGAAGCTTCATCGGCACTCACCTGAGGCACGACTGGCGCTTCACCCGCCTGACGGCGGCGCATACGATCCTGATGGTACGCATAACCTGTACCCGCTGGGATCAGACGACCTACGATAACGTTCTCTTTCAGGCCACGCAGTTCATCACGTTTACCCGCAACAGCGGCTTCGGTCAGTACGCGAGTGGTTTCCTGGAACGATGCCGCAGAAATGAAGGACTCGGTCGCCAGAGATGCTTTGGTGATACCCAGCAGATCGCGGCTGTATGTTGCCGTGATCTTGCCATCCGCTTCCAACTGACGGTTGGCAATTTTGATGCGAGACACTTCAGCCTGTTCGCCTTCCAGGAACTCCGTGCTGCCCGCGCTAACGATGGTGCCTTTACGCAACATCTGACGAACGATAACTTCGATGTGTTTATCGTTAATCTTAACGCCTTGCAGACGGTAAACTTCCTGAACTTCGTTGGTGATATAACGCGTTACTGCATGTACACCACGCAGACGCAGGATATCGTGCGGAGACTCTGGGCCGTCGGAAACAACGTCACCACGTTCCACCACTTCACCTTCGAACACGTTGAGCTGACGCCATTTCGGAATCATCTCTTCGTAAGCATCGCTGCCATCCAACGGAGAAATTACCAGACGGCGTTTACCTTTGGTTTCTTTACCGAAGGAAATGATACCGCTGATTTCTGCCAGAATAGCTGGCTCTTTCGGACGACGAGCTTCGAACAGGTCGGCTACGCGTGGCAGACCACCGGTAATATCCTTGGTACCGCCGGATTCCTGAGGAATACGCGCCAAAGTATCACCGCCGCTGATTTTCACGCCGTCTTCCAACTGCACGATCGCTTTACCCGGCAGGAAGTACTGAGCAGGCATATCCGTACCTGGAATCAGTACATCTTCGCCTTTGTCATCAACGATTTTCAGTGCCGGACGCAGGTCTTTACCGCTACCGGTACGCTCTGCACTATCCAGAACCACGATAGAGGACAAACCAGTCAGTTCGTCGGTTTGACGAGTAATCGTCTGGCCATCAATCATGTCGGTGAAGCGAATGTTACCGCTCACTTCGGTGATAACTGGCATGGTATGCGGGTCCCAGTTAGCTACGGTTTCGCCACCGCTAACTTCTGCACCATCGCCTTTCGCCATTGCCGCACCGTAAGGCACTTTATAGCTTTCTTTCGTACGTCCGAATTCGTCGATCAGTTTCAGTTCGGTATTACGTGAAGTAATAACCAGTTTACCGTTGCTGTTCACAACGAACTTCGCGTTGCTCAGTTTCAGGCTACCTTTGTTTTTCACCTGAATGCTGGACTCAGCTGCCGCACGCGATGCCGCACCACCGATGTGGAACGTACGCATGGTTAACTGTGTACCTGGTTCACCGATGGACTGTGCCGCGATAACCCCGATGGCCTCACCTTTGTTGATGATATGACCACGAGCCAGGTCGCGACCGTAGCAGTTGGCGCACACGCCAAAGTCGGTTTCGCAGCTTACGACTGAACGTACTTTAACGGCGTCAACGGAGTTCTCTTCCAACATGTCACACCACTGCTCATTCAGCAGCGTGTTACGTGGAACCAGAATGTCCGCTGTGCCCGGTTTGATCACGTCTTCAGCCGTTACACGACCCAGTACGCGCTCACGCAGTGGCTCTTTAACATCACCACCCTCGATAACCGGCGTCATCATGATACCTTCGTGGGTACCACAATCGTCTTCGGTCACAACCAGATCCTGCGCAACGTCAACCAGACGACGAGTCAGATAACCGGAGTTCGCTGTTTTCAGTGCGGTATCCGCCAGACCTTTACGCGCACCGTGCGTTGAGATGAAGTACTGGAGTACGTTCAAACCTTCACGGAAGTTTGCGGTAATTGGCGTCTCGATGATCGAACCATCTGGTTTCGCCATCAGACCACGCATACCCGCCAACTGACGAATCTGTGCCGCAGAACCACGCGCACCGGAGTCGGCCATCATAAAGATACTGTTGAAAGAAACCTGCTGCTCAACCACGCCATCACGGTTAACCACATCCTCAACGGACAGGTTTTCCATCATCGCTTTCGCAACACGTTCGTTCGCCGCCGCCCAAATATCGATCACTTTGTTATAGCGTTCGCCCGCGGTAACCAGACCAGACTGGAACTGCTCCTGAATCTCGGCAACTTCGGTTTCGGCTTCTTCGATAATCTCGGCTTTTTTCTCCGGGATAACCATGTCATCGATACCTACGGAAGCACCAGAGCGCGCCGCGTAAGCAAAACCGGTGTACATAGTCTGGTCAGCGAAGATAACTGTCGGTTTCAGACCCAAAATGCGGTAACAGGTGTTCAGCATTTTGGAGATCGCTTTCTTGCCCAGAGGCTGGTTAACGATCGAGTACGGCAGACCTTTCGGTACGATCATCCACAGGATGGCGCGACCGATAGTCGTATCAATAATCGACGTCTGATGCGTAACATCGCCTTCGATGCTCTTGATCTCTTCTGTGATACGCACTTTAACGCGCGCATGCAGAGAGGCCAGACCGGCGCGATAAACGCGTTCAGCTTCTTTCGGACCCGTGAGCACCATGCCTTCGCCTTTGGCGTTAACACAGTCACGCGTCATGTAATACAGACCCAATACCACGTCCTGAGAAGGAACGATGATTGGCTCACCATTCGCAGGGGACAGGATGTTGTTGGTCGACATCATCAACGCACGCGCTTCCAGCTGGGCTTCCAGCGTCAACGGTACGTGTACAGCCATCTGGTCACCGTCGAAGTCGGCGTTATAGGCCGCACAAACCAGCGGGTGCAGCTGGATCGCTTTACCTTCGATCAGTACCGGTTCAAATGCCTGGATACCCAAACGGTGCAGTGTTGGTGCACGGTTCAGCAGTACCGGGTGTTCGCGGATAACTTCGTCCAGGATATCCCATACGACAGCTTCTTCGCGCTCAACCATTTTCTTGGCTGCTTTAATGGTGGTAGCAAGACCACGCAGTTCCAGCTTGCCGTAGATGAACGGTTTGAACAGCTCCAGTGCCATTTTCTTCGGCAGACCACACTGGTGCAGACGCAGGTATGGACCAACGGTGATAACGGAACGACCGGAGTAGTCAACACGCTTACCGAGCAGGTTCTGACGGAAACGACCCTGTTTACCTTTGATCATGTCGGCCAAAGATTTCAGAGGACGTTTGTTAGAACCGGTGATCGCACGACCGCGACGGCCGTTATCCAGCAGGGCATCAACCGCTTCCTGCAACATACGTTTTTCGTTACGTACGATGATGTCTGGCGCAGCCAGATCCAGCAGACGTTTCAAACGGTTGTTACGGTTGATCACGCGACGATACAGATCGTTCAGGTCGGAAGTCGCAAAACGACCACCATCCAGCGGAACCAACGGACGCAGATCTGGCGGCAGTACCGGCAGAACGGTCAGGATCATCCACTCTGGCTTGTTACCAGACTGTACGAACGCTTCCAGCAGCTTAATACGCTTCGTCAGCTTCTTACGTTTGGTTTCGGAGTTGGTTTCGGTCAGCTCTTCACGCAGCTGCTCGCATTCCTGCTCCAGATCCATATTCTTCAGCAGAGCCTGGATCGCTTCAGCGCCCATTTTCGCGTCGAATTCATCACCAAACTCTTCCAGCGCATCCAGATACTGCTCTTCAGTCAGGATCTGACGGCGCTCAAGGTTGGTCATGCCGCCTTCAACCACGACATAAGATTCAAAATAAAGCACGCGTTCGATATCACGCAGCGGCATATCCAGCAGCAAACCGATACGGGAAGGCAGTGACTTCAGGAACCAGATGTGCGCAGTCGGAGAAGCCAGCTCGATGTGGCCCATACGCTCACGGCGCACTTTAGTCTGGGTCACTTCAACGCCGCACTTCTCACAAATAACACCGCGGTGTTTCAGGCGCTTATACTTACCGCACAAGCACTCATAATCTTTTACCGGCCCAAAGATACGGGCGCAGAAAAGGCCGTCACGTTCAGGTTTGAACGTACGGTAGTTAATGGTTTCTGGCTTTTTAACTTCACCAAAAGACCACGAACGGATCATGTCTGGCGAGGCCAGAGCAATTTTGATCGCATCAAACTCTTCGGTTTTAGTTTGCGCTTTCAGAAACTTTAATAAGTCTTTCACGGATTGGCTCCTGTCGGAGTTAGACCTGATAGACACCTGAACCATGCCGTTAAAAACACAATTCAGGTGTCCCTATGACGAATGCCAGCAATACAACGAGCTGGGATTACTCTTCTTCCAGCTCGATGTTGATACCCAGCGAGCGGATTTCTTTCAACAATACGTTGAAGGATTCCGGCATGCCTGGTTCCATCTGATGATTGCCATCCACGATGTTTTTATACATCTTGGTACGGCCGTTCACGTCATCAGACTTAACGGTCAACATTTCTTGCAGGGTATAAGCTGCACCATAAGCTTCCAGCGCCCACACTTCCATCTCACCGAAGCGTTGACCACCGAACTGCGCCTTACCACCCAGCGGCTGCTGAGTAACCAGGCTATAAGAACCGGTGGAACGGGCATGCATCTTATCGTCAACCAAGTGGTTCAGTTTCAGCATGTACATGTAGCCCACTGTAACCTGACGCTCAAATTGCTCACCGGTACGTCCATCGTACAGGGTAATCTGACCGGAGGTAGGGATACCGCCCATCTGCAACAGTTCCTTGATTTCTTTCTCTTTTGCACCGTCGAATACCGGCGTTGCAATTGGCATACCTTTTTTCAGGTTTTCAGCCAGACGCATCACTTCTTCGTCTGAGAAAGTGCTCAGGTCGACTTTTTGACGCACATCGTCGCCCAGGTCATAGGCTCTCTGGATGAACTCACGCAGTTTAGTCACTTCTTCGTGCTGCTTGAGCATGGCGTTGATTTTCTCGCCTATGCCTTTTGCAGCCATACCCAGGTGGGTTTCCAGAATCTGACCAATGTTCATACGTGAAGGTACGCCCAGCGGGTTCAGTACGATATCGACCGGCGTACCGTTCTCATCGTAAGGCATATCTTCGATCGGGTTGATCTTGGAGATAACACCTTTGTTCCCGTGACGACCTGCCATCTTGTCACCCGGTTGGATCTGACGTTTAACGGCCAGATAAACCTTAACGATTTTCAGCACGCCTGGTGCCAGATCATCGCCTTGGGTGATTTTACGGCGCTTAGCTTCGAGTTTTTTCTCAAACTCGTGCTTCAGCTCATCATACTGTTCTGCCAGCTGTTCCAACTGATTCTGTTTATCTTCATCAGTCAGACCCAGTTCCAACCAGCGCTCGCGCGGCAGTTTGTCCAGTTTGTCAGCTTCTACGCCGCCGGAAACCAGCACAGCGTGGATACGTGCAAACAGGCCCGCTTCCAGAATCTGCAATTCTTCAGTCAGGTCTTTCTTCGCCTGCTTCAGCTGCATTTCTTCGATTTCCAACGCACGTTTGTCTTTTTCCACGCCATCGCGGGTAAAGACCTGTACGTCGATAATCGTACCGGAAACACCGTTTGGTACACGCAGAGAAGAGTCTTTAACGTCAGACGCTTTCTCACCGAAGATCGCACGCAGCAGTTTCTCTTCTGGCGTCAGCTGGGTTTCACCTTTCGGCGTTACCTTACCAACCAGAATGTCACCACCGGTCACTTCAGCACCGATATAAACAATGCCGGATTCATCCAGTTTAGAAAGTGCTGCTTCACCCACGTTCGGGATGTCCGCAGTAATTTCTTCAGGCCCCAACTTGGTGTCACGAGACACACAGGCCAGTTCCTGAATGTGGATGGTCGTAAAGCGATCTTCCTGAACCACACGCTCGGAAACGAGGATGGAGTCTTCGAAGTTGTAACCATTCCATGGCATGAATGCCACGCGCATGTTCTGACCCAGCGCCAGTTCACCCAGATCGGTGGACGGGCCATCTGCCAGAACGTCACCACGTTCTACCGGCTCACCTAGAGACACACATGGCATCTGGCTGATGCAGGTGTTCTGGTTCGAACGGGTATATTTGGTCAGGTTATAGATGTCGATCCCGGCTTCGCCCGGATACATTTCATCGTCATTAACGCGGATTACAATACGGGATGCATCCACGTACTGTACTGTACCACCACGTTTGGCTACGGCAGTTACACCGGAGTCAACTGCAACAGCACGTTCCATACCAGTACCAACCAGCGGCTTATCAGCGCGCAGAGTCGGAACGGCCTGACGTTGCATGTTCGCACCCATCAGGGCACGGTTGGCGTCATCGTGTTCCAGGAACGGAATCAGGGATGCACCGACGGAAACCACCTGCTGTGTGGAAACGTCCATGTATTCAACCTGATCGCGGCTGAACAAGCTGGACTCGCCTTTGTTACGGCAGGTAACCAGTTCGTCGATGAAGCGGCCTTCTTCGTCCAAATTGGTGTTCGCCTGTGCGATAACGAAGTTACCTTCTTCAATCGCAGACAGGTAATGGATCTCATCCGTCACCACGTTGTCACGCACGCGACGATACGGGGTTTCAAGGAAACCGTATTCGTTCGTTTGCGCATAAACGGACAGGGAGTTGATCAGACCGATGTTCGGACCTTCCGGCGTTTCGATAGGACAAACGCGGCCGTAGTGAGTCGGGTGTACGTCACGAACTTCAAAGCCAGCACGTTCACGCGTCAGACCGCCTGGACCCAATGCAGAGATACGACGTTTGTGCGTAATCTCGGACAGCGGGTTGTTCTGGTCCATAAACTGTGACAGCTGACTTGAGCCGAAGAACTCTTTAACGGCAGCCGAAATCGGCTTGGCGTTGATCATGTCCTGTGGCATCAGCGTATCAAGGTCGCCCAGAGACAGACGCTCTTTTACAGCACGTTCTACACGCACCAGACCAACGCGGAATTGGTTTTCTGCCATTTCGCCGACGGAACGGATACGACGGTTGCCGAGGTGGTCGATATCATCCACTTCGCCTTTACCGTTACGGATATCAATGAGCTTCTTCATCACTTCGATGATGTCATCTTTGCTCAGGATACCGGAACCTTCGATCTCATCACGTAGCAGAGAACGGTTGAACTTCATACGACCAACCGCAGACAGATCGTAGCGGTCTTCAGAGAAGAACAGGTTCTCAAACAGCGTTTCTGCTGCTTCACGCGTTGGTGGCTCACCAGGACGCATCATGCGATAGATTTCAACCAATGCACTCAGGCGATCGTTTGACGGATCGACGCGCACGGTTTCAGACATGTATGCACCGTGATCGAGATCGTTGGTGAACAGAGTCTCAATACGTTTGTGACCAGACTGGCTCAGTTTAGCCAGCAGATCCAGCGACAGCTCCATGTTGGCTGCGCCGATCAGTTCACCGGTGCTCTCGTCGATATAATCTTTGGACAGTACTTTGCCAGCGATATATTCAACAGGCACTTCAATGCGCTCAATGCCGTCTTTCTCTAACTGACGGATATGACGCGCAGTGATGCGGCGACCTTTTTCGATATAAACTTTACCGTTCGCTTCGATATCAAACGATGCGGTTTCACCACGCAGGCGCTCAGGAACCAGATCCATCTGCAATTTATTGCCATTGATTTCATAGACAATTTTGTCGAAGAAAAGATCGAGAATCTGTTCGGTGGAATAACCCAGCGCGCGCAGGATAATGGTCGCAGGCAATTTGCGACGACGGTCGATACGGACAAACAGGTTATCCTTCGGATCAAACTCGAAATCCAGCCAGGAACCACGGTAAGGAATAATACGTGCGTTATACAGCACCTTACCTGAAGAGTGGGTTTTACCTTTGTCGCTATCGAAGAACACACCTGGACTACGGTGCAACTGAGACACGATTACGCGCTCAGTACCGTTGATCACGAAGGTACCGTTATCGGTCATGAGCGGAATTTCGCCCATGTAAACTTCTTGTTCTTTGATGTCTTTAACGGTGCCTTCAGGCGCTTCGCGCTCGTAGATCACCAGGCGCAGTTTTACGCGTAGCGGCGCAGAGAACGTCACACCACGGATCTGACATTCTTTAACGTCAAATACTGGCTCGCCCAAGCGATAGCTAACGTATTGCAGCTCTGAATTACCGCTATAGCTTTTTATAGGGAAAACAGAACGGAATGCAGCTTCCAAACCGTACTGACCTTCCGGGTCTTGCTCGATAAACTTCTGGAACGAGTCAAGTTGGATAGAAAGGAGATAAGGTATGTCCAAAACCTGTGGACGTTTACCAAAATCCTTACGAATGCGTTTTTTCTCGGTATAGGAGTAAACCATAGGGTTCCTCAGCTAGCTGACAAGTCGAACCACTCTGTCTGCCCTAACAAGGACAGTTCATGCAACACTATTTATGTTGGTCGGAAAATAGAGAACTTTCCGTAATACGTCTTTCTATTACTCTTAAACCATTTCGTTGCTCTTGCTTAGGCATGGAGCCCATGCAGGAAAGCAGTATATTAAGTCGTCAATAGAAAAAAATATTGGGAGAAATCAATGGCTAAACAGTGTGAAACCCCATTGATGCCCTACAGCGCAAAAAGGCTGGTGACTAAAAAGTCACCAGCCATCAGCCTAATAAATCAGGCTGCAACCTGAAAGGTTGGCTTATTTAACTTCAACTTCTGCGCCAGCTTCTTCCAGTGATTTTTTCAGTGCTTCAGCGTCATCTTTGCTCACGCCTTCTTTCAGAACTGCAGGTGCAGATTCAACCAGATCTTTGGCTTCTTTCAGGCCCAGACCAGTTGCGCCGCGAACAGCTTTGATTACAGCAACTTTGTTAGCGCCGATAGCTTTCAGCACAACGTCGAACTCAGTTTTTTCTTCAGCAACTTCAGCTGGGCCAGCAGCAACAGCTACAGCAGCAGCAGCAGAAACACCGAATTTTTCTTCCATAGCAGAAACCAGCTCAACAACATCCATTACAGACATAGCTGCTACTGCTTCCAGAATTTGATCTTTAGTGATAGACATAACAATTGTTCCTAAGAATCAGAAATAGTTTATACGTTAGCAAGTACGTTAGAAAAGAAAGCGCTATTACGCAGCTTCTTTTGCATCGCGAACAGCAGCCAGAGTGCGGACCAGTTTGCCTGCAGCGGCTTCTTTCATGGTCGACATCAGACGTGCCAGTGCTTCTTCGTAAGTCGGCAGCGTTGCCAGACGGTCAATTTGAGCCGCCGGGATCAGCTCACCTTCAAAGGCTGCAGCTTTGACCTCGAATTTTGCATTCGCTTTCGCGAACTCTTTGAACAAACGAGCAGCAGCGCCCGGGTGTTCCAGAGAATATGCAATCAGGGTCGGACCGACAAACGTGTCTTTCAGGCACTCAAATTGAGTACCTTCAACAACGCGGCGCAGCAGGGTGTTACGAACAACACGCATGTAAACGCCAGCTTCACGCGCTGCTTTACGCAGTTCGGTCATTTTATCAACGGTAACGCCACGGGAATCCGCAACAACCGCAGACAGCGCACCTTTGGCTACTTCGCTGACTTCAGCAACAATCGCTTGTTTGTCTTGAAGATTTAATGCCATTAGCTTTTGCTCCTGGATTTAGCCGGAGAAACTCTCCGGAACTCACTTCACTTATCGCCAAAATTAGAGATAAGCGTTGAAACACGGTGAGCAGAATCCAGTAAAAATTATTCTTTATAAAAAAGAAAAACGTTATTTAGGCTCTGTCACCGTCTACGCAGGGAATTAAGTTTCTTACGAAACACCTGCGGTCTTGGACGGAGGCCTGGATAGGCCAGGCTCCAACCGAAAATTCTTGCGTCATTCCACTTGAGGAACAGCGGGCGTAAAATTATAGGTAAATCTCACACCCGAGTAAAGCGGAACAAAAGCTATTAGTTAGCAGCAGCGTTCAGACCGCTCTGGTCGATGGCAACGCCAGCGCCCATAGTGGTAGACAAACTAACTTTCTTGATGTACACGCCTTTCGCCTGAGATGGTTTTGCTTTTTTCAGCGCAATCAACAGAGACTCTAGGTTTTCTTTCAATTTGTTAGAATCGAAATCAACCTTACCGATAGTGGTATGGATGATGCCGTTCTTGTCGTTACGGTAACGAACCTGACCAGCTTTAGCATTGTTAACCGCTTCAGCAACGTTAGGAGTTACAGTACCCACTTTCGGGTTTGGCATAAGGCCACGTGGACCCAGAACCTGGCCCAATTGGCCAACAACGCGCATTGCATCTGGAGATGCAATAACAACGTCAAAGCCCATTTCGCCTTTCTTGATCTGATCAGCCAGATCTTCCATGCCCACGAATTCAGCACCAGCGGCTTTAGCAGCTTCAGCGTTTGCACCTTGGGTGAAGACAGCGACGCGAACAGAACGACCGGTGCCGTGAGGCAGAACGGTTGCACCGCGAACGTTTTGGTCAGATTTACGTGCATCGATGCCGAGGTTAACAGCTACGTCTACACTTTCTACGAACTTAGCAGTGGCCAGCTCTTTGAGCAGAGCAACAGCTTCGTTGATGTCATACTGTTTAGTTACATCAACTTTGTCACGGATCACGCGCATGCGCTTGGTCAGCTTAGCCATTTATTAATCCTCCACTACCAGGCCCATGGAACGAGCGGTACCTGCGATAGAGCGCGCCATGGCGTCTACATCAGAACCAGTCATGTCCGCAGCTTTAGTTTCTGCGATTTCACGAACCTGAGCGCTCGTTACTTTACCTACTTTGTCTTTGTTCGGCTTGCCGGAACCAGACTTGATACCAGCTGCTTTCTTCAGCAGAACAGCTGCTGGAGGCGTTTTGGTAACGAAGGTGAAAGAACGGTCAGAATAAACGGTAATAACAACCGGAGTCGGCAGACCCTTCTCAAGGCTTTCAGTTTTAGCATTGAATGCCTTACAGAATTCCATGATGTTAACACCTTGCTGACCCAGAGCCGGACCTACCGGTGGGCTCGGGTTAGCCATACCAGCTGCAACTTGCAGCTTGACGTAGGCTTGTACTTTCTTGGCCATTTAACTTTCCTCGATTGGGTAATAGCGCCTAGTAAAAGGCTCCCCGTGGTTTGTATTACGTTTCAGTCGCCGTTAAGGCCACTGAAAAACAAAAGGCGCGAAATTATAGGTTAATTTCGCGCCATAGGCAAGTCGCTATTTTCAGCAAATCTTATCAGGCAATTAGCCTTTTTCGACCTGAGCAAAGTCCAGTTCAACAGGCGTCGCACGACCAAATATAGAAACAGACACCTTCAGGCGGCTCTTCTCATAGTCTACTTCTTCAACAACACCGTTAAAGTCGGCAAATGGACCATCGTTGACACGAACCATTTCACCCGGTTCAAACAGCGTTTTCGGACGAGGCTTGTCACCAACCTGCTGGAGACGATTCATAATCGCATCCACTTCTTTGTCACTGATTGGAGCAGGACGGTCAGATGTGCCGCCAATGAACCCCATCACACGAGGTACGCTGCGTACAAGATGCCAACTCGCATCTTCCATTACCATCTGTACTAAAACATAACCAGGGAAAAACTTGCGTTCGCTCTTGCGACGCTGGCCACCACGGATCTCAACCACTTCTTCAGTCGGAACCATGACTTCGCCAAACAGCTCTTCCATATTATGGAGTTTGATATGTTCACGCAGAGATTGTGCTACGCGACCTTCAAAACCAGAAAACGCCTGAACGACGTACCAACGTTTTTTTGGAGCTTCAGACATCTTAGAACCTCAGGCCAGTGATAAACGATACCAGACGGACCAGAATACCATCCAGTCCCCACAAAATCAGTGACATCACGGCAGTCACCGCGGCAACGATTAACGTGGTGTGTAACGTTTCCTGACGAGTCGGCCAAATTACTTTGCGCACTTCGGTACGCGCTTCGCGAGCAAACGCTACGGTTGCTTTGCCTTTTGTGGTCAGCAGTGCCACACCACCGGCTGCGGCGATCAGGATAACAACGGCCAATGCACGCAGAGGAAGACTAAATTCGCGGTAATAATAATTGCCAACAATCGCAACAACCAGCAAGGCACCTACTACTAGCCACTTAATCACTTCCAGGCCACGCCCACTATCCTGAGCTTCGGTATTCGCACTCATAAACCAACCTGTCACAATGATTCAGACAAATAACTTTGCCCCGCAACCACGGGGCAACCAAACCGAAAGATGTTCTGTAAAACGAATAATTCGGTATTTACGCCGTATCTACAGAGCCTATCTCACCAATGATTATATCTCACAATCGCTGATGAGATAGGTTCTACCATGACAGCGTAGAAAAAGGGCATCAAATGATGCCCTTTTATCGCGTGTCGCGTCAAATGTTATCAGCGATTAAGCGATAACTTTAGCAACAACGCCCGCGCCTACTGTACGGCCGCCTTCACGGATTGCGAAACGCAAACCGTCGTCCATCGCGATTGGGTGGATCAGGGTAACAACCATTTTGATGTTGTCGCCCGGCATTACCATCTCTACGCCTTCTGGCAGTTCGATGGTGCCCGTTACGTCAGTTGTACGGAAGTAGAACTGAGGACGGTAGCCTTTGAAGAACGGGGTATGACGGCCGCCTTCATCTTTGCTCAGGATATACACTTCGGATTCGAACTGAGTGTGTGGCTTGATTGAACCCGGCTTAGCCAGTACCTGGCCACGCTCGATTTCTTCACGCTTGATACCACGCAGCAGAACACCAACGTTCTCGCCTGCGCGACCTTCGTCCAGCAGTTTGCGGAACATTTCTACGCCGGTACAGGTAGATTTCGCAGTATCTTTGATACCAACGATTTCAACTTCTTCACCGACTTTAACGATACCGCGCTCTACACGACCGGTAACAACGGTACCACGGCCGGAGATGGAGAATACGTCTTCGATTGGCAGCAGGAACGGCTTGTCAATCGCACGCTCTGGTTCTGGGATGTAAGAATCCAGGTGCTCTGCCAGTTCGATGATTTTTGCTTCCCACTCAGCTTCGCCTTCCAGCGCTTTCAGAGCAGAACCACGAACCACTGGGGTGTCGTCGCCTGGGAAGTCGTACTGAGACAGCAGCTCACGCACTTCCATCTCAACCAGTTCCAGCAGCTCTTCGTCATCAACCATGTCACATTTGTTCAGGAACACGATGATGAAAGGAACGCCAACCTGACGACCCAGCAGGATGTGCTCACGAGTCTGAGGCATTGGGCCGTCAGTCGCAGCAACAACCAGGATCGCACCGTCCATCTGGGCAGCACCGGTGATCATGTTTTTCACATAGTCGGCGTGTCCTGGGCAGTCAACGTGCGCGTAGTGGCGAGTTGGGGTATCGTATTCAACGTGAGACGTGTTGATGGTGATACCACGTGCTTTTTCTTCCGGTGCGTTATCGATCTGGTCGAATGCACGCGCGTTACCACCGTAGGTTTTAGCCAGAACGGTAGTGATTGCAGCGGTCAGCGTTGTTTTACCATGGTCAACGTGGCCGATAGTACCGACGTTAACGTGCGGTTTTGTACGTTCAAATTTTTCTTTAGACATCGATTGTCCCTCTAAGACACGGATAAATCGGTGGTATCACCACATCAACCAAGCGATAGCTTGCTGAATTTATTCACAGAAAGAAAATCAGGAGGAGGAAAAGGAAGTGGTGCTGATAGGCAGATTCGAACTGCCGACCTCACCCTTACCAAGGGTGCGCTCTACCAACTGAGCTATATCAGCACATCTTGGAGCGGGCAGTGGGAATCGAACCCACATCATCAGCTTGGAAGGCTGAGGTAATAGCCATTATACGATGCCCGCATCCTGGAACTCGGCTACCTAATTTTTCTGTAGATTTTGAAGTTGAGGAATAAGATTTTATAGACCCCGCCTTCGTCGATCCGGCTTAGTCTTACTACCGTATCGAATATCCTGTTTCCAGGATTGAATTTGGTGGTGGGGGAAGGATTCGAACCTTCGAAGTCTGTGACGGCAGATTTACAGTCTGCTCCCTTTGGCCGCTCGGGAACCCCACCTGATTGTGTACTTGATGGTGCCGGCTACCGGAATCGAACTGGTGACCTACTGATTACAAGTCAGTTGCTCTACCTACTGAGCTAAGCCGGCTTCAAGTGCTGCGCATTCTAGGTAGACAGAACGCTCGATGCAACAAAAAAATTGCGTAAAATGCGCTATCGCTTAGATTTTATCCAAATTAAGCTATAAATCTAGAGTAACAGTAAGAATTAGCGCAAAGAACCACCAACTCTATCCAACAAAGTGGTGATTTCACCATCAACCGTCCTCTTGTTTCTCTTGCACCAAAAATACAATTTTGCCCTTTAGAAGAGCAGTCGCTGCACTGACTGATGCTATTTTGCTCGCTTTTCTAAGAGAATAGACCTGGAATGCATTTTGCTTGGTTAAGAATAAATTTCTGTCGAAGGGAAAAAATACGATGAAAACCGTTCAACTCAATGCAGCAACCTTACCTGTCTATCGTGAGGAACTGGCTAATCTATTGATAGATGCTGTAGAAAAAGGCGCTTCTGTTGGATACCATTCGCCACTGTCCCACCAAGAAGCCACAAAATATTTTCATAGTTTGCAAACATCCGTTTCCAACGGTGAACGTATGATATGGGTCGCGCGCGATGAGGAGGGTATCGTCGGAAGCGTACAGCTCGAGTTGTGTCAAAAACCAAACGGGAAAAACAGAGCTGAAATTCAAAAATTATTGGTTCATAGCCGCATAAGAAGAGCGGGAATAGGCCGACTACTCATTCAGCTATTGGAAAAGAGCGCACTTTTACAGCAGAGGGGCCTGCTCTACTTAGACACCCAAGCAGGTTCTCCCGCAGAAGCGTTCTATCGTGCCTTGGGTTATCGCCATCTGGGAGAATTGCCAGACTATGCTTGTACACCTGATGGCTATTACCATCCAACGGCGATCTATTATAAGCGCCTCTTTGCTGTGAATGGTTTAGGTAAAGCCATCGCTAGCTAGCAAGTACCCGATGCGTAAGCATAGAAGCATCGGGTACAGCACCGATTTTCTCTTCTTCTTTCTAGCAGCAAAGTGTTAACCTGCCCATTATCAAAAATTTATTACATAAGAGAAGGTGCCACGATCATCGCGTTGGCTAAACTAATAGCCCGTTTTCTTCGCTGGGCTGAGAGTCCCTTTTCTTACCTGTGAAGCAGGCAGAACACTACTTATGAGCAACAGAGAGCAATCCTTGGCCACGCCATATCTACAATTTAACCGCAGCCAATGGGCCGCCTTGCGCGATTCCGTCCCGTTAACGCTGACAGAGGAAGAAATCGTTAAGCTCAAAGGCATTAACGAAGACCTTTCACTAGACGAAGTCGCGGAAATTTATCTGCCGCTATCTCGCCTGCTCAATTTCTATATCAGTTCTAATTTACGCCGTCAGGCTGTGCTTGAGCAGTTTTTAGGAACCGATGGCCAAAAAATACCTTACATAATCGGTATCGCAGGTAGTGTCGCTGTAGGGAAAAGTACCACAGCCCGTGTGCTCCAAGCGTTATTAAGCCGCTGGCCAGAACACCGCAGCGTAGAACTTATAACAACCGATGGATTTCTTCATCCAAATAAGGTGCTAAAAGAACGCGACTTGATGAAGAAAAAAGGCTTTCCACAATCCTATGATATGCACAGCCTGGTAAAATTTGTTTCTGATATAAAGTCAGGTACGCACAAAGTCACAGCCCCGACTTATTCCCATCTAACATATGACATCGTCCCTAATAACAATAAAGTGTTGGAACAGCCTGATATTTTAATATTAGAAGGGTTGAATGTCTTACAAAGCGGAATGGACTATCCACATGATCCACATAGGGTTTTCGTTTCTGATTTTGTAGATTTCTCTATCTATGTGGATGCACCTGAAACTCTGTTACAGACATGGTATATAAATCGCTTTTTGAAGTTTAGGCAAGGCGCATTCTCAAATCCAAATTCATACTTTCATAATTATGCAAAATTGACGAAAGAAGAAGCCGTCAGCATTGCATCTCAATTATGGAAGGAGATTAATGGACTTAATCTAAAAGAAAATATCCTTCCCACCCGGGAGAGAGCTAGTCTTATTATGACTAAAAGCGCTAATCATGCCGTTGAATGTGTCCGATTAAGAAAGTGAAAATGAATGAATATGTAAAAGGGGGAATCCCCCCCTTTTTTATGCACCGCGCAGAGAAATTTCCCCACCAATATACGGCGTTATCAAACCATCATTTTCTAATAACAATGCACCCTGGCGATCGATTCCTCGGTCTATTCCATGTATTTCGCGATTACCGATAATCAAACGGATCGGACGATTAAAATAGTTATCCAACTTTTCCCATCTCGGGATAAATGGTTCAAGACCTTGTAGTTCAAAGACGGCCAAAGCGCTTCTTAATTCAGAGATAAGAGTCGAAGCGAGAGTATTACGATTAATCGCTATACCCGCCTCTTGTAAATTTATCCAGCCCTGGTTAATCGTATCGGGAGCAGGTTCTCTCATCTGTAAATTAATACCTGCGCCAATTACCAAATTAGCAGCATCACCCGTTTTCCCTGTCAGTTCGACAAGGATGCCAGCTAACTTTCTATCCTTCAGGTATAAATCATTAGGCCATTTGACTCGAACACCATCAGCACCAAGCTTATGCAGTACTTCAGCCATTACGATACCGATAACCAGACTAACCCCAACAGCTGCAGCTGGCCCCTGTTCCAGGCGCCAATATAGGGACAAATATAAATTCGCACCAAAGGGCGAAAACCATTGCCGCCCCCGACGACCACGCCCAGATTGCTGATATTCAGCAAGACATGCATCACCGGAGGATAAGGTGTCCAACCGGTCTAAAATATACTGATTAGTAGAATCAACGACAGGTAAAACTGTTACTCCACCTTCTGGTAGGTGCTTGAGGATAGCCTCCTCATCTAATAACTGCATAGGCGCAGGTAAAGAATAGCCCTTGCCCGTCACAGTAAAAACATCAATTCCCCAATCGCGTATAGTTTGAATATGTTTATTAATCGCAGCCCGACTCATCCCCATCATTTCGCCCAGTAACTCACCGGAATAAAACTCCCCATCAGAGAGGATTTTAATCAACTTAAGAGGAACTGTAATATCTTTCATGATAATACCTCGATGGCATTGACCTCTCCATGCGCAGCAATAAAGCGAACTTCAGGTTCCAGCTGTATGGAGAATTTTTCAGAAACCTGGTTACGGACGTAACGAGCTAATTCAACAATATCTGAACTTTTTGCATTATTTTTATTAATCAGAACTAATGCCTGTTTCTCGTGAACAGCGGCACCACCAAGCTGGAATCCTTTAAGGTTGCACTGATCAATTAACCATCCAGCTGCCAATTTAACGTTACCATCGGCTTGTAAATACTGAGGAGCATTCGGATACTCTCGTAAAATACGTTCAGCATGCTGTTGTGTTATTATTGGATTTTTGAAGAAGCTACCAGCATTACCTGTCACTACAGGATCTGGGAGTTTACTCCGACGCATATGACATACAGAATCAAATACCTGCTGTGGCGTCACAGTTTCAGGATTCAGTTTTGCCAAATCGCCGTAGTTAAGTACTGGGTTCCACTCTTTCTTTAAAAAGAACCCTACTGCGGTAATCGCAAACCCAGAGCGGTATTGATGCTTAAATATGCTTTCACGGTAATCGAACTGGCATTCCTCAGACGTAAAACGTATGACTTTACTTTCAGCCAGATCCAACACGTCAACATAATCACAAACATGCTGTAATTCGATACCGTACGCACCGATATTCTGTATCGGTGCGGAACCCACACATCCGGGAATTAATGCCAGATTTTCTAACCCAGCAATGCCACGCTTAAGCGTATATTCAACTAATTGATGCCAATTCTCACCTGCACCAACATGAAGATACCAGCCATCGCTTTCTTCTCGAATATCTATACCCTTGAGCCGATTTAGCAGAATGGTACCTAAAAAATCTTCAAGAAAAAGAACATTACTCCCTTCCCCTAGCAACAAAATCGGCTCTTGTGATGCGCTGGCGACGCGCCATCCTTCAATCAATTTCTCCTGAGTATCCGCAACCTTAATACAAGATGCGGAAACAGGTAATGAGAAAGAGTTATAAGACTTTAATGAAATAGCGCTCGACGCCATGATAGAAATACCTACTAATTCAGATATCACATAGTCTACCTGATCTACGCAAGATAGCGGCGGTCTTTCAACACGGGATACACGTAAAATAAGCACTCTGCAACGTGTGCATAGCAAAAAGCCCTCGTCTTTCGACGAGGGCTTTCTACTTATTTGATGCCTGGCAGTTCCCTACTCTCACATGGGGAAGCCCCACACTACCATCGGCGCTACGGCGTTTCACT
>NZ_JAPQKX010000001.1:0-785270 GCF_026800125.1 Pectobacterium jejuense | reverse complement strand
ATTCAGTTCTCCGTAGGTTATACCCATGCTGCGGTAGGCCATCGCCAGTTGCCCCTGAATGGCCGGATTGTCAGAGTCACCAAACCGCTCAATCAGTTTTTCGTAGGCCGTGATTTTTTCTTCCGGCTGATTTAATTGTCCATAGGTTATACCCATGTTGCGGTAGGCCATCGCCAGCTCTTCCTGAATGGCCGGGTTGTCGGAGTTACCAAACCGCTCAATCAGTTTCCGGTAGGTCGTGATTTCCTCTTTCGGTTTATTCAGTTCTCCGTAGGTCACTCCCGTACCCCGCATAGCCATCGCTACCTGAGCCTGTACGGCCTCGAATTCTGAATCACCAAACTGCTCAATCAGTTTCCGGTAGGCCGCGATTTTTTCTTCCGGCTGATTCAACTGTCCATAGGTGACCCCCGTGCCCCGCATGGCCATCGCTACCTGAACCTGTACGGCTTCGAATTCTGAATCACCAAACCGCTCAACCAGTTTCCGGTAGGTCGCGATTTTTTCTTCCGGCTGATTCAGCTTTCCATAGGTTATACCCATGCTGCGGTAGGCCATCGCCAGTTGCTCCTGAATGGCCGGATTGTCGGAGTCACCAAACCGCTCAATCAGTTTCTCGTAGGCCGTGATTTCCTCTTTCGGTTTATTCAATTCTCCGTAGGTCACTCCCGTACCCCGCATAGCCATCGCTACCTGAGCCTGTACGGCTTCGAATTCTGAGTCACCAAACCGCTCAATCAGTTTCCGGTAGGCCGCGATTTTTTCTTCCGACTGGTTTAACTTTCCATAGGCTATACCCATGCTGCGGTAGACAATCGCTAACTGCGTTTGTATTTCCGGATCATCGGAATCGCTAAATTTTTCAATGAATTCCTGGTAGGCAGTAACCTCTTTTTCCGGCAATGTGGAATCATTCAATTGTATAATTAGTCTCTGGTATGCATCAGTCTTATCCCCAGATAGTTCCTGTTCAACTGAAATGTCAATGTTATTAATTACATTATTGTCATTATTTATTTTGTTATTATTTAGAGTTTCTATTTCTTTTGCTGAATTGACACTTTGTTCATCACCTTTTGTTACCTCTAAACTATCTGTGTATTCTGCAGAAATCTCACTATTAATGGTGCCAGTTCCCTCTCGAGGTTGAGTGGAGGGTTTATTTTCAGGTTCAGGTTTGTCTTTATGATTATCATCAGAATTTGTCTGTTCTCTTCGATTGTTACCATCTAACGATTTAGCATCAAATTCTTTTTTTACTTGACTAGATTGTTCAGGTTCATTGACGTTTTTTTTATTTTCACTGTATATGTCATCCACTAATTTTTCATATTTCTCTGTGAGCCGATTTAAGAACTCCTTTTTAGATTCATCAATTAAGAAACCTTCATTATCTTTAATCCATTTATCTATAGCATCTTTATGAATCATTTTTGTTCTGTTCCAAAAAAAGGGAATAGAAATCAATGATAGCACCACTATTGCTAGTGGGATAAACCAAGTCAAGAAATTATATGCAACCATGACATTGCTTGAATAAGCATCTATTCTTGATACATTATCTTTTAATGAAGAAAGCGCAGTATCAAAATTACCTATTTTTTTATCTAAAGAGATGATTGATTTATCATAACCTTCATTAATATACTTTTGGTTTCTTATCGATTCGAAAACTTCATTAATATTTTTATCTTCAATGTGCTCGTTTCGATTTATTTTCGCGTCCACATGCAAAGAGCTAAGTAAACAAAAGATAAAAATCACCGCAGCGCTTAATTTTTTCATTATATCCTTCTCAAAATTGACATTTCCAACCTAATTTTAATAAGTTCAATAGTAAATTAACTGCATGTAAGTCGTTAATGTTTTTTACTCGACCTTACATTACCTTTTTCGTGTTTTTAATTTCATTAGTAAAAGCAATGATTTTTTATTTTTAGATGTGAGTTTAATGAAGTAAAGTAGAGACTGAAATAAAACATTTAACATTTCCTAGTTATTGTAAAATATTATTATCTCAACTAAGCTTATCATTCCCATCTCTGTGATTTTCCCTTAAGTTGATATAATATCACTATGCTCCCACAATGTTTGCCTCTCCCAGTTTAGTTGTTGGTGTTTCATAATATTACCGTAGGTAGGTTATTAATCAAGGTATATACAATCGAAATTTCTTCGTTGGTAAATGTAAGAATTGATCTGCACCGAGAAACCTTCCTCTTGAAAGCTCTACTTTCCATTACATCTAAATCACCTTGTATTGACAAGAGGATAGTGAGTAAAAAATTATACCTCAGCCTCTCACTATCAGTGTGATTATGCTGCGGACATAACATTGCCGCTCGCCCCGCTTTCTTGTAACCTTCCCTTGCTACACGCCGAATCCTGAACACAAAAACCTGAAACTACTGGACGTTACATGACAGCTCATACTTCTAAAGATCCTTTGCATGGCGTCACGCTTGAAATGCAAGTCAATGCGTTGGTTGCCCGTTTTGGCTGGGTTGAGTTGGGTAAACGGATCAACATCAATTGCTTTAAAAGCGATCCAAGCGTTAAATCCAGTTTAAAGTTTCTGCGTCGGACACCCTGGGCGCGTGCCGAAGTTGAAGCACTGTACCTTGATTCTCTGGACGATTCCGCTCCCGTAAAATCAGATGATAGCGCTGTTGATCCCTGGGCTAATAGCCGCAGAAATAAGAGCTAACCAACGTGAAAAAGCCAGTCGTACTGATTGCCGCTGCGCTTCTACTTGTCAGTTGCGCGTCTAAGCCACCGAGTTCGCTTGTTACCCCGCTTCCTCCTGTTAAACAGCCGCTTCCGGCGAAATCGCAGCAGAATAAGGAACCCATGCGCGGTGTCTGGCTGGCGACCGTCTCCCGCTTGGATTGGCCGCCGATAGCATCCGTCAATGCCAGTAGCCCTGCTATACGCATAACTCAGCAGCAGGAAGCGCTGAAAGGCAAGCTGGATAAATTGAAAAGTCTCGGTATCAATACCGTATTTTTTCAGGTTAAGCCTGATGGTACCGCGCTCTGGCCTTCTAAGATATTGCCCTGGTCAGATATGTTAACGGGCAATATTGGTGAGGATCCGGGCTACGATCCGCTCCAATTCATGCTGGATGAAGCGCACAAACGCGGTATGAAAGTCCATGCCTGGTTAAATCCCTATCGCGTCTCCGTTAACACTAAACCGTCAACTGTGACGGAGCTAAATCGCACCTTGTCGCAGAACCCGGCCAGCGTATTTGTATTGCATCGTGACTGGATCCGCACGGCAGGCGATCGCTTTGTGCTCGACCCGGGTATCCCAGAAGCGCGAAACTGGATCACCAGTATCGTGGCTGAAGTCGTGGCGCGTTACCCTATTGATGGTGTGCAGTTCGATGATTACTTCTATGCCGAATCATCCGGCTCGATGCTTAACGATGGTGAAACCTTTAAAAAACAGGGTCAGGGATTTGGCTCAAAGGCGGACTGGCGGCGGCACAATACGCAGCTGTTGATTGAGCAGGTGTCGCGCACTATCAAGCAATTGAAACCTGAGGTTGAATTTGGCGTCAGCCCAGCAGGCGTATGGCGCAACCGGTCACACGATGCGGCAGGTTCCGACACGCGAGGCGCGGCCGCCTACGATGAAGCGTATGCCGATACCCGCCTGTGGGTGCAACAAGGGTTACTGGATTACATTGCCCCGCAGATCTACTGGCCGTTCGCACGTGACGCGGCTCGCTATGATGTCTTGGCAAAATGGTGGGCGGATGTGGTGAAGCCCACAAACACACGCCTCTATATTGGCGTTGCGCTGTATAAAGTGGGTGAACCTTCAAAGAATGAGCCTGACTGGACGATAAATGGCGGCGTGCCGGAGCTGAAAAAACAGCTCGATTTGAACGAGTCTATGCCGCAAATCAACGGGACGATTCTGTTCAGAGAGAACTATCTCAACCAACCACAGACCCAGGAAGCGGTTAATTACCTCAGAAACCGCTGGAATCCGATTTAACGAACGGCAGAGGCTTCAAAACCTCTGCCCCTTCCTCTGGTGCTGATTCACGCCTGAATCAAGCGCTTAAATAATAATTGCTGAATATCTTGTCGGTGAGCAAGAAGAGCGTGGACGGTAACCAGAGTATTTTCGATTGAATAAAGGACCCGATATCCTCCTGAAGTATTATATTCCCTGTATTTTCCGCACCCAATATTCAACAGTTCCGGGCTGATCTGACAGCTCAAAGGAAACTGCCGGATTTTACTCTCAAATTGGTCCAGAATTTCATGGATCACCGGACCGGGTTCTACATCAATACGGCGGAGATGGCTGACAATATCGCTGATACAGACTCTGACCGTCGAGGTGTATTCTATCGTTATTCTCGGTTTTTCCATTTAGCATCCCTTCCTGCTGACATTGTCAGTTCAGAATTCCAGCCCATCCAGCAATTGATCCCTGCTGAACACTTTTCCTTCAGCTTTATCTTTCTCAGACAGCGTTAGAAGCTTCAGCAGTGCAATGGCATTTTCCCGTTCCTGCTGTTGATCGTAGGATTCAATAACGTAGGCAGGAACGCCATTTTGGGTCACCAGAATGGGTTCAGCGAGGTCAAGCGTGGCTGCGTTTTTCTTTATATAGCTAATCGTCTCGATCTTCATGATGCTTTCCTCCTGATATCGACTTCAGTCTTAATTTAGTCTTTATATAGACTGAAAACAATGTGTAAAGCATCATCACGACTCTCTCTTACTTGTGGTTTTCTCCCTGATCGCTATAGCTAAACGTGCTGTTTACCCCTCTAATTGCCGCTTTTTCGGTTCAAGAATTCTGCGGTAGGCGGATTTTTTTTGCTTATTTAATAAGCATGTAAAGTAGCTATGACATCATGATTCGTAAAAAACCAATCAACCAGTTGATTTTTATGTGAAAAAATAAAAGTTTCGAAACGAAATAAATCATTGAGTCGGTGACTGAAAAAACCTATATTGGCCGCGTTTTTCTTATAGTAGTTACGTGTTTAATTCATTTATTCAACTGTGGTTGCCTGCGAGCTCACGGTTGTAGGAGAGATATGATGACGGATAAAGTCCGTATTGACAGTTTAGGTGCGAATTCATTAAACGGAAACAATGAAACCTATTTGGCAAGACAAGCTGAATTTGAATCGAACGTGAGGAGTTATCCACGCAAATTGCCTCTGGCAATTGCGAAAGCTGAAGGCGTGTGGATTACTGATGTTGAGAATAATCAATATCTTGATTGTCTGGCTGGGGCGGGAACGCTGGCGCTTGGACATAACCATCCTGACGTGCTGCAAAGCATCCAACGTGTCATTACTAGCGGCTTGCCGTTACATACACTGGATCTGACAACGCCGTTGAAAGATCAGTTCTCCGAATATCTGCTTTCCTTACTGCCTGGTCAGGGCAAAGAGTACTGCCTCCAGTTTACGGGCCCTTCTGGCGCCGATGCTGTTGAAGCTGCGCTGAAACTGGCAAAAAAATACACCGGTCGCGCTGGTGTGATCAGCTTCTCCGGTGGCTACCACGGCATGACGCATGGCGCACTGTCCGTAACCGGTAACCTGTCGCCGAAAGAAGCCGTCGACGGCATGATGCCTGAAGTCCAGTTTATGCCTTATCCGCACCTGTACCGCTGCCCGCTGGGCATTGGCGGTGAAGCCGGTGTTAAAGCATTAACCTACTATTTTGAAAACCTGATCAACGACGTTGAGAGTGGCGTACGCAAACCGGCGGCGGTCATTCTGGAAGCTGTTCAGGGTGAAGGCGGCGTTAACCCGGCACCTGTCGAGTGGTTGCAGCGCATCCGTAAAGTGACGCAGGAACACGGTATTCTGCTGATCATCGACGAAGTTCAGGCTGGCTTTGCACGCACGGGTAAATTCTTCGCCTTCGAACACGCTGGCATTGAGCCAGATATCATCGTGATGTCTAAAGCAGTAGGTGGCGGCTTGCCATTAGCCGTTCTGGGTATCAAGAAGCAGTTTGATGCCTGGTCACCGGGTCACCACACGGGTACTTTCCGTGGTAACCAACTGGCGATGGCAACCGGCCTGACGACGCTGAAGCACCTCAAAGACAATCAGGTAGCAAACAAAGTTGCTGAGCAAGGTGAATGGCTGAAAGCCAAACTGGCTGAGCTGCAAAAACGCTATCCGGTGATCGGCCACATTCGCGGTCTGGGATTAATGATCGGGATTGAGATTGTTAAGCCTAATGAAGCGCAGGATCACATGGGTTGCTACCCGGCTGATGGCGAGCTGTCTGCCCTGTTGCAGAAAAAATGCTTTGAAACGGGCCTGATTCTGGAGCGCGGTGGCCGTCATGGTTGCGTTCTGCGTCTGCTGCCTTCCCTGCTGATCAGCAATGCTGAATTGGAAATCTTCCTGGATAAATTTGAAAACGCCCTGCTGTCTGCTGGCGTGAAGCCAGTCTGAGTGGAGCGAATGACCACGATGTCCCAATTAGTGGAAACAGAAGCAGTGGAAACAAAAATCAACCCGATTCTGGCCTCCTCTGCACAGAGTATCGAAGCCTATCAGGAAGCGATTACGCAGAGTAGCCAAGCCGTCATGCAGTGGCTGCAACAGCCTGAGATGTATCAGGGCAAAACCGTTGCTGAACTGCGTGAACGCATCACGCTGGATTTTAATCCGCAGGGCCTGGGTAACCAGGCCGCTATCGAGCGTGCGATTGAGTACTTTTTGAAAGACAGCCTGTCGGTGCATCACCCACAGTGTGTCGCTCACCTGCACTGCCCGAGTTTGGTGGTCAGTCAGGCAGCGGAAGTCTTGATTAACGCCACGAACCAAAGCATGGACTCCTGGGATCAAAGCCCGTCTGCGACCATCATCGAGATGAAGCTGATTGAATGGCTGCGTACCCAGGTCGGCTATCAATCTGGCGATGCTGGCGTATTCACCAGCGGCGGTACCCAGAGTAACCTGATGGGTTTGATGTTGGCGCGTGATGCCTTCTTTGCCCGTCAGGGACATTCGATCCAGCAAGATGGATTGGTTGGTAACCTGAAGAAAATTAAAGTGTTCTGTTCTGAAAATGCCCATTTCTCGGTGCAAAAGAACATGGCTTTACTGGGTCTGGGTTATCAATGCGTTACGCTGGTGAAAACCGATCGCTTCGCGCGTATGGATCTGAACGATTTAGCTGAGAAAGTGGCGCTGGCCAAAGCTAACGGTGAGCAGATTCTGGCGATTGTGGCGACGGCCGGTACCACTGACGCGGGTGCGATTGATCCTTTACGGGCGATTGCAACACTGGCGGCAGAACATCAGATTTGGGTACACGTTGATGCAGCCTGGGGCGGCGCGCTGCTGCTGTCCGAGAAGTATCGCGATTATCTGGACGGCATTGAATTGGTGGATTCCATTACGTTGGATTTTCACAAACAATTCTTCCAGACCATCAGCTGCGGCGCTTTCTTGTTGAAAGAAGCGCGTCACTATGAGCTGATGCGCTATCAGGCGGCTTACCTGAACTCTGAGTTCGATGAAGCGCAGGGCGTCCCGAATCTGGTGTCTAAATCATTGCAGACGACGCGCCGTTTTGATGCGCTGAAACTGTGGATGGGTCTGGAAGCATTGGGCCAACAGCAGTATGCAGCGATCATCGATCACGGCGTTACGCTGGCGCAACAGGTTGCACAGTATGTGGATGAACATGCCACGCTGGAATTGGTGATGCAGCCACAGCTGGCAAGCGTTCTGTTCCGTTTCCGCCCGCAACAGCTGGCGACAGCGGATGACGCGACTATCGCATTGCTTAACCAACGCATTGGCGATGCATTGCTGGAATCAGGTCGTGCCAACGTCGGTGTCACCGAATTTAACGGTGTTACCTGCCTGAAACTGACGTTGCTGAACCCAACGGTCAACCTGGGCGATGTCAAAATTCTGCTGGATCTGGTTGAAAGCACGGCACAGCCTCTGCTGACCGCGTAATTCCCCTGCTTTACTGCATCGTGAAAAGCCGATAACAATAATAGGTTATCGGCTTTTTTATTTCTGGGTTTTCTGGCTGTATTATTGCACTGGCACACGGATACCGTGGTTAAGGAATAAATAGTTACGGAATAAATAGTCACGGAATAAGTCGTTACGGAATAAATCGAAACGCTAGGATAGATGAATAAATGACATCACAAAAAGCAACGTTAATAGGGTTAATCGCAGTCGTACTGTGGAGTGCGATTGTCGGGCTGATTCGGAGCGTGAATGAAGGATTCGGCGCCGTCGGCGGTGCGGCGATGATCTATACGTTAAGCTCGGTGATGCTATTAATGACGGTCGGTTTTCCTAAGATAAAAACCTTTCCAGTATCCTACCTTATCACTGGCAGCATTCTGTTTGTCTGCTACGAACTGTGCCTCTCCCTCTCTCTTGGCTATGCCAATAACAGCACGCAGGCAATAGAAGTCGGCATGGTTAATTACCTCTGGCCGAGCCTGACGATCCTGTTATCCGTACTGGTTAATCGGCAAAAAACCAGTCTGGTTATTATCCCCGGCATGTTGCTTGCAATCACGGGGATTGGCTGGGTATTAGGCGGTGACGAAGGTTTATCTTTGAGCAGTATTATGAATAACCTCTATAGCAATCCATTAAGCTATGGGCTGGCTTTTGGCGGGGCAATTATCTGGGCAATTTACTGTGCGGTGACAAAGAAGATTGCTAACGGCGCGAACGGTATTACCCTCTTCTTTATACTGACGGCATTAACGCTGTGGGTTAAATATCTATTCGCTCCTCAACCTGAATTTATTATCAGCACGCCTGTTATCATCAGTTTGATTCTCGCCGCCGGTGCGATGGGGTTTGGTTACGCTGCGTGGAATATCGGTATTCTGCACGGTAATGTCACCGTTCTGGCGACTGCGTCTTATTTCATTCCCGTTATTTCCGCTGCGCTTGCGGCATTTATTCTCAACTCGACGTTAACCGTGGCCTTCTGGCAAGGTGCGGCAATGGTCAGTCTGGGATCGCTGCTGTGTTGGTGGTCAACCCGCTCAGCTACATTGAAAAACGTCTCGGAGCAGGCTAATTAATGCGCCAGGATGCGGGGCAAACTAATACGAATATCCCGGTTTTTTCGGCAACGTATCCAACTGCGGTTTGATGAACGGGTCGTAAACGTCATCTTTCCAGCGCTCCGGCTGGATTTCATTTAACGCGACAGAAAGCGATTCGTCGGAAGAACCGAAATGCTTCTTCAGGACCGCAGCAAGATCTTCCGCGACGGCTTTCTTCTCTTCTTCAGACAGATTCCTTGGGAAGTGTTTGACATCGATATGGGGCATGGAATGGTCCTTTTCAGTGATGAAACAGCACGTTGGTTAAGCTAGCCAGTGAGTTAAGATAGCTAGTGTGCATGAAGACGGCAATAGGATAGTTTGCCCGATGATAAACAATCCACTTGAGATAAATTGGCCTAAACTCATCGAAGTGTGTCATTCAGGCCACTGTTAGCGAGCTGCCAGATTCTTATACTGCTCCTGTTTGGCGCGTAACAGCGCTGCCAGTTAACCGGATATGGGAGCAATAAGATGAAAATAACGCAGATTCGCAATGCGACATTACGACTGGAATTTGGTGGGAAAACGTTTCTGATTGACCCGATGCTGGCACCAAAGGCGACCTATCCCGGCTTCCCGGGAACGGCAAATGCACATCTGCGTAATCCACTGGTCGATCTTCCTCTGCCTATGGCGACAATTCTGGATGTTGATGCCGTGATTGTGACGCATACACACCTCGACCATTGGGATGATGCAGCCATCGATGCTATCCCGAAAACAATGCCGATCTTCAGCCAAAATGCGCAGGATGCTGGCCTCATTCGGCAAGCGGGATTTACCTCGGTGCGTGTACTGGATGAGCAGACGGAATATGACGGCATAACGCTGATCAAAACATCCGGCCAACACGGTTCTGATGAAACCTACGCTAATCCACAGATGGCGGAACGACTAGGTGATGTTTGCGGGATTATCTTCCAGCATGCGCATGAGAAATCGTTTTATCTGGCTGGCGATACCGTCTGGAATCAGCATGTTATTGCTGCACTGACGCATCACACGCCCGATGTGGTGGCGCTGAATATCGGCAATGCGGTCATTCCCGGCTTCGGTTCCATTATCATGGGAAAAGAGGATGTACGGCGTGTGCATCAGCTCGTACCCAATGCGGCGATTGTCGCAACACATATGGAAGCGGTGAACCATTGCCTTCTGAGTCGGGCTGAACTGCGTGACTATTTGCATGAAGAAAAGCTTCAGTCCGTCGCGCACGTACCGAACGATGGCGAAAGCGTGCAATTCTGAGCCGGACAGTAACCGGAACCTATTGATGATTTGATGAGGGCTATTATGGCTGTGCTGACCGTCGCGGTGGTTGTCTCCGAGAATTTTAGCCCGTTTCATTTATCTATACCGGGTATGGTTTTCAGCGACATGCTCTATGAAGAAAAACAATTTGAGCTTTTTTTCTGTGCGGAAAAACCGGGCATGGTGGCATCAGAGCACGGGTTTTCTATCAACGTTGATCACGGATTTTCCGCATTAGAAAACGCCGATTTGATCGTGGTTCCCTACTGGAGCCATCCAGAGACTCGCCCTTCTGCACTGCTTCTGGATGCGTTACGCGCTGCCGCAACCCGCAAAGCACAGATCGCCGGATTATGTTTGGGAACTTATGTGCTGGCTTACGCCGGATTGCTAGATGGCCGCCGTGCCTCGACACACTGGGCGTTTGAGCAGGATTTTATCGCCCGCTTTCTTCATGTGCAGTTGGATACCAACGCGCTCTATGTCGAAGACGAACATCTGATTACGTCTGCAGGCACGGTGGCGGCAATAGACTGCTGCCTTTATCTGGTTCGTCAACATTGCGGCAGCGCTATTGCTAACCGTGTCGCCCGCCGTCTGGTGATCCCGCCTTACCGTGAAGGTGGGCAGGCTCAGTTTATTGAACATCCGGTGCCGGAAAATACGCGAGATAGTAAAATCAATCAGTTGCTGGACTATCTGCGCAGCCATCTCCGTTCGCCTCACTCTTTGGATGCGCTGGCAAGCCGTGTGCAGATGAGCCGCAGGACATTTACCCGACATTTCTTCCGGGCCACAGGCATGACGGTTAGCGACTGGCTAACGGCGGAGCGGCTTCACCATAGCCAGGCATTACTGGAATCGACATCTCACTCCATCGAAGCGATTGCGGATAGCGTGGGTTTTCAGTCAGCGGTAACCTTTCGCCAACAGTTCAAACAGCGTTTTAGCGTGAGCCCGACCGACTGGCGTAAAACGTTTCAGGATAAAGGCACCACTCGCTGATATTCATCGCCTGCCAAAAAATAGCCAGATCATTATATTATTGGTGAAGACACGGATTGCCACCTATCCTTAAAGTGTGATGATGATCACAGTCATCAATATCACGAACACAACACCTCACTGACAAACACGCGCCCTTTCTGACTAACGTTAATCGTCCATCGTTACTCTCTGTTTATCCACGATAAAACATGGAGAACCCATGCAAACGCGTAATAAGAAGCTGATTATTTTCAGCGATCTCGACGGATCGTTGCTCGATCATGAGACTTACCAGTGGGATGCCGCGCAACCGTGGCTGACACGGCTGGTGAATGAGGAAATTCCGTTGATTATCACCACCAGTAAAACGGCGGCTGAAGTTGAGCCCTTACGGCGGGCGCTCGGGCTGGAACTGTATCCCTATATTGCGGAAAACGGCGCCATTGCCGTGCTGCCGCCAACATGGCAATCACATCCTGATTATCCAAGGAAGAGGATGGGTGCAGGGTATTCCGTTATCCGCACCCAGTTGGAATTGCTGCGCGCATCCGGTTTCTGCTTCAAAGGCTTTGGCGATATGAGCAGTACGGAAATAGCAGAGATGACGGGATTAACCGTGCAAGACGCCCAACGCGCGCAACAGCGAGAAGCCACTGAACCGCTGCTGTGGCTGGACGAGCAAAATGCCCTACCGCGTTTTTGCCAGTCATTGGCAGAGGCGGGGCTGACTCTGACCCAAGGTGGTCGCTTTTATCACGCCATGAGTGCCCAAACGAGTAAGGGATTCATGGTTAACTGGATAAAAACACAGTATATCGAGAAATACGGTACTGACGTCAAAACGCTTGGTCTGGGTGACGGTCCGAACGATATATCCCTGTTATGCATGGTGGACTACGCCGTATTAATTAAAGGCAAAGGAAATCAAATTGTTAACCTGCCTGAATCGTACAGCGGCAAGCAATATTGCACGCAGAATTCAGGGCCTCAAGGCTGGAGTGAAGGACTGGAGCATTTTATTGGCAACGATCATTTCTCGGCATGACATAGCCGCAATAGGGTATGGGAGCATAGGATGAGCGAATTTTATCAAGATGGCATCATTACCAATTTTCACAATCTCACTCAGAGAAGCACGGAAGAACTGGAGTATGAACTTCAGGTATTTTCCGGGCAAAACAGTATGGGGCTGATTCTGCCCTCGCTGTACTCTGAGCTGGAAGGCCCCGCGCTGAGCCACATTGTCGATCAGCTGTCTCAGGTTTCTTACCTTGGCGAAATTGTAATTGGGTTGGATCGCGCCGATCGGGAACAGTTTCTTTACGCTCGAAAATTCTTCTCTCGCCTGCCGCACCGACATCGCATCCTATGGAACGATGGCCCGCGCCTGAAAGCACTCAGCGACGAACTGGCAGAAAAATCGCTAGCACCAGAGGAGCCCGGCAAGGGCCGGAATGTCTGGTTTTGTGTCGGCTACACGCTGGCATCGCGTCGTTCTGCCTGTGTTGCCTTACACGATTGTGACATTGTCACCTATGACCGTGCGATGCTGGCTCGCCTGCTCTATCCCGTGGCGAATCCGCACTTTAATTACGACTTCTGCAAAGGCTATTACGCCCGTGTTGCAGAGGGAAAACTGAATGGCCGCGTGGGACGTCTGCTGGTCTATCCGTTACTGAAATCGCTGCAAAAGGTCTACGGCAATTCGGACTATCTGGATTACATGCGCAGTTACCGCTATCCACTTTCCGGCGAGTTTGCGATGCGCACCACCATTCTGAACAATCTGCGCATTCCTGGCGATTGGGGACTGGAAATTGGCGTGCTGTCAGAAATTTATCGCGGCACCGCGACCCGCCGCATTTGTCAGGTGGATATCGCCGATCGCTACGACCATAAACATCAGCCAATGTCTGAAGACGATCCTAACGCGGGATTGCAGCGCATGGCGGCGGACATCACAAAAGCGCTGTATCGCAAGCTGGCGATACTCGGCGTGAATATCACCACAGACTCTTTCCGCGTCCTGCGAGCGACCTACTATCGCACCGCGCTTGATATGATCGATGCTTTCGAGCATGACGCACGTATGAACGGCCTGAGTTTCGACCGTCATAAAGAGGAGTCAGCGGTGGAATTATTTTCTGATGTCATCACCTTTGCAGGTCATGCCTATAGTGACGTCCTGGGTGATAAACCGTTTGTGCCAAGCTGGAACCGCGTGCAGTCTGCGTTTCCCGATATCCTTGAGCGGTTGTATGCGGCGGTCGAAGCCGACAATCAGGAAACGTGATGTCTTCCGCTATGTACTCGCTATCTCATAGGGCAAACGCATCATGATGCATCATTGCATGCGTCATGATGGCTCCCTTGCATAAGTAATTCATATCATTCGATTTAATCACTCGATGAATCAACCAATTTTTCTTACCTTTAATCGACGCATCAGAAAATGCAGCATTTCCCGCCAGACGGACATACTTGTCGTAAGAAAATGTTATTTCACCTATTTGACAAGGCATTAGCGTTCAGTCGATTAATGAAGTTGGCGCGCTTTATGCTTTAGCTCTCCTGTCATTATGTAACTAAGGAGAGTGTTTTGATGAATTTTTTAATCAATGAAAGCGACGTGTTAAACCCAAAACGCAGAGCATTATTAAAACTTTCGGGCGCCCTGCTGGGAACGGCGGCAGTAACAACAGGGTTAAGTTCGCGGGTTTTTGCCGAGACTCAACCTGAGAACGCTGCATTTACCGCACCGTCGGCCACTAACCCAATCCGTATTAACTTCAATGAGAACCCATTAGGCATGTCGCCCAAAGCGCAAGCCGCCGCGCGCGAGGCTGTCGTGAAAGCCAATCGCTATGCAAAAAATGAAATTTTACTGCTTGGCAATAAGCTGGCGGCGCATCATCAGGTCGAGGCTCCTTCTATCTTGCTGACGGCCGGATCGTCCGAAGGCATTCGGGCGGCCATTGAAGCCTACGCCTCGCTGGATACACAGCTGGTGATTCCTGAATTAACCTACGGCGATGGCGAACACTTTGCGAAAATTGCCGGCATCCGTGTCACGAAAGTCAAAATGCTCGACAACTGGGCATTCGATCTTGAAGGGCTGAAAGCCGCCGTGGCAGGCTACAGCGGCCCTTCCATTGTTTATCTGGTCAATCCCAATAACCCAACGGGCACGATTACGCCGGCGGAGTTAATCGAACCGTGGATTGCCAGCAAGCCAGCCAATACGATGTTTATCGTCGATGAGGCTTACGCCGAGTTTGTCAATGACCCGCGTTTTCGCTCTATTTCACCGATGATCACGCAGGGTGCAGAGAACATTATTTTGCTCAAAACGTTCTCCAAAATACACGCCATGGCAGGTATGCGCGTTGGGTATGCCGTCGCCCATCCCAACGTTATTGCGTTGATGGGAAGGTATGTCGCAGGCGAAAAAATCAACTTTAGCGGCGTGGATGCCGCATTGGCCTCCATGGACGATTCGGCATTCATTACCTACAGCAAAAAGAGTAATGATGTGTCGCGCCAAATCCTGCTGAAAGCGCTGGATGACCTGAAACTCCCTTACTTACCGTCAGAGGGAAACTTTGTGTTCCACCAGTTGGTCGTGCCGCTTAAGGATTACCAAAAGCATATGGCAGACGCGGGAGTGCTAATTGGCCGCGCATTTCCTCCGGCGGATAACTGGTGTCGTATCTCGTTAGGGACACCGCAGGAAATGCAGTGGGTCGCGGATACTATGCGTGAATTCCGCAACAAGAACTGGATTTAATCCTCCTCCATACCAACCTTGTCGCACCGTCGTGGCCGACATTCGCCTCTCGTTCTGAGGGGCGATGATTCCTGAACCGCATCGTTGAAACCGGAGTAACGCTTGACCCACAGGGAATTGCGCGGCTAAATGATCGTATGCCTTTCATTATTTATATTGATATCAGGCACAAGCAAAATATGAAAACGGTCAGGGAGAAATAAGAGCATGATTATTTTTGTTACCGGTGCAACGGCTGGGTTTGGTGAGTCAATTACGCGTAAATTCATTAGTGCAGGCCATAAAGTGATCGCGACCGGCCGCCGTCAGGAACGTCTGGATGCGCTGAAGGCAGAACTGGGTGATGCGCTGTATCCGTTAAAACTGGATGTGCGCGACCGTCAGGCGATCGAACAGGCCGTTGCTGCCCTGCCAGCCGAATGGCGGACCATTGATGTGCTGGTGAACAACGCCGGACTGGCGCTGGGTCTGGAACCTGCGCATAAAGCCTCGGTAGACGATTGGGAAAACATGATCGATACCAACAACAAAGGACTGGTGTTCATGACGCGTGCGCTGCTGCCCGCCATGGTGGAGCGCAATATCGGCCACGTCATCAATATCGGTTCTACCGCAGGAAACTGGCCTTATGCGGGCGGTAACGTGTACGGTGCCAGCAAGGCGTTCGTACAGCAGTTTAGCCTGGGATTACGTGCCGATCTGTCTGGCACCCGAATCCGCGTAACGAATATCGAACCGGGCTTGGTCGGTGGAACGGAGTTCTCGGCCGTGCGCTTCAAGGGTAACGACGACAAAGTCAGTAAAACCTATGACAACACGACGCCGCTGACCGCCGAAGATGTGTCTGAAGCCGTTTTCTGGGTAGCGACTCTGCCAGCACACGTAAATATCAATACGTTGGAAATGATGCCGGTCAGCCAGTCTTTTGCTGGGTTAAGCGTACACCGCGAAGGTTAATCATTACTGAAACACAAGAATTAAGGGCATGAACGCAGTTTCATGCCCTTTTCTATTGGTTCACAAACCGCTTTTACCAGATGCTGCACGGTTATAGTGCCGTTGAAGCGAAGGATGTATACTTCTCGTTATAGGTAACCTTCCTTTTTGCACAAAGCTCGGGGGTTACAGGGAACGGCGATCGCCTTTTGTTGTCTATCGCTTGCCGTGCGCTTTATCGTTCTGCTGCACCGGCGTTTGTTTTTATCATTCGTTCTGTCAAGGTGAAACATGAACCACTACTCTTTCTCTTCTTTGATTCGGGCCTTCATCCCGCTTTCTCTGGTTATCGTTTCCGCTGCCTGGCAGCCTGCCGCACTGGCAGAGACACGCCACATCATTGTTGATTCCGGCGACAGCGCGCTGTCGAAAGAAGCCGCGCGTCAAAGCAAAGAGCAATGGGACTCAACTCGCTCACTGCGTAATAAAGTGAACAACCGCGTTGAGAAAGAATTCGATAAAACGGAAAAAGCGATTGATGGGCGTGAAAAATGCAACGCCAGCTATAACGTCAATGCTTACTGGGAAAACACGACAGAACGCTGTCTCGACCGCCGCAGTGGCCGCCCCGTTACCCCCTGATTTTTCACCCACGCCTTCTGGCGTGGGTTTCCCCTTTTCTCTTCATATTGCAGCAAAATAGTGCAGCAAATTAGCCTGCACCCGAGGGGACATCACCGTTAAACTCAACGATTATCGCTGTATCGTACCAACACGCATTGTTATCCAAAATGGAGTGCATCAGGATGAATATGGATCTCGTGCAGTTACTTTCACGCCCTTTTCACATCAAACTGTGGAGTGTGTTTATCATGTGTCTATTGGTCAGTTCGTGTGCAAGCACCTATCCGAAGACGGATAACATCACGAATATCACCAATGACAATGGGATGCTTATCGCTGAGTCTGCTACCTACGTTTATAAATTCTCTGACGCCCGCGCTCAAAAAGAGTATCAGGACTATTACGCGTTTTATCGTGATTACAAAGACATCATCACTGGCGTGAGGGTCGATTTTTCTCTCCGTAATGGCCTGGTCTACGCGAGATATAAAAACGTGATTGATACTCGCCGATTGACCCAAAAGCAGGAAGTGGATTTACGCGAACTCTACGCGGCGCAAATTCCTACGACAATGGGAAAAGGTGAAGTCACCTTTAGTGCGAACGGCACATTTAGCGAGAAAGACGGCTCATTGATCAGCCCGACAACAAATGGTCGCCTGCCACAGCCCATTCCGGTAGTGATCAACAGCAGTGATAACTCTGGCAAAGAGGTGCTGCTTGCGCCCCTCATGATTCCAGCAGTTGCCCTTTTCCCGCTATTTATGATGTATGGCTGTGCCACCGGGCCCTGCGTTTAACCTTCTCCGGGCCATCATTGATGGCCTGATTTCGCGGCTTTTTCGCGTTATCGTCATCGTTTGATATACTCAAAGGGACTTTTTTCAGAGAAAAGGATCGAAAGATGAAAAAAACCGTCATTTTTGGTGCCGCGTTATTCCTGGTTACTCCGTTGGCTGCACTGGCATCTTGCGAGAGTGTGAAAGCGGATATTGCCCAGAAAATCATAGCCAATGGTGTACCAGAATCCGGTTTTACGCTGGATATCGTCCCGAACGATCAGGTGAATCAGGCCAGTGGTCAGGTGGTTGGTCACTGCGAGAGTGATTCATATAAAATTGTATACACCCGTCATGCTGAGGGCGACGCCAATACGGAAAGTGCGCCAGCGCCAGCAGAAGGCCAGCCGACGACCACTCCGTAACCCTTCCTCTGGATGTTCAAAGTAAATGTTCAAAAGGCGCTTTCGCGCCTTTTCTTTTGCCTTATTTTTGTCTGGTTTCAGCCTGCCCCGGTCGCTGGCTTGCCGGGATCATTCTGGCGGAAAGCAGCGTGATACCCGCGATGAGTGCAGAAACGATAAATACGCCGTGGATAGACGAGGCGACTTGCGATGCCAGCGCATCAAGCTGGTTGACGCTCAGCAGGATGCGCTTGGCTGGATCCATTAGCGTTTGGAGTGGATCGCTCACGTCCGGCAATCGCCAGTGCAGACTGATGTTCAGCGTCGCGCCAAGGATTGCCGTTCCCAGCGCGGAACCCAGCATGCGGGTAAACATGGCGGAAGCCGTCGCAATGCCGCGGATGGAGTAGTCCACCGAGTTTTGTATCGATACCAGAAACGTTGTGCTGCTTAGCCCCATTCCCGAACCGATCAGAAATGCCGCAAGCCGCGCCCACATAAGGTTGCTGTCCGGCTGAACGGTTAGCAGCGTCAGACTGCCGATAATCAGCACAATACCGCCGAGCATTGCTGTAAAGCGATAAGACGTCCACAGCATTAAGCGCCCGCTCAGCGTGCTGGCCAGCGGCCAACCAATCGACATCATCGCCAGTATACTGCCAGCTTCCAGCGGCGTTTTACCCATTACGCCCTGAATAAACGTCGGCAAAAAGGCGCTCACGCCCATCATGGCGGCACCGACGACCAATCCGCCGAGATTACCGGCGATAATGACCCGATTGCGCCACAGCGCCAGCGGAAACAGCGGCTCCGGCGTGCGTTTTTCCTGTCGAACTAACATAATGCTGCCCACGGCGGAGATCGCAAGCAGCGGGATCACCCAGTAACCGAACACCTCAGCCTGTAGCAGCGCCATCAGCAAACTGGCGACGGACACAATCAGATAGAACGCCCCCATCCAGTCCAGCTGATGCTGGCGCACCGTATTCATCGTAGGTAGATAGCGAGCCAGCAGGAAGATGGAGAACAGCCCAATCGGCACGTTGACCCAGAAGACCAGCGCCCAGTTGAAGTGTTGCACGATAAACGCCCCCAGCAGCGGGCCGATTATCGCGGAAAAGCCCCACACGCTGGACAGATAGCCCTGTATTTTCGGGCGCTCGGTCGAGCTGTACACATCAGCAACAATAGTGAAGGCAATCGGCGTAATCGCGCCTGCGCCCAGCCCTTGTAAGGTGCGGAAGACGATCAGCCAACCCATCTGCGTCGAGAATCCGCACAGAATCGACCCCAGCAGGAACACGATCATGCCGAAGAAGAATATCTTTTTGCGTCCATACAGGTCGGCCAACCGGCCATAAATTGGAATACTGATCGACTGCGTCAGCAAATAACCCGCAAAGACCCAGCCCAATAGGGAAAACCCGCCTAAATCCGCGATGATGGTAGGCAGCGCGGTGGCGACAATCGTCACTTCAATCGCGGCCGTGAACATAGCCAACATACAGGCAATTAAAATCCAATGGCGATGTGGGACAGGTGTTTGCTGCAGGTTATTCTCTGTTTTCATTATATTTTCAGGATAAGAAGAAAAACTGCCTGTGAGTATAACAGGTGGCGTGACGGAGAAAATTTATTCCCGCAGAGAAGCGGGAATAGAAGACAAAAGAAATTAATAGCTGACGGCAGAAAGATCGATATAAGACGAGAGATCCCGCTGTTCGGCGCGTGGCAAGTAAGGCAGTTCGCCCAGCTGCGGTGCCGGAATTTTTTTCCGCAGAACGTGAATGATTTCTGCGTAATTCGCCAGTCCGGGGTTAATACGGTTAGCGACCCAGCCGACTAGCGGTAAACCATCGTTGATGATCGCCTGTGCGGTCAGCAGCGCATGGCTGATGCAGCCCAGTTTGATGCCAACAACCAGCACAACAGGCAGCTGTTCCTGCACCACCCATTCGGAGTACGGACGCAGATCGTTCATAACAGTTCGCCATCCGCCTGTTCCTTCAACCACCACGATATCCGCCGTCTCGCCCATGTGGCGCAGGCCTTGCGTCATCGTGCAGTAATCAATAGTTCCTTCACTGGCGCTGATTTCATCTTCCCGCAGTGCGATAGGATTAACCATGTTATAGGGCAATTCGAGTGTCGAAGCCGCCTGTAGCAGCAACGCGTCTTTATTACGCAGGCCCGCTTCCGTCTCTTCGCACCCTTTTGCTATCGGTTTGTAGCCTGCAACCGATTTGCCTGCCAGCGCCATTTTTTGCAGTAGCGCCTTGGATACCACTGTTTTGCCAACGGCGGTATCAGTACCAGTGACAAAAATACGTTTCAACATGGGATAACTCCAGACCACCTGAATACCAAAAAACAAGCACAGCCAAAATGCTTTCCAAGCGTGAAAGTCTAGGCTATGCCTCATTCAGGCAGTTTGCGTTAGCGCAATGTTTTGTTGCTCTACGCCTTTATGGTTATCCCTGTAGCAGTTTAACCAGCAGCGATCCGTTATAGAGTGCGTCTTTTACCAGTGCCGCTCCAGGCATCGTGCCCTGATTGTAGAACTGGGTCGCCTCCACCTGAATGTTGTGACTATAGGGCGGGAATGATTGCTGTTGAATACAGCCTAAAATGGCAGGGTGTAAAATGCTGGCCGCTTTATTCAGGGGGGAGCCCACCAGAATTTTATCGGGATTGAAGAGATTCACCATGATGGCGACAATGCGGCCTACGTTATGGCCGACATCGTTAATGATATCTTTGGCTAACTGATCGCCTTTGAGCGCGGCATCACACAGATTCTCAACGCTGAGTGGTGAACCATGCAGAAGTGAACTCATGGACGTATTCATGCGCTGTTGCGCCAGTTCCAGCATATTTTCCGTGCTGGCGACCGTTTCCAGACAGCCGTGATTGCCGCAATAACAACGCTTGCCATAAGGATCGACCTGCGTGTGCCCGATTTCGACCAGATTTCGACTTCCTGCGTGTAGGATACGGCCACCAGTAATCACGCCCGCGCCGACGTTATGGTCGATCACCACCTGAATCACATTTTGGCAATCGCGCGATGCGCCGTATAGCGCCTCGGCCATCGTCCAGGCGCAGATATCGTGCTGCAAATACACGGGCAACCCCGTGCGCTGTTCCAGCGCGGGGCCAATCGCCATTTCCTCAACGTCATAAAACGGCATCCGGTGAATCATGCCCTTGCTGGCATCAATCATGCCCGGCGCGGTAATTGCGATTGCGGTTAGTCGCTCCAGCCGTTTTTGATGGCGAATAAAAAACTGGTCGATTTCATTCAGAATACGCTCAAGCAGCGGCTGTGACGACGTGGCGGGAAGCGGGATTTCCTCTTCCACAACCAGCTTGCTGCTGAGATCGCGCAGCGCCAATAACAGGGTATTGTGGCTGATGCGTGCGGAAAGATAGTGCCAGGCTTCGGTATCCAGAATCAGGCCGATAGCGGGACGCCCTCTGCTGCCCACATCCTGATATTCAGTTTCCTGTACCAGATGGGCTTCCAGCAGTTCGCGGACGATTTTGGTAATACTGGCGGGCGCGAGCTGAGCACGTTTGGACAGTTCGATACGTGATATCGGGCCGTACTTATCGATCAACCGATACACTGCACCGGCATTCATTTGTTTGATTTGATCGATGTGTCCTGGTTGACCGTCGGTTATCACAAACCTGGCTCCTACTGATTCGCATTATTGCTGGCACTGCTGTTGAAAAATTTATCTTTATTATTACGGCATGACTATTTTTCACGCTGCAAAATAAAAAAACTGCGGGTATGGTGGGGCTTTTCACTAAACTCGTCAAATATTTGATTCGTTATGTGATTTAGCGCGCATATTTTAACGATTATCCGCCCAGCATCAGCGACATCAGCACTTTCGCTGCTGCACTTTGCGGCTGATGTCGTGCCGTCACCAGCCAGACTTCCGTTGTAGCGTCCTCTTCTTCCAGCAGCAAATATTTCACGCCATCGACCCGAATACGCAAAAACGACGCAGGCAAGATAGACACACCCAATCCCGCGGATACCAGCCCAACAATGGTCATCGCCTCGCCCACTTCCTGCGTAATGTAGGGGCTGATGCCATAGCGTTTCAGCAGCGTCAGCGTGTCGTCATACAGCGCCGTTCCGACCGCACGCGAGAAGAAAACGAACGGCTCATTTGCCAGCTGTGTGATGTTGATGGCCCGCCCAGTGTCCTGCTGCGCTAACGGATGGGATTCCTGCACGACAGCAATCAGCGGTTCACGCAGCAGCAACTGATGATCCAGCGCGTCCGGCAACGGGTTATTGCGCATAATGCCGATATCGAGCTTACCGTTCAGCAGCGGTTCAATTTGCTGTTTGGTGTTAAGCTCCATCATCTGAATATGCACTTCCGGGTAGGTTTGGCGAAAACGCAGCAGGCTGCTGGAGATCTTTTTGATAAACGGCGCGGAGGACGTAAAGCCGATCGTTAATTCCCCAATCTCGCCACGTTGAATGCGGGACGCCCGTTCCGCCGCCTGATCGACCTGACTAATAATCGACCAGGCCTCTTTCAGGAACATCTCGCCTGCTGGCGTGAGTTGGACATTCCGGTTGTTGCGCGCCAACAACTTAGCCCCCACCTGCTCTTCCAGAATTTGAATCTGTTGGCTCAGTGGCGGCTGTGAAATGCGTAATCGCTCTGCGGCTCGGCCAAAATGCAGCTCTTCCGCGACCGCAATAAAATAGCGAAGGTGACGTAGTTCGATATTCATACTTTAAACATATCAATCATGATTATTAATATATTATACAAAATAATATCACTCTTCTATGATCCTCACATTGTTGTTTTACGCCTGATTTACCCTTTCCGGTAAGGAATTATTGTGAGTAACCTGCCATCTTCTGCACCGAACGACTGGCCTCTTTCTACGGCCGACGATGCAGATGATATTGCCCCGAAACATTCTGGTAAAACGCCTTATATTACGCGTGGTACGCCACAATTTATGCGCGTCACGCTGGCGCTGTTTTCTGCCGGGTTAGCAACGTTTGCCCTGCTGTATTGTGTTCAGCCGCTGTTGCCGGTGCTATCTCAAGATTTCGGTATTTCGCCAGCGACCAGTAGCCTGTCGCTTTCCGTCTCGACGGTGATGCTGGCGTTTGGGCTGCTGTTTACCGGACCGCTCTCCGACACCATCGGTCGTAAGAATGTGATGGTCGTGTCCTTGATGCTGGCCGCGATCTGTACCGTGATTTGCGCTTTTATGACCAGTTGGAACGGCGTATTGATCATGCGGGCGATGATGGGCCTGTCTCTAAGCGGCGTTGCGGCCGTCGCCATGAGCTACCTGAGTGAAGAAATTCACCCCAGCGTGCTGGCGTTTTCAATGGGGTTATATATCAGCGGTAACTCAATTGGCGGCATGAGCGGACGTCTGGTCAGCGGGGTATTAACCGACTATTTCCCGTGGCGAGTCGCCATTGGTACGATCGGCGTACTGGCGCTCATTGCCGCGATTACGTTCTGGCGCATCCTGCCGGAATCACGCCATTTCCGACCCGGTTCGCTGCGCCCAAAAACGCTGCTGCTGAATAGCAAACTGCACTGGCGAGACGCGGGCTTGCCGCTGCTGTTCCTTCAGGGATTTTTGCTGATGGGCGCGTTCGTTACCCTGTTTAACTACATTGGGTATCGGTTGCTGGCACCACCTTATTTACTCAGTCAGGCGGTGGTCGGCTTACTTTCCGTCGTTTATCTCACCGGAAGCTACAGCTCGCCGAAAGCCGGCGCATTAACGGCCCGCTACGGACGCGCTCCGGTGTTAAGCGTCGCAATCCTCCTGATGCTAGCGGGACTGGGAATGACGGCACTGAGCCCACTCTTCGCGATCTTTGGCGGGATGATGCTCTTTACCGCCGGTTTCTTCGCCGCTCACTCGGTAGCCAGCAGTTGGATTGGCCAGCGGGCGCGGCGCGCGAAAGGTCAGGCATCATCAATGTATCTCTTTTCTTACTATCTGGGCTCCAGTCTGGCCGGCACGCTGGGGGGATTCTTCTGGCATTCATTCGGCTGGATGGGTATTACCGCGTTTCTGAGCGCCCTGTTACTTCTCGCGCTGGTCGTTAGCCTGATACTCAAGCATCGCCTTTAAACCTCTTTCTTAGCGGAGTTTGCCTGAATCAGGTAAACTCCGCGCTGTTTCCACGCTCTCCCTCGATGTCCCCGTCAAACCTGTTTGAAATAATACCGATCACGATTGCTGAATTGTCCGTTTATTAGTATAAAAATAAGTATGTTGTAACTAAATTGGCTTTTACTATGAACCTCTATACGCTAATCGATCGCATGAACCACTGTTTCCGGACGTTAGAGCAGAAACTTGCGCTGATGCAGCAACAGTTTGCCGAGTATCTACTGCTGGCCGGGCGCGTCTATTCCCTTCCGCATGTGGAAAAAGGAACGGAGCACGACCCTATCGAGCATATCACCGTCACACAGTACGTTGGGCAGGAGGCAAGCGATAAAGGACTAGCGCACTTTCAGCGTCTGTTCATTCACCACTACCCCGAAACACTCAGTAGTAAAAGCGCGATCCGCTTGCCAGGAGCACTCTGCTTTTCCGTCAACGCCGCCCAGTATCAGCAGGCACAGTCACTCATCGCGGAAATTAACGCGCTGAAAAAAGAGCTGGAGCAGATAATTACCGTCGAATCGGGGTTGGAGCCAGAACAGCGCTTTGAGTTCGTCCACACGCATTTGAAAGGATTGATCACGCTGAGCGCTTACCGTTCGCTGACGCTCATAACGAACCCAGCGTCAGTCCGCTTTGGCTGGGCGAATAAGCACATCATTAAAAATATGACGCGTGTGGAGTTACTGGAGAAACTGACCAAGAGCCTGAATGCGGCAAAAAACACAGCACCGCATACCAAAGCGCAGTGGATTGAGCATGTCGAGCAAGAGATTGACGCGGTATTGTCGCTGCAGGAAGACGCCGTTTTGAAGATCAAACGTCCAGTCAAAGTACAGCCTATCGCCCGCGTGTGGTATCCCGAACAGCAGAAACAGGTTCAGCATCCCTGCCCGTCTCCCCTGCTCGTGCTTTGTCAGCAGGAATCCGGCGGCGACATCCCCATTATTGGCGAACTCAATCCTTATGACGCCAACAACATCAAGCATAAACATAAGCCGAAAGCAGCCGAACTTCGCCTGCTCATTCCGCGTTTGCACCTGTATACCGATGCGCCTGAGTGAAAAGAAAAAGCCTGCGGGTAAACACCGGCAGGCTACAGGATAAAACGCTGACTATCGCGCCATTACTTTTTCAGGCTACCGACCATCTCTTCCGGTCGAACCCACTCATCAAACTGTGCTTCGGTTAGGTAGTTCAGTTTGAGCGCTGCTGCCTTCAGCGTCAGCCCTTCTTTGTGCGCTTTTTTGGCAATTTCTGCCGCTTTGTCATAGCCAATATGCGTATTCAGTGCCGTCACCAACATCAGCGATTCGTTCAGCAACTGATTGATGCGATCGCGATTCGGTTCGATACCTACCGCACAGTGCTCATCGAAGCTCTTCATGCCATCAGCCAGCAGGCGAATCGATTGCAGGAAGTTATGAATCACCATAGGGCGATACACGTTCAGCTCAAAGTTACCAGACGCGCCGCCGATATTCACCGCGACATCGTTGCCCATTACCTGACAACACAGCATCGTCAGCGCTTCACACTGGGTCGGATTGACCTTGCCTGGCATGATGGAGCTACCCGGCTCGTTCTCAGGAATGCTCAGTTCGCCGATACCACAGCGCGGGCCAGACGCCAGCCAGCGTACATCGTTAGCAATTTTCATTAACGATGCGGCCAGCCCTTTCAAGGCACCGTGCCCGTGAACTAACGCATCACAGGTCCCCAGCGCTTCGAATTTATTCGGCGAAGTCACAAACGGCTGACCGGTCAATTTCGCCAGCTCGGCTGCCACGCGCACCGCATATTCGGGATGCGTGTTTAGCCCTGTTCCGACCGCAGTACCGCCCAGCGCCAGCTCACAAATGTGTGGCACGCTGTTTTCGATATGCTTCAGGTTATGCTGCAACATCGCGGCCCAGCCGGAGATTTCCTGCCCCAGCGTCAGCGGTGTGGCATCCTGTAAATGCGTACGACCGATCTTGACGATATCCTTAAACTGCTCAGCCTTCGACGCCAGCGTAGCGTGTAACGCTTTCAATTCAGGAATCAGGTGTTCGTTGATCGCGACGACAGCGGCGACATGCATCGCCGTTGGGAAAACGTCGTTGGAACTCTGACTTTTGTTGACATCGTCATTGGGGTGAACCAACCGATTGTTGCCCCGCTCTCCCCCCAGCAGTTCGCTGGCGCGGTTAGCCAACACCTCGTTCATATTCATATTGCTTTGCGTGCCAGACCCCGTCTGCCAGATCGCTAAGGGGAATTCCCCAGCATGCTGACCAGCCAACACTTCATCCGCCGCCTGAATAATCGCATTTCCCCGTTCGGCAGGCAGAAGCGTGAGATCCATGTTGACGCGGGCCGCCGCACGCTTGGTTTGCGCCAGCGCATAAATCAGCGCACGGGGCATTTTCTCTTCAGAAATACGGAAGTGTTCCAGCGATCGCTGTGTCTGTGCGCCCCATAACCGTTCAGCAGGAACATCAATCGGTCCCATTGAGTCTTTTTCACTACGCGTCGTGCTCATTACCTTTCCTCCTTAAAACACACATTCAAATAGTAGAAGACATCGAATCACATCGCCGGGCCTATTCTGATAACACTCACTGGCCTTATCACGCTTATTGGTCGACTAACACTGTCTGGCATCGCGCTACATAAAACATTACCATGAAGCGAAGAAGATGCAGTGTATTCATAATCACTCAAGTAATTAACAGCCAGCATCACAGAAATTAACAATTAATGTAATAGCAGGGAGCCGACATGCAAAAAATGCTCAATTGCGTCCAGCACTACGCCTGGGGCAGCAAACACGCCTTAACTGAGCTATATGGCATTGATAACCCTAACGATTTACCGATGGCGGAACTTTGGATGGGCGCCCATCCTAAAAGCAGTTCGGCAATTATTGATGAAAAAGGCAACACCCGCAGCCTGCGAGACGTGATTGCCGAAGACGCGACCGCCCATCTTGGCGCAACGATCGCGCAACGTTTTGGTGAATTGCCCTTTTTATTTAAGGTCTTGTGCGCGGAACAGCCGCTTTCCATTCAGGTTCACCCCAGTAAATCGTCGGCAGAACAAGGCTTTGCGAAAGAAAATGCCGCGGGCATCCCGCTCGATGCAGCCGAAAGAAACTACAAAGATGCCAATCACAAACCGGAATTGGTCTACGCATTAACGCCCTTTCAGGCTATGAATGGGTTCCGAGAATTATCTGAAATTGTACAGTTGCTAGAGCCCGTCGCCAGCGCACATCCGTCCATCACCGCGTTTTTACAACAGCCCGATGCGAAGAATCTCGCCATGCTGTTCACCAACCTGTTGAGTATGGAAGGTGAGCAAAAATCGCGGGCGCTCGGCGTCTTGAAGGCCGCGCTAAATAGTCAAAATGACGAGCCTTGGGCGACCATCCGCGCGATCACCCAATACTATTCCGACGACAGCGGATTGTTCTCCCCGCTGCTGCTGAACGTCATTACGCTGCAACCCGGCGAAGCCATGTTCCTGTTTGCGCAAACGCCACATGCTTATCTGAAAGGTGTGGCATTAGAAGTCATGGCGAACTCAGACAACGTGCTGCGTGCTGGGCTAACGCCGAAATACATTGATATTCCAGAGCTGCTGGATAATGTCGTATTCGAAGCCAAACCCGCAAACCAGCTGCTGACGACGCCACACCGTCAGGGTAATGAACTCAGTTTCCCGATTCCTGTTGAAGATTTCGCTTTTTCGCTGCACGAACTGAGCCAGAGCCCGCAGACGCTCAGCCAGAATAGTGCCGCCATTGTATTTTGTATTGACGGCCATGCCGTCCTGCAAAAAAATGAGCAGCGGCTCTCGCTACGTCCGGGAGAGTCCTGCTTCATTTCCGCCAGTGAGTCACCGATAACGGTTGAGGGACAGGGGCGTCTCGCTCGCGTATTTAACCGATAACTTGTTCCATACGCTGCAGTTACCTGTGGGAAGTTGCCAGCGTTTCGCGTTGAAAACGCGCATTTTTTTACTAAAGGATGAATAAAAATGAAGAAGTCGTTAGTCGCCGTAGGCGTTATTGTTGCTCTGGGTGCCATCTGGACCGGTGCATCCTGGTACACCGGCAAGCAGATGGCTCAGCAAATTGATGGTTTTACCGATACGCTGAATACCAAACTCAAGCAAGCCTACCCGAACGCGGGCCTGAAAGTCGTCTATCGCGACTATAAGGGCGGCGTATTCAGCAGCACCCTATCCTATGTGCTGCAAGCAGATGGCTCGATAGGCACAGCAGAAGGCGCGAAGATCCTTGCGCCCGGTGAAGAACTCGTCTTCAACGAAACCGTGTCTCATGGGCCGTTCCCGCTAGCACAGCTCAAGAAATTCAACCTCGCTCCGGCGATGGCGTCTGTCCATACCGAGTTAGCCAACACGCCGGCCGTCAAAGCCTGGTTTGAGCTGACGAAAGATAAGCCGTTCTTTACGGCCGAAACTCGCGTCGCTTATAGCGGTGATACACAGTCACTCGTTACGCTGGCCCCTATCGACCATCAGACGCCAGAACAGAAATTTTCCTTCAGCGGCGCGGAAGCCGTGGTGGATATTGGGCACGACTTGCGCAGCAGCAAGCTGGATACCACCATCAGCAGCGTGAAGATGGAAAGGAAAAATGCCTGGGGCCAAACAGAGAACGTCGATCTCACCGATTTCTCGATCAAGGGAACCAATCAAAAAGGCAAATTCGACCTTGATTTAGGCGACGGTAACCTGTCCTTTAAAACGATGACGTTTATCGTAGAAGGTGGCGATGCCGTTACCTTGAACGACTTCTCTCTGCAAAGCAGCGCAACGGAAGATGATAAGAATCTGGCAGGCAAACTGGCCGTAACGCTGGGATCGTTAATCATCGGCGACCGCAATCTGGGTTCTGGTAACGTCAGCATGTCCATTTCGCAGCTTGACGGTGCGGGCACCAAACAGTTCCTCACCGCCTATCAGGAAAAAGTGCAGAAAATGTTGCAGGATCCGACCGCTATCGATCCTGACACTTACCAGCACGACGTTGCCATGTCGGTTCTGCAATATCTGCCACAGCTGCTGAAAGGCAACCCGAGCATTGCTATCTCCCCGATCAGCTGGAAAAACAGCAAGGGTGAAGGCACGTTCACGCTGGCGCTGGATTTAACCGATCCGTTGCAGAGCACGGATAAAGCGAACGATGCAACCCAGTCAGATGAAGAAAAAATCATTCGTCAGTCGGTCAAAAAACTCGATGCCAAACTCAATCTGCCGCTGGATATGCTAGCGGAATTGATGGTACAGAGCGGGCCAAAAACGACCAATGCGGAAGAGCAAAAACAGCTTGCGGATATGGCGAAGCAACAGGTTGAAGCGATGGCCCAGATTGGTGAAGGTAACCAACTGAGCGTCACAAAAGACAACGCCATTACCAGTTCACTGCACTATGCCGATGGTCAAATTGATTTCAACGGCAACAAAATAGCGCTGGCTGATTTCATCGCACCGTATTTCTCCGTTCCAACGGAACAAGGTGAAGAGTCTCTGCCTGGCGCACCGCAAGAGCCGATCGTTCCACCGGCACAATAATTCGGTAGCATTACGCGCTGAAACACACGGTGGCCGCTCCAGCAGCCACCGTTTTTTCTGCTCTACACGTTCTGCTTCATATTGAGATGACACCATGTCCGCGTTGAAACCCTTCATGGAAGCCCATCAGGCTGCGATCTATTTTGTTGCCGTGATAGCGGCAGTGGCAACCGCCCTCGTGCTGCCGGGAACGGAGCAATGGGATGTCGTGATTAATCCGGCGCTAGCGCTGATGCTGTTTGTTACGTTCCTGCAAGTGCCGCTGACCACGATCGGAAAAAGCATCACTCAGATCAGATTCATCGGCGCGCTGCTCGTTGCCAACTTCATCGTGATTCCTTTACTAGTCGCGGCGCTGCTGCCTTTTCTCCCCGCCGAACCGCTGGTGAAGCTGGGCATCATATTGGTGTTACTTGCTCCCTGTATTGACTACGTGGTGACATTCGCACACCTGGGGCGCGCAGATGCCGCCCGCCTGTTGGCCGCAACGCCTATTTTATTGATGCTGCAAATGTTGGCGTTGCCCTTCTATCTGACGCTATTTCTCGGCCACGACGCCGCTGGCCTTATCGTCTTCGCGCCCTTTATCGACGCGTTTATCTGGCTGATTGCCGTGCCTTTAGCGCTGGCCGCGCTTCTGCAATGGCTAGCGGCGCGACAGCGTACAATGGCAACATTTTCGGATGCATTGAGCTATCTTCCCGTTCCGGCTACCGCTCTGGTGCTGTTTATCGTCGTTGCGGCGGTCATTCCTCAACTGCGCACCACCTGGGCAGCGGTATTACTCGCGGTGCCATTTTATGTGCTCTTCGCGCTGCTGGCACCGCTACTCGGCTGGTTCACTAGTCAACTGTTCCGGTTAGATTCGGCTGGCGGGCGCGCCGTGGCCTTTAGCGCCAGTACGCGAAATTCTCTGGTTATTCTGCCGCTGGCGTTGGCAATACCCGGCGCACTACCACTACTTCCAGCCGTGATCGTCAGTCAAACGTTAGTAGAATTGCTCAGCGAACTCATTTATATCCGCGCGATTCCTAAGCTGAACGCCCGTTTTACGGGTCAGGAAAAGCAATAACAGATTGTTTTTGCTCAAGGATTGTTCAGGGCGGTTGAGTTTTGTCGCTAACTGTTGGCTATTTACCTCGATTTCTTTTTATACTTTGTCGTACGAAAAACAGTAATCAGACAATAACATTATGATTGATTCACTCCTGCCGTTGACGGATATCCACCGCCATTTAGATGGTAATATCCGCGCCCAGAGTATTCTGGAGCTAGGGCGCCAGTACAATATAGCGTTACCCGCCAGCGATCTTGACGCGCTCCGCCCTCACGTCCAGGTCACCAAGAACGAACCTGACTTACTGAGTTTTTTACAAAAGCTCGATTGGGGCGTGGCCGTGCTCGGTTCACTGGATGCCTGCCGCCGCGTGGCTTACGAGAACGTTGAAGATGCCGTGAAAGCCGGGCTGGATTACGCAGAACTGCGTTTCTCTCCCTACTATATGGCAATGAATCATAAACTGCCGGTTGCTGGCGTTGTTGAAGCGGTGATCGACGGCATTACCGCAGGCTGCCGTGATTTCGATACCGATATCCGTCTGATTGGTATCATGAGCCGGACATTCGGCACTGAGGCCTGCCAGCAAGAGCTGGATGCCCTGCTGTCCCAGCGCGATCGCATCGTTGCGCTCGATCTGGCAGGTGATGAATTGGGTTACCCCGGCGCGCAGTTTACTTCGCATTTCCGACAAGCCCGCGATGCTGGCTGGCACATTACGGTTCACGCGGGTGAAGCGGCTGGGCCAGAAAGTATCTGGCAGGCGATTAACCATCTGGGTGCTGAGCGCATCGGACACGGCGTCACCGCCATTATCGATCCTCGCCTGATGACACACATGGCGGAGCATGGGATCGGCATTGAATCCTGCCTGACGTCTAACATTCAAACCAGCACCGTGGAATCACTGGATAAGCATCCGCTCGTCCACTTCCTGCGTTATGAAATTCCCGCCACGATTAATACGGATGACCCGGCGGTTCAGGGCATAGAGATCCGTCACGAATATGAAATTGCGGCGCCACTTGCTGGCCTGACGGCGGTAGAAACCCGCAAAGCGCAGGAAAATGGCCTGAACATTGCGTTTATCAGCGAGCAGGAAAAGCAGCAGTTGCGTGAAAAGGTTCTGCGTAAACGCGGTACTGCGCAGTAATTTTTATCATCAGCACATAAAAAACGGCTAACTTTTGTTAGCCGCTTGATGCGTGATTGTTAAAAATAAATTACAGAGATCAACTAGCAGGGTTCGCTGAGGAGTGGTGCGACGTAATCAACCACTTCTTCTGTTTCACGTCCCAACCGTAAGTGTAGGTATAGCGCGCTTTGGCTACGCTACCATCACCGAATGTGAAGGTGTAGGTTCCGGTATCAACGGCCTTATTACAGCCGATACGGATCGTGCTGGTGTCAATCTTACCAACCGGCTTTTTCGCCAGGAAATGTTCGAAGTAATCAATGCGCTCTGCGTCAGTCGTACGCGGTTGATCGGACAGCGTTGGCAGCAGCACCGCGTCTGACGCATAGTTTTTCGCAACTTGCTTCGCATCGCCCGTTTTCAGCGATGCATTCCAACGGTCAAATAACGACGCTATCTCTTTTTGACTGGTTTTTACACATTGTGCACTCTGAGCAGCCTGCACAGATGCAGAAGCCAGCGTCCCTAACATCGCTAAAGTTAACACCGTTTTTTTAAACATATTTCCCTCGATCTCAAAATAATAATTATCATTAACTGTGTCTTGCTCTATCGCCAACACATCTCGATGAGCGATTATTGTTATAACGTAACGCAACAAAAAAGTAACACCACAATGAAACTATCACTGTAATAGATTATTTCTTGTGTTTCCGCGGAGTTACAAGTGTTTGTTACAAATGACAACGCCCTCGGCCTGTGTAGACCGAGGGCGTTTTGTATGATGCGAGAGACCGATAATCTCTTACTGGCGAGGCGTATCCTGTTCCTTGTTTATACGCTTGGCATAGCGCTGAGCCAGCGCAGCGCAGACCATCAGCTGAATTTGGTGGAAAATCATCAGCGGCAGCACCATCGCACCGACAGCGGCGGCAGGAAATAGCACGTTTGCCATCGGAATCCCATTCGCCAGGCTCTTCTTCGAGCCGCAGAATACGATGGTGATCTCATCAGCAGTATTAAAGCCCAGCTTACGAGCAACCAGCGTATTCACCACCAGCACAATCGCTAGCAGCACGATCGAACAGCCGACAACGGCAAGCAATGACCAAACGTTGATCTGTCCCCAAATTCCCTGCACAACCGCTTCGCTGAAGGCGACATACACCACCAAAAGAATCGATGACCGGTCAGTAATATTAATCAGCTTACGGTTGCGTTCAACCCACTTGGCAATCAATGGACGAGACAGATGTCCAATCACGAAAGGCACCATTAACTGCATGATAATAGAACCAATAGCGTGCAGCGTGTCCGTTTCGCCCCCTTGCGTATGCATCAGCAAACCGACCAGAATCGGCGAGAGAAATACGCCCAAAATACTGGATGCCGAGGCGCTACAGATCGCCGCTGCGACGTTCCCCCCCGCCATTGAGGTATAAGCAATCGCCGACTGCACCGTCGCCGGTAGCGCACACAGATAGAGGAAACCCAGATACAAGGTCGGCGTCAGCACAACGGGCGACAGCAGACTCATGCCGATTCCCAGCAGCGGGAACAGAATAAACGTGCTGGCAAACACCACCAGATGCAAACGCCAGTGCCCCATACCCGCACTAATCGCTTCACGCGATAGCTTCGCGCCGTGCATAAAGAACAGCAGAGCAATCGCCGCAGTGGTCAAGTGCTCAAAGAAAACCTTCACGGAGCCTTCAGCAGGAAGAATCGACGCCGTCACCACCACCAGAATCAGAACCAATAAGAATTTATCAATGCGTAACCGTTGTAACCACCCCATGCCCGACACCTTTCCCCTAGCCTGTTATTAGCCGAATGAACACCCTAACAATACGGGCGATCCGAGGATCGCCCAAAGTTATCTATGACTAAATGTAAATCTAGAAATCTGAGCCGATAAATCTGTTTACAGACAGAAAACGGTAGTAATGAGATAAAGGCATCAGAAGCGCCTTCCGAACATCATAAATTGAGCGTAAAAGACGCATGTACCGCATTTTTACCCTCGACCATTATCACCGTTCGATTGATTTTCTCAGCAGTCTAGGGCGATCCTAAGATCGCCTGTTTAAACAAACCATTAACTATCTGGAATAAAACGCGGTAAATCTAGCTATTTTTCACCGTGACGGCTTTTTTCTGCTCGTGGGAAAGCAGCCCCAGCTCAATCAGTTCCATCACCTGAATCGCCTGATGCACGCTGACGGGGTTTTCGCCTTTACCCGTCAGCGCATCGCGCACTGCCGCATAGTAGGCCGGATAATTACCCGGAATCGTGGCGATCGTTTGTTCCGCCGTTATGCCATCGCGAGACAGCGTCAGCACGCCATCGTGCTTATCCTGCCCCCAGTCGGCCAGCGGTGGACGTTCACCCGCCTTCAGGCGATCTTCCTGTGGGTCAAGGCCGTACTTTACAAAGCTGCCGCGTGTGCCATGCACGATATAGCGGGCAGATGCGGCGGCCACCAGCATACTGGCATGCAGGACAACCCGGCGTTGCGGGTAAATCAGCGTCGCGTGGAAATAATCAATTGCCTTACTGCCAGGCCTCAACCGTGCCATGTCGACCTGAATCGCCACCGGCAAGCCAAACAGCTCCAGCGCCTGATCCAGCAAGTGCGGCCCAAGATCGTACCAAATCCCGCTGCCTTCACTACCGTCTTCACGCCAGCGCTGGCGCACTTCGGGGCGGAAGCGATCGAAATGCGATTCCATATACACCACATTTCCTAACGTTCCCGCCGCCAGCAGCTGTTTCAGCGTCAGAAAATCGCTGTCCCAACGGCGGTTATGGAAAACAGAAAGCATCTTTCCGACACGGTCGGCGATGGCGCCCAAGTCGTATGCTTGTGACAACGTCACCGTAAAAGGTTTGTCGACGACGACATGCTTGCCCGCTTCCAGCGCCTGTTTCGCCAGCGGGAAGTGCGTGTCATTGGGGGTAGGAATAACAATGAGGTCAATATCGGGATCGTTAAATAACGCCTGAGGGTCTTTCTCTACTCGCAGATTTGCCCAATCTGCATGCACTTTTTCAGCACTGCTGCTGGACACGGCCACCAGCTCCATACCCGTCGTACCTGCAATCAACGGCGCGTGGAATGTCTTACTGGCATAGCCATAGCCCAGCAGTCCAACACGAACGGTCTCACTCATGACGATTCCCCTTAGCTTATTTTGACTTTGTGATTTCTCACTCAGTATATACCCGTCATCCGCCAGATTGCAGAGAGGGATAATCGCCAGGGGAATCTGATGCGTTTTAGTTCGCTAGCCGCTCACGGCGCTGGGCATCCGCTCTCCCCATGCCACGGGCAGCGTTTTGGCGGCCGGATAGTTGATTTCACTGCTGCGGCGGCGGAAATCGCTGGGGCTGACGCCGACCCGCTTACGGAACACGCGTGAGAAGTAGAGCTGATCGTCATACCCCACCACGCGACCAATGTTGGCAATAGATTCCTGCGTCGTCTGCAATAACAGCTTGGCGCGAATCACGCGCTGATCTTCACGCCAGCGCAGAATATTAATGCCCACCTGTTCACGGAACAGATGCGCCAACCGCGACGGCGACAGACAAACGTGCCGCGCGACTTCGTCAATACGCAGCTCTCCAGCCAGATTACTGGTAATAAACTGGCAGGCTTCTATCACGCGCGGATCCATGATCTTCTGCGGGCTTTGCGGATCTTCTTCCATCGCGCGGAGCAACAGCCGCTCCAGCAGATTCATACCCAGCTCTTCTGAAAAACGACGTCCGGAACGCTGCGTCTGCTCGATATTGGCAAACAGCCTATCGAATTCCAGCAGCAGTTGGTTATTCGGCAGGCTCATACGACCAATGCCGCTGCTTTTGGTATGCCATTCCAGCCAATCCGCCCAGTAGGCGCGCGGGCGAAAATAGACCCAGCGGTGATACCAGCAATCGCTGCTCGGCGATCGACCATAAAAATGCTTCGATTTCGGCGGGAACAGCAGCAGGTCACCGGGATTACAGAAAAAGGTCTCATCGCCATCAAAGACCTGACCCTGTCCTTTCATGGTGAGGTTAATGATGTAGCCTTTCATGCCATCGGGACGATCGATAAAGAAGTCGAGCGGCCCTTCTGCCAGAATCGGCGTCAGGCCGGCCACAAGATAAGCGTTGAACGAATATCCCGGCAGCAGCGGATTAGGCTGAGATTCATGCGCCATACGGTGATACATCGAGCCTCCGGTACACGCTAGTTATGAGAGAAAGCGGCAGGCTCTGACCTGCCGCACAGGCATTTATACCGTTTTCTTCGCCAGCTGTTTGTAGCGGTCGAAGATAACCGCTGCCAGCAGAATCAGACCGCGCACCACATACTGGGCAAACGGAGAGATGTTCAGCAGGTTCATCGCGTTCTCCACCGTCCCCAAAATCAGCACGCCGGCCACCACGTAAGAAATTTTACCGATCCCGCCTTTCAGCGACACGCCGCCCAGCACACAGGCAGAAATCACAATCAGCTCATACCCGATGGAGGTCATCGGCTGGCCGCTGGTCATACGCGATGCCAGAATGATCCCCGCCGCCGCCGATACCAGGCCGGACAAGGCGAAAATAATGATCTTGGTGCGTACCACCGGTACCCCGGCCAGACGCGCTGCCTCTTCATTGCCCCCAATCGCCAGCGTGTTGCGGCCAAAGGTGGTTTTATTCAGCAGCAGGCCAAACAGAATCATGCAGCCGATGGTGATCCAGATTGGCGCAGGCAAACCCAGCCAGTTGGCATAGCCCAGTTCGAAGAAACGCTCATCCTGAATCCCTACCGCTTTACCATCGGAAATGATGTACGCCAGACCACGGGCGATCTGCATCGTCGCCAGCGTGGTGATCAGCGCGTTGATCTTCAAACGGGCAATCACAAAACCGTTGAGCAAACCGAATGCCACGCCCAGCAGCAGCCCGGCACTGACCCCGATCCACAGGCTTTCACTGATGTTGATCACCACCGCCGTCGCCACGCCAGCACAGGCAATGATTGACGCAACCGACAGGTCAAAGTCACCGGAAGCCAGACAGAACAGCATCCCACAGGCCACCATACCGGACATGGAGATCGCCAGCCCCAGTCCTTTCATATTGATAAACGTCGCGAAGTTCGGGACGAAAATCGCACAGCCAAGAAACAGCACAGCAAACACCACCAGCATGCCGTAGTTATCCCAAATGCGGGACAATCCCATACCGTTTTTCTTCTTTTCTGAGGTTGTAGACGTAACCGTTGACATTATTTTGCTCCTTCGCGGTCAGGCAACCGCAGATTCGATATCGGGGGTTCGTAACATAGCCAGACTGAGCACCTTCTGCTCTGTGGCATCGGTATGCAGCAGTTCGCCAGAGACGGCACCTTCGCGCATGACGACAATCCGGTCGGCCAGCCCAAGCACTTCTGGTAAATCGCTGGAGGCAAACAGCACCGCGATCCCCTGATTCGCCAGTTCATAGATGACATGATAAATTTCGTGCTTCGCGCCGACGTCGATGCCGCGCGTAGGTTCATCGAGCAAAATGACTTTCATCTCTTCGGACAGCCAGCGGCCAAGAATGGCTTTCTGCTGGTTTCCCCCGGAAAGATTCATAATCAGCTGTTCATCGGACGGCGTTTTGATGTTCAACGCCGCAATGCGCTTCGAGGCGTTATCCGCTTCCCACTGATTATTAATAATAAAACCGGCTTTCAGGCTCTTACGCCTTGCGCTGATATTGATGTTGTCACGTACCGAGTGCACCGGGATGATGCCGTCTGCCTTACGATCTTCCGGACAAAGCATCACGCCCTGCCGAATCGCATCGATGGGGGAATTCACCACCAGCGGTTTGCCATCCAACAGCACCTGGCCACTGGTGATTTTGGTCGCGCCAAACAGCCCTTTCATCAGTTCGCTGCGGCCAGCGCCTACCAGACCAAATAGCCCGACAATTTCCCCCTGCTTCACGTTCAGGGAAACCGTGGATTTCACGCCCGGCGCTTTTACGTCTTTCAGCGTCAGACGTTCTTCGCCGTGCGGACGCGGCGTATAGCCATAGATATCCCCCAGGTTACGCCCTACCATCGCCTGTACCAGCGATTCATGGTTCACCTGCTGCATATCGTCGAACGTGCGCACGTAGCGGCCATCTTTAAACACGGTAATGGCATCGCTCAGCGCAAAAATTTCTTCCATCCGGTGCGAAACGTACAAAATGACCCGGCCTTCACTGCGCAATTCCGTAATCACACGGAAAAGCTGCTCGATTTCACGGGCAGACAGCGAACTGGTCGGCTCATCAAAAGCAATAACTTTGGCATTACGGGCCAGCGCTTTGGCGATTTCCACCATCTGCCATTGCCCGATAGAGAGGTATTTCAGCGGGGTATCAGGATCGATATCCAGTCCCAGATGCTGCAACTGAAGTTTGGCTTCATAGCGCAGTATCGAATTGTTCACCATGCCGTATTTATGCGGCAGCTGACCTAAATAGATGTTCTCGGCGACCGTCATTTCCGGCACCAGATGCAGTTCCTGATAAATGATGGCAACGCCCGCATTCAGGGCATCCATCGTGTTGTTGAACTGTACAGGTTTACCCTGAATATGGATCTCGCCCGCTGACGGTGAATAGTTACCGCTCAGGATCTTTAACAGCGTCGACTTGCCCGCCCCGTTTTCCCCCATCAATGCATGGATCTGGCCGGCATGGCAGGAAAAACTGATATCCGAAAGCGCCTTAACACCGGGAAATTCTTTACCAATCCCATGAAACGACAAATAGGGTGACTGTGCTGTCATGTCTGTTTCCTCATAACGATGCAGGTAGAGCGCGGATAACTTCGATCAGGATAACGTCGACCAGCGTCATGCTGACCGACGTTATCCGCGTCTTTACGAAATCAGGCGTGATTACATCAGGCCTTTTTTCTCCAGTTCGACCTTAAAGTTGTCACGAGTGATCAGCACCACGTCGGTCACTTCGGTGAATTTCTCCGGCTCAACGCCTTTGGTCACCCAGTCATTCAGCATCTGGATACTCTTGTAACCGTGGATATCCGGGCTCGGGAGCAGTGAACCAAAGAAGCCCGTTGCCTGACCTTTAGACAGCTCGCTCACCGCATCCACGCCGTTGATACCGATACCAATGACGTTTGCGGCTTTAAAGCCCTGACCTTCCGTTGCACGCACGCCACCCAGCACGGTGTTGTCGTTCATGCCGATAATCAGCCAGTTTTTCACGCCCGGATGCTGAACCAGCATGGAGTTAGCGGCGTCAAATGCACCGGGGATATCGTTAGATTTGGTCGGCACTTTGTAGATCTGTTTTTCCGGGAATCCTGCAGTTTTCAGCGCGTCCATGGAGCCAGTCGTGCGGCGACGTGCGGTATCCAGCTCATCAGCGGTAATCGCCATCACGGCGGTTTCCTCTACTTTCCAGCCGCGTTTGGTCATCTCTTTATACAGTTCCTGACCCTGACGCTCGCCAATTTTGGTGGCTGCCATCATCACCAACGGCACCGTATCCATCGGTTGGCCTTTGGCATTCACGAACTGGTCATCAACCGCGATCACTTTCAGATCGTAGCTGCGCGCTTTCGCCATAATGGCTGGCCCCAACTTCGGATCCGGCGTACAGATAACGAAGCCTTTCGCGCCACTGGCCGCCAGACTGTCGATCGCGTTCAGAGTCTTCTCACCATCGGGAACCGCAATTTTTATCACATCAAAACCAAGGTCTTTTCCTGCTTTATCAGCAAACTTCCATTCCGTCTGGAACCACGGTTCCTCCGGCTGTTTAACCAGAAAACCCAGCTTCAAGTTCTCTGCCATAGCTGATTGTGACATAACAGCGGCCAACCCGATTGCTGCCAGCGCCTTAGTGAATTTATGCATGATGTTCTCCGGTGTAATTATCTTTTCATTCGTCAGCAACGCTGAAACGAGTTCGAGTTCCTGGTAGGGTATTTCCGGTCTGGATAAAGGAAAAACACAGACTTAGCACGATTCCTTTACTCAGTAGCATTCAGACGCTTTATGTTTTAGTCGTTATTCCCGGCAAGAATGTAGAGCTTTATCACAGTCCGGAACAATGACAGGTTTGTGCATACATTTAGCGAATTTAACCAATCATTAACCTTTGACCAGCTTCACAAAATGGCTGCTGGCGACAGAAAAATACATACTTCCAGCTAACCGCTCCTCACCGCCTCTCGTTATCCCTGCCATCGTAAACACCAACGATCTGGGATTAATGAGGAGCAAAGCATGAGTGCGGGCGCTATTACGATTGGTCTCGACTTCGGCAGTGATTCGGTGCGCGCCTTAGCCGTTGACTGCCAAAGCGGACAAGAGCTGGAAACAGAAGTGGTCTACTACCCCCGCTGGCGCGAGGGGAAATATTGTCAGCCTGCCAACAACCAGTTCCGACACCATCCACTGGACTATATTGAATCGCTGGAACAGGCGGTTAAGGTCGTGGTTTCACGCCTGACGAACGAACAGCGGCAGAGCATCATCGGTATTGGCGTAGACTCAACCGGGTCAACTCCCGCTCCGATTGATGAGCAAGGTCAGATCCTCGCACTACGTCCCGAGTTTGCCGACAACCCCAATGCCATGTTCGTGCTGTGGAAAGACCACACGGCAATAGAAGAAGCAGAAGCCATCAACGCGCTGTGCCGTAGCGGCCAATTCCCGGATTACACCCGCTATATCGGCGGCGTTTATTCGTCCGAGTGGTTCTGGGCCAAAATTCTGCATGTTTCCCGCGACGATGAGGCGGTGCGTCAGGCCGCCGTTTCCTGGATAGAGCTTTGTGACTGGGTGCCCGCCCTGCTTTCCGGTACGCAAGCACCTGCCGATATTCGCCGCGGACGGTGCAGCGCCGGACACAAATCACTTTGGCACCCGAGCTGGGGCGGACTGCCGCCGAAAGATTTCTTACACGCGCTCGATCCTTGCCTGACCGAGACATTGCAGTACCCACTGTTTACCGATACCTGGACCGCCGAACAGCCAGTCGGCACCATCACCGCCGAGTGGGCACAGCGGCTTGGCATCCCCGAAACAGTCATTCTCTCGGGCGGCGCGTTTGACTGCCACGTCGGCACCGTCGGCGCGGGCGCACAGCCGTATACGCTGGTTAAAGTGATTGGCACGTCCACCTGCGACATTCTGATCGCCGACGACGCCCGCATTGCCGATCGCACCATCGCCGGTATCTGTGGGCAGGTCGACGGCAGCGTTGTTCCCGGCTACATCGGCCTCGAAGCCGGGCAGTCCGCCTTCGGCGACATGTACGCCTGGTTTGGGCGACTGCTGGGCTGGTCGTTACAGGAAGCCGCGAAAGATCATCCTGAACTCAAAACCTCATTACAGGCGATGGAAGCCAAACTGCTGGAGCGGCTGACGCACAGCTGGGCGGAGAACCCGACGCTGGATCACCTGCCTGTCGTGCTGGACTGGTTCAACGGCCGCAGAACGCCGTTCGCCAATCAGCGACTGAAAGGCGTGATTACCGATCTTAATCTGGGCACTGATGCCCCCACGCTGTTCGGCGGTTTCATCGCTGCGACGGCCTTTGGCGCGCGCGCGATTATGGAGTGCTTTGAAGATCAGGGCGTTCCCGTCGAGAACGTGCTGGCGCTGGGCGGCATCGCACGGAAATCCCCCGTCATCATGCAGGTGTGTACCGACGTGATGAATCGTCCCTTGCAGATCGTCGCTTCCGATCAGTGCTGTGCACTCGGTGCGGCGATCTTTGCCGCCGTCGCCGCTGGCGTTCACGGCGATATCCCAACGGCACAGCAGCATATGGCCAGCGGCATAGAACGCACCTTAATGCCGGATAGCCAGCGCGTTGCCCGTTATCAGCAGCTTTATGAGCGCTATCAGCAGTGGTGCCGCCTCGCGGAACCGGCCTATAGCCCAACGTCTACGGCAAAAAACTAATTTTTATCCCTCTGGGGATCACGTTACAGGAGTCATCATGGATCATTTTAAGCAGCTTGAAGTCTGGTTTGTCATCGGTAGCCAACACCTCTACGGACCGGAAACGTTACGTCAGGTAAAAGAGAACGCGGAAAAAGTCGTCGCCGGATTAAATCAACAGGCCAACCTGCCAGTTAAGCTGGTGTTGAAACCGCTGGTGAAAACGCCAGACGAAATTCTGGCACTGTGTCGCGATGCCAACTATCAGGATAACTGTATCGGTCTGCTGACCTGGCTGCATACCTTCTCTCCGGCCAAAATGTGGATTGGCGGCCTGAGCGTACTCAGTAAACCCCTGCTGCAATTCCACACCCAGTTCAATGCCGAAGTGCCGTGGGACACCATGGACATGGATTTCATGAACCTGAACCAAACCGCGCACGGTGGACGTGAATTTGGCTTCATCGGTGCCCGGATGCGGCAGGCGCATCAGGTTGTCGTCGGCCACTGGCAAGATAAGAACGCCCATGCCCGTATCGGCAAATGGATGCGGGTTGCCGCCGCCATTCAGGAAAGCAAACAGCTGAAGGTTGCGCGCTTTGGCGACAACATGCGTGAAGTCGCCGTCACCGAAGGCGATAAAGTCGGCGCACAGATCCAGTTCGGCTACTCCGTCAGCGCCTGGGGGCTGGGCGACTTAACCGCCGTGGTTGATGCCGTATCCAAAGGCGATATCGATGCGCTGATCGAAGAATACGAAGCCAGCTACCAGTTGACGGATGCGGTGAAACTCAACGGCGCGAACCGTCAGAACCTGCTGGATGCGGCACAGATTGAACTCGGGATGAAACGCTTTCTGGAACAAGGCGGTTATCACGCGTTCACTACCGATTTTGAAAACCTGTATGGCCTGAAACAGCTACCAGGGCTGGCGGTGCAGCGCCTGATGCAGCAAGGCTACGGCTTCGGTGGCGAAGGCGACTGGAAAACCGCTGCGCTGCTGCGCATTATGAAAGTCATGGCCGGCGGATTGTCGGGCGGGACGTCCTTCATGGAGGACTACACCTATAACTTCCAGAACGGTAACGATCTGGTCGTCGGCTCCCACATGCTGGAAGTCTGCCCGACGATTGCGAAAGAACAGAAACCGATCCTGGATGCGCAATACCTTGGTATTGGCGGCAAAGCCGACCCTGCCCGTTTGATTTTCTCAACGCCGGCCGGGCCGTCCCTCAACGCCAGTGTGATCGATATGGGCGACCGTTTCAGAATGCTGGTTAATCTGGTCGATACCATCGAACAGCCGCGCCCGCTGCCGAAACTGCCGGTTGCCCGTGCCATCTGGAAAGCCCAACCGTCGCTGGAAGTGGCGGCCGAAGCCTGGATTCTGGCTGGCGGTGCGCACCACACCGTCTTTAGTCAGGCGTTGGATCTTGAACACATGCGGCTCTACGCTGAGATGCAGAACATTGAACTGCTGGTGATCGATAACGAAACCCGACTCCACGAATTCAAAGATGCGCTGCGCTGGAACGAGGTGTATTACAAACTTTGTAGCCGCTAAGCCCGCTCTCAGGGGCCGGTTGTCTATGGATAAGTCGTCCGTGAACAGTCTGCCCCTTTATCGGTACTTTTTATCTATAAGCCTTTTCCATCCCACGCGCTGATTTTCCATCGCCCTGTTGCCCGACATTGCCCGAAACGCCATCACATTTTTCTGTCAATCCGTTATTTTTCATTTTCATTTGTTTGTTGTTGAAAAATAAGCGTACTTTATTACATCGCCCTCTAGACAGGCTTTTTTGCTTGAATATACTTAGTCATCTCAACCACATAACTATTAGACCAATCACCATGACCGTTCATGACTATTTGCTCAAATTCAGGAAAGTCAGCTCAACAGAAAGTCTGGAAAAACTCTTTGATCACCTCAATTATTCTCTGACAGACAGTCAGGAAATCATCAACATGTATCGTGCTGCGGACCATCGGCGGGCTGAGTTGGCATCCGGCGGGCGCTTGTTCGATCTCGGCTGCGTGCCAAAATCTGTCTGGCATCACGTTCTGTAGTTGTTCGCAACAAAAAGAATAGTTATGCAATAATTTCCTTCCGGGATATTACGCAGAACGCTCCGCTCGTTACTGTATAATAGCCCGGCGCTTCTGTTATTAAGCGAATCTGACCTTCCGCCCCTTGAAGGGGACGGCGATAACCCTACTTTGGGTATGTTGTCGAAAACCCAACAATGCCTGATAATAGTCCGGTTTTGTTTTCTAGGCACCGTAATGACCGAATACGCATTGCTCTTTGTTAGCATCCTTCTGGTAAATAATTTCGTCTTAGTGAAGTTTCTTGGGCTGTGCCCCTTTATGGGCGTGTCCAAAAAACTCGAGGCGGCGATTGGCATGGGCATGGCGACCACGTTTGTGATGACGCTGGGCTCCATGTTCTCTTGGCTTATCAACGAATTTATTCTCGTTCCGCTCGATATTCTCTATTTGCGCACCATGGCCTTTATTCTGGTGCTCGCCGTGGTGGTGCAGTTTTCCGAGATGTTCGTGCGCAAAGTCAGTCCTGAGCTATATCGCCTGCTGGGGATCTTCCTGCCGCTGATTACCACCAACTGTGCGGTGCTTGGCGTGGTTCTCCTCAACATCAACCTGTCACACGGTTTCCTGCAATCGACGATTTATGGTTTCGGCGGCGCGGCTGGCTTCTCGCTGGTGATGGTACTTTTTGCCGCCATTCGTGAACGCCTTGCCGTGTCGGATATTCCTGCGCCGTTCCGCGGTTCGTCTATCGCGCTGATCACCGCTGGCCTTATGTCGCTGGCGTTTATGGGCTTTACCGGACTGGTGAAATTCTGATGACCGCTATCTGGATCGCCATTGCGGCATTAAGCGCCCTCGCGCTGGCATTCGGTCTGGTGCTCGGCTACGCCTCCCGTCGGTTTGAAGTCGAAAACGATCCGATCGTGGAAGAAGTGGAAGCCATGCTGCCACAAAGCCAGTGCGGTCAGTGCGGCTACCCTGGCTGTCGGCCGTACGCCGAAGCGGTCGCGCTGAACGGTGAAAGTATTAATAAATGCGGCCCCGGCGGCGAAGCGATGATGCTGAAGCTGGCTGAAAAACTCAACGTCGATCCGCAGCCGCTGGAAGGTGACGCCGATGTTCAGGCCCCCGCACGCCATGTTGCCTGGATCGATGAAAGCAACTGCATCGGCTGCACCAAGTGCATTCAGGCCTGTCCGGTTGATGCCATCATCGGCAGTACCAAAGCGGTACACACCGTCGTCAGCGATTTGTGCACCGGCTGCGATCTCTGCGTCTCCCCTTGCCCGACGGACTGTATCGAATTACGTCCTATCGCGCCGACTCCCGCTAACTGGAAATGGGATCTCGATACGATTCCAGTACGCGTTATTCAAGTAGAACGACATGCTTAAGCTGTTTTCCGCCTTTAAAAAAGACAGGATCTGGGATTTCGACGGAGGCATTCATCCGCCGGAAATGAAGACGCAGTCCAGCCAGACGCCGCTGCGCCAGATCCCGCTGCCAGAACAGTTCATTATTCCGCTCAAGCAGCATCTTGGCCCGGAAGGCGAGATCTGCGTCAGCGTCGGCGATAAAGTCCTGCGCGGTCAGCCGTTAACGCGGGGAAAAGGCCGCACGTTGCCCGTTCACGCCCCGACGTCAGGAACGGTGAACGCGATTCGTCAGCACACGACGGCGCACCCTTCCGGCTTGTCCGAACTCAGCATCATCATCGTGCCGGATGGCGAAGATCGCTGGTGCGAACGCCAAACCTTGACGGATTACCGTGAACAAAGCGTCGATACCCTGCTTGCCCATCTGCATCAGGCTGGCATTGCGGGTTTAGGCGGCGCAGGCTTCCCTACTGCGGCCAAGTTACAAGGCGGGATGCGCGGGATTGAAACCCTGATTATCAACGGCGCAGAATGTGAACCCTATATCACCGCTGACGATCGACTCATGCAGGAGTGCGCCGAGGAGATTATTCAGGGCGTCGAGATTCTGTCGTTCCTGTTGCAGCCGAAACGCATTCTGATTGGGATCGAAGATAACAAACCGGAAGCCATCAGCGCCCTGCGTTTGGCCTTGGGCAAACGCAGCGACATGCAGCTGCGCGTCATCCCAACCAAATACCCGTCAGGCGGTGCCAAGCAGCTCACCAAGATTCTGACTGGCAAGGAAGTGCCGTTCGGTAAACACTCCGCCGCTATTGGCGTATTGATGCAGAACGTCGGAACGGCTTTCGCCATCAAACGCGCCGTGATCGACGGCGAGCCGCTCACCGAACGCGTGGTGACGCTGACCGGTGAAGCCTTGCGCCAGCCCGGCAACGTCTGGGCACGACTGGGGACACCGGTACGTCACCTGCTCAAACAGGGCGGCTTCCACGTCAATAAGCAGCCGATGGTGGTGATGGGTGGACCGCTGATGGGCTTTACCCTGCCGTCGCTGGATGTCCCTATCGTTAAAATCAGCAACTGCCTGCTCGCGCCGTCACATACGGAAATGGAGCCGGTTGCTGAAGAACAATCCTGCATTCGCTGTAGCAAATGTGCCGATGCCTGTCCGGCAGGCCTGTTACCGCAGCAGCTTTACTGGTTCAGTCGCGGGCAAGAACACGAAAAAGCCCGCAATCACCATCTGTTTGACTGCATCGAATGCGGTGCCTGTGCTTACGTCTGCCCCAGCAATATTCCGCTGGTGCAGTATTACCGTCAGGAAAAGGCCGAAATTCGGGCCATCGACGAAGAGGCACAGCGTGCCGCACAGGCCAAAGTGCGCTTTGATGCCAAACAGGCTCGTATGGAGCGGGAAAAAGCGGCACGCGAACTGCGCCACAAAAAGGCGGCGGCTAGCGTCTCCACCACGGATAAAGATGCCGTTCAGGCCGCACTGGAGCGCGTACGCCGTAAGCAAACCGCCGCAACAGAGGTCGGTTCGCCAATCGAGGTCATCCTCGATGCACAGCCGGATAACAGTGCCGCCATCGCCGCGCGTGCTGCCCGCAAAGCACAGGCTCGTGAAGAACAGTTACGCGAAGAACGGGCACGTGAACAACCGACGCAGCAGGAAGCGCCTGCGGTCGAGGTTCCCTCTGCCGAGCTTGACGATCCGCGCAAAGCCGCTGTGGCCGCCGCTCTGGCACGGGTTAAAGCGCGTAAGGCTGCACAGCAATCTGAGGCAGTGAGCCCAGAAAGTACGGACGAAGCGGCGACTCCTGCGGTTTCCAACGTGGTGGCAGAACCTATCGCCGCCGTTGAAGCACAAGAGCCAGAAGATCCGCGTAAAGCTGCCGTTGCTGCCGCTATCGCGCGCGTTAAAGCTCGTAAAGCCGCACAACAGCCAGCAACAAACACGGAAGAGCCTGTTCCGGCGGCTGTCCCTGACGTTGTAGCAGAACCGATTGCCGTCGTTGAAGTACAAGAGCCGGAAGATCCGCGTAAAGCTGCCGTTGCCGCCGCTATCGCTCGCGTTAAAGCCCGTAAAGCCGCGCAGCAAGCTGCAACAAATGTGGAAGCGCCTGTTTCGGCGGCTGCTCCTGACGTAGTAGCAGAACCGACTGCCGTTGCTGAAGTACAAGAGCCGGAAGATCCGCGTAAGGCTGCCGTTGCTGCCGCTATCGCTCGCGTTAAAGCCCGTAAAGCCGCGCAGGCATCGTCATATCAAGAGGAATAAATGGCTTTTAGAATTGCGAGTTCACCGTTCACACATAACCAGCAGCGCACACAGCGCATCATGCTGCTGGTCATTCTGGCCTGTCTGCCGGGTATGCTGGCGCAGTATTACTTCTTTGGCTACGGCAACCTGATTCAGGTCGGGCTGGCGTCGGCCACCGCGCTTGTCGCAGAAGGTGTGACACTGTCACTGAGGAAATTTGCCGTACGCACCACGTTGGCAGACAACTCCGCACTATTGACCGCCGTACTGCTCGGCATCAGTCTGCCGCCACTGGCCCCCTGGTGGATGGTGGTCATGGCAACCGTCTTCGCTATCATTATCGCTAAACAGCTGTATGGCGGCTTAGGGCAAAACCCTTTTAACCCCGCGATGATTGGCTATGTGGTGCTGCTGATCTCTTTCCCGGTTCAGATGACAAGCTGGCTGCCGCCCGTTCCGCTGCAAACCATTCCCGTCGGTTTCCATGATGCGTTAGTTATCATCTTTACCGGACAGACGCCTGACGGGTACACCATGCAGCAGCTGATGCACAACGTTGATGGCGTCAGTCAGGCTACCCCGCTGGATACGTTTAAAACCAGCCTGCGCTCTGGCCAAACGCCGCAAGACATTCTGCAACAGCCGATGTTTGCTCAATCGCTGTCCGGTATTGGCTGGCAATGGGTGAATATCGGTTTTCTTATCGGCGGACTGTTTTTGCTGATGCGCGGCACCATTCGCTGGCATATTCCGGTCAGTTTCCTGCTGTCGTTGATGTTCTGCGCCTCGCTAAGCTGGATCATTTCGCCAGAGAAATTCGCGCCACCGATGCTACATCTGCTGTCCGGGGCAACGATGCTCGGCGCATTTTTCATCGCAACCGATCCCGTTACCGCATCAACCACCAACCGGGGCCGCCTGATTTTCGGGGCGCTGATTGGGTTACTGGTCTGGCTGATTCGGACCTACGGCGGCTATCCGGACGGCGTCGCGTTTGCCGTTCTGCTGGCAAATATCACCGTGCCGCTGATCGACTATTACACCAAGCCACGCGCTTACGGCCACCATCGCTGAGGAGACGCCCATGATGACGACAATGCGCCGCCACGCGACAACACTGGCCCTATTTGCTGCTGGCACGACTGCATTAACCGCCGTGGTGAACATGTTAACGGAACCGACGATCTCGCATCAGGCGATGCTGCAGCAAAAGATGCTGCTGGATCAGGTGGTTCCCGCCGAGTTATACAACAGTGACATACAAAAAGAGTGTTACGTTGTCACTAATCCTGCACTTGGATCGTCAGCGCCGCACCGCGTGTTCATCGCCCGTCAGAACGGTGAGCCGGTTGCCGCAGCACTGGAAAGTACCGCGCCGGATGGCTATTCTGGTGCTATTCGGCTGCTGGTCGGGGCCGATTTTCACGGTAAGGTACTCGGTGTTCGCGTTACCGAGCATCATGAAACACCGGGGCTGGGTGATAAAATCGAAGTACGAATTTCTGACTGGATCACCCGATTCAGCGGACAAACAGTACAGGACGAGCGGGATGCCCGCTGGGCAGTGAAGAAAGAAGGCGGAATGTTTGATCAATTTACCGGCGCCACCATTACGCCGCGCGCCGTCATTAACAGCGTAAAACGCAGCGCCCTTTACCTGCAAACGCTGCCATCACAAATCAACACGCTGTCCGCCTGTGGAGAGAACCAATGAGTCAGACCAAAGCACTTTTCATTGAAGGGTTATGGAAGAACAACTCGGCACTGGTTCAATTGCTGGGCCTTTGCCCCCTGCTGGCCGTGTCATCAACCGCGACTAACGCGCTGGGATTAGGGCTGGCAACCACGCTGGTTCTCACCTGTACCAATATGGCCGTCTCCGCGCTGCGTCGCTGGGTACCAGCGGAAATCCGTATTCCCATTTACGTTATGATCATCGCCTCGGTGGTCAGCACCGTACAGATGTTGATCAACGCCTACGCCTATGGCTTATATCAATCGCTGGGGATTTTTATCCCGCTGATCGTGACGAACTGTATCGTTATCGGCCGAGCAGAAGCCTTTGCCTCCAAGAATGCGGTTTTCCCCTCCGCTATTGACGGTCTGGCAATGGGGTTAGGCGCGACCAGCGCACTGGTGGTACTCGGTTCTTTGCGCGAAATTCTGGGCAACGGCACGCTATTCGACGGCGCAGATTTGCTGCTGGGCAGTTGGGCTAAAGCGCTGCGCATTGAGGTTGTTCACCTCGATTCCCCTTTCCTGCTGGCGATGCTGCCACCGGGCGCGTTTATCGGTCTGGGGCTGTTGCTGGCGGTGAAATATTTGATCGATGAGAGAATGAAACAACGCCGAGCCCGTGCCGCTGCCGCCGAAGGGAAAACCACGCCAGTGACAGGTGCCGTAGGGGAATCGTTGTGAATAAGACCAAGCGGGTTGAGATATTAACGCGTTTACGCGACAACAATCCCCATCCGACGACTGAATTACATTTCAGCACGCCGTTTGAATTGCTCATTGCCGTGCTGCTTTCCGCTCAGGCAACCGATGTCAGCGTGAACAAGGCAACCGCAAAGCTCTACCCTGTTGCCAACACGCCGGAAGCGATGCTTGAGCTCGGCGTAGACGGCGTGAAAGACTACATCAAGACAATCGGCCTGTTTAACAGCAAAGCGGAAAACGTCATCAAAACCTGCCGTTTATTGCTGGAAAAACATCAGGGACAGGTTCCTGAAGATCGCGCCGCGCTGGAAGCCTTACCCGGCGTAGGACGAAAAACGGCAAACGTCGTCCTGAATACCGCGTTTGGCTGGCCGACGATTGCCGTTGATACGCACATCTTTCGCGTCAGTAACCGGACAGGATTCGCTCCGGGTAAAAATGTCGAACAGGTAGAGGAAAAACTGCTGAAAGTGGTTCCGGCAGAATTTAAAGTCGACTGCCATCACTGGCTCATCCTGCATGGTCGTTACACCTGTATTGCCCGTAAACCGCGCTGTGGTTCCTGCCTGATTGAAGATTTATGTGAATTTGGCGAAAAGGTCGACGCTTAATCTACTGTGGTCTGGTGGAATCTCTCTCACCAGACCTTCTTCTCCGTTATTCCTCACTCCGCCTCGTCTTTTGCTCTCTCACTCGCAAAGCAAGCCACGTGTTCTCTGCATCTTACTGCTCAGACAACGATGCGCTCAGGCGGTTTATTCGATGCGCTGTAGCGTATTCCTCTATCAAAAAGCCTGTATAAAAGTACAAGTAACCACTATTTAAGGCTAATAAGTTATTTTTAATAGAAAATTTAGTGATTGAAAATCACATGGAGTGATTATATCGATATTTATCTTATTTCCTGTTATTGATGGATTTTTATACTCACTGCATATTTAGTGATATGCAAAAGATTAAACCGCATATTCATTCATAGTTAATGATATTGTCTTGATTTTAAGTAAAAGGCAGATTATATCCCTTTTATGAAAAATAAATAGGTAAAACCAATATAATCATTTGAAGCAAAAGAAAGTTATGAAATTAAACTCTGCATAACATTTAATTTCTAGTTTTATCCAACAACCAAAACCACTTGCAACAAAACATGTCAAATGACTTGCCTGTCCGTAAAATCACGTCAATATAGCGCCGTTTTTCCTCCCCATAACTAGTCAAAAGAGGTGGCAGTTTCACTGCTTCACTCTTGTTATTTTCTCGTTAAAAAAAACGAGATAGGTAAAATCAGAGGTCTTTGTGTCAACAGCAAACAACAACAGCGAATCCCCTGAAAGCGTCAGCATGAACGCTTTCAAACAACCCAAAGCGTTTTATCTCATCTTTAGCATCGAGCTGTGGGAGCGTTTTGGTTACTACGGTCTGCAAGGCATTATGGCAGTTTATCTGGTCAAAATGCTGGGCATGTCCGAAACCGACTCTATTACCCTTTTCTCCTCATTTAGTGCGCTGGTATACGGTTTCGTCGCCATTGGCGGCTGGCTGGGTGATAAAGTCCTCGGCACGAAACGTGTGATCGTGCTGGGTGCCATCGTGCTGGCGATCGGGTACACCATGATTGCCTACTCAGGCCACAGCGTGACGTGGGTGTATATCGGTATGGCGACCATTGCCGTCGGTAACGGATTGTTTAAAGCCAACCCGTCAGCCCTGCTGTCTACCAGCTATGCGAAAGACGATCCGCGCCTGGACGGTGCTTTCACCATGTACTATATGGCGGTGAACATCGGCTCCTTCTTTTCTATGTTGGCGACACCGGTACTTGCCGCGAACTATGGCTGGAGCGTGGCCTTCTCCCTGAGCGTAGTGGGTATGATTCTGACGCTGGTTAACTTCATGTTCTGCCGCAAGTGGGTCAGAACACAAGGTTCTCAGCCAGATTTCCAACCGATCAATCTGCCGAAGCTTGCGGTCACGCTCGCGGGTATTGTCGCGCTGGTCGCCCTTTCCACCTGGTTGCTGCACAACCAGAGCATCGCACGTTGGATTCTGATGCTGATTTCACTGGCCGTTGTCGCCATCTTCATCAAAGAGATGCTGGCGGTGCGCGGAGCAGAACGCCGGAAAATGATTGTCGCGCTTCTGTTGATGCTGGAAGCGGTCGTCTTCTTTGTGCTGTACAACCAGATGCCAACATCGCTGAACTTCTTTGCTATTCGCAACGTTGAGCACTCGATCTTAGGCTTTACCTTTGAACCAGAGCAGTATCAGGCGCTCAACCCGTTCTGGATTATGGTTGCCAGCCCGATTCTGGCTGCGGTTTACAACAAAATGGGCGACCAGCTGCCAATGGCGCACAAGTTTGCGATTGGTATGGTGCTGTGCTCTGGCGCGTTTCTGGTGCTGCCGTGGGGCGCTAGCATGGCAAACGAACACGGTATTGTGTCCGTCAACTGGCTGATCCTCTGCTATGGCCTGCAAAGTATCGGGGAGTTGATGATCTCCGGTCTGGGTCTGGCGATGGTCGCTCAACTGGTACCACAGCGTCTGATGGGCTTCATTATGGGTGCCTGGTTCCTGACGTCAGCCGGTGCCGCCATTATCGCAGGCTACGTTGCTAATATGATGGCCGTGCCTGAGAACGTCGTAGACCCACACGCGTCTCTGGAAATTTATAGCAATGTCTTCATGCAGATTGGTATCGTCACGGGCATCATCGCCATTCTGATGCTGCTGACTGCGCCGAAACTGACACGCATGACGCAGGATGTCGCCACTACGACAGCAGCCGCCTGATAACCAGCCTGAGCCCCTCACGCCGATATGTGCGTGAGGAGTGATGAGCAAAGCGTTTGAATGATAAAAAGCCAGACAGTGTCTGGCTTTTTTACGTTGGTTGGTCCGTCCTGAATGACGTTTACTTCACGGGCAGCGTCACATCTTTGAACATCGCTTCAATTTCATCATTCGAACGCAGCGCAACGGCAGAATCGACGACGTCACGCGTTAAGTGCGGCGCAAAGCGCTGGATGAAATCGTACATGTAACTACGCAGGAACGTGCTGCGGCGGAAGCCAATTTTCGTCGTGCTGTAGCTGAAGATGCTGTTCGCGTTGATGGTCACCAGATCGGTTTCCGTCTGCGGATCGACCGCCATATTCGCAATAACCCCGACACCCAACCCTAAACGCACGTAGGTCTTAATCACATCGGCATCCGTGGCGGTAAAGACAATGCGCGGCGTAAGGCCAGCGCGGTTAAACGCGGTATCCAGCTCAGAGCGCCCGGTAAAACCAAAGGTATAGGTGACGATAGGATAAGCGGCCAGTTCTTCGATGGTGATATCGGTCTTAGACGCCAACGGATGATCCGGTTTGACCACCACCGCGCGATTCCAGTGGTAGCACGGCAGCATGATCAGATCGTCGTACAAATGCAGCGCTTCGGTCGCAATAGCAAAATCCGCAGAGCCTTTCGCAACGGCCTCAGCAATCTGCGTCGGCGAGCCCTGATGCATGTGCAGCGACACGCGAGGATAGCGATCGATGAAGCCTTTAATGACGCTTGGCAGCGCGTAACGCGCCTGCGTGTGCGTGGTCGCTACATACAACGACCCTTTATCGGGATAGGTGTGCTCTCCGGCAACCGCTTTGATGGCATCGACTTTCGACAACACTTCACGCGCGATGCGGATGACTTCCTGTCCGGCTGGTGTCACCTGTGTCAGGTGTTTTCCACTACGGGCAAAAATCTGAATGCCCAACTCATCCTCCAGCATGCGGACCTGTTTACTGATCCCCGGCTGGGAGGTGTACAACCCTTCTGCGGTAGAAGACACATTCAGGTTGTGATTAACAACTTCAACAATATAACGAAGCTGTTGTAGTTTCATAATTTATCCCATTCCCAATTGAAGTGTGCGCGTGGCATCTCACAACGTTCTGACGACGTTCCGTTTTATTGATCTTGATTGCGTCTTAACCATCTGGCGCATATTTCCATCAATTAATGTCATTTAATCATAAAAACTATTTTTATATAACCATTTCCGCATGGCGGCAGCGATAAAGAACGCGGTGCATGCGATTATCACCGAGGTAAACCGCATCATTCTCTATCACGGATCAACAATCGTCATGCTACCGCAGGACAATCTTCATACATCTGTTTTATCTGAATATTTTCTGCGATCAAAAAAGCCAGCCTCACGGCTGGCTTGATTTAGCGATGTTTTACACATAACTCAGTTATGCGCAGGGTAACTGAAAAGAAGTTACTTCTTCCCTTCAACCCATTTTCCATCGATGTAAAACGCTGACCAGCCCGTTGCCTTGCCGTCTTTCTCTGACGAGACATATTGCTGTTTGGTCTTACGGCTGAAACGCACCTGCGTTTTGTTGCCGTCTTTATCGACCACAGGCGCTTCCGCCAGATAGCGCAGTTTTTCCGGTAAACGATCTTTGAATCGCACCAGTTCTTCTACCAGCGGTGCCCTCGTTTCGCGAGATTTCGGGAACGTATTGGCCGCAAGGAAGACCCCTGCTGCGCCATCACGCAATACGAAATAGGCATCAGACTTCTCGCAAGGCAGCTCAGGCAACGGCACCGGATCTTCTTTCGGTGGCGCAACATCGCCATTACGCAGGATCTTACGCGTATTACTACAGGTCTCGCTGGTGCACGCCATGTATTTACCGAAACGACCCATTTTGAGATGCATTTCGGAGCCACACTTCTCGCACTCAACAATCGGGCCATCATAGCCCTTGATGCGGAACTCACCGGCTTCGATCTCATATCCGTCACAGGCTGGGTTATTCCCGCAAACGTGCAGCTTGCGCTGATTATCAATCAGGTAGCTGTCCATCGCCGTACCACATTTTTCGCAGCGACGACGGGCACGCAACGCATTGGTTTCGGCATCGTCGCCTTCCAACACGTTCAGTACTTCAGTTTCCGGTATCAGATTGATCGTGGTCTTACAGCGCTCTTTCGGCGACAGTGCATAGCCGGAACAGCCCAGGAACACCCCGGTACTGGCAGTACGGATACCCATTTGACGAGAACAAGTTGGACAATCAATGCTGGTTAATACCATCGCATTGGGGCGCATACCGCCTTCTTCAGGATCCTGCTCTGCTTTTTCCAACTGCTGGCTAAATTCGTTGAAGAATTCATCCAGTACCGCTTTCCATTCTGCCTGATTATTGGCGACCTGATCGAGGCGGCTTTCCATCCGTGCGGTGAAATCGTAATTCATCAGTTCGCGGAAGTTTTCTTCCAGTCGATCGGTAACGATTTCCCCCATTTTCTCGGCATAGAAACGGCGGTTTTCCACTCGAACGTAGCCGCGATCCTGAATGGTGGAAATAATAGAAGCATAGGTAGACGGACGGCCAATCCCACGTTTTTCCAGCTCTTTAACCAGAGAGGCATCGCTGTAACGTGCCGGTGGTTTAGTGAAGTGTTGCCCTGGCAGCAGTTTCTGCAGCGACAGAGGCTCGCCCACTGCCACGGTCGGCAACGTGCGATCTTCATCATTCTTACGCAGCGCAGGCATGACTTTCGTCCAGCCATCGAAACGCAGCGTACGGCCTTTGGCACGCAACTGATAATCGGCAGCTTCCACGATTAACGTGGTGGAATCGTATTGCGCAGGCGTCATTTGACAAGCGACGAACTGACGCCAAATCAGCTGATACAGCTTCTGCGCATCGGCTTCCATATCTTTCAGATTGTCAGCCAGCACGCCGACATCAGAAGGACGAATTGCTTCGTGCGCTTCCTGCGAGTTTTCTTTGCTGCTGTAAAGGTTCGCTGACTCCGGCAGATAGCGCTTGCCGAACTCTTCGCCAATATAACCGCGCACCATCGTCAAGGCATCCTGACTGAGGTTCGTTGAGTCGGTACGCATGTAGGTAATGTAACCCGCTTCGTACAGACGCTGCGCCATCATCATGGTCTTTTTCACGCCGAAGCCAAGGCGCGTACTGGCAGCCTGTTGCAGCGTGGAGGTGATGAACGGCGCGCCCGGTTTGCTGCTGGTCGGCTTATCTTCACGATCGGCAACCACATAACGCGCGTTCTCAAGCAGGCTGACCGCCGCATGCGTTTGTTCTTTATTAACTGGTTTAAACGGCTTGCCGTTGTGGTGCGTCACCTGCATTTGCAGTTGAATATCGCTGCCGGCCAGCAAATCAGCGTGCAGTTCCCAATATTCTTCCGGCACGAACGCTTTGATTTCACGCTCGCGATCGACAATCAGACGTACCGCAACCGACTGCACGCGCCCAGCGGACAGGCCACGGGCAATTTTTTTCCACAGCAGCGGGGAAACCATGTAACCCACCACACGATCCATAAACCGGCGCGCCTGCTGGGCATTTACGCGGTCAATATTCAACGTGTCGGGTTTTTCAAACGCCTGTTTAATGGCATTTTTCGTGATTTCGTTAAACACCACGCGGCTGAAACGCTGATCGTCACCACCAATGATTTCCCGCAGGTGCCAGGCAATGGCTTCCCCTTCGCGGTCAAGGTCGGTTGCGAGATAGATGTGGTCGGCATTTTCCGCCAGCGTTTTTAATTCGGAGACAACCTTCTCCTTACCCGGCAGTATTTCGTAGTTGGCTTTCCAGCCATGATAAGGGTCGACGCCCATACGATTAACTAGCGCGGATTTCTCATCCTTTTTGACTTTCTTTTTCGTTTTATCTTTAGTCGTTGAGTCCGCGCTCTTTTTACTGACTGAGCCACTCGTCGGCAGATCGCGCACATGACCGACGCTGGATTTCACCACGTAGTCATTGCCTAAATACTTATTGATCGTTTTGGCTTTTGCCGGGGACTCGACGATAACGAGAGCTTTACCCATATGTACTATTACCTGCTGAATTCTTCTGAAAATCAGATATTTTTCGGGGCATCCAGAGCGGATTCTACTGACTGCGCAAAATCCCACACTCTACCTGATAAATATTGCCACGCAACCTAATTAGCATGGAAACCCTGTTTTATCCGCCTCCTGCCACACTGAATATCGGCAGGTAAGCACCTAAAATGTAGTCCATTTGTATCATAATCTACGCTTTACGCTGAAACCGTATCGCAGTACCCTTTCTCTTGATGCGACTTTGAAATAACCGCATTGCGTTTTGAAATCGCGGTATTGATTTTAGAAATAGCCTTGTTGATATAGTGCAACGCCCCCTTTTTTCAAGGGTGAGTACAGGAGTAACAATCATGTCACCTGAACATCAGGTTAACGAAGAAAAGCGTCCTATTGACCGCCAGAGCTTATTAATTGAAGCCAATGACATCATTAAGCATCACGATGATTATTTGCATGGCATGGTCGCTGATAGCGTAGAACAAAAAAACGGCGTGCTGGTTTTTCGCGGTGAGTTTTTTCTCGATGAGAACGGAATACCGACCTTAAAAAGCACCGCGGTATTTAACATGTTCAAGCATCTTGCGCATGTTTTATCCGAAAAATACGACTTGATCGATTAAATAGCTTATCGATTAAATGCAAATGCCCGCAAATTCGCGGGCATTTGATTGTGTACGGCTTAATATTTTATTAATTACAGCAGGGGTTTCGAACCACGTTGCCACCAGCGCAACATCAGTCGCTCTGCGGTATCGCCAGCGCTGCCCGTCAGACGATCCAGCAGACGCTTACGCCGCGTATAGCGAACGCTTAACACTTCATGGTTGGCCATTTCAGCAATCAGCAGATCGTCACTGGTACCGATAGCGTCAATCAACCCCAGATCTTTCGCCTGAGTGCCAAACCAGTGCTCTCCCGTCGCAACAGAATCAATATCCAGCGAAGGACGCATCTGCTGTACAAAATCCTTAAACAGCGTGTGCGTGACATTCAAATCTTCACGGAATTTCTCACGACCTTGTTCGGTATTCTCACCAAACAGCGTCAACGTACGCTTGAATTCGCCCGCAGTATGCAGCTCAACATCAATGTCTTTGTTTTTCAGCAAACGGTGGAAGTTGGGGATTTGCGCCACAACGCCAATAGACCCGACAATCGCAAACGGTGCCGCGACGATGCGGTCAGCCACGCAGGCCATCATATACCCGCCGCTGGCAGCCACTTTATCTACGGAGACCGTCAAGCGTACGCCGCCCTGACGTAAACGTTGCAATTGCGAGGCCGCCAATCCATAACCGTGAACCACACCGCCTGGGCTTTCCAGACGCAGCAATACCTCATCTTTCGGTTTCGCCACGGCGAGCACGGCGGAGATCTCTTCACGCAGCGAACTGACTTCGCCCGCATCCATACTGCCGTTGAAATCGAGCACGTACAGACACGGTTTAACACTCTTTTCTTCACCACGTTTGACGCGCTGTTTATCTTGCTTCGCGGTTTCTTTTTCTTTCTTCTTTTCTTGTTTCGATAACAGCTTACGCTCGGTGTCGCTCATGCAGGCGGTCTGCATTTCACGCTGCATTTCCTGATATTGTTCACCCAGATTCGTGACCTGCAACTCACCTTTATGTGGGCGCTTACGCTGCGTCATCCCGAATGCCAGAACGACTAATGCACCAATAGCCACCACGATGGTGAGTACCTTAGCCAGGAATAAACCGTACAGAGAAAGTAATTCCACAAACACCGTCCTCATTGACTGCGTATTAATTAATGTTGGTTTACTCACCAACCATGGCGTTGACGTCGTGCGCCATTCCCTTCCTATAACCTAACTGATGGCACGCAATATGGCGATGTTATTCCTGCGGTTTTTACGCCTGTTGCTGCTTTTTACAACAGCACGGGGATAAATAGAGGCAGTCTCATTGAAAACAGTCGACATTTGAGGCATAACACCCCCATTCACCCTGCCCGGATGCGCCATTATCTGACGTTCCGAGCGGCACGACCGACGCACCTCGTCGTGCTGACACACGATAGCAGGTCTATTATCTGAAGCGTGGCTGCTTTGCGCCACGGCAAGAGGAATTCATTGTGCATTACCAGCCTAAAATCGATTTACTGCAAAACCGCATCATTCTGGTTACTGGTGCTGGCGACGGCATTGGCCGGGAAGCCGCGCTGACCTACGCTCGCTACGGCGCGCACGTCATTTTATTAGGGCGGACAGAAAGTAAACTTCAGGCAGTTAAACAGCAGATCGAGCAGGAACACGGTACGCCAGCGCACGTTGTTGTCTGCGATATGCTGGCCTTATCCTCCGCGCAGTGCTTTCAACTGGCTGACGAACTGGCGCAGGTAGTACCGCACCTGGATGGGGTTCTCCACAACGCCGGATTACTCGGGGAAATCACCCCTATCACACAGCAAACGCCTGAGATCTGGCATCAGGTTATGCAGGTCAACGTCAACGCGACCTTTATGCTGACACAGGCGTTGCTGCCTCTGTTATTGAAATCGCCTTGTTCTTCTCTGGTTTTCACCAGTTCCAGCGTGGGCCGCGAAGGTCGCGCCGGCTGGGGAGCCTATTCCGTATCCAAGTTCGCGACAGAAGGCCTGATGCAAGTGCTGGCAGAAGAATATCGCTCGCACAATCTGCGCGTGAACTGCATCAATCCTGGCGGGACACGTACCGGAATGCGTGCGTCAGCCTTCCCTAACGAAGATCCGATGAGACTGAAAACGCCAGCAGATATTATGCCGCTGTATCTCTACCTGATGGGCGATGACAGCCGCCGTAAGACGGGGATGAGTTTTGACGCACAGCCGGGCAGAAAAGCCGGTCCAGCCGAATAATAGAGAAGAGCACGCACGATGAGCGATGAACGCCACCAGCAACGCCAACAGCGCCTGAAAGAAAAGGTCGACGCCCGCATTGCCGCCGCGAATGAAACACGCGGTATCCTGATCGTCTTCACCGGTAACGGGAAAGGCAAAACCACGGCGGCCTTTGGCACCGTCACGCGAGCGATAGGCCACGGATTACGGGCGGGCGTGATCCAGTTTATTAAAGGTGAATGGCCTAACGGTGAGAAGAATCTGCTGCAACATCACGGCGTGGAATTTCAGGTCATGGCGACGGGCTTTACCTGGGATACGCAGAATCGCCAGACGGATACCGAAGCGGCACAGCACGTCTGGCAGCATGGCAAACGGATGCTAGCCGATCCACAGATCGACCTCGTCGTACTGGACGAACTGACGTATATGATTAGTTATGATTATTTGGATTTAAGTGACGTTGTCACGGCATTGAAGCAGCGCCCCGCCGGGCAGACGGTCATTATTACCGGACGAGGTTGCCATCGTGATTTGTTAGAAATGGCCGATACCGTGACGGAAATGCGCCCTGTAAAACATGCGTTTGATAGCGGAATTCAGGCCCAGCAAGGCATTGACTGGTAGTCGTTAGCCTTATTGCTGACAACCGCTGGTGCGCAGGAGTAACGGATAGATCGTAAAGACGCTGCAAGTACGTCCATGTAAGCTCGGATTGCGCCATCCCTGGCGCAAACGCTTTACTCTTCTATTCCGTTACGCCCGTTTTCATTCGATAAATAACAACCTATTGCGGGCAGCGAAAGCGGCCCGTGAAGCGTAGGGATAACGATATTACCCGTTGCGCTTAGGTTTTGGCGAAGTACGGCGTGCTGGCGCAGTATTGGTCTGGCTGTGACGTTTTACTGCACGACGGATCTGGTTCGCTTTCACCCGGCGGCGCTCGCGCTCAACCGGCAGTTTCGATACCGTTTCTGCCGGAAGCTGCACTAATTCACGCAGATAGTTCAGCTGTTCCAGTGGCATTTCTGTCCAGCCACCGCGAGGAATACCTTTCGGCAGCGTAATGTCACCGTAGCGCACGCGAATCAGGCGGCTAACCTGCACGCCAACCGCTTCCCACAGACGGCGAACTTCACGGTTGCGCCCCTCAGTCAGCGTCACGTTATACCACTGGTTCAAACCTTCACCGCCCTGGTAGCGGATAGTGCGGAATGATGCCGGGCCGTCTTCCAGCTGTACGCCTTTGCTTAGCTGTTTGATCTTTTCGTCATCAACTTCACCGAAAACACGCACGGCGTATTCACGCTCAACCTCACGGCTAGGGTGCATCAGGCGGTTGGCTAACTCACCGTCGGTCGTGAACAGCAGCAAGCCGGAGGTGTTCACGTCCAGACGCCCTACGGCAACCCAGCGAGAACCCTGAATTTTTGGCAGACGGTCAAATACTGTCGGGCGGCCATCAGGATCGTTACGGGTGCACAACTCACCTTCCGGTTTGTAGTACATCAGTACGCGGCACACAGACTCTTCGGTTTCCTTAACGGTAACCACATGACCATCGATACGGATTTTGGTGGCTTTCGTCACTTCAACGCGATCGCCCAGAGTGGCAATCTTACCGTCAACGCTGACGCGTCCAGCCTGAATGATAACTTCAATTTCGCGGCGTGAGCCATGTCCGGCACGCGCCAGAACTTTTTGTAACTTTTCGCTCATTGAGCAACCTCTAGTGTCGCCTTCCCAGGCGTCGGGGGGGAGTCATAACTGCTTATAAAATTCAGCTAGTTACGTAAAAATAGTGTCTACGTAAAAATCATTCGTCGTAGTAAAAACTGGCGCGATTATACCGATCTTCGCGCCATTTGTATTCCGATTGTTATCGCTCGTCGCTGCGTTTATAGGAACGGCGTGACATCTCCAGTACCTTCACGGGCGACGCGTGGCAAGGACTCGGTCAAATCGATAACCGTCGTCGGCTGTTGACCCAGCGAACCGCCATGAATAATCAAATCCACCTGTTTTCCCAATCTGTCCTGAATATCTTCTGGATCGGATTCGGCGAAATCATTTCCCGGCAGCATCAGCGTCGTCGACATCAGCGGTTCATTCAGCGCAGCCAGCAGCTCCAGAGCGATAGGATTGGACGGCACGCGCAGGCCGATGGTTTTACGCTTTTCATTCATTAAGCGGCGAGGCACCTCTTTCGTCGCTTTCAGAATAAACGTGTAATTACCGGGTGTGTTATTTTTAATCAACCGGAAAGCCGAGTTATCAACATGGGCATACGTCGACAGTTCGGACAGGTCGCGACACATCAGCGTGAAGTTATGATCGCTCCCCAGATCGCGAATCCGGCAGATGCGTTCCAGCGCGTTCTTTTCGCCCAACATACAGCCCAACGCGTAACCGGAATCCGTTGGATAAACAATCACCCCGCCTTTATGCAAAAATTCCACCGACTGATTGATCAATCGCGGCTGCGGATTCTGTGGGTGAATATAGAAAAACTGGCTCATGACCCTACCTCGTACGTCTGACATTTCGCGGCGCTGTTCATTCCAGCCCGCTTCATCGTGCAATAAGGATTATTATAGAACGTGTTGGCGGTAAAAGATTGTTATTCCATGAATTTGTTATTTCAAAAAGAACGTCATGGCATCAACGCGGCTATGCGCTGCCAGCCTCAACCAATAGCGGATGGTGCCAAACGGGTTCGACATCGGCAGGTAGCCACAGTTTGCGCCCCAGCTCAATCCAGGCGCACGGCAGGTGGAAATCCGATCCTTGCGACGCCATCAGGTTGAAGTCGCGCGCATAGCGCCCAAGTTGCGTACGCTCATCCGGTGCCTGTTGGCATTGCGCCACTTCCATCGCGATCCCGCCGCTTTCTGCGAAGGTAGCTAGCAGACGCTTTAGCCATTTGGCCGTCAAATCGTAGCGCCCCGGATGCGCCAACACCGACACACCGCCGGATTGATGAATCGCCTCAATCGCTTGCGGGATGGTGCACCACTGCGGTGGCACGTAACCGATTTTGCCTTTCGCCAGATATTTTTTGAACACCTGATTCATATTCGCTGCGATGCCCAGTTCGATCAGATAACGTGCAAAATGCGCGCGTGTAATCTGCCCTCCCGTCGCCAGACGCTGTGCGCCCGCCAGCGCATCGGGAATGCGGTTTTTTTCCAGTCGAGCCGCGATCTGCTCCGCTCGACTCTGCCGACACGCCGCCTGCTGTTGCAGCAACCCCGTTAACGCTGGGTGTGCACTATCCATCCCCAATCCGACAATGTGAATCTCATGATTTTCCCACAGCGTGGAGATCTCTACGCCGGGAATCAATCTCAGCGGCAGCCCCTGCTGTGCAATCGCATGTTGCGCTTCGTCAAGCCCAGCTGTCGTGTCATGATCGGTAATGGCCAGCACGCTCACCCGCATGTCTACCGCCCGACTGACCAGCGCCGTCGGCGTTAAAAGGCCATCAGATGCCGTAGTATGGCTATGCAAATCATAAAGTGGGAACGACGATATCGGTTGAGAATCTTCTGGCACAAGCCTATCCATTAACAAGAATAATGCGAAGGCCGCATGATGCCATCAATAGGGCGTAAATGGTAATGCCCGCCGTTTCTCTGAGTAATAAAATAATCATATTGAAGGTGTTGACATTTTATCGCCGAACCAGTTAACTAGTACGCAAGCGCAGTACGCGGACAGTAATCAGTATACAAACAGTGAGATGATGATAATGGCAACGCAGAAAATGATGAAGCATGGTTGGTGGCGCTCTTCCCTCTCGCGGGTGGACTAATCACGCATCGCTGTTATCACACATGCAGATATTCCCAGGCCCGCTTAACTAAGCGGGCTTTTTATTTGATGGGCACAACATTAAACGGGTAGCAAGAATGCAAACAACACAACCTAAACTGGAACTGCTGCGTATTGAGGCCGTTTACCGTAACGACCCCAGCGCCATCTTCCATCAGCTCTGCGGTGCCAGACCAGCAACGTTGTTGTTAGAGTCGGCTGAAATCGACAGCAAGGAAAACCTGAAAAGCCTGTTGATCGTCGATAGCGCGCTGCGCATCACCGCACTGGGTCAGCAGGTTTCTATTCAGGCACTAACGGCAAACGGCGCCAGCCTCCTGCCGCTTCTGGATGCCGCGCTGCCAGTGGAGATTATCAATCAACCACGTCCGAACGGTCGTGAACTCACGTTCCCACTGGCAGACGCCATGCAGGACGAAGATGCTCGCCTGCGTTCGCTGTCCGTGTTTGATGCCTTACGTCAGATTCTGACGCTGGTCGCCTGCCCGACAGATGAGCGTGAAGCCATGTTTCTCGGCGGCCTGTTCGCCTACGATCTGGTTGCCGGGTTTGAAGAATTACCCGCGCTGAGCCAGCAGCAGCGTTGCCCGGATTTTTGCTTCTATCTGGCAGAAACGCTGCTGGTGCTTGATCACCAAAAACGAGTGACCGCTCTGCAAGCCAGTCTGTTTACACCGAACCACAGCGAAAAGCAGCGTCTGCAACAGCGTCTGGAACAGTTGCAACATCAGCTCACTCAGCCTGCACCTGCACTGCCGCGCCAGTCCATCGAAGACATGACGCTGAGCTGCAATCAGAGCGATGAAGCCTTCGGGGAAGTCGTCAGCCAGATGCAGGAAGCTATCCGCATCGGTGAAATTTTCCAGGTCGTGCCGTCACGTCGTTTCTCTCTGCCGTGTCCTTCACCGCTAACTGCCTACCAAACGCTGAAGGATAGCAATCCAAGCCCTTACATGTTTTACATGCAGGATCAGGACTTCACGCTGTTCGGTGCCTCGCCGGAAAGCTCGCTGAAATACGATGCCGACAGCCGCCAAATCGAAATCTACCCCATTGCCGGTACTCGCCCGCGCGGTCGCCGTGCCGATGGCTCATTGGATCGCGATCTCGATAGCCGTATTGAGTTGGAAATGCGTACCGACCATAAAGAGCTGGCTGAGCATTTGATGCTGGTCGATTTAGCCCGTAACGATCTGGCGCGCATTTGTCAGCCGGGTAGCCGTTACGTTGCTGATTTGACCAAAGTTGACCGCTATTCCTTTGTCATGCATCTGGTCTCCCGCGTCGTGGGCACATTGCGTGAAGATTTAGATGTGCTGCACGCCTACCGCGCCTGCATGAATATGGGCACGCTGAGCGGCGCACCGAAAGTCCGAGCCATGCAGCTGATTGCCGAAAGTGAGAAAACCCGACGCGGCAGCTACGGCGGCGCGGTGGGCTACTTCACCGCTCATGGCGATCTGGACACCTGTATCGTCATTCGCTCCGCCTATGTCGAAGACGGTATTGCCACCGTTCAGGCCGGTGCGGGCGTGGTGCTGGATTCTAACCCTCAGGCCGAAGCCGACGAAACGCGTAATAAAGCCCGGGCCGTACTGCGAGCCATTGCCAGTGCGCACCATGCAAAGGAGATTTTCTGATGGCCGACATCCTGCTGCTCGATAACATCGATTCATTCACCTACAACCTGGTGGATCAGCTGCGTGCCAGCGGTCATCAGGTCGTGATTTACCGTAACCATCTGCCTGCCGACGTCATCATCGCGCGGTTACAGCAAATGGAAAAACCGATCCTGATGCTCTCCCCCGGCCCCGGCACGCCAGCCGAAGCGGGTTGTATGCCCGAGCTGCTGCAACGTTTGCGCGGTCAGTTGCCGATTATTGGCATTTGCCTCGGCCATCAGGCCATCGTGGAAGCCTATGGCGGCCATGTCGGTCAGGCGGGTGAAATCCTGCACGGCAAAGCGTCAGCCATCGACCACGATGCCAGCGGCATGTTTAGCGGTTTACCGCATCCGTTGCCCGTTGCTCGTTACCACTCGCTGGTCGGCAGCAACATTCCGTCGACGCTGACCGTCAACGCACACTTCAACACGATGGTCATGGCCGTGCGGAACGATGCCGATCGCGTCTGCGGTTTTCAATTCCACCCTGAGTCGATCCTGACCACGCATGGCGCTCGACTGCTGGAACAAACGCTGGACTGGGCGCTGGCTTAACGAGGGATACGATTATGCAACTGTCTTCTACACAACAGTCTTTTAAGACACAGAACCGTCTACTGCTCAGGATGTCATGACCATGCAACACATATTGGAAAAATTATACGGCGCGAACCCTATCAGCCGTCAGGAAAGTCAGGCGCTGTTTGGTGCCATTATTCGCGGTGAACTGGAAGCCAGCCAGTTGGCAGCGGCGTTGATTAGTATGAAAGTGCGCGGCGAACATCCCGATGAGATCGCTGGTGCGGCCACGGCTCTGCTGGCCGATGCGCAGCCGTTCCCACGCCCTGACTATTTATTTGCCGATATCGTCGGTACAGGCGGTGACGGAACCAACAGCATCAACATTTCGACGGCCAGTGCCTTCGTTGCCGCCAGCTGTGGTCTGAAAATCGCCAAGCACGGTAACCGCAGCGTCTCCAGCCGTTCCGGTTCCTCTGACTTACTCTCCGCTTTCGGCATTAAGCTGGATATGAGCGCGCAGGATTCCCGTAAGGCGCTGGACGACCTGGGCGTGTGTTTCCTGTTTGCTCCGCAATACCATCTGGGCTTCCGTCATGCCATGCCGGTACGTCAGCAGCTCAAAACGCGCACCGTCTTCAACGTGCTGGGGCCGTTGGTTAACCCCGCTCGCCCACCGCTGGCGCTGATTGGCGTGTATAGCCCCGAATTGGTTCGCCCTATCGCCGAAACGCTGAAGGTGCTGGGCTACCAGCGTGCCGCAGTTGTACACGGTGGCGGAATGGATGAAGTCGCGATCCATGCGCCAACGCAGGTTGCCGAGTTGAACAATGGCGAGATCGAAACCTACGAACTGACGCACCGCGATTTCGGGCTGGATGCGTATCCGCTGTCGGCATTACAAGGCGGTACGCCAGAAGAAAATCGTGACATTCTCGCGTCACTGCTACAAGGTAAAGGTGAACGCGCGCACGCCGCGGCGGTTGCCGCCAACGTTGCGCTGCTCCTGAGATTATTCGGACAAGAAGATCTGCGCCAAAATGCGCAACAGGCGCTTGAAGTCATTCATAGTGGACAGGCTTATCAGCGCGTTATCGCCCTGTCCGCCAGAGGATAATGGAACCATGCAGGAAACCGTATTACATAAAATTGTGCGTGATAAAGCGCTTTGGGTTGCGGAACGAGAAAAAGTACAGCCGCTGGCCTCTTTTCAGCATGAGATCGTTCCCAGCCAGCGCGACTTTTATCAGGCGCTGAAACAAGATAAGCCCGCCTTCATTCTTGAATGCAAAAAGGCTTCACCGTCGAAGGGATTGATTCGCGATGATTTCGACCCAGTAGCAATAGCTCAGGTCTATAAAGATTACGCGTCTGCTATTTCCGTTTTGACTGACGAAAAGTATTTCCAGGGCGATTTTGCCTTTCTGCCGCAGGTTAGCGCAGCAGTACATCAACCGGTTTTGTGCAAAGACTTTATTATTTCGCCTTATCAGATCTATCTGGCTCGCTACTATCAGGCCGATGCCATTCTGCTGATGCTGTCCGTGCTGGACGACGAGCAGTATCAGCAACTGGCCGAGGTGGCGCACAGCCTGAAGCTGGGCGTGTTGACAGAAGTCAGTAATGAAGAAGAGTTGGTCCGGGCGATTCAGCTCGAAGCACGCGTCGTTGGGATCAACAACCGCGACCTGCGCGATCTCTCGATTGACCTCGACCGTACCCGGACGCTTGCACCGCGTCTGCCTGCTGGCGTCACCGTGATCAGTGAATCCGGTATCAACTGCCAGGCACAGATTCGTGAACTCAGCGCCTTTGCTCAGGGCTTCCTGATCGGCAGTTCACTGATGTCTGAGCCGGATCTGAACGGCGCAGTACGCCGCGTTATCCTAGGCGAGAACAAAGTCTGCGGCCTGACGCGCGCAGTTGATGCACAGGCCGCCTATCAAGCGGGTGCACTCTACGGCGGTTTAATCTTCGTCGCCAGTTCTCCACGCTATGTTGACGCCAAACAAGCCGCCGACGTTATGACAGGTGCCCCACTGCGCTATGTCGGTGTTTTCCGCAATGCGCCCGTCGAACACATTGTTGCCATCACAACGCAGTTAGGGCTAGCGGCCGTTCAACTCCACGGTGATGAAGATCAACAGACCATCGACCGACTACGTCAGCAATTACCAGCGACCTGCCAGATTTGGAAAGCACTGAGCATCGCGGATGTGCTGCCTGAACGTAATCTCACCCATGTCGATCGCTACGTGTTTGACAACGGTCAGGGCGGCAGCGGGAAAACCTTCAACTGGTCGCTGCTGGCGAATCAGTCATTGAATAACGTGCTGTTGGCCGGTGGCCTGAATAGCGATAACTGCGCACTGGCGGCACAGCAAGGTTGCGCAGGACTGGATTTCAATTCCGGGGTAGAAAGCGAACCGGGAAAAAAAGACTCACATAAAATTGCTGCGGTTTTTGCGACATTACGTCAGCCGCAGCACTAAAACAGACGGGAAAATTATGACATTACTCAACCCTTACTTCGGTGAATTCGGCGGACAGTTTGTTCCGCAGATCCTCATCCCGGCGTTACGCCAGCTGGAAGAGGCTTTCGTCAGTGCACAAAAAGATCCTGAATTTCAGGCCGAATTTACCGATCTGCTGAAAAACTACGCGGGTCGCCCGACAGCGTTAACCCTGTGTAAAAACCTGACTGCTGGGACGAAAACCAAGCTGTACCTGAAACGTGAAGATCTGCTGCACGGCGGCGCGCACAAAACCAATCAGGTACTCGGACAAGCTCTGCTGGCTAAACGCATGGGTAAAAGTGAAATCATCGCTGAAACCGGTGCGGGCCAACACGGCGTCGCAACGGCGCTGGCTTGTGCCCTGCTTGGCCTGAAATGCCGCGTCTATATGGGTGCCAAAGACGTGGAGCGCCAGTCGCCGAACGTATTCCGCATGCGTTTGATGGGTGCAGAAGTGATTCCGGTTCACAGCGGTTCTTCCACGCTGAAAGATGCCTGCAACGAAGCACTACGTGACTGGTCCGGCAGCTATGAAACGGCACACTATCTGCTGGGAACGGCCGCAGGCCCGCATCCTTATCCAACTATCGTGCGCGAGTTTCAACGTATGATTGGTGAGGAAACCAAAGCGCAGATTCTGGAAAAAGAAGGTCGCTTGCCGGATGCGGTACTGGCCTGTGTTGGCGGTGGATCTAATGCGATTGGGATGTTCGCTGATTTCATCGACGATACTAGCGTCCGTCTGATCGGCATTGAACCAGGCGGCTTGGGCATTGAATCCGGACAACACGGCGCACCGTTAAAACACGGTCGCCTCGGTATCTATTTCGGTATGAAGTCTCCAATGATGCAAACGTCCGACGGGCAAATTGAAGAATCTTACTCGATTTCTGCCGGACTGGATTTCCCATCCGTAGGGCCGCAGCACGCCTATCTGAACAGCATTGGCCGTGCCGACTATGTCTCGATTACCGATGATGAAGCGCTGGATGCTTTCAAAGCACTCTGCCGCGGTGAAGGGATTATTCCCGCGCTGGAATCCTCCCACGCGCTGGCGCACGCCTTGAAGATGATTAAAGCGGAACCGGAGAAAGAGCAACTGCTGGTGGTCAACCTGTCCGGCCGTGGTGATAAAGACATCTTTACCGTGCACGATATTTTGAAAGATCGGGGAGAAATCTAATGGAACGCTATCAACAGTTATTTAACCGCCTGTCAGAGAAAAAGGAAGGCGCGTTCGTTCCGTTTGTTACGCTGGGCGATCCCTCTCCCGAGCAGTCCCTGAAAATTATCGACACGCTGATTGCGGCCGGTGCCGATGCGTTGGAGCTGGGCGTGCCCTTCTCTGACCCGTTGGCGGATGGCCCAACCATCCAGGATGCCAACCTGCGCGCCTTTGCGGCAGGTGTCACACCAGACCAATGCTTCGAAATGCTGGCAGCTATACGTCAAAAATACCCGGAAATCCCGATTGGCCTGCTGATGTATGCCAATCTGGTCTTCAGCAACGGTATTGATGAATTTTATCAGCGCTGTGCGCAAGTTGGCGTCGATTCAGTTTTGGTAGCAGATGTGCCAGTGGTGGAGTCTGCGCCTTTCCGTGCGGCTGCCCTGCGACACGGCATTGCCCCCATTTTTATCTGTCCGCCTAATGCTGACGATGAACTGCTGCGCGAGATCGCCTCTTATGGACGTGGCTATACCTATTTAGTGTCGCGCGCAGGTGTTACTGGGGCAGAAAAGCGCGCGCAACTGCCGCTGAATCATCTGGTTGCCAAACTGAACGCGTATCATGCCGCCCCGCCGTTACAAGGATTTGGCATTTCCGATCCTGCCCAAGTGCGGGAAACGTTAGCCTCAGGTGCAGCGGGTGCCATTTCTGGCTCCGCGATCGTACGGATTATCGAAAAAAATCTGAACCAGCCCGACGTCATGCTGTCTGAATTACACGCCTTTGTAAGTGAAATGAAAGCCGCTACGCGTTCATAACACGTTTCAGGTGCGCGATTTGTGCTTCACACAAGTCCTATCGCGCGCCGAATAATGTTTCAAATTATTTCTTATTTAATTAACGCGAAACATCTTCAATTATTATTTAGTTTCCACTTCATTATAATTGTAAGAAATGTTTTCAAATTGAAATAATTATTTAATTCCGCATCAACAAAATAAATTAATTACCCCTTAATTTTTAAACCGCATAAATCCCACTAATAAAATACGAAGAAAATCACAGAACTGAGATCATTTAAAATTTTCTCTTTTTAACGATCTTGTTCACATTACTGTAAGAAATAATAAATAGAATGGAACCGCTGAACAAAAGTGGCAGCGCGTTTTTAAATAATAATTCTCTTTGACTTGGGATAATAAAATGAAAGTTAAAATATTGACGATGGTGGTAACCTCCTTAATCAGCTTAAGCTCCATGGCTGTGACGATTGACTATCGTCATGAAATGCAAGATACGGCAAAGAACGATCATAAAGATCGCCTGCTGATGTCCCACCGTTTTGACAACGGTTTTGGCCTGTCACTGGAAGGCAAATGGGGTCAATCCAAAAACGATACCACCCCAAACAAACCGTATAACGAAACGGTCAGCAACGGTACAGAAGTTACCGCCAGCTATCAGTACAAATTCGATAAAACTTTTGGACTGGAAACCGGCCTAAACATGGTTACCACTTCAGACGACAACAACTACCGTCCTTACATCAAAGGCACGGCCAACATTACCGATTCCTTATACTATGGTCTGCGCTATCGTGCATCTTACCTGCGTAAAAGTAACAACATCGGTAATACCAACACAGCTGCGAACCCTACCGATATTAAAGGCTACACCATCACCAGTACGCTGGGTTATAAACTGCCTGCAAACTTTGTGGTTGAATACGAATTTGAATACGACAAGAAGACCAAAGCTGGTGCTCCTGGTTACATTGCCGACAACGACAACTATGGCCTGACTCACAACGTTAAATTAGCGTACAAATACGACAAAAACTGGACGCCTTATGCTGAAGTCGGCAACGTTGTTGGTAGCAAAAACACTGACGAGCGTCAAACTCGCTACCGTGTTGGTGTGCAATACAATTTCTAATGGCTAACGCCATCTAGATAATTGCTGTAATAAAAATAGCGTTCTCTTTATTGGTTTGTTATTTCCTGTCTATAAAAACGGCGACGTTATTCACGTCGCCGTTTTTTATGGCGTGCCATCCCTGGCCGCCCCCTTACCGGCCGTTGCTAATGCAACGTTAAAAATTTCTCCCGGAAATTTTTTATTCTTCACATCAAACTAAATTAACAATCAGAAGCGATAGCCTACGCCAAACATAAAGGCCCAGGGATCAAGTTTAGTATGGATACTTTGCTGATCGTTACCGGCTTTAAATTTCACATCGGTATCAATGTCCATCCACCACACGGACATATTAAGCAGCCAGTTTTTATCCAGGTTGTAATCCAACCCTGCCTGCGCAGCAAGGCCCCAGGAATTCTTCAGGCTCAAATCGCTCAACCCTGCCCCTTTCCCCGTGTCATTAAATTTCTCATCGAAAAACAAGGTGTAATTCAGGCCAACGCCTAAATAGGGACGTAATTTATCTTGAGTATCACCAAAATAGTACTGCGCGACCAGCGAAGGCGGCAGGTGTTTAACTTCCGCAATAGTCCCCGTTGCCGGTGTTCCGACTTTATGTTTGAACGGCGTGGCGGCAAGTAATTCAACCCCAATATTGTCCGTCATCATGTAGCTAAACGTCAGACCCAGTTGAGTATTGTTACTAACCTGAAACTCACCTAAACCCAGTACATTGTCCGAGCTTTCAGCAGGCCGTACGGTTGTTGAACCTGCCCGAACAATGAAATCACCCGCTTGATGAGCCTGTGCCAATGCAGGCATGAGCGCCGCTGCCAACAATAAGAAAGATGTCTTTTTCATTACCCACTCCATTTATAGGGTTTAAATTTCGAGCGAAATATACCCCTAAGTAGGTATTCTTGTTTTAAGCCAGATCACATCTTTTAAAGATTTTACGCCCAAATTGAACTGAATCATTTATCGCCAACTCATTAAAAATCATGAAATTGATCTAGATCAATAATGATGTAAGAGCATCAAATACACCACAGACGGCGATAAGCGCCACGATGAGTAGCCATGCCACACTAACCTCATAGTGAGGGGAAAAGCAGCATTGCATCGTTGACGGGGTGCCACAGCGCGAATTAACAGGTTACAATTGGGAGTTAAGTTCTCTCTGTCGATTTATCTTTTTTCAAGGAGCCTGCATGCCTATCACGGCTAACACGTTGTACCGTGACACGATGAATTTCACCCGCAACCAGTTCATCAGCATCTTAATGATGTCACTGTTGACGGCATTCATTACTGTCATACTGAATCATGCACTATCGCCTTCTGGAGACGAGTTACAGATTCTGAGCAGTTCCAGCAGCGATCTGTCATCTTCTGTCGAAGCTGGCTTGATGGATATGATTCAGCAGATGACGCCGGAACAACAAACCGTGTTACTGAAAATGTCGGCAGCAGGCACCTTTGCTGCGTTAGTGGGCAATGCGCTGCTGACGGGCGGGGTTCTGATGCTGATCCAGCTGGTTTCTGACGGACAGCGCACCAGTGCACTGCGAGCCATTGGTGCCTCTGCACCCTTTTTACTGCGTCTGCTTATCCTGATCCTGCTGTGTACCCTGCTCATCCAGCTTGGCATGATGCTTCTGGTCATTCCTGGCGTGCTGCTGGCTATTGCGCTGAGTTTGTCACCCGTAATTGTCGTCACGGAAAAAAGCGGGATTTTCAATGCCATTAAAGTGAGTACCAAGCTGGCTTACGGCAACCTGCGTGCAACCGCGCCTGCCATCGTGATGTGGTTACTGGCTAAAATCGCTATTTTGCTGATCGTGTCGAAGTTACCGATTTCCTCACCGACCGTGCTCAGCGTGGTTCTGAATGGCTTGGGCAACCTGATCTCCGCGATCCTGCTCATTTATCTGTTCCGCCTTTATATGCTGCTGCGCGCTTAATTACCGCCCTTTGCCTATGCCATCGCTCTGGTGGCATAGGTTCCGCCAGATCTCCGTTCGCTATCTACCCAATCGTAATTTTCTGCAAATTATTACAATATCTCGGGAATGGTGTTCCACAATAAAGGATAATGGCATGAGCTATCGGATAACTCTCGCGGGTTATGATTACGACACTGTTGAGTGATGGATTGACATAATGAAGCAACTTCTTGATTTTATACCGTTGGTCGTTTTTTTTGCGGCCTATAAACTTTATGACATCTATATCGCATCGGGTGCACTGATTGCGGCAACGGCGCTGTCACTCGTGATCACCTGGGTGATGTATCGTAAAATAGAGAAAATGACGCTGGTCACCTTTGCCATGGTCGTCGTTTTCGGTTCGCTTACGCTGGTGTTCCATAACGATCTGTTTATCAAGTGGAAAGTTACCATCATCTACGCCTTGTTCGCCATTGCGCTGCTGGTTAGCCAGTTTGTGATGAAACAGACCCTGATTCAGAAAATGCTGGGTAAAGAGTTAACCTTGCCGCAGCCCGTCTGGGGGAAACTGAATTTCGCCTGGGCTATGTTCTTTCTGGTGTGTGGACTGGTTAACATCTATATTGCTTTCTGGTTACCGCAAAACGTTTGGGTTAATTTCAAAGTCTTTGGTCTGACCGGTGTGACGCTGCTGTTTACGCTGATTTGTGGCGTTTATATCTATCGTCACTTGCCTAACGATCAGGAAAAGTCAGAAGAAGAAAAAAGCGAGCAACAGCAATAGCCAAAGCGAGATAGACACAATGAGCACACAAAACGTGTTACCACAGGGCGAACTGGTTCTCCGCACGCTGGCAATGCCAGCCGATACCAATGCGAACGGGGATATTTTTGGCGGCTGGCTGATGTCGCAAATGGACATCGGCGGCGCGATTTTGGCGAAAGAAATTGCCGAGGGACGTGTCGTTACCGTACGGGTTGATGGGATGTCGTTCTTAAAACCTGTCGCCGTCGGCGATGTGGTTTGCTGCTATGCACGTTGTTTACGTACTGGCCGCAGCTCTATCAACGTCAACGTTGAAGTGTGGGTGAAGAAAGTCTCCTCTGAGCCGATTGGTCAGCGCTATCGGGCTACCGAAGCGTTATTCACCTACGTCGCCGTAGACGAAGAAGGCCATCCGCGTGAGCTGCCAGCAGGTAAAAGCAACTTCACGCCAAGCGAATAACATCTGGCATCAGACTAAAAACTCGCTGACGTAAGTATCTACATTATTACCAGATATAAAGGCATAACGAAAACGGGGCGCTATCTACACAGAGGCGCCCCGTTTCTTTTTCATATTGGCGTGAATTATTCGACTGCCGCCCCACCGTCAATTTTAAAGACGATGGTCACAACCAAGTCTTTGCCCGGTTTACCCGCTTCATAACGCCATTTACGCATGGCCTGCTTGATATCACGCTCGAACATATTGCGTGGCTCAGCAGAAAGCACGCGCACGTTGTCAACACGTCCAGACTCGTCCACATCAAACTGCATTTTTACCCGCCCTTCAACGCGCAGAGAAAACGCGCGAGCCGGATACTGAGGCTGTGCGCGGCTCAACGGACGTGGCCCGCTTGACTGCGTGCTTGCTGCGGGTGCCGGTGCCTGCTTCACAGGCGCGTTAGTCACATTGCGCGTTGGCTCTGTGCTGGTAAACGGCGAAGGCGGCTGTTTTTCAACGGTCGGTTCACGTTTAACCGGCTTCGGTTGCTCAACCTTCTTCACCGGCTTAGGCTCCGGTTTAGGTTTCGGCGGCTTGGGCTTTGGCTCAGGTAATGGCATAGGAACCGGCTGCGGCACTGGCTCCGGTTCTGGCTCAGGCTCAGGTTCTGGCTGCTTAACCGGCTCTGGCTCCGGGGCAGATTTAGCAGCAGGTGCCGCTTCATAGGCCGCGGGGTTCACCATCACAACGCTGATGGGCTTAGATTCCTGCGGTAATTCGATTGAATTATTAAATGATGCGTACAGCAAACCTGCAATCAGTGAACCGTGAAAACCGACTGAAAGTATGAATGGCCATGAGTAACGGCGGGTCAAAAAAAACTTTTTTTGCGGCATAGTCTGTCTTTATCCTCTTATGCCGCCCAAGTTTAAATGCAAATAGCAATCATATTCAATAACAACCCGTGGAATTGTTAAAAAAACAGAAATCGTGGGGGGATTACTCTGGCAAATCAACCTATTGTCCTCGTACTATTGTCTTCAAACAACATCACGTATGATGATAGAAACTCGTTTCTCTTACCCGATAGCGTTTGACCGCTGGGGTTCTCAAACCCGGCACCCCAAACGATAAAGGGTACCTTCCCACCTGTGAGGTCGCTATGCTCTATGTCATTTATGCTGAAGATAATGTTGATTCATTAGCAAAACGCCTGTCGGTCAGACCGGACCATCTTGCCCGTTTACAGGCATTGCGCGATCAGGGTCGACTGATTACCGCGGGCCCTTTGCCTGCTATCGACAGCGAAGATCCCGGTCAGGCTGGCTTTAGCGGCTCCGTGATTATCGCCGAATTCACATCGCTGGATGAGGCAACGACATGGGCTAACGCCGACCCTTACATTGCTGCGGGCGTCTATAAACACGTCAGCGTGAAGCCATTCAAGAAAGTGTTTTAAGGGTCATACTCTAAATAATTCGAGTTTCAGGACAAACGTTAACGTTTGAACAACGCAAAGCGTTGGCCCGTTAGGGCAAGGTTTATTTATAAACCTTGTAACGCGGCAAGAGAAGGAATCCCGATGAGCTTACTTGAGTAAGTGATTCGGGTGACTGAACGCAGTCAACGCACATGCAACTTGAAGTATGACGAGTAATTGATACAGGTCATGGTTGTACTAGAAAATCATGGCCCTTTTCGCCCCCGCCAAAAGCTGAAATATTTTAGTCATTTAACAGTGATAATTTGACCGCTATTCATTTATAGAGGGTCAGCAATCATGTTAATGCCTGCGATTTTGCGAAACGGAGTTGCTACTATCCGCCGCCGTCATCGCCTCAGTATTCTCTCCGGATTGTTATTGATCATTGGGTTATTTTCTTTATTGCAATTGGTTTCCGTCGGCGTCATTTCTCAAACGATGACGCAGGTTCGGCAGGATATTTCCGCTAACGAGAGCCTTCGCCAGCAACAAGCCTTAATGGATAAAGCACGGATGGAAGTGATGAATGCCAGCGACAAGCTCAATCGAGCGGGCATTTATTTGTTGGTAGACAAAGAAACGGGGTCTGAGGGTAGCTGGCACAGCCTGATGGATGAAGCGGAAGTGTCTCTAAAACAGGCGCAGGAGCATTACCAACTACTGGGGACGGTCACAACGGCTGAAGCAGACACCGCGGCTTTTATCGATTTGAAAAAGAGCTACAGTCAGCTTTATTCCGGGCTTGTCGAGCTGGCCGAGGGCATAAAGACCACTAATCAGATCGATATTTTCTTTGCCGTTCCGGTACAGGCTTACCAAAGCGATTTTACCCAGAAGTATTCACACTATCTGCAAGATACCGATGCGCTGCAAAAGCAGCATGGCCAACAATTTTTATCCTCACTCGATAACGCAAAAACGATTTTCATTACGGTTCTTGGCCTCTTGCTGGCAATTGCCATCGCCGTGTGGATTGGCGTGAGTCGGATCATTATTCGTCCGCTGACGCACATTATTGCCCACTTAAAACTGATCGCCGCGGGTGACCTTTCGCATGCGGTCAATACAAAGACGCGCGGTACACGCGAAATTGAACAGCTTAATACCAGCGTCATTCAAATGCAGGAAGGTCTGGTGAACCTGGTCAATCAGGTTCGTCAGGGCGTTGACCATATGGTGACGCAGGTCGATCGGGTCGCGGCAGATAACCATCGGCTTTCCGAACAGGCAAATCGCCAATCCCACGAGCTCAAAGTCACCACAGAACATATTATTCAGCTTAGCCAGCATCTGGAACAAAATACCCAGCATACCCAACAGGCTAATTTGCACGCGGAAGATACCAGCAAGATCGCTGCTCAGGGTGAAACAATGATGAATGACGTCAAGGTGGCGATGTCAGACATAGCAGGCAGAACGCGTGAGATGACAGAAGCCATTGGGATGATAGAGAACGTGGCGTTTCAGACGCACATTTTGTCGTTGAACGCCGCCATTGAAGCCGCACGAGCTGGAACGATGGGACGCGGCTTTGCCGTTGTCGCGCGGGAAGTCGGCACGCTGGCGTCGCAAAGCAGCCATTCTGCACAAAGTATTAATGTGCTGATTCGTGATTCCGATAACAGCGTCACCGCCGGAACACGACTGGTGAACAAACTGAATGACAGCCTGCAACACATCATTCAGACCGCGAAAGGCACGGGCACGTTTCTGAGCGAGATTTCGGAGATATCGCACCAGCAGAACGAAAGCATCCATGAAGTCACCGCCCGGCTCAGCACGCTGAACGACACCGTCAGGGAAAATGCGGGACAGGTTGAAGCCTCCGCACACACCTTCGCCTCATTGCTGGAGCAAACGGAACGCTTAAATACGTCAGTATCGCTGTTTATTCTCCCCTCGCCGGAAGATGACATTAACCTGATGATTGATCAGAGTGAAATGGCACAGCGCATTCCAATCATGGGATAAGTCGATGAGGGAAAAAACCTGCGTGTGGTAAACCGTGTGATAAAAAAATAGCGACCAAACCTCGGGTCGCTATTTTCCTCACTGGCTTACCAGTCGTAGGTTACCGCATAGAGCAATGCACGTCGTTGCTGCTTTTGTTGCAGATAACGGGCAGAGCGAATATGACGATACGTACGTGATTGAGCCTCCAACCAGCGACTTCTTCTACGCTGGACCTGACGTAACATCCGCCAGCGACCCACTTCATTCCGACTGCGTTTCATTATGCGACTCTTGTTAATACACTCGCGCTGGGCATTATACCCCCCTAATACACGGCGACAATCAGTGAATCCCTTTCTCAACTATTATCTTCTTACTCATAACTTTTATTCCCTAAATAATTCGAGTTGCAGGAAGGCGGCAAGAGAAGGAATCCCGATGAGCTTACTCAAGTAAGTGATTCGGGTGACTGAACGTAGCCAACGCACATGCAGCTTGAAGTATGACGGGGATATTCAGAGGAAAGGCATTTCCCCTTTTATAAATCTATGCGTACACTTTGTTAATTCTTTGCAGAAGGGAACTGTGCTGCTTTTATGTCGACATTTTATACCGTAATAAGTTGGTTACTGGTTTTTAGCTACTGGTTGCTGATTGCAGGTGTGACCCTGCGTATTTTGATGAAACGTCGGGCGGTGCCTTCTGCGATGGCTTGGCTGCTGGTGATTTATATTCTGCCACTTGTCGGTATTGTCGCTTATCTTTCGTTTGGCGAGCTCCATCTCGGCAAACGCCGAGCCGAACGTGCCAGCAAAATGTGGCCATCAACGGCAAAATGGCTGCGAGAATTAAAAGAATATCGCCGTATTTTCGCGACGGAAAACAGCGAAGTCGCCAGCGCGTTATTTCAGCTGTGTGAGAGACGGCAAGGGGTTGGCGGCGTAAAAGGCAATCAGTTGCAGTTGATGACCACGTTTGATGACACCATTAAAGCGCTATTGCGTGATATTGAACTCGCACGCAGCAACATCGAAATGGTGTTCTACATCTGGCAACCCGGCGGCCTGGTTGAGCAAGTCTCCTCTTCTCTTATCGCCGCCGCACGACGCGGGGTACACTGCCGTATTCTGCTAGACTCTGCCGGCAGCGTACAATTTTTCCGCCAGCATCACCCCGAACTGATGCGCACCGCCGGGATCGAAGTGGTCGAAGCCCTGAAAGTCAATCTGTTCCGTGCGTTCCTTCGCCGTATGGATTTGCGGCAGCACCGTAAAATCATCCTGATCGACAACCGTATCGCCTATACCGGCAGCATGAATATGGTCGATCCCCGTTTATTCAAACAAGATGCCGGCGTTGGGCAATGGATCGACCTGATGGCACGTATTGAAGGCCCGGTGGCGACCACGCTGGGGATTATTTACTGCTGCGACTGGGAAATGGAGACCGGCAAGCGTCTGCTTCCGCCACCGCCGGACGTTAACGTTATGCCATTCGAGCAGGAGAGCGGCCATACCATTCAGGTTATTGCCTCCGGCCCCGGTTACCCGGAAGAAATGATTCATCAGGCGCTGCTGACATCCGTCTATTCGGCACGTAAGCAGTTGATCATGACGACGCCCTACTTCGTGCCCAGCGACGATTTGCTGCACGCCATCTGCACCGCCGCTCAGCGCGGGGTCGATGTCAGCATTATTGTTCCCCACAAGAATGACTCCGTGCTGGTCGGCTGGGCCAGTCGCGCGTTCTTCACGGAACTGCTGGCCGCTGGCGTAAAAATTTATCAGTTCAAGGACGGACTGCTGCACACCAAAAGCGTACTGGTTGATGGACAGCTCAGCCTGGTCGGCACGGTGAATCTGGATATGCGCAGTCTGTGGCTGAATTTTGAAATTACGCTGGTGATTGACGACGCCGGGTTCGGCAGCGATTTAGCCTGCGTACAGGAAGATTATATCGCCCGTTCACGCCTGTTAAACGCGACGCAGTGGCAAAACCGCCCTTACTGGCAACGTATCGTCGAGCGGCTGTTCTACTTTTTCAGCCCCCTGCTATAAATACGCGTTTTCCCGTGTTCTAATAAGGCTATTGGGAATTAACAGGAATGACGTTATGGATTTGAATAATCGCCTGACCGAAGACGAAGCATTGGAACAGGCCTACGATATCTTTTTGGAACTCGCGGCTGATAATCTCGATCCGGCAGATATTCTGCTGTTCAACCTGCAATTTGAAGAGCGCGGTGGTGCAGAGTTATTCGACCCTGCTGAAGACTGGGCTGAACACGTTGATTTCGACCTAAATCCTGACTTTTTTGCCGAAGTCGTCATTGGGCTGGCTGAAGAAGACGGTGAAGAGATCACGGATATTTTTGCCCGCGTGCTGATTTGCCGGGAAAAAGACCACAAACTTTGCCACATTTTGTGGAAAGAATAATTTTTCTTGCTTAAACGTAAGGCGTCTCCCACAGGAGACGCCTTTTTTACATCAGTAGCCGATAAAACGGATTACTGCGATTCAGCTTCTGCCACCGGTAACAGCGCCTGCGGATCGACCTTCAAACACGAAACCGCGTGCGTAAAGCTCCCTTCCAGCAATGGCCGGGTTTTCGAACACTCAGGGCCGACAATCGGACAACGCGTGCAGAACACACAGCCCGATGGTGGGTTGATCGGTGAAGGCAAATCCCCTTCCAGCAGCTGTATCTTCTTGTTTCGCTCCTGATCGGGATCGGGAATCGGCACAGCAGACATCAGCGCACGCGTATACGGGTGCTGTGGGTTTTGGTAGACCTGATCGTACGTTCCCAGCTCTACAGCATGACCCAGATACATCACCAGCACGCGGTCGGAAATGTGCTTCACAACCGATAGGTCATGGGCGATAAAAATCAGCGACAGGCGCATTTCACGCTGTAACTGGCGCAGCAGGTTAACCACCTGTGCCTGAATCGACACGTCCAGCGCGGAAACTGGTTCGTCACAGATAATCAGCTTCGGCTCCAGAATCAACGCACGCGCGATGCCGATACGCTGACACTGCCCGCCAGAGAACTCATGCGGATAGCGGTTGATCAGGTTCGGCAACAGCCCAACCTTCAGCATCATCGCTTTCACACGATCTTTCACCGTCTGTCGATCCAGCTCTGGATGATAAACCTTTAACGGCTCGGCAATAATCTCGCCGATGGTCATACGCGGGTTCAGCGATGCCAGTGGATCCTGGAATATCATCTGAATGTCACTCCGCGCGGCGCGCCATTCATCGGCGCTCATCCCCAGTAGATCTTTTCCCAGCCAGGTGACGCGTCCGTCGGTCGCTTTTACCAGCCCGATAATGGCACGCGCCAGCGTAGACTTACCGCAGCCGGATTCCCCCACCACGCCCAGCGTTTCGCCTTCATATAAACGCAGCGTCACACCATCGACCGCTTTCAGTTTTTTCGGTGGCTGCCAGAACCACTGCTTATCATCTCTGACATCAAAGTGGACTTTCAACTCGTCCACTTCTAACAACACCTTCTTCTCGTCCGCGTTGTTCATACCACCTCCTCAATCGCTCTAAAGCAGGCGCGCAAGCGGCCATCACCAAAAGATTCCAGCGCCGGTGCGCTATGGCAGACATCCATCGCGTACGGGCAGCGTGGTTGGAACGGACACCCTTTCGGCAAACGTAATAAGTTAGGCGGATTACCCGGAATGGTCGCCAGCACGTCATCTTCCGCATCCAGACGCGGCACGGCATTGAGCAGACCAACGGAATACGGGTGGCTCGGATGATAAAAGACATCGCGTGCAACGCCGTATTCCATCGTGCGCCCGGCGTACATCACCAGCACTTTGTCACAAATACCGGCAACAACCCCCAGGTCATGGGTAATCATGATGATGGCGGTATTAAACTCGCGCTTCAGCTCGTTCAGCAACGTCATAATCTGCGCCTGAACCGTCACATCCAGTGCGGTTGTCGGTTCATCGGCAATCAGCAGCTTCGGACGGCACAGCAGCGCCATTGCGATCATCACGCGCTGACGCATTCCGCCGGAAAACTCATGCGGATACATCTTCATACGCTTGCGCGCTTCCGGCATTTTGACTGCATCCAGCATTTTGACTGATTCTTCAAACGCTTCGCTTTTGCTCAGGTGTTTGTGCAACATCAGCACTTCCATCAGCTGTTCGCCGACGCGCATGTAAGGGTTCAGCGACGTCATCGGATCCTGGAAGATCATACTGATTTCTTCAGCACGCAGCTTATTCAGTTGGCTTTCAGGCAAATTGAGAATTTCTTTGCCACGAAAACGTGCCGAGCCGCCGATACGACCATTGCGAGCCAGCAGCCCCATCAACGCAAACGCCGTTTGTGATTTACCAGAGCCGGACTCACCGACAATCCCCAGCGTTTCACCAGCGTTAAGCGTGAAGTTCAGGTCGTTAACGGCCGTCACGTCGCCATCCTGCGTTTTGAACGTTACCCGGAGATCCTGAACATGTAGCAGCGCGTCGTGCGCGCCAGTTAACTCAATCTTGCTCATGTCGATATTCCTCAGCGATCTTTCGGGTCGAGGGCATCACGCAGGCCATCGCCGATAAAGTTAAAACAAAACAGCGTGACAACCAGAAACGCCGCCGGATAGAACAGTAACCACGGCGATACTTCCATCGAGTTCGCACCATCATTCAGCAAGGCGCCCCAGCTGCTTAACGGTTCCTGCGTTCCCAGACCCAGGAAGCTCAGGAAGGATTCGAACAGGATCATACTTGGCACCAGCAGAGAGGCGTAAACGACCACCACGCCCAGCACGTTAGGCACAATGTGGCGCAACACGATACCGCGCGTGGACACACCGGAAACCATCGCCGCTTCAATAAACTCTTTACGTTTCAGGCTCAGCGTCTGGCCACGCACGATACGCGCCATATCCAGCCAGGACACCATGCCGATAGCCACGAAAATCAGCAGCATGTTCTGCCCGAAGAACGTCACCAGCAGAATAACGAAGAACATGAACGGGAATGAGTTGAGGATTTCCAGCAGACGCATCATCACCGAATCCACTTTCCCGCCCAGATAACCCGACATCGCGCCGTACAGCGTTCCGACGATCACCGCAACCAGCGCCGCTGCGACGCCAACCATCAGCGAGACGCGGCCCCCAATAGCAACACGAACCAGCAGATCACGGCCGGAGGAATCCGTACCAAAATAGTGTCCAGACGTCATATCCGGCGCAGCTGACATCATTCCCCAGTCCGTATCCGCATAGTCAAATGCAGACAGCATCGGGGCGAAGATCACGAACACGGTAATCACGGCCAACACAAGCAGACTGGCCAGCGCCGCACGGTTGTGGATAAAGCGCAGACGCGCATCCTGCCACAAACTGCGCCCTTCAATCTCAGCCTGCTCGGTGAAGTTCTCTAACGCTTCAACGTTTTTTCGATTCCAAAACATAACGCCCCCAATTAATAGCGAATTTTCGGATCGATAACAGCGTAGAGCACGTCAATGATCGCATTAAATAAAATAGTTAAGCCGCCGACCAGAATCGTCAGGCTCAGTACCAGTGAATAGTCGCGGTTCAGTGCACCGTTTACGAACAGTTGCCCAATACCGGGTAAACCAAAAATGGTTTCAATCACCATCGAACCGGTAATAATCCCCACAAATGCCGGCCCCATATAAGAGAGCACAGGCAGCAGCGCAGGCTTTAACGCATGGCGCAGGACGATGCGGCGCATCGGCAGGCCTTTGGCGCGCGCGGTGCGAATAAAGTTAGAGTGTAAAACCTCGATCATCGATCCTCGGGTAATACGCGCGATGCTGGCGATATAAGACAAAGACAGTGCCACCATCGGTAAGATCATGTATTTGGGTGCCCCACCGTTCCACCCACCGCCGGGTAGCCACCGCAGCGTAATGGCGAAAATCAGCACCAGCAACGGCGCAACAACAAAGCTGGGTATCACCACCCCCGTCATGGCAAAGCCCATCACGGTATAGTCCCATTTCGTATTCTGATTCAGCGCGGCGATCACGCCGGCACTCACACCAAAAACAACAGCCAGAATGAATGCCGCAGCCCCCAGTTTTGCAGAAACAGGGAAAGACGTCGCGACCAGATCGTTCACGGAATAGTCTTTGTATTTAAAAGAAGGACCGAAATCACCCTGCACCAATTGCAGCAAGTAGTTGCCGTACTGCGTCATAATGGGGTCATTCAGATGGTATTTGGCTTCAATATTCGCCATCACTTCCGGCGGTAAATTACGCTCACCGGTAAAAGGGCTACCGGGTGCCAATCGCATCATGAAAAACGAGATGGTGATCAGGATGAATAGTGTCGGAATCGCCTCTAAGCAGCGGCGAAGAATAAATTTTAACATTGCTCGTACCTATAAAAGGCTGGCAGCACAACCGCGTGCGCCAGCCATTATTATTAGTGCTTGATGATATAAAGATCTTTCACGTAAACATTATCCTGCGGATCGTTACCCGTTAATCCACCAACATAAGGTTTCACCAGTCGGGTATTCGCATAGTAATAGACCGGTATGGTGACAGCGTCTTTATCCAGCTGCGATTCCGCCTGCTGGTAAACCGCAGCGCGCTCCTCATCGGTTTTCACCTGCAAGGATTTCGCCACCAGTGCATCAAACTCTTTGCTCTTATAGTGCGAGGTGTTACTGCTGCTGTCTGACAGCATGCTGTTCAGGAAGGTTGAAGGTTCGTTATAGTCTGCACACCATCCGGCGCGAGCAACATCATAGGTTCCCTGATGACGCGTGCTGAGGAAGGTTTTCCATTCCTGGTTTTCCAGCTTAACGTCCACACCGATATTCTGTTTCCAGATAGAAGCCGCTGCGATCGCCATTTTCTTGTGCAGATCGGAGGTGTTATACAGCAGGTTCAGCGTCAGCGGTTTGTCTGCGGTATAGCCCGCTTCCGCCAGCAGTTTTTTCGCTTCTTCATTACGTTTCGCCTGTGGCCAGGTGAACCACTCTGGAACTGACGCTTTCAGGCCATCGATATATGGTGGAACAAAGCCATAGGCAGGAATATCGCCCTGATTTTTAACCTTGTTGGTCAGAATATCCTGGCTCAGACCCAGACGCAGCGCGGTACGGACTCGTACATCGTTAAATGGCGGCTTCTGGTTGTTAACTTCGTAGTAATAGGTACACAGGTACGGGTTAACCTTCACTTCATCCGGGATTTCTTTCTTCAGCTTTTGGAAGAGTTCGATTGGCAGGTTGTTGTACGTCATGTCGATCTCACCGCTGCGGTAGCGGTTAACGTCCGTCACTTCAGACGCAATCGGCAGATACGTCACCTGATTAATCACAGTGTGGGCGTTATCCCAATATTGCGGGTTACGCTCCAGCACCATTTTTTCGTTTACGACCCAGCTTTTCAGCTTGTAGGCACCGTTGCCGACCCAGTTTTGCGGCTGCGTCCATTTTTCACCGAATTTTTCAACGACGGCTTTATTGATTGGGGACATCGCGACGTAAACAGGCAGCTTATAGAAGTAAGGCACCGCTTCGGAAAGCGTCACCTCAAAGGTATGATCGTCGATCGCTTTCACGCCCAGCGTATCCGGGGATTTCTTGCCGGCGATGATGTCATCGATATTCAGCAGATGACCATATTGCAGATAGCTGGCGTAAGGCGATGCCGTTTTTGGATCGGCCAGACGCTGCCAGCTATAGACGAAATCTTGTGCGGTAACCGGCTCACCGTTGGACCACTTTGCATCTTTACGCAGGTGGAATGTCCACACTTTAAAATCTTTGTTATCCCAGCTTTCTGCTACGCCGGGACTGGTTTTGCCGTTAACGTCGGAAATAACCAATCCTTCCAGCAGATCGCGCGACACGTTGGATTCCGGTACGCCTTCGATTTTATGCGGGTCAAGGGAGGAAACTTCAGCACCGTTGTTACGGACCAATTCCTGTTTTTCTGCTAACTGAACGCCTGCGGGAACGGTCGCGGCGAAGGCAGAAACAGCCATCGTGCTACTTAATGCCGCGATAATAGCGGCAGCTACTCTTTTTTTAGTTGTGATGTGTGTCATTATTTTCTCCTGTAATGTTGTCGTGTTAGTTATCCCAGCACGATTCCTGAATTAGAGCCCGGTGAGAAAACGATTAATCGATTCGACTCACGACCCATTCCCACATGGCAGGAATGGGTAACCAGAGATTAAACACCAAATTAATCACTGCTTGCTCACTTCATTTGCATCAAACCGTAAATAACCGCGGATTAATGCTTAATGATATAGAGATCCTTCACCCGTATATTATCCAACGGGTCCTTGCCGGTGATGCCACCGACATAAGGTTTTATCAGTCTAGCGTTCGCGTAATAATAGACCGGCACAATCGCGGCATCTTTATCCAACTGCGATTCTGCCTGCTGATAAACTTGCGCACGCTCATCGTCCGTTTTCGCCTGAACCGCCTGCTCCATCAGCTTGTCGAACGCCGCACTTTTATAATGCGCGGTGTTGTTGCTACTGTCTGACAGCATGCTGTTCAGGAAGGATGTCGGTTCATTATAGTCCGCACACCATCCGGCACGCGCAACGTCATAATTGCCTTGATGACGCGTGCTGAGATAGGTTTTCCATTCCTGGTTTTCCAGCTTCACGTCAACACCCAGATTCTGTCTCCAGATCGATGCCGCCGCGATCGCCATCTTTTTATGCAAATCTGACGAGTTATAGAGCAAATTAAATGTCAGCGGTTTCTCTGCGGTATAGCCCGCTTCCGCCAGCAATTTTTTCGCTTCTTCATTACGTTTCGCCTGTGGCCAGGTAAACCACTCTGGCGTATGCGCTTTCAAGCCGTCCGTAAACGGAGGAATATAGCCATAGGCAGGAATATCGCCCTGATTTTTCACTTTATTGGTCAATATGTCTTGATCAAGCCCCATGCGCAGAGCCGTACGTACCCGGACATCGTTAAATGGCGGTTTCTGATTATTGATTTCGTAATAATACGTACAGAGGTAGGGATTGACGTTAACTTCTTGTGGGATTTCTTTTTTTAGCTTCTGAAATAGCTCAATGGGCAATTTATTATTGGTGACATCAATCTCACCCGCACGGTAGCGGTTAACATCCGTCACTTCAGAAGCAATCGGCAGATAGGTGACCTGATTAATCACGGTCTTGGCGTTATCCCAATATTGGGTATTACGCTCTAGTACAAGCCGCTCATTCACGACCCAGGATTTCAGGCGGTAGGCGCCATTCCCAACCCAGTTTTCCGGCTGGGTCCATTTATCACCAAATTTCTCCACCACCGCTTTATTTACCGGGGACAGGGACGAGTGATTCAGTAGTTTATAAAAGTAAGGGATCGGCTCGCTTAATGTAACTTCCAGCGTATGGTCGTCGAGGGCTTTTACGCCCAGCGTATCGGGAGATTTTTTGCTAGCGATAATGTCATCGATATTCAGCAGATGACCATATTGTAGATAGCTGGCGTAAGGAGAAACGGTTTTCGGATCGGCCAAACGCTGCCAGCTATAAACGAAATCTTGCGCGGTAACCGGTTCGCCATTGGACCACTTGGCGTCTTTACGTAAATGGAACGTCCAGACTTTAAAGTCGCTGCTTTCCCACCGGTCAGCAACGCCAGGAATCGGGTGTCCATCTGGATCGGAAATCACCAGCCCTTCATATAAATCGCGCGCGACGTTGGATTCCGGCACACCTTCTATTTTATGCGGATCCAGTGATGACACCTCAGCGCCATTGTTTCTCACCAGAATCTGCTCTTTCGCCAGCTCAACACCGGCAGGTACAGTAGCAGCCTGAACATTCACACATGACGCCATCACTGCTGCGGCAATCATACTGGTAACAAAGCATCGTTTTGTTTTGCGAGTTTTCACTTTATAAACGCCCCTGTCTTGATACAACGCCATACCGGACTCTACGCGTAAAAATCGCCGTCACATAGAGCAGAAAAGATCGCCCATTATCCAAATAAATCATAAAATTAATTTATGGGTGAATAACGAATAGCAGGTCGACACTCGAAGCTATCAAAAGCAGACACATTCGCCAATATTTTTACATTGATGTTGCTTAATTTTCTTTACTACAGCCCAGTAAACGTTTTATTTCAATCATTCAACACAACCATTAACCCCATGATAAACAATGTTTTTTCTATTTATTTGCAGATATTTTTTAAATATTCAGCAATTTATATATTTTGAACAAAAAAACATCGTAGTGGGTTTTATCATTTTCACAGCACAAAAATGATGATGCACGCTTACCTGTCTGCGTCATTATCTGACTGGAATGTTATTATTTTAACAACTCAGTTACTCATCTTGCACGATAATAGCACGCGATTTCCTTACAGTAGGCTGCGCGTAAAATAACTAACTCGATTAAGATATAAGCGTCGTTTATACGAATACGTTTTATACGAACAGGTCATTCTCGTTATGTGCACAACGTCGTGCCCGGAATGTCCCCCTAACAATGTCCCACTCCGATACCCCCCATTCCTTACAATCCCTTTTAGGTAGAAAAACCTCTAATTGTGTCCGGTTAATGATAGTCATTATCAACATCAAGCTGCTGAATGGTGTCAGCTTAAAGAAAATTCGATATTGATCACAAAAAAGGCACCCACAAATAGGTATGCTCATTTCATACCATAACGGACGCGCAGATCGTCTTAATTTTGACGTAATTTCAAAACAATATTTCAAAAATCCATGATATCGACGGTTACAGTATTTTAAAAAGCAACAATCGCGCCACAACGGTGGCTGACAAGCTCTTTGAGTCAATTAATGCGAAATAGGCAGAAAAGAATAGCCAGGTAACGAAAACGCCTCCCGCTCGTTTATCTATACTGTTCTATCCGGCGAACAATTGACTGAAAGAGTTTAACATTTATCAGGAGAGCATTATGGCCGTAACCAACGTTGCTGAACTTAACGCATTGGTCGAAAGAGTGAAAAAGGCACAGCAGGAATTTGCCACTTACACTCAGGAACAAGTGGACAAAATCTTCCGTGCTGCCGCACTCGCTGCATCAGATGCCCGTATCCCGCTGGCAAAAATGGCAGTTGCCGAATCTGGCATGGGGATCGTGGAAGACAAAGTCATCAAAAACCACTTTGCATCCGAGTACATTTATAACGCCTATCAGGATGAAAAAACCTGCGGCATCCTCTCTACTGATGACACTTTTGGTACCATTACGATTGCCGAGCCGATTGGCCTGATTTGCGGCATTGTTCCCACCACCAACCCCACTTCTACCGCAATTTTTAAAGCGTTGATCAGCCTGAAGACTCGTAACGGGATTATCTTCTCCCCCCATCCACGTGCAAAAAATGCGACCAATAAAGCTGCTGACATTGTTCTGCAAGCGGCAATTGCGGCAGGGGCACCGAAAGACATCATCGGTTGGATCGATCAGCCTTCTGTCGACCTGTCCAACCAGCTAATGCATCACCCAGATATCAACCTGATTCTGGCAACTGGCGGTCCGGGCATGGTGAAAGCCGCATACAGCTCCGGTAAACCGGCAATCGGTGTAGGCGCTGGTAACACGCCGGTTGTCGTTGACGAAACCGCAGATATCAAACGTGCCGTAGCGTCTATTCTGATGTCGAAAACCTTCGATAACGGCGTAATTTGTGCGTCAGAACAGTCCGTCATCGTGGTAGACAGCGTCTATGATGCCGTGCGCGAACGTTTTGCCACCCACGGCGGCTACATGCTGAAAGGCAAAGAACTGCATGCCGTACAGGGTATTCTGCTGAAAAACGGTTCACTGAACGCAGACATCGTGGGCCAGCCTGCACCGAAGATCGCAGAAATGGCGGGTATCACTGTCCCTGCGAATACCAAAGTGCTGATTGGTGAAGTGACGGCCGTCGATGAATCCGAACCGTTTGCCCATGAAAAACTGTCTCCGACGCTGGCGATGTACCGTGCGAAAGACTTCAACGATGCCGTAATTAAAGCGGAAAAACTGGTCGCAATGGGTGGCATCGGTCACACATCCTGCCTGTATACCGATCAGGACAATCAGCCAGAGCGCGTGAATCATTTCGGCAATATGATGAAAACCGCGCGTATCCTGATTAACACCCCTGCTTCTCAGGGCGGTATCGGCGATCTCTACAACTTCAAACTCGCTCCGTCTCTGACGCTGGGCTGTGGCTCCTGGGGCGGAAACTCCATCTCCGAAAACGTCGGTCCGAAGCACTTGATCAACAAGAAAACGGTAGCCAAGCGAGCTGAGAATATGTTGTGGCATAAACTTCCTAAATCCATTTATTTCCGTCGCGGCTCACTGCCAATCGCACTGGAAGAAGTCGCTTCCGATGGTGCAAAACGTGCATTTATCGTGACCGACCGCTTCTTGTTCAATAATGGTTATGTCGATCAGGTGACGTCTGTACTGAAACAGCATGGACTAGAAACCGAAGTGTTCTTCGAAGTTGAAGCTGACCCGACGCTGAGCATCGTGCGTAAAGGCGCAGAGCAAATGCATTCCTTCAAACCGGATGTAATTCTTGCGCTGGGTGGCGGTTCTCCAATGGATGCCGCGAAGATAATGTGGGTAATGTATGAGCACCCGACGACGCATTTCGAAGAGCTGGCGCTGCGCTTTATGGATATCCGTAAACGTATCTACAAGTTCCCGAAAATGGGCGTCAAAGCCAAAATGGTGGCGATTACCACCACATCCGGTACCGGTTCCGAAGTGACGCCGTTCGCCGTAGTGACCGACGATGCCACCGGGCAGAAATATCCGTTAGCGGACTACGCGCTGACGCCAGATATGGCGATTGTTGATGCCAATTTGGTGATGAATATGCCGAAATCGCTGTGTGCTTTTGGCGGACTCGATGCAGTAACCCACTCGCTGGAAGCCTATGTTTCCGTGCTGGCAAACGAATATTCAGATGGACAGGCGTTACAAGCGCTGAAACTGCTGAAGGAAAACCTGCCAGACAGCTACCGCGACGGCGCGAAAAACCCGGTTGCCCGTGAGCGTGTTCATAATGCCGCGACGATTGCAGGGATTGCGTTTGCCAACGCCTTCCTCGGCGTCTGTCACTCCATGGCGCATAAACTGGGCTCGGAGTTCCATATTCCGCACGGTCTGGCTAACGCCCTGCTGATCTCAAACGTGATTCGCTATAACGCGAACGACAACCCGACCAAGCAGACGACGTTCAGCCAGTATGACCGTCCACAGGCTCGCCGTCGTTACGCGGAAATCGCCGATCACCTGCGTTTGACGGCACCAAGCGATCGTACCGCGCAGAAAATCGAGAAATTGCTGAACTGGCTGGAAGAAATGAAGACCGAGCTGGGGATCCCAACGTCCATTCGTGAGGCTGGCGTACAGGAAGCCGATTTCCTGGCTAAGGTCGATAAACTGTCAGAAGATGCGTTCGACGATCAGTGTACTGGCGCTAACCCGCGTTACCCGCTGATTTCCGAACTGAAACAGATTCTGCTGGATACTTACTACGGTCGTAAGTTCTCTGAAGAAGAAAAAACGGAAGCGGTTGAGCCTGTAGCAAAAGCCGCTAAAACCGGCAAGAAAGCCGCACACTAACGTTCTTGCTGTACCGCCTTAGCCTAACGGCGGTTTATCTTTCAACGATGCCCAACCCTTTTAAGGTTGGGCATTTTTATTACTCGTACTCAGCATAGACACGCATCAATACACCGTTTATTAATCGCCCTGTCTGCCGGATATTTAACCGCCTTACTCGCTTTCTTTACGGGTTAATCCCAGCGCAATTTTATAATGCTTACGGCACACGGAAACATAGCTCTCATTGCCGCCAATAACGACCTGCTCACCTTCGTGAACGGCATTACCTTGTGCATCTAACCGCAATACACAGTTGGCTTTACGGCCGCAGTGACAGACCGTTTTTAACTCAATCAGCTTATCTGCCCACGCTAATAAATAGTGACTCCCAGAAAACAAATCGCCACGAAAATCAGTACGCAACCCGTAGCACAATACCGGGATATCTAATTGGTCCACGACATCGGAAAGCTCACTCACCTGCTCACGGGTTAAAAATTGACATTCGTCAATTAATACACAATCTACGGGCTGAGCGCGGTGCTCTTTCTCCAGCAATCCAAATAACGATGTCTGCGGATTAAACAATAATGCAGGAGAAGAAAGGCCGATCCGTGAACTTACTATCCCTACGCCATGCCGATTATCTATTTCTGCAGTGAACACCAGCGTGCGCATCCCACGCTCCTGGTAGTTATATGACGACTGCAATAGCGCCGTCGATTTCCCTGCATTCATTGCAGAATAATAAAAATAAAGTTGGGCCACTCGGTTACTCCAAAAGGCAGGCTATATACTCGTAATACTTCAAGTTGCATGTACGTTGGCGACGTTTAAATACTCGGCCCGTCGTGGGACTCACCCTAAAGGGCCGCTGCTAGCAGCGTTCAAATCTGCTCCCGGCAGATTTGTCACCTGAATCACTTACCTGTGTCAGCGCATCGGGATTAAATGAGAGAAATCCTGTCTCTCTCCGGAGACCAGCCGTTGGCTGGTTAAATTCGTTCCCGACGAATTTGTCCGTCTCTTGCCGCCTGTCTGAAACTCGAATTATTTGGAGTATATGATATTCGTGTCGTAAACACTTATTGTAACAACTCGTCTTCACGCTGCGCAATGGGCTATTCCTCGGCCACATTTTGTCCATACGCCCACCAGCGACGGTCTGTTATGATAAAAGATATAAACGTTCCTTATAACAACGGCACGGCATCAATAAGTCATTCTCTGCCGTTTGAGGTAGAAAAGCGGCATACCAAATGTATTTTTTTGATAACAGGAAAGTATTTATATTTATGTAACATACGATGTGAGATCTGTTTTAAAAATGATGTTTTTTAACAAACTTACAAATTTGACTATTGCAGAAAGGAAAATAGCACTCTATTATCACACTACACGCCACCAATAATATTATTTGAGATTATCACAATGAGCGAAGCACTAAAGATTCTTAACAACATCCGTACTCTGCGTGCCCAGGCAAGAGAATGCACCCTGGATACTTTGGAAGAAATGCTGGAAAAACTGGAAGTCGTGGTTAATGAACGCCGCGAAGAAGATAGCCAGGTTCAGGCTGAAGTTGAAGAACGTGCGCGTAAATTGCAGCAATATCGCGATATGCTGATTGCAGACGGTATTGACCCTAACGAATTATTGCAGTCTTTAGGTTCAGTTAAGGTTGCAGGTAAAAGCAAGCGCGCTGCCCGCCCGGCAAAATATCAATACACTGACGAAAACGGCGAACTTAAAACCTGGACTGGCCAGGGTCGTACACCGGCAGTAATCAAGAAAGCAATCGAAGAGCAAGGTAAATCTTTAGACGATTTCCTGCTGTAATCGTTTATAAGTACTGAATACGAAAAACCCCCGATAACTATCGGGGGTTTTTCTTTGGTAACGCATATTGCAAAGAGAAAACAGATATGTCGCCATTTTTGGCTGCTCTCTGTTTTTTGTAAACAGAGAGCAATCATTACATTCTGTTATTTTTCTTCTGCTTCAATCGTTTCCTGCAGCCACTGCGCAAATTCCTGGCCTAAACCATCATGGCGTAAACCATATTCCACGAATGCCTGCATATAGCCTAATTTATTACCACAGTCATGGCTCACACCTTTAAGGTGATACGCTTCTACTGTTTCTTTTTCCATCAACATTGCGATGGCATCAGTTAACTGAATTTCATTACCTGCGCCTGGCGGTGTTTTCTCCAGCAGAGACCAAATATCCGCAGAAAGGACATAACGGCCAACGACGGCTAAATTAGACGGTGCTTCGGAAGCTTTAGGTTTTTCAACCACACCAACCATAGGTGCGCTATCCCCTGCTTTTAATTCCACGCCTTTGCAATCAACCACGCCATAGCTACTTACATTTTCAACGGGCTCAACCATAATCTGGCTATGGCCTGTCGTAGAAAAATGCTGCAACATTTCGCTCAGGTTATCTTTCTTCAGATCGGATTCATATTCATCAATAATCACATCTGGCAGAATAACCGCGACAGGTTCATCTCCGACTAACGGATGCGCGCACAATACGGCATGGCCCAGCCCTTTGGCTAACCCCTGACGCACTTGCATAATGGTGACGTGCTTAGGACAGATAGATTGAATCTCTTCCAACAGCTGACGTTTAACGCGTTTTTCCAGTATGGCTTCCAGTTCAAAACTGGTATCGAAATGGTTTTCGATAGAATTCTTAGAAGAGTGTGTAACGAGAATAATTTCATTAATCCCTGCTGCGATACACTCATTAACAACATATTGGATCAGCGGTTTATCTACCAACGGCAGCATTTCTTTAGGGATGGCTTTGGTGGCCGGCAGCATACGCGTCCCTAAGCCAGCAACCGGTATGACCGCTTTTTTTACTTTTTTATTCACAATAGACATAAACAGCCTCTTATATACCGTTCAAATAATGAACTTTATTTATCTAATCAAGATAACCGCAAGAGTATAACGACTTTAACAAGAGCACGCTTGTCCCAACGTTACCGTTCAATAAAAATAAGATAACTCCCTACATAGTAGGAAATAAAAAATAATACCGAAAGATGGGTATTACCTGAAACCAGCCCCATCTCGCGCTATCAGACTATTCTGTAGTCAACATCAGTCGTAAACGGCCGCCGCCGCCCCAGATCTGGCATTGCCATGCTTCGCACTGATAATTCAGCTGGTTGAGATAAGCGCCTTCAAGCGTGCCTAAAGGAACGCCACTATTCAACGCTATCTGCTGTTCGTTAACATTCAGCGTCGCATTTAGCCCGGCGGAAATCAGTATCAGCTGTTTTAACTGCTGATGGTAATACCCCACGAGCAAAGGAAAACGACCGTCCAGGCTCGCCTGCCGCAACAACTGGTTCACCTGCTTTAACAGCGTCGGCAGATACGGCAAACGGTGTTGTTGATCGGCCAAATGTTCCTGAAGCACCCCATTGAACAAGGTTCTAAGCAGTAACGCTGCCAGCGTCCCACTATTATTGACACCCTGAGTGACATCAAGGCAATAGAACGCTAACTCAGTATCCGAAAGCGCGGCAATATCCAGCACCAGCCCCGGTTGTTCGGCCGCCGTTAACTGACGATAGTTGACACGGCAACGAGCAAGCGTTTGCTGAACGGGCGGCTGTAGCTGAGCAAGCAGTTTGGTGACTGCTTCAGGAGATTGATTCAGGGAGTCCATGTCCTGCATGAGTTGATCCATCTCATTCAACTGTGAAGTGAACATATCGGGATACAGGCAGGACATCACGGCTTCACGCAAACGAGCATAATCACGAATCGGTTTTAGCAACACATCCTGAACACCAAGCCGCAAGACTTTGGCAATGTCCGCCATCTGGCTGGTTGCAGAAATGATCAGTATTGGCGTGTCGTTGTCTTTCAGGCGCAGACGTTCAAGGAACTCGATTCCTCCCATCGTCGGCATATTCAGATCGCAAATCATTAAATCGGGTTGGTAATGTTCAAGAGTACTCAGCGCATCTAATCCGTTAATCGCTTCCTGAACTGAAGCCCCAAGAGAAGTCAGATAACCAGCGAGCACAGATCGAAAAACGGCCTCGTCATCAATGACTAAAATATGCTTACCCGCTAGTGGTTGTTCCATCAGTACCCCTTACTTCAAACACCGAATAATCACACCTGCTTTAGCGCCAGTGTGCCGGATAGGCGGCACACCCTGTCTTCTTCACTGCATGTGCGTTAACGCTATGCAGTACGCTTCACTATGCCTCTTTCACTAGCGGCAACAATTCATCACGCATCTTTCCCACCGCCTTATAACCCGCCTCAATCGCCTCCTGCGCCCGATGAAAATCTAAGGTAGCAATCTGGGGACAATGCGGTTGCAGCAACACATCAGGCGGATCGCCCGCCATTCGCGTCATCTTCAACCGATTTTCCAGAATTTGGATCGACGTACTCATTATCTCCATCGCCGTTGGCGAACTTTCCGCTGGCTGACGACGGCCCCGCAGTAAGCGTTCCCGGATTCTGCTACGCCAACCTTGCGGAACATTCTCCACATCAATATCTGATGCCGTCGGTTTGATCGACAGCAAATCCTGATGATTAAGGCTAGCGTCGTGCTGGAGATCAACCGCGATCACGATATCGGCTCCCATTGCCCTCGCCAGAGAAACGGGGACAGGGTTAACCACCGCGCCATCCACCAGCCAGTAATCGTTAAATCGAACGGGGGATAGCAGGCCTGGCATACTGCAAGACGCACGCATAGCCTGATGCAAGTCGCCTTCCGTCAGCCAGAGCTCACGCCCAGTACTGAGGTTTGTCGTCACTACGCCGTATTTGATATCACAATCTTCAATCTGTGTTGTATGTAACAAATGCTTCACACTATTAAAGACACGATCGCCACGCAACAAACTACCGCGCTGCCAGGAGAGATCCATCAGTCGAATCACGTCCCAGTAACCAAACGCCCTCACCCAGCGATCCATCGAAGATAGATTGTTTGTGGCATACGCCGCGCCAACAAGCGCACCGATAGAACAACCCGCCACAACATCAACCTTTACCCCCATTTCGGTTAACGCATTAAACACACCAATATGCGCCCATCCTTTCGCTGCCCCTGATCCCAAGGCTATTCCAATTTTTTTCCGTTGCATGATCGATCCACCTGTCTTCATTTTAGCGCACATTGCTACCCGTAGAGCTTCTTAGGTAACATATCGGCATCCTGCATAGTGATCTGTTTATTATCTATCAGTTTTTATCTTAAATTTTCTTCAGGAGACGTCGTGTCAGAATCTTGCCCCTGTTGCAGTGGATTGCAGTATAACGCATGCTGTCAACCCTACCTCACGCATGCCGCAACAGCGGCTGAGCCCGCCATATTAATGCGATCGCGTTATACCGCCTATGTCAAACACGATGTCGATTACCTTATCGCCACCTGGCATCCCGACCTTCAGCCCGAGAAATGGCGCGAGTCCCTCGCGGAAAGTTGCCAGAATTCGCAATGGCTCGGCCTTACTATACTGGCAACTTCTCCCGGAAAAACGCCCGATGAGGGCTATGTGGAATTCGCCGCACGTTATATATCTGAAAGCGACAACCAGCGAACAGAAGTGATGCGAGAGCGCTCACGCTTCCTTCGCCAGCATAATCGCTGGTACTATATAGACGGCGTTCATTTGCAGACAGGCAGAAATGAACCTTGCCCGTGTGGTTCCGGCAAAAAATACAAAAAATGTTGCGGACAATAGAACACAGGCAGTCGCCCACGCGGCCTTATTGCTGCGTTACCATAAGATCGTTATTTTAGTTTTGGACAGGATCCACACGCTCATGCAATCCCAAAATATACAAAGAAAAGTATTACGAACCATTTGCCCCGACGCAAAAGGGCTCATCGCGAAAATTACGAATATTTGTTATAAGCACGAACTGAACATCGTGCAAAACAATGAGTTTGTCGATCATCGCACGGGTCGCTTTTTCATGCGAACCGAGTTGGAAGGGATTTTCAACGACACTACACTGTTAGCCGATCTGGATAGCGCACTTCCCGAAGGCTCTTCTCGCGAATTAACCGCCGCTGGCCGTCGTCGCATCGTCGTTCTTGTGACGAAAGAAGCCCACTGTCTGGGCGATCTGTTGATGAAAAGCGCCTACGGTGGTTTGGACGTAGAAATCTCTGCCGTTATCGGTAACCACGATACCTTGCAGACGCTGGTTGAGCGGTTTGATATTCCTTTTCATCTGGTCAGCCATGAAGGACTGACTCGCGAAGAGCACGATCAAAAGATGATCGCGCAGATCGATCAATACAAACCCGATTACGTCGTGCTGGCGAAATATATGCGAGTGCTGACACCGGCGTTTGTTCAGCACTACCCGAATCAGGTGATCAACATTCACCATTCGTTCTTACCCGCCTTTATCGGAGCTCGCCCGTACCATCAGGCTTATGAGCGCGGAGTAAAAATCATTGGCGCGACGGCACACTACGTCAACGATAATCTGGATGAAGGCCCGATCATCATGCAGGACGTTATTCACGTCGACCATACGTATTCTGCAGATGACATGATGCGTGCAGGTCGTGACGTTGAGAAAAATGTCCTGAGTCGTGCGCTGTATCGCGTGCTCGGACAGCGTGTTTTTGTCTACGGTAACCGCACCATTATTCTGTAATTGGTTGATCGGACATCTTTTTGTATAAGGATGCGCCGAACGGAATAAAAAAACGGCAACCGCATTTATTTTTGATATATACCGCTTTACAGGGGCGCGTCATTTGATATGATGCGCCCCGCTTGAAGCGAAAGCTTCTTGTAGCAAGGCCAGTGGTGGGGTTCCCGAGCGGCCAAAGGGAGCAGACTGTAAATCTGCCGTCACAGACTTCGAAGGTTCGAATCCTTCCCCCACCACCATTTCAAAGCAGCACCTCTGAATTATCCCCCAACACCAAAGCATCAGATTCCCATCAGGGGAAGGTGAGAACCTTCGACCAAGGTTTGACAAAACCGGTACGGTTTTGAGCAACGCGCCGCGTTATTTCCCCACCGCCACTCGCACCAATAATCAGCGCGCTTTAGGGAATGGGGAAAAATAGCCTTACGCCTTCCCTTTCCAGCGCCCAGGAACATAAGAGAACACGGGAAGCTGCCACGACCAGCGGATTGCTGCCAGACGCACGGCCAAACCAATGCTGAATGACGCCAGCAGGTTAATATCGTGATTAACGTTAAGCGACTTTAGCCCAAGATAGAGAAGTGCGACTAAAAGCGAGACGCTGGCATACAGCTCTTTTTTCAGCACCATTGGCGTACGGTTACAGAAAATATCACGCAGTATCCCACCGAAAATTCCAGTTACGATACCCGCCATAACCACCACCGTCGTTGAATAATTCAGTTGCAGTGCGACGTTGCAGCCAATAACCGTAAAGGCAATCAGCCCCATCGCATCCAGAACCAGAAAGAGTCGGTGCAGATGATGCATGAAGCGCGCAATGATAATCGTGAAAAGACCCGCACCAATGGTGAGGTAGATATAGCCGGGATGCTGCGTCCAGCCGATGGGATAATTACCAAGGAGAATATCGCGAACGGTGCCACCGCCAAGCGCGGTGATAAAGGCAATCATGCCTACGCCAAAAATATCCATATTACGACGTCCAGCGGCCAGCGCCCCGGACATCCCCTCTGCCGTAATCGCGATCAGATAGATGTAAGTCAGCACACAAGTTATCCTGTGAAATGTGCCACTCCCTCTGTCCGCTTTACCTGAGAGTTTACGCAGCAGTGCTGCTTGCCCCTTCGGTGGGTTGCATTGCAACCTCTCTCCAGTTGGCTTCAATGGAATTCGCAGTTAGGGTAGCCTGAGCGATTATGGGAGTTTGCGCCTTCGGCGGAGCGCCATAGTATTACTGATACTATACGCCCTCTCTCCTGCGAGGTGCGGAGTATAACGGTCGACAAGCCTCGTGTTCAACTGAATATAAGTGAATCTTATTTTTAACGATTCTCATCTGCGCCAACCGTCTCTGAAGCCACAGCAATAAGCCCATCAACGCCGTTAGAAAGCACAGCCTCACCGTGACGGCATCCCTCATTTTCTGCTACCATCTGGTCACATTTTTTAGCGAATGGCAGCGAACATGAAAGTTGTATCTTTTAATATCAATGGCCTGCGGGCGCGCCCTCATCAGTTGGCCGCCATTATCGAACAACACCAGCCGGATGTGATCGGGTTGCAGGAAACCAAAGTCCACGATGACATGTTTCCGTTAGAGGATGTCAGCCAATACGGCTACCACGTTTATTACCACGGACAAAAAGGTCACTACGGCGTCGCGCTATTGTGTAAAACGCAGCCGATTGCGGTTCGTCGCGGTTTCCCAACGGATGAAGACGATGCGCAGCGCCGGATCATCATGGCAGACTTTGCCACCGAGCATGGCACGCTTACGGTCGTTAACGGGTATTTCCCACAGGGAGAAAGCCGCGACCATCCGGTGAAATTCCCCGCGAAGACGCGCTTTTATCAGGACCTACAAACCTATCTGGAACAGCACCACAGCGCGACACAACCGCTGATTGTGATGGGTGATGTCAATATTAGCCCTACCGATCTGGATATCGGCATCGGCGAAGAGAACCGTAAGCGCTGGTTGCGTACCGGTAAATGTTCTTTCCTGCCGGAAGAGCGTGAATGGATGGCACGTTTGCAAGGCTGGGGGCTTATCGACACCTTCCGTGCCGCGAATCCAGACAGCAACGATCGTTTTTCGTGGTTTGATTACCGTTCTGCCGGGTTCGATGACAACCGCGGCCTGCGTATTGACCTGATTCTTGCCAGTACGTTCCTGGCCGAACGCTGCGTCGCTACCGGTATTGATTACGATATCCGAGGGATGGAAAAACCGTCTGACCATGCACCGATCTGGGCGCAATTTTCGTTGTAGAAACTTTCGTTGCAGAAATAGTACGTTGTAAAAGATCGTACGTAGTAAAAATAACATCACCGCTGTGCATCAAAGCCACAGCGGTGATTAAAATTCGCAGAAATATTAATCGTAGAGCTTTTTAACGCACGATTATTGCTTAACCAACTGCCATATCAGGTTATTCGTTCCCAGCGTTTGCTTGTCGCGCACGCATTGCAGAATCACCCCTTCGACCTTTACCACCGCGCCCTCAGAATAGTTCCGGTTTTCATACACGCAGCAGCGCAGGCAGTTGTTACTTTGCTCACGCACCGCGGTCCCAGCGCCCCACACTTCCGGAGGAACGGGAACAACAATATCCGTTCCGCCACGATTAGCCTGTGCCAGCGTAGGCAGTACCAGCATCACACTGGCGAAACACAAAGACACTAACGATTTCATTGCTCCTGCTCCTTCGCTTTTTTAGTCTGAGGCTTACGCCGTTTTGAAGCACCTGACGGCGGCGCTGAAAGCCCTTTAAACGCTCTCACCGCACCGTTCTGTTTCGCTTGCTGAATCAGCTCCTGCAAGGAGTGGGTCAACGGTTGCATAAAATCCTGATAGCGACATTTCTTCTCGCTGATTTGCGTCAACGTGGCTTCCCAATGTGCGGTCATGTCAGGATGCGCCGCGCTCGCAGGCAGTGAGTGAATCAACGCCCGCCCCGCTTCACTCGCGTGAATATAGCGGGCTTTCTTAAACAGAAATGTCCGTTTAAACAACAACTCGATAATACCCGCGCGCGTCGCCTCGGTTCCTAACCCATCGGTCGCCCGCAGGATTTTCTTTAGTTCTTTATCCTGCACAAAACGCGCGATGCCCGTCATCGCCGATAACAGCGTGGCATCGGTAAACGGCCGCGGCGGCTGTGTTTGGCGCTCAACGACCTCGCCGCGTTCGCACAGTAACTCATCGCCTTTTGCCACCACAGGCAACGGCATGCCTTCGTTTTCTTCGTCCCGCTCTTTGCCGCCTAACAACGTGCGCCACCCGGCTTCGGCCAGGAACCGCGCTTTGGCAATAAATTTACCACCCGCGATATCCAGTTCAATGACACACTTGCGAAACACGGCGTCCGGGCAGAACTGCATGATGTACTGCCGCGCGACTAAACCATAGACCTTGCGCTCATTCTCCGTCAGCGAGGCACTTGCACTGCGGGCGGTGGGAATAATCGCGTGGTGAGCATCGACCTTACCATCGTCCCAGCAGCGATTACGTCGATCCACATCCATTACCGGCTGTGGCAACAGATCCGGCTGGTGTACGGATATCGCATTCAAGACGGCATGACGCCCGGCAAAATGTTCCTCTGGCAGATAGCGGCAGTCAGAACGCGGGTACGTAATCAGCTTATGGGTTTCATAGAGCTTCTGGCACACGTCCAGCACCTGCTGCGCACTCAGCCCGAAACGCTTCGCGGCTTCGATCTGTAACGTCGACAGCGAATAAGGCAACGGCGCGGTTTCTGATTCCCGCTTATCATTATAGCTGGTGACAATCGCGGGCTGGCCTTCGATACGCTTGACGACATGTTCCGCCAACGAGCGATGCAGCAATCGCCCTTCTTCATCCTGATAAGGTTCACAGGATTCGCTGGGCTGCCACATCGCGACAAAACGCTCATCGGCAGGCGTCACGATATGGGCTTTCACTTCAAAGTAATCTTTGGAAACGAAGTTTTCTATCTCTTCATCGCGTCGCACCACCAGCCCCAGCACCGGCGTTTGCACGCGGCCAACCGACAACACGCCGTCATAGCCCGCATTGCGCCCTAATATCGTATAGGCACGGGTCATGTTAATGCCGTAGAGCCAATCTGCACGGGAACGCGCCAGCGCCGACACGCACAACGGGATGAACTCTCGGTTCTCGCGAAGACGAGAAACGGCACGTTCTACCGCCTGTGGATTGAGATCGTTAACCAGGCAACGACGTACCTGCTGACGTTTTTCTTCCGGCAGGGAAAGGTATTCCAGCACCTCATCCACCAGCAGTTGTCCTTCACGATCGGGGTCTCCCGCGTGAATCACTTCGGTGGCATCATTCAGGAGCTTTTTTATGGTGTTGAGCTGCTTACTGACCGAGGGTCGCGGCTGCAACAGCCATTTCTGGGGAATGATAGGGAGATCGGCAAGCGACCAGCGAGCATAGCGCGCATCATAAACATCCGGCTGCGCCTGCTCCAGCAGGTGCCCCACGCACCACGTCACAACATCATTCTGACCGCAGGCAATAAAGCCATCGCCGCGTCGATGCGGTTTGGGTAACACGTCTGCAATCGCCCGCGCAAGGCTGGGCTTTTCGGCAATAAAAAGTCGCATTATTCACCATCAAGCAGACTGGGCATTTCCCGCGTAACTCGCGGGAAAGCACGCTGTAAAACGGGGTGGAAATCGATATTATTCAAGAGATGACGATCAGAAGTAGTGAACAAACGCGTCGGTATCAAGCGACGTAACCGTCGTCGAAGCTTTGAGCACGGGCGTCCCCAGATAGAGGAAACCGACAATTTCATCCTGCTCACGGCAGTTGAACGCTTCACGCACCAGCGAATTATGCGTCCAGGCACCGCTACGCCAGATACCGTTAAAGCCCTGCGCCAATGCCGCCATCTGCATGGCCTGAACCGCACAGCCTGCGGAGACAATTTGCTCCCAAAGCGGGACTTTCGGGTTCTCTTCACAATGCGCAACAACGGTGATAATCAGCGGTGCGCGATAAGGCGCCTGACGCGCTTTATCGATACCGGCTTCGTCCAACCCTTCCTGCTGCGCCGCACGAGTCAGTAGCGAACTAAAACGATCCAAACCGTCATTTTCGATCATAAAAAAGCGCCACGGCTTCATTGCGCCATGATCCGGCGCACGCATACCGGCGTGGATAATGTTATTCAATGCGTCACCCGTCGGTGCTGGCGCGGTCAGGCGCGAGGCCGAACGACGATTCAATAGCAATTCAAGAGCATCCATCGCACATCTCCTGTCTGGCAATATAATTTCTGCGGTACAACCCATTTCTACGGTAGAAACGACTGAACGGCAACGTTGCGCGCCACGTTAGCACAAGTAGAAGTTTTGTTACAAGATAACCCCGACAGGGCGCGCTTCTGCGGCGATTTAATGCTGACTTTTTACTGTCCGCTCATTAGGATACTATCACTCCTTGTGCTTCATCACTTGCCAGAGGGCGAGTTGAAGGACGTAGGGCACACGCTGTTTACCCGTTCATGGAGATATCATGCGCACATTGTGGCGAATTTTTAGCGGATTTTTTAAGTGGACATGGCGTCTGCTTAATTTTATCAGAGAATTTATTCTCAATATTTTCCTTATTGCTCTGATTTTAGTTGGTGTTGGGATCTACTCACAGGTAAAAACGACGCCTGAAGAAGCCACGAAAGGTGCGCTGCTGGTCGATTTAACGGGCGTGGTTGTTGATCAACCCACCGTTAACAACAAACTGCGTCAATTAGGACGTGAATTCTTCGGCGCATCGAACAACCGTCGCCAGGAGAACTCACTGTTCGATATTGTCGACAGTATTCGTCAGGCAAAGAGTGACGACAACATCACGGGAATGGTGCTGGATCTCAGCGACTTTACCGGTGCCGACCAACCGTCTCTGCAATATATCGGCAAGGCGCTGCGCGAATTCCGCGATAGCGGCAAACCCATTTATGCAGTCGGCGACAGCTATAACCAGTCTCAATACTATTTGGCCAGTTTTGCCAATACAGTGTCATTGACGCCACAAGGCAGTGTTGATCTGCACGGTTTCGCGACCAACAATCTCTACTTCAAGTCCATGTTGGACAAGCTGAAAGTGACCACCAATATCTTCCGTGTGGGAACCTATAAATCAGCCGTTGAACCGTATCTGCGTGACGATATGTCACCGGCTGCACGCGATGCCGATGGCCGTTGGATCAATGCCCTGTGGCAGCAGTATTTAAATACTGTTTCTGCTAACCGCCAGATTACACCTCAGCAGCTCTTCCCTGGCGCAACCAGTATCCTTGCAGGCCTGCAGGCCGTTCAGGGCGACACCGCGCGCTATGCGCTGGATAACAAGCTGGTCGACGAAGTGGCATCACGTTCCGTGACCGAGCAATCGCTGGTTAAAGCGTTCGGCTGGAATAGCCAGAAGAACAACTTTAATTTCATCAGCATTTACGACTACACCATCAAACCGCCGGTGCAAAACAACAACCAGATCGCGGTTGTGTTTGCCAATGGCGCAATCATTGATGGCCCGGAAACGCCGGGAATGGTCGGTGGTGATACCACTGCGGCACAAATCCGCGCCGCGCGCCTCGATCCTAAAGTCAAAGCGCTGGTACTGCGCGTCAATAGCCCTGGCGGTAGTGTCACCGCATCGGAGTTGATTCGCTCAGAATTGATGGCGCTCCGTTTGGCAGGTAAACCGATCGTGGTATCCATGGGCGGTATGGCGGCATCGGGCGGCTACTGGATCTCAACGCCAGCGAACGCAATCATCTCCAGCGCCAGTACGCTGACAGGTTCTATCGGTATTTTTGGCGTGATAACCACGTTCGAAGATTCGCTGGAAAACCTTGGCGTCCATACGGATGGCGTTGCCACCTCGCCACTGGCCGATCTGTCGATCACGAAATCACTGCCGCCTGAATTCTCGCAGATGATGCAGTTAAGCATCGAACGCGGTTATAAGAACTTCATCGATATCGTGGCGCAGGCTCGTAAGAAAACGCCTGAGCAAATCGATCAGATCGCGCAAGGTCACGTCTGGATCGGTAGCGACGCGAAAGAAAATGGTTTGGTCGATCAGATCGGTGATTTTGATGATGCCGTGAAGAAAGCGGCCGAGCTGGCAAAACTGGGACAGTATCAGTTGAACTGGTATGCCGAACAGCCAGGTTTGCTCGACACGATGCTGAATCAGGTGAACGCGTCCGTTTATGCCCTGCTGCCCGTTGCCGTCCAGTCTATGTTGCCAGCTCCGGTCGCACAGCTGGCGGAAGCCATGCGGTCACAGCCGTCCATCATGAATAACCTGAACGACCCGCAGAACCGGTACGCATTTTGCCTTAACTGCGGAGAAGTCCGGTAGCGTTTAGATAGACCTCAAGTCTAGCCCGGTAGTAATAGTCATTACTTATGATGATATTATCGGGCTACTTTTCCCTCTATAATTCTCGGTTTAACCCTGACTCACACCACCATGCGAAAGAAATCCATTTATGTCGCCTATACGGGCGGCACCATCGGCATGCAGCGCTCTGCTAATGGCTACGTCCCGGTATCCGGTCATTTACAGCAGCAGTTGGCAAAAATGCCGGAATTCCACCGCGAAGAAATGCCGTCGTTCACGATTCATGAATATGACCCGCTGATCGACTCGTCTGATATGACGCCAGCGGATTGGCAATCCATCGCGGACGATATTCAAAACCATTACGATGACTACGATGGTTTCGTGATTCTGCATGGTACTGACACGATGGCGTTCACCGCATCCGCACTCTCGTTTATGCTGGAAAATCTTGCTAAGCCGGTTATCGTGACAGGGTCACAAATTCCGCTAGCGGAATTACGCTCGGACGGACAGACCAACCTGCTGAACGCGCTGTACGTTGCGGCTAATCATCCGATTAATGAAGTCGCCCTCTTCTTCAATAACAAACTGCTGCGCGGTAACCGCACCACCAAAGCCCATGCGGATGGCTTTGATGCTTTTGCCTCCCCCAATTATCCGCCGCTGTTGGAAGCCGGTATCCATATTCGTCGGCTGGCGCCGACCGTGGAATGTAACAACTGTCCGCCGCTGAAAGTGCATCACATTACACCGCAGCCTATCGGGGTGATTACGATTTATCCCGGCATTTCTGCCGATGTCATCAGCAATTTCCTCCGTCAGCCGGTGAAAGCGCTTATCCTGCGTTCCTACGGCGTTGGCAACGCGCCGCAAAGCCCCGGACTATTGCACGAATTACGTGAAGCCTCCGCACGCGGTATTGTGGTCGTCAACCTGACACAGTGTATTTCTGGGCGCGTAAACATGGGCGGTTATGCGACGGGCAATGCGCTGGCGCATGCGGGCGTTATCAGCGGCTTTGACATGACCGTCGAAGCCGCATTGACCAAGCTGCATTACTTACTTAGCCAGCAAGACCTAAGCGCTGATGACATTCGCCAGTTGATGCAGCAAAACCTGCACGGGGAATTGAGCGATAAAGATTGAGTTAATCACGGAGTCGTAATGAAAAAAGCATTGCTATTAGTTGATCTGCAAAATGATTTTTGTCCCGACGGTGCATTGGCTGTTAACGAAGGCAACCGCGTCATTGAGGTGGCTAACCGCGCGATTGAAGCCTGCGTCGCCGCTGGCGTTCCAGTGATTGCCAGCCAGGATTGGCACCCCGCTAATCACGGCAGTTTTGCGGTTAATGCGCATACCAAGGTCGGAGAACTCGGTGAGTTAAACGGGTGGCCGCAGATCTGGTGGCCGATTCACTGCGTACAGGGAACATCCGGCGCTGATTTTCATCCAGCGCTGAATCAGTCGGCCATTCAGTGGATCGTGCAAAAAGGGACTCAGTCTGAGATCGATAGCTATAGCGCTTTTTTCGATAACGGGCATCGCGTGAAAACCGAATTGGATGCGTGGCTGCACGCTAATCACATCACCCATTTGACCATTCTGGGTCTGGCGACCGATTATTGCGTCAAGTTTAGCGTGCTGGATGCGATTGCTCTGGGCTATCACACTGAAGTCTTGGTAGATGGCTGTCGTGGCGTGAATCTTTCGCCTGATGACAGCGAATCTGCGTTACGGGAAATGGTACAGCGTGGGGCAACATTGACGGATATGACGCAGTTTCTTACTACTTTGTCTGCCGCTGACTAACGCTATTAACAACCGAAATAGCGGCAGCCGATGAGGCTGCCTGCTTCTATTTTACGCGTCGGGTTTTAGCGTAATAATAGCGTCAGCGATGTTAAACTCGCGCTTCAGCTCCTGCTTGCTCTTCATCACGATTTCGCCATCAGTGCCAATCGTCATGTGCTCAGCCTGTTCATTATGGCGAGCCTGCCACATCATCACCATTTGCAGGCAGTTTTCTTTCTGTTCCGCCGTCAACGCGACACCGTCTGGCCATTTGCCCAACTCCACCGCCGTGACTAACCGTTGGTAAATTTCTGGCGTCATGGCGTCGATCAGATCATTGAGTTCCATATCCGGTTTCTGCTCCGAGAAAGGTCAGATTTATTCTTACTGGGTTCTTGTGCTAACAGCGTTTTTAGTAGCTGAATCGTTTAAAGCAAGCTATCATCTAACTTATCGCTGTCGCACCTATCGCAGACAGATTACCCGTCAACGCGTTCGCCATCAACGTCGTCGATGAAACTCAGTGAAGCCGAATTCACGCAGTAACGTTCGCCCGTAGTTTTCGGGCCATCAGGGAACACGTGCCCCAGGTGCGCATCACACTGCCCGCAGCGGATCTCGATACGGCGCATATTGTGTGAATCATCTTCCAGATAGCGAATAGCCTCTGAGGAGACCGGCTGATCGAAGCTCGGCCAGCCACAGCCGGAGTCGTATTTGCTGTCGGAATAAAACAGCGGAGCCTGGCAACACAGGCAGTGATAAGCGCCAGTGCGCTTGTTATGCAGCAATTTGCCTGAAAACGCAGGTTCCGTACCACGTTGCTGGGTGACATAGCGCTGCATCTCTGTCAATTCAGTATTGTCGGATGGGGTACGCGAAGCAGAGTCGTTAGTCATAGGAAGTCTCACGGCGGGTGTTATCAATTCAATTAATCATTGATTATAACAAAAAATTAACAACCTAACAGGCTGTTCTGGCCTAATATTAGGAATGTTATTAGCATCAATATTTAATTGTGATGCACATCACATATTGAGATCACACAGGCTTTATATGATGCATTTCATCCTCATATTAGTCTTAGATGTTACTTAGTTACAGGGTCGAGCGGTTTTCGCACAAAGTTTGGTCATAGGTTTGACTTACAGCAACTATTGACACGATTCCGCTTGACGCTCAGCAAGGTTTTTGTAATTTTACAACCAACCTTTTATTCACAAACCAATAGCTGGTGGAATATATGACTATCAAAGTAGGTATCAACGGTTTTGGCCGTATCGGCCGTATTGTTTTCCGCGCTGCGCAAGAGCGTTCTGACATCGAGATCGTTGCAATCAACGACCTGTTAGATGCTGAGTACATGGCGTACATGCTGAAGTACGACTCAACTCATGGTCGTTTCAACGGCACCGTTGAAGTTAAAGATGGCCACCTGGTTGTTAACGGCAAAACCATTCGTGTTACCGCAGAGCGCGATCCTGCAAACCTGAAGTGGAACGAAGTCAACGTGGACGTTGTTGCTGAAGCAACTGGCCTGTTCCTGACTGACGACACTGCGCGTAAACACATCGCTGCTGGTGCGAAGAAAGTCGTTCTGACTGGTCCATCTAAAGATGACACCCCGATGTTCGTTATGGGCGTAAACCACAAAACTTACGCTGGTCAGGAAATCGTTTCTAACGCATCTTGCACCACTAACTGCCTGGCGCCACTGGCAAAAGTTATCAACGACAACTTCGGTATCGTTGAAGCACTGATGACCACTGTTCACGCAACTACTGCAACGCAGAAAACCGTTGATGGCCCGTCTCACAAAGACTGGCGCGGCGGCCGCGGCGCAGCACAGAACATCATCCCATCTTCTACCGGTGCTGCTAAAGCAGTAGGTAAAGTGATTCCTGAGCTGAACGGCAAACTGACTGGTATGGCGTTCCGCGTTCCTACCCCTAACGTTTCTGTTGTTGACCTGACTGCACGTCTGGAAAAACCAGCGTCTTACAAAGAAATTTGTGCAGCAATCAAAGCTGCTTCTGAAGGCGAGCTGAAAGGCGTTCTGGGTTACACCGAAGACGAAGTAGTTTCTACCGATTTCAACGGTGAAAAACTGACTTCCGTATTCGATGCTAAAGCCGGTATCGCTCTGAGCGATAACTTTGTGAAACTGGTTTCCTGGTACGACAACGAAACTGGTTACTCAAACAAAGTTCTGGATCTGATCGCTCACATCTCTAAATAAGCGTCAGCGATGATTCTGTGAAAAAAGGGCGACGTGATGTCGCCCTTTTTTATTGTTTATTGCAGATTTCTTTTTACCACGAAAAACAATCAAAAAAAGGCACTATCATGCATAACACAATGTTCTCACTCCCCGTCACGAAGCAAATTAGCGCAACCCTCACCCAGCGTCAGTTGGACCAATTACCTATCATCGTCGTCGATCACCCTGAAGTGCGCGCCGCAGTCGCATTACAAGGTGCGCACCTGCTCAGTTGGCAGCCAACAAACGAAGAGCCGGTGCTCTGGCTGAGCGACAATACGCCTTTTACTCATCACGTTGCGATTCGCGGCGGTGTCCCGATCTGTTTCCCTTGGTTTGGCCCTTTCGCCGATCCTAATCACGGTTTTGCCCGTCTGCTGCCGTGGGAATTTACCGACCACAGCGAAGATGAACACGGCGTACAACTCACCTTTACGCTGAAAGACAATGAAGAAACGCGCAAGAGCTGGCCGCATGCGTTCACGCTCATCGCCCGCTTCAAGCTGGGCAAGGAATGTGGCATTGAACTGGAAGCGCATGGCGATTACAGCATTACCAGCGCGCTGCACACCTACTTCAATATCGGCGATATCAGCGATATCCGCATTGCGGGTCTGGGTGAGACATTCATTGATAAAGTGGATCAGGGCAAGCTGGCAACGCAGCAAGGCGATCTGGTCTTTACCGATCGTACAGACCGCATTTATACCCAGCCGCAGGACACCAGCGTGGTACATGATGCAGTACTGAAACGTGCTATCGAAGTGCACCATACGCACCATAGCGATGTCGTGTCATGGAACCCCGGTGCAGAGCTCTCTCGTACGATTAGCGATATGACCGATGAGGGATATAAAACGTTCGTGTGTGTGGAAACTGCGCGTATTAATCAACCGTTTGTCGCATCCGCCAACGCACCGGCGCGTCTGGCGACAGTTATCCGTATCAAGAAATAATCACGCGATAGGCGTATGACGATGTCGCCATACGCCCTATTTATTCTGCAAATCCTTTTCCGTAAATCCTTCCGCTACACCACATCCAGATGCTGTTTACGCGTCGGCGGTGGAAAAGCCTGATCGAGCTGTGCGATATCTTCCGTCGATAGCACCACGTCCAGCGCTTTGGCATTTTCCTGAACATGCTTCACAGAGCTGGCTTTAGGAATCGCGAGCACGCCCGGTTGACGAATTGCCCACGCCAGTAACAGTTGAGCAGGCGTGATACTATGTTCGCGTGCAATGCAGTTCACCACCGGATGCGAAAATAATCCATCACGCAGGCGTCCTGCCTGCGCCAGCGGACAATACGCCATCACTGGAAGCTGCTGTTGCTGACACCACGGTAGCAAATCAAACTCAATACCGCGCGATGCCAAATGGTAAAGCACCTGATTGGTCATGCAGTGCTGCCCGCCATTTAGCGACCAGAGCTCCTGCATATCCTCAAGGTCGAGATTGGAGACGCCCCACTGGCCGATTTTTCCCGCCTGCTGCAATCGCTCCATCGCCGCAATCGTATCCACTAACGGGATACCGCCGCGCCAGTGCAGCAGATACAGATCGATACGCTCAGTTTGCAGTCGCTTCAGGCTGCGTTCACACGCCTGTATCGCCTTTTCGCCTCCCGCATTGTGCGGATAGACTTTCGACACCAGATAAACGCTGTCACGGCGGCCACGTATCGCTTCACCGACGACCTCCTCCGCCCGGCCTTCCGCATACATTTCGGCCGTATCAATCAGCGTTAAGCCAAGGTCGATCCCCGTTTGCAGCGCCGTCACCTCCTGCGCTTTCATTCGGGCATCTTCGCCCATGTACCACGTTCCCTGACCGATCGCCGGTACGCGAGTGTCATCTGGAAAACGAATCGCTTTTGTCATGCGTTCCTCCCTGTTTGCCGTCAACGTAACGAGTTTGCCATTAAACCTAACATGGCATTCAGCGCACCATAAACGTGCAAATGGGGTGATATCACCCCATTATTGTACGGCAGATGCACTATGCTTACGAAGAGCATTAAAAGCGCCCACGAAAAGCATCAGAAGCGATAGCTGACGCCTGCGCTCATTAAGATGCTGTGGTTACTATCAACAATCGGGCTGTCTTTCATTTCGTCAGACAGACGCGTGTAGCGGCCCACAGCCCAGGCGCTCCAGCTTTGGTTAATCTGATAACCGGCGCTCAGTTCAAGATACGGGGCCCAGCCATCGCCAGGGCTATACTGGTTAAAGCCGGAACGGGCGGACTCCTGTGCGCTAACGCCGTAGTAATACTGGTTCATGTTTTCACTGAACCAGGTGGCACCGATACCGGGGGTGATACTCAGATCGCCCATGGAGAAGCGGTAAAGGTAAGCGGTATCCCACGCAAAGCCGTTGCTGTAATCCAGCGTATCCCCGGCCAGCACAGTACGAATTTCACCCCAGTCGGCAGTATGACGATAAGCCGCACCCGCCATCAGCGTACCGCGGCGTTTGTCCAACTGCTTCATACGCAGATCGTCGCTATCTCCCGGCTTAAACCCTAAAGGCAGGTAGTAGGCCGTTAAAGAGAAACGATTTGCGCCGTCATTCCACAGGTAGTATCCACCACCCAGCCCGCGGAAATAAAAATTTTCACTTTCATAATTCAGTACAGGAAGCGGATAAACGTCATTATCAACACCACGGTACACGGACGTTGAACCCGCAGCGCCAAGGCCCAGAGAGACATCTGCGGCATAGGCTGAAGGCAGGAGCACAGCACCAGAAACCAGTGCGGCCAGCATACATAGTTGAGGTTTTTTCACAGTTTTCTATTTCCTATTACAGATAAATATCATGAAACATGATAAGCCAATTACACACGTTCGCGTTCAGGTTATATAAAAATAACATTAACGAATAACCTATATATTCGATAGGTTTTACGTGCGCTAACGTCGGTAATAGGCCGTGTTCTGAAGGCTGAACGCCCATTCTCTATAATCGTACACGGATTTTCCTGAAAGTGAGTCCTTGAAATATCTTAAAAATACGTCTGTGGACTAGAGGAAATTTTACGGATGCAAACTACGCTTTAATACAGAAGGTGACGTCTTCCTGACCAGCAGGAATGAATAAAATCACGACGCCCCGACGCTACAAGTTGGCATAAGGGTTGCTGGACTCAGGAGATTTCTTCTTTCGGGGGGCAATACATTAATAGGCATATATTCCACACGCTCTCTTAATCTGTGCTAATCGACGAAGGACGGGCATCGCTATGAACATATTTGATCACTACCGCCAGCGCTACGACGCTGCCAAGGACGAAGAGTTCACTCTGCAGGAATTCCTTACCATCTGTCAGCAGGATCGCAACGCTTATGCGAATGCGGCTGAACGATTGTTAACGGCTATCGGTGAGCCTGTAATGGTGGATACCGCCCAAGAATCACGAATGTCGCGCCTATTCTCGAACCGGGTGATTGCTCGCTATCCTGCTTTTGAAGAATTTTATGGTATGGAAGAGGCCATCGAACAGATTGTCTCTTACCTGAAACATGCCGCGCAGGGATTGGAAGAGAAGAAACAGATTCTGTATCTGTTGGGGCCGGTCGGCGGCGGGAAATCCTCTCTGGCCGAACGCCTGAAAGCGCTCATGCAGCGCGTACCGATTTACATCCTTAGCGCCAACGGCGAACGCAGCCCGGTGAATGACCATCCGCTTTGCCTGTTCAACCCGCAGGAAGATGCCGCGATACTTGAGAAAGAGTATGCCATCCCGCGGCGCTACCTCGGCACCATCATGTCACCGTGGGCAGCCAAGCGCCTTCAGGAATTTGGCGGCGACATTACCAAGTTCAAAGTCGTCAAAGTGTGGCCATCAATTCTGGCGCAAATCGGGATCGCGAAAACCGAGCCCGGTGATGAGAATAATCAGGACATTTCAGCGCTGGTCGGTAAAGTCGATATCCGCAAGCTGGAGCATTATGCTCAGAACGATCCCGATGCCTACGGCTACTCCGGCGCGCTGTGCCGGGCGAACCAGGGCATTATGGAATTCGTCGAAATGTTCAAAGCGCCGATCAAGGTGCTTCATCCTCTGCTGACGGCAACACAAGAAGGCAACTATAACGGGACGGAAGGTATTGCCGCCCTGCCGTTCAACGGGATTATTCTGGCGCACTCCAATGAATCCGAGTGGGTGCAGTTCCGTAACAACAAGAACAATGAAGCGTTTCTTGACCGCGTGTACATCGTGAAGGTGCCGTACTGCCTGCGCGTGTCCGAAGAGGTGAAGATCTACGACAAGCTGCTGGACCACAGCGAACTGACGCATGCCCCTTGCGCGCCCGGCACGCTGGAAACGCTGGCTCGCTTCTCCATTCTGTCGCGCCTGAAAGATCCGGAAAACTCCAGCATCTACTCCAAAATGCGGGTTTACGACGGAGAAAGCCTGAAAGATACCGATCCGAAGGCGAAGTCCTATCAGGAGTATCGCGACTATGCGGGCGTAGATGAGGGCATGAACGGTCTGTCGACCCGCTTCGCGTTCAAGATTCTGTCGCGTGTCTTTAACTTCGATCACAGCGAAGTCGCGGCCAACCCGGTACATCTGTTCTACGTGCTGGAGCAGCAGATCGAGCGCGAACAGTTCCCGCAGGAGCTGGCAGAGAAGTATTTAGAGCACCTGAAAGGCTATCTGACGCCGAAATACGCCGAATTTATCGGTAAAGAGATCCAGACCGCCTATCTCGAATCCTATTCCGAATACGGACAGAATATTTTTGACCGTTATGTTACCTATGCGGATTTCTGGATTCAGGATCAGGAGTACCGTGACCCAGATACTGGCCAGCTGTTTGACCGCGAATCGTTAAACGCCGAGCTGGAAAAAATCGAGAAGCCCGCGGGCATCAGCAACCCTAAAGACTTCCGTAACGAGATCGTCAACTTTGTCCTGCGCGCCCGTGCCAACAATAGCGGCCGGAATCCAAACTGGACCAGTTACGAGAAGCTGCGCACGGTCATTGAGAAGAAGATGTTCTCCAATACGGAAGAGCTGCTGCCTGTGATTTCGTTCAATACCAAAACCTCAACGGATGAACAGAAAAAACATGATGACTTCGTCGATCGCATGATGGAGAAAGGCTACACCCGGAAACAGGTGCGTTTGCTGTGCGAATGGTATCTGCGGGTGAGGAAGTCATCATAATGACGCACGATGCTGGCAACAGCGTTTGGGGGAAACATGGCCTATTTTATTGACCGACGACTGAACGGCAAAAACAAAAGCACGGTGAACCGCCAACGCTTTCTGCGCCGCTATAAGTCGCAAATAAAACAGTCGATTTCCGAGGCCATTAATAAGCGTTCGGTGACCGACATCGAAAGCGGGGAGTCAGTCTCGATCCCCAATGCAGACATCAACGAACCGATGTTCCATCAGGGCCGTGGAGGACGCCGCCACCGCGTCCACCCGGGCAACGATCACTTTGTACAGAATGACAAAATCGAGCGGCCACAAGGAGGTGGCGGCGGTGGTTCCGGTCAGGGTGATGCCAGTAAAGATGGCGAAGGCGAAGATGAATTTGTCTTTCAGATCTCCAAAGACGAATATCTGGACCTGCTGTTTGAAGATCTGGCGCTGCCGAATCTGAAGAAGACCCAGCATCGGCAGATGACCGAGTACAAAACGCACCGCGCCGGGTACACCGCTAATGGCGTCCCTGCCAATATCAGCGTGGTACGTTCGCTGCAAAATTCGCTGGCACGCCGTATGGCGATGACAGCGGGTAAACGGCGCACATTGCATGAGTTGGAAGAGTCACTGGAACAGCTAGCGCATACCGAACCCGCACAATTGCTGGAAGAGGAACGGCTGCGGCAGGAAATTAACGAACTGCGCCAGAAAATCGCCCGCGTGCCGTTTATCGATACGTTTGACCTGCGCTACCGGAACTACGAGCGCCGGGCCGAACCGTCGAGTCAGGCCGTGATGTTCTGTTTGATGGACGTATCCGGCTCAATGGATCAGGCGACGAAAGACATGGCGAAGCGTTTTTATATTCTGCTGTATCTGTTCCTCAGCCGAAATTATAAAAACGTCGACGTCGTCTACATTCGCCACCATACGCAGGCGAAAGAGGTCGATGAACAGGAGTTCTTCTACTCTCAGGAAACCGGCGGCACCATTGTCTCCAGTGCGTTAAAGCTGATGGAGGAAGTGGTTCGCGAGCGTTACGACCCATCGCAGTGGAATATCTACGCAGCACAGGCGTCGGATGGTGATAACTGGGCTGATGATTCGCCGCTGTGTCACCAGATTCTGGCGAATCAGCTTCTGCCGATGGTGCGTTACTATAGCTACATTGAAATCACCCGGCGTTCACACCAGACGCTCTGGCGCGAATATGAAACGCTGCGCGATACATTCGATAATTTCGCCATGCAGCATATCCGCGATCAGGATGATATCTACCCTGTCTTCCGTGAACTCTTCCGTAAACAAACTGTAGGGCATTGACCCGCCTCTCAATCAGCCAGTTATCTGTTAATGATTAATAGTTAGCTGGCTGATTTTCTCTTTCTGGGCATTTTTCTATAAACATGCATTTAAAATACATGTATTATAAATGGCATTATACCTGCACAGAGAATCGCTTATGAACATTGATAAATTCAAGCACCAGCACAACGAAATACTCGACAGCATTGATACCCTGCGTCAGCTATCCCGGGCCGGTGTGACAGAAAATGCCACTGACATTGCCCGCGCCATCGTCGCTATGAGCTCAACCATCAAGCTTCACCTTTCCGCAGAAGATCGCGTGCTGTACCCTTCGCTTCAGCGCAGCGGTGACGAACAGTTAACGAAGATGAGTCAGCATTATCAGAATGAAATGCAAACCATTGCCGCCGATTACGATGCGTTTTCCCGTCGCTGGAATACGGCTTCGCAACTGGTGGGGCACGACAGGGATTTCCGGGCTGATGCCAATAACGTGTTGCGTAAGGTCTATGAACGCATGCAGCGGGAGAATCATGATTTTTATCCCCGCATTGAAACAGCCTGAGTGGATTAAGCACGTTTGACTAAAGGGCGGAAAATCTCTGCTCCGCCCTGTTGATTAGCGCCTTCATGCAACCTCGCCACGCCATTTTCCTTCGCATCATCGTGACATTGTCACAAAGATAACGCTTTCTTTCCGCCAGTGTGCGCATTACCCTGTCGAACCCATAAAACATAGATTTCTGCTTTTGTTATGCAACGATTTGTTCTGATTTTACTAACTCTGGTTCTACTCGGCCCTCTGGGCATCGACATCTATTTACCGCTTATTCCCACCATCGCCGTGGCACTGAACAGCCCTGAATCGCTGATTCAATCCACCGTCGCCCTGTTTATTCTGATCATGGGATTAGGTCAGCTGCTGGCGGGGCCGCTGGTCGATAAGTACGGTCGCCGCCCTATGGCACTGGCTGGTGTGATTATCTATCTCGTCGGTGCGATCATGGCTGCACTGGCTACCAGCGCCACGCTATTTGTCCTCTCACGTCTTTTTCAGGGGCTGGCCGTCTGTTGTACCGCCGTCGCCATTTTCAGCAGCGTGCGTGACAAACTGAACGGCGACGATGCCGCCAGAACCTATGGCTTTCTTAATGGCACGCTGAACATTGTGCCAGCGCTGGCGCCGCTCTTGGGCGGGCTTTTGGCCGAAACCTTCGGCTGGCGTGCGCCCTTCTGGTTCCTTGCAGGCTACAGCATCCTGGTACTGGCACTCGTCATCCGCTTCCTGCCTGAAACGCGACCAGACTCAACGCTGCCCGTACACGGCTTGCCGCTGCGCCAATACGCACGTCTGTTATCCGATCGCCAGTTTCTGGGATTTGCCTCAGTCAACGCGGGTGCTATGGGGATGGCATTGACCTATGTCACCTTCTCTCCCGTGGTATTGATGAACGAGGCTCAGCTCACGCCGCTTGAGTTTTCCATTGCTTTTGGCGTCAACGGTTTTTGGATCATGCTGGTCAGCTTCTTTGCAAATCGCATCATTCGCAAAGTCGGCCGACCGCGCTGTCTGGCTATCGGTAGTCTGCTGATGGGGACTGGGTTTCTTTCGCTGCTTGGCGGTGTCGTTCTCTTACCCGATGCGATGCAAAACACCTGGCCGACCTACATGCTGCCTGTCGCACTGGCCTGTGCCGGTCTGGCTTTTTTGATCGGCCCGTCCACCAGCTATGCGCTGGAGCCTTATTCCAATGAGGCGGGGATTGCGTCGGCGATGGTAGGATTTGTGCAGATGGCAGGCGGCGCAGCGCTGGGCTTGATTGCTATGGCGCTCCCTCTGCCGTCAAAAGTATCACTGGCGCTGGTCATGCTCTGTGCCGCCCTGCTGGCAATACGCGCCCGCCTGCTTACGCGGCACCACAAGGGCAGCATTACGTCACTGCCCCGTACGTAGTTCAAAGCTAAGTGGTTAAAAATAAGCAGTTAAAAACTAAGTAGTTCCAAACTAACGAGCATACCTTTCCACGGACAAATCATCGGACTCAATCTCCGGTGATTTGTTCGACAGAATATCCGCCAGCAATTTCCCCGATCCACAGGCCATCGTCCAGCCTAACGTGCCATGGCCGGTATTCAGGTACAGATTTTTCAGCGGTGAGCGCCCTACCAGCGGCGTGCCGTCTGGCGTCATCGGACGCAATCCCGTCCAGAATGTGGCTTGTTCAATCGGGCCGCAATGGGGATAGAGATCGCGCACCACCATTTCCAGCGTTTCACGTCGCTTGGGATTCAGCTCGGTGTTGAAACCCACGACCTCTGCCATACCTCCGACGCGGATACGGCGATCAAAGCGAGTAATCGCTATTTTATAGGTTTCATCCAATACGGTAGAAACCGGTGCAAAAGCGTCATCCGCCAGCGGAATCGTCAGTGAATAGCCTTTCAGCGGATAAACCGGAATATCGAACCACTGACGCAGTAATCCGGTGGAATAGGAGCCACACGCCATCACATAGGCATCTGCCACGATCATTTCATCGTCGCACTGGACGCCTGTAACGCTTTGCCCTTCCACTCGCAGTTGGCGAACGTTACGCCCCAGTTTAAAGGTGACACCTGCATCGGCAGCCATCGCCACCAGTTGGCGAGTGAACAGCTGGCAGTCGCCCGTCTCATCATGCGGTAAACGCAGCCCGCCGGTCAGTTTTCCCGCCACGTGCGCCAGCGCTGGTTCAACCGAAGCCAGCTCATGACGAGTCAGCAGTTGATACGGTACGCCAGCCTCTTCCAGCACGGCGATATCGCGTGTCGCGCTTTCATACTGCTGCTCAGTGCGGAACAGTTGCAGCGTTCCGCCTTGCCGCCCTTCGTACTCGATACCGGTATCCCGCCGCAGCGCTTGCAAACAGTCGCGGCTGTATTCCGACAGACGCACCATCCGCGCTTTATTCGTTTTGTAGTGGCGCGCATCGCAGTTGAGCAACATTTGCCACATCCAGCACAGCTGTGCTGCCGTGAAGTCCGGCCGGATGGCCAGCGGCGCGTGACGCTGAAACATCCACTTTATCGCTTTCAGCGGTATGCCCGGCGCAGCCCAGGGCGCGGCATAGCCGGGGGAAATCTGTCCGGCATTCCCGGCGCTGGTTTCCAACGCGGGCTCCGGTTGTCTGTCGATCACGGTAACATCATGCCCTGCCTGCGCAAGATACCAAGCGGTACTTACGCCAACGACGCCACTTCCCAGAATTACAACCCGCATGCTACCGCTCTCCCTTTCTCTCCGTTAAAAACCGTCTAATCTACTGGAAAAATGCTTATTCAATGGCATAAAACACTAGTTAAAAGGTAAAACTGAAGACTACTCTAGCATTTGGGAAGGAATTGTCACCCGTCTCGACGATAACATTTATCTATTGTGATCTCTTCGATCCGTTGAGTCTCCACTGAGATCGTAATGAAATAACTGTGAAATCATTCACAAAATACATATTCGTTTTTTAGCTGAAAAGTATAATAAAAGTAAAAAATGGGAAAACGTTAAACACCAAATTAATTAATAAGTTAGTTGGATTGCTTATTTTTAAATCGTGATATCCCTCACAACAATAGAATCAACAACGTCACTGTCAAGACAATAAACCTCGTAGTTAAATACAAATTTGCGACATTCATCAAAAAAACGCCTTATCAGTTTAATAACATTGTGTTCACACGGTGGTTATTCATATTTCCAGAGGGCGACGATGAAAATTGGATTAGTCATTAGCGGCGGCGACGTTAGCGGAATAAATAACTTCATCTTTCAGGTGAACAGAATGACTGCCTCTGACATCGTCATTTTCGATGGTGGAATTAATGGCCTTATCGATAACTGCTGTAAAGTCCTCACTCGCCGCGATTTAGTGGATTATTCCATCTCAGCAATGCCCCTGATTACGTCAGGGAGAAAAACCGGAAAGTGTAGAAAAACAGACTATGAGCAAATCGTCAAAAATATTCAAAAACAAAAACTCGACGCGCTCATTATGGCTGGCGGAGATGGCTCATTCCAGTTTTTAAAAAAACTCAGTCACTATGGCGTTCATTGCTATGGCGTAGGAATGACGATTGATAATGATATCTCAGGGAATAGCTATACGATCGGTTTTTCTACCGCCTGCGAGCAGGTCATGAGCGAAGTGGAAAAATTGCGCAATACAGGCCGGGGATTACAAGGCCGGGTATTCATGATCGAATTACTCGGTGGATATTGTGGCGAATTAACCTTGCAGGCGGCATTAAAGAGCAACGCAGATATCGCACTCATTCCAGAATCACCGTGGGAAATTGATAAATTATCACAATGTATTCGGGAGAAAATCGCAGAACAAAACAGTGTGATCATTTTATGCTCTGAAGGCTATACCCATGAGTATACTCCTGGCTTTCAGGGCGCTATCGATACCATTATCAAGAAACTAGAGCATAAGATTGGCATCCGTATCCGAAAAACTATTTTGGGATATGGTTTACGAAATGGCGCGCCCACCGGGGAAGAAATTATTCAGGGCACCCTGTTAGCAGAAGAAGTCGTTCGGTGTATTAACGCCGGACTGACTAATAAAATTATCATTATCAATAATAACAACAAGGCTATTCCTATCGACCTGGAGGATTCAGAACGACGTTTGGTTGATGTCGAAAGTCACTTTTATAAGCTCGCGAAAGCCCATCACCTTATATGAGGCCATGATTATGTTGAAAGTACTTTGCGTTTGCGGTTGTGGATTAGGTTCCAGTTTCGCTATCGAAATGACAGCCAAATCCGTACTAAAAAAATTAGGTATTGATGCAGAAATAAATCACACCACGATTTCAGAGGCCTCTGCCTTCAAATATGACGTTATCCTAACCCAGAAAATATTTGCTGACATCCTGAACAGCGATGCCAGTGAAGATGAGAAAAAAAGAGTCATCATTCTTAATAAATTGACGGATAAAGATGAAATAGAAGAAAAAATTTTAACTTATATCCAGGCTCATCAATAGCATGAGGTGAAATATGAACACCGTTATCAATTTCATTGTGAAAGATTTATTAGGCCAGGCATCCATATTAATCGCACTGATCGCCATGATCGGGTTGATTTTACAGAAGAAATCAGTAGGGAAAATTGCAGAAGGGACATTCAAGACGCTGTTGGGCTTCCTCATCATGATGGCAGGGATTAACATCATCGTTGATACCCTGACTTATTTGAACAACATATTTACCCAAGGCTTTGGCATGAAAGGCTACATCACCGATGTCGCCGCCATCGCCGGGTTGGCAAACCGCGAACTCGGGTCAGAAGTCGCGTTGACGCTCATGGTGATCTTTGCCGTCAACATCCTTATTGCACGCATTACGCCCTTTAAATATATCTTCCTAACGGGACAGGCTCTGCTGTGGATGGCAACAATCGGTACCGTGATTGGCTATAAGTCGGGCTTGACCGGCGCGACACTGATCCTAACCGGCGGCATATTTGGCGGCATTATGGCCGTGCTGATGCCCGCACTGGCACAGCCGATAGTCCGTAAAATCACGAATTCCGATGATGTGGCTCTGGGGCATTTTTGTACCATCGGGTATCTGGTGCAGGCCGCCGTCGCGCGGTTAGTCGGCAAAAATTCCAAATCCACGGAAGACTTAACGCTGCCTGATAACTTCAAATTCTTGCAGGATACCTACCTATCGATGGCCGTCGTCATGGTGCCGATGTACCTCATCCCGGCCGTGGCGGCAGGACCGACCTACATCGCGCAGTACGCCAACGGCGTCAACTATCTGATGTATTCCTTCATGCAGTCCATGCAGTTTGTCGCGGGCGTTTTCGTTCTCTACAGCGGTGTCCGTCTGCTGCTTAATGAGCTGGTTCCCGCATTTCGAGGTATCGCCATGCGGCTGGTCCCTAATGCCAAACCCGCGTTGGATTGCCCTGTGCTCTTCCCCTATGCACCCAACGCCGTCATTGTCGGATTCCTCGCCACTACCGTCGGTTCTATTCTCGGGATGCTGATCTTCCCGATGTTTGGGCTGGCGATGATTTTGCCGGGTTTATTGACCAACTTCTTTGCGGGCGGCACAGCCGGTATTTTCGGTAACGCGCTGGGAGGACGGCGCGGCGCAGTCATCGGCGGTGTCGTTCATGGCCTTTTCATTACGCTCTTGCCCGCCATTCTGGTGCCATTATTGGAAGTCTTCGGATTTACCGGCGTCACCTTCAGTGATTCCGATGTCATCGGTACTGGCCTGATATTAGGACACGCTTTCCAGCAAGACTGGTTATTTGTCGCCGCCTTTGTCGCGTTCGTTGCATTCATTGCCTTTATTGCGAATCGTAAACTATCGCAATAGCGTATTGGCCTGTAGTCATGATGCAAACAGCTTAAGGAATCACTATGTTTTCTCTACTCAAACGCTTTTTATCCCCGGGTCCCTCTTCCGACCATCGCGATAATAAGGATGACAATCGCGTCAGGGAAATTGAGGAAGAATTAGCGGAGCTTGAGTCTCGTTTAGTTCAAGATCCGGCTCATAGTGAAACGCAAAAAGCGCTAATGATTAAATACAATCAGGCCATTCAGGTATTTTCTTCTCATCCTGACTATCGGAATCGCGTTGATGATATTTTTATTCAGATAGATGAACTCAGAAACACCATTCGGAAAAATATATGAGGATTTATGAGCATAAAAAATTTCCTTTTGCAGCACGATTGCATTCAACTGGGCGTGATATGTAAAACATGGGAAGAGGCCATTTATTGCGCCGCACAACCGTTAATCCGTGCAGGGTGTATTACGAAGAATTATCCCGTCGCGGTAATAGAAAGCACGAAGGAATACGGGCCTTATTATGTTTTTGATGAAGGCATCGCTATTCCCCATGCGCGCCCTGAGTGTGGGGTTCAGGAGAATTGTTTCAGTTTACTGACGCTACAGACTCCGCTCTCTATTCAGGGAAGTGAACCGGTGGATATTTTAATTATGTTCGGCGGCGTTAACAGCGATGCGCATATTACGGAAGGTATCGCCTCAATCATCAATCTATTGGAAAAGGACGACATGCTCACCCGTATTCGAAGCGCCACTACGGCAGATGATATTGTCGGAGTATTATGAAAAAGATTATTTTAGTCAATGGTATTCCCGCATCAGGGAAAAGCACAGTAGCACGTATCATTGCGGATGAATTGAGCTTCCCACGGTTAAGCCTTGATGAAATAAAAGAGCCATTCATGATGCAGTTCTGCGATGTAATTGATAGAACGTTAAACAGAAAACTGGGGTACGCCGCCTATCAGGCCATGTTTAATATTGTTAAACAGGCTCCTGAAAATAGTATTCTGGTTCTTGATGCCTGGTTCGGATTTCGCGAGAAATCCGTATTACAGGACTACCTGGCTTCGTGTGGCATCCACCATACGCTTGAAATATGGAATGCTATCTCATCTGATCGGGTAGCTGCACGATATCAAGCCAGAATTAATGAAAGAATAAAAGGCCATCCCGGCAATGAGTATCTCCCGGAATTAATGTCACTCGCGCATCAGGCAAAACCGATGTGTATTGGAAAGTGTTACACGGTTGATCAGGATAAGGAAATTAATCATCAGGAATTAATTCAATGGATCAAAACCCACCTGGATTAATCGCTTATTTATATTACTTTTTATGAGGGTAATTATTATGAACACCATGACAACAGCTGAACACCGAGGATATCAATTAATTTGTAACGCGACAGGCGCAATGATGGTTATTGCCTGCGATCAACGTGGCGGTATGCGAACATTATTAGCACCGACATCAGAAGCCCAGGCCGCAATTACCAATGAAACATTAGGAAAAACAAAATATGACATCACCCGCTATCTGGCGGCTGAAGCAGGCTGTGTGCTGGTTGATCCGATCTGCGCCATACCGGGTCTGATAGACGAAGACATTCTGCCCCGCGATACGGGCCTGCTCATCGGGCTTGACGCGTCAGGGTGGGAAACAACGCCAGAAGGTTACCGAATCTCTACGATGGTTGAAGGCGTAACGGCACGTAAAGTGCGCGAATGGGGTGCCACTGGCGGAAAAATCATGATCTACCTTCGTCCGGATAGACCAGACGCCAATACCCGTAACCTTGCCACACTCCGTACCGTGATTCAGGATTTTGCGCAGGAAGATTTATTGCTCGTCGTCGAATTCCTGACCTATCCTCTGGAAAATGAATCTCGCGAAGCCTACACGCGTCTCCTGCCTGAGCTCATTCCAGCAGGCTGTCAGGCCTGTATCGACCAAGGCGCAAAGGTCTTAAAAATCCCTTACCCAGGATCGGATGAGGCTTGTGCACACGTAACCGCGCTCTGCGGTGACATTCCCTGGGCCGTCCTATCCGCCGGCGTCGATCACGCGACGTTTCTCCCTCAGGTAGAGAGCGCGTTGAAAAATGGAGCCTCTGGCGTGATTGCCGGTCGTTCTCTGTGGAAGGATTGCATCTCACTCGATCGCAACGTTTCTAAAGAGAAGCTGTCTACGATTGCCGTTTCCCGCCTTAACGACATTCAGGCGCTGTTAAAACGGTATCAACGCCCCTAGTTCAGGCAGTATTTCGCGCTCTCTCCGGAGAGCGCATTTCCCTGTCAATCGACAGCGTAAGACCGGTTTCTTTTTTCTCCCCTTAGCGGCCTTTCTCCATCAAACACGCGCAATTCGTCAATTGCCGCGTTTCCAAAGCTCAGCTATAACTAAATGAACAACGATGATTTTTTGACAGGAGCCAGCGGGAAGGCAGTAAACGAGATCTCACGTACAGACTTGTTATGTTAGGGGGCGCGCTGATGGCTATATCGACGGATAATCAGGTAAAAAAAACACTTCGCCTGAGTGATGGACCGGACTGGACGTTTGAGTTATTACAGGTTTACCTTGATGAGATTGATCGGGTGGCGAAGCTGTATCGTCTGGCAACCTACCCTCATCAGATTGAAGTCATCACTTCAGAACAAATGATGGACGCCTATTCCAGCATAGGCATGCCGATCAACTATGCCCACTGGTCGTTCGGGAAGAAATTTATCGAAACCGAACAGCGCTACAAGCACGGGCAGCAGGGGCTGGCGTACGAAATCGTCATTAACTCCGATCCCTGTATCGCGTATCTGATGGAAGAGAACACGCTGCCGATGCAGGCGCTAGTTATGGCGCATGCCTGCTACGGACACAACTCGTTCTTCAAAGGTAATTACCTGTTCCGCAGTTGGACCGACGCCAGTTCCATCGTCGATTACCTGCTGTTTGCCCGCCAGTATATCGCGCAATGCGAAGAGCGCTATGGCGTGGACGAGGTGGAACGCCTGCTAGATTCCTGCCATGCATTAATGAATTACGGCGTTGACCGCTATAAGCGCCCGCAGAAGATTTCGCTCGAAGAGGAAAAGTCCCGTCAGAAAAGCCGCGAGGCCTACCTGCAAAGCCAGGTTAACGATCTCTGGAAGACCTTACCGCGTCGCGAACAGGGTGCCGCACCGGAACAAGCAAGGCGTTTCCCGCAAGAACCGCAGGAAAATCTGCTCTATTTTATGGAGAAAAACGCGCCGCTGCTGGAGCCTTGGCAACGTGAGGTTCTGCGTATCGTGCGGAAAGTCAGCCAGTATTTCTATCCACAGAAGCAGACTCAGGTGATGAATGAAGGCTGGGCCACGTTCTGGCATTACACCATCCTGAACCATCTCTACGATGAAGGCCGGGTCACCGAGCGCTTCATGCTGGAATTCCTGCACAGCCATACCAACGTGATCTATCAGCCGCCGTACAATAGTCCGTACTACAACGGGATTAATCCGTATGCGCTGGGCTTCGCGATGTTTCAGGATATCAAGCGTATTTGTCAGTCACCGACCGACGAAGACCGCTACTGGTTCCCCGATATCGCGGGTAAAGACTGGCTCGATACGCTGCATTTTGCGATGCAGAACTTCAAGGACGAGAGTTTTATCAGCCAGTTCCTGTCGCCTAAATTGATGCGTGATTTCCGGCTGTTTACGGTTCTGGACGACGATCGCAATAACTATCTGGAAATTGCCGCGATTCACGACGAAGAAGGCTATCGTTTGATCCGGCAGGAACTCTCCGCCCAGTACAACCTGAGTCATCTGGAGCCGAACATTCAGGTCTGGAACGTGGATTTACGCGGTAATCGGGCGCTAACGCTGCGCTATGTTCCGCATAATCGCGCACCGCTGGATAAAAGTAGCCAGGAAGTGTTGAAGCACGTCCATCGCCTGTGGGGATTTGACGTCTATCTGGAACAGGCTAACACGGATGGCAGCATCGAGTTGATTGAACGCTGCCCGCCGCGTAACGGAACGGCAGCCACATAACGCAACTTGGTTCACAGATCAGCGACACAACCAAAGAAAAAGGGGATTCAGGCAACAACCTGAATCCCCTTTTCATATTTTCACAATGACGCTGCGGTATGAGCCTTAGCGGCGTACTTCCGCGATGTCCCGTGGGATCGCGCTCTGCATACTGTGCCAGATCGCCCCACTTTCTTTACCGTAATGCCTGACGACATCCATCACCTGATCGTAGAGCTCTTCGCTGCGCAACGCGTCCAACCGACCGTAAAAATTCACCGCCAGCTTGCGGGCTTCCGGATTGGAAAAATAGTAACGCCCTACGCGAATATACAGCCCTTTCAGGCCGTTCAGGATCAGACCATAAATCGGATTGCCAGAGGCAAAAGCCAAACCACGGAACACGTTGTAGTCAAGCTGCGCAAAAGCTTCTGCGCTATCATCTACCGCGCTTGCCTGCGTTAATACATCACGCACCTTTTCCGGGTTATGGCGTAACGCCGTCCGAATAAAAATGGCGGCGATGTTGGTGCGCACGGCCAGCAGGTTATCGATCAGTTGCGGCACGCTATCGTGATCGAGTCGCGCCAGCGTTTCCAGAATATTGAGCCCGGAGGTTTCCCAAAAGTTGTTGATCTTTGTGGGTTTCCCGTGCTGTATCGTCAGCCAGCCATCGCGGGCCAGGCGCTGAAGTACTTCACGCAAGGTAGTACGGGTCACGCCAATCAGTTCGGAAAGCTCTCTTTCCGCGGGCAAAATAGAGCCAGGAGGAAAGCGGTTATTCCATATACTTTCGATAATGTATTCTTCCGCGAATCCAGCCGGACTTTGCGCCTTTATAACCATGTGTTTGATAATCCGTAGCGGTGATTGCCGAAAAAAGCCAAGTCATAATACCAGACGAAAGAATCATGATATAGCGCCGCACTCGGGCACCGAACCATTTCAATGAAAAATTGTGACTGCAAACCGACCTCTCGCGGCGTAGAACGGTAGACTTCTGCCCGTTTGTAAAGTTTTTACGATATGATAAAAACCATCAAACTATTCTAACGAATAAGGATTCCCCTTCCATTATGACCGGCATGCCCCTTCACCGCGCGCTGTTAAAAAATTTTCTGGGATACGCGCCAGACTGGTACAAGTTGACTATTTTTTGCTTCTTGCTGATTAATCCGCTGCTGTTCTATTTTGTCAGCCCGTTTTGGGCCGGTTGGTTACTCGTTGTGGAGTTTATTTTTACGCTCGGTATGGCGCTGAAATGTTACCCGTTACAGCCTGGCGGCCTACTGGCACTACAGGCAATCCTCATCGGAATGACCAGCCCGCAGCAGGTGTGGCATGAGGTCACAGGGAATATTGAAGTCCTCATGCTGCTGGTGTTTATGGTGACGGGCATCTATTTCATGAAGCAACTGCTGCTCTTTGTGTTTACCAAGCTGCTGTTGCGCATTCATTCCAAAACGCTGCTTTCCCTTGCTTTCTGTATCGCCGCGGCCTTTCTTTCCGCGTTCCTTGATGCGCTGACCGTGATTGCCGTTGTTATCAGCGTCGCTATCGGGTTTTATGGTATTTATCACCGTTTCGCTTCTCAACAGGGTGAAGACGAGGCCGATATCAGCGATGACAGCACACTCAGCAGCGAGGAGCATCATCGTACGCTGGAGCAGTTCCGGGCGTTCCTGCGCAGCCTGCTCATGCACGCTGGCGTCGGTACGGCACTGGGCGGCGTGATGACGATGGTAGGTGAACCTCAGAACCTGATTATCGCGAAAAGCGCCGGTTGGGATTTCGTCAGCTTCTTCCTGCGCATGTCACCCGTGACCGTCCCGGTGTTTATTTGCGGTATCCTGACCTGCGTGCTGGTTGAGCGTTTTAAACTCTTCGGCTACGGCGTAAACCTGCCAGACAACGTGCGCCGCGTGCTTGAGGATTACGATCGGGATATGACAGAAAAGCGCACGCCGCAGGATAAAGCGCGTTTAATCGTGCAGGCGGTGATTGGCGTCTGGCTCATCGTCGCGCTGGCGTTTCATCTGGCGGAAGTCGGGTTGATTGGCCTTTCCGTTATTATTATGGCGACGACGTTCTGCGGCGTGACTGAAGAACATGCCATTGGTAAAGCGTTTCAGGATGCCATGCCGTTTACCGCGCTGTTGACGGTCTTTTTTGCAATCGTCGCCGTCATTATCGATCAGCAGCTGTTTTCACCGATTATCCACTACGTCCTGCAATCTTCTGAAAGCGCGCAACTGACGCAGTTTTATCTGTTCAACGGCCTGCTCTCATCAATATCGGATAATGTCTTCGTTGGCTCGGTTTACATTAACGAAGCGCGCAACGCCTTTGAGAACGGTCAGATCTCGCTGCCTCAGTTCGAGCTGCTCGCTGTCGCAATCAATACCGGCACCAATCTGCCTTCCGTCGCCACACCGAATGGGCAAGCTGCGTTTCTGTTCTTGCTGACGTCCTCTCTGGCACCGCTTATCCGTTTATCTTACGGGCGCATGGTGATCATGGCACTGCCTTACACCATTGTGATGACGCTGGTCGGGTTACTTTGCGTTGAGTTCACGCTGGTGCCGTTCACCGATTTTTTGATGAATAAACAATGGATTTCTTTGCCAGACTTGACCATATCGGGCAGTCACTCATAATCACGATCGTGTATAGTAATCGCGGCAGCGACAATTTCGGCCTTGATGATGTTATCAACACCCTTTTCGCCGCCGCAGAATGACAGAAAAGCATCAAATAAACATATCGTTACGTTTTGCGCAGTGAAATGATGGCAGTGAAGCCAGAACGGTTTACACTGCTGCTTTAATCATGTTTAGCATGGAATATTTTTATGTTGCGATTTCTTAATCGTTGCTCACGCGGACGTGGTGCGTGGCTGCTGCTGGCGTTTACCGCTTTAGCGTTGGAATTGACCGCGCTCTATTTTCAGCATGTGATGTTATTAAAACCGTGCGTGCTGTGTATCTATCAGCGTTGTGCGCTGTGGGGCGTGTTCGCAGCAGGTATTGTTGGCGCCATCGCGCCAACAACGGCGTTGCGTTACCCAGCCATCGCGCTCTGGATATACAGTTCTTATGAAGGGTTCCGACTGGCCTGGAAACACACGGATATTTTGTTAAATCCGTCGCCGTTTACCACCTGTGATTTCTTTGTCAGCTTCCCGTCATGGTTGCCTTTGGACAAATGGCTTCCGGCTATTTTCAATGCGACAGGTGATTGCTCAGTACGTCAGTGGGAATTTCTCTCTCTGGAAATGCCGCAATGGCTGCTTGGCATCTTTGCCGCTTATCTGTTGGTTGCCGTGCTGGTATTGATCGCTCAGCCTTTCCGCCCTAAGCGTCGCGACCTCTTCAGCCGCTAATGAAATACCGAAAAGCCCGACGAGAGTCGGGCTTCTGGTAACTGTTTCTACGCTTCACAGGCTTGTGCTACCTCTCACTGCTGTGGTCTGTAGATATCGCGATAGTGGCCTAATCTTTCGTTAAAAAAAGGTCTTTTTTCCTGCGGGATTCTTCGTGATATTTCATCTGCGTCGATCTTTTTTTCCTGACTTTCCATAAAGGCAATGGTGGAGGCAGCAAAATCGGTGTACTGCTCGCTGTACTCAAGAATAATTTTCTCAAAGTTAATCACATGCTCTCCCTCCTTCTGGTTTGACTGCTCTAAAATTATACAACACGTCACGATTTATGCCGGAGATGACAGCATGATTCGCACAATGAAAAAGAGAAATGTGAAGTGACAGGCAAAATGCAGAGGGGATAACGAATGAAAGCTGATTCTCCCCCCAATAAAAAACCCCTCTTCTGAGTGATTCAGATTGAGGGGCTTCTTGTTTTAACCAGATAACAGCCTAGCGCCGAACAGACACTACCGCGCCCACTCAGGTTTGTTCAGGATATGGTCCTGCCAGTCCACCACCTCACTCTCACGCACGGCGATATGGCGCACGGAGATACGCTCACGGTGCATCGCCGTTTTAGTACCGCAGACCAGCGGGTGCCACTGCGGTAAATCTTCACGCTCATGAATCAGACGATACGCACAGGTCGCGGGTAGCCAGTTAAACGTCAGTAGATTTTCACGTGTCAGCTTGATGCAGTCCGGCTCGTACTCGAAGCGTTTCTCATAGTTACGACACTGACAGCTTTTAATATTCAGTTGATTACAGGCGACGTTGGTAAAATAGATTTCCTCCGTATCCTCATCAATCAGTTTATGCAAACAGCACTGACCGCAGCCATCGCACAGCGACTCCCATTCATCGTCGGACATCTCAGACAACGTTTTTTGCTGCCAAAAAGGGCGTTCAGTCATGTCTCTTCCAGTTACCTTAAGTTGTATAAATCGATAGCGTTGTAAATAAAGATACGTGATTCTGGCGGGCGCAGCGGGGAAACTTTGCTGCCCGTCGTTCAACACGGGCAGCCGGGGGAGCGTTAGATAATACGCGTGCTTAACGTCCGGTCATTTACCGTAATCGTCAGCATATCGCCAGACAGGATCGGACCGACCCCTTTTGGCGTACCCGTTAAAATAATATCGCCCGCGCGCAGCGTAAAGAAACGGCTCATGTAAGCAATCAGCGGCAGAATCGGCGTAATCATATCACGCGTGTTACCCTGCTGGCGCACTTCATCATTCACTTTTACACCCAGATCGGTTTGCTGCGGATCGCCAAACTCGGCAACCGGAATAAAACCGGAGATCGGGCAAGAACCGTCAAACGCTTTGGCTTTTTCCCACGGCTGGCCCGCTTTTTTGAAGTCGGACTGCAAATCACGCAGCGTCAGATCCAGCGCTACACCAAAGCCCGCAATCGCCCGGGCAACGCGCTCTTCATTCGCCTGCTTCAACGGCGTACCGATCAGCACAGCCAGCTCGACTTCGTGGTGAACCGAACCCAGATTTTTAGGGATGGCAACGGGCTGGCGTAAGTCACACAGTGCGGTTTCAGGCTTGATGAATAAAACGGGCTCACTTGGAGTCGCACTGCCCATTTCTTTGATGTGTTCTGAGTAGTTGCTCCCGACGCAAACGACTTTATTTACTGGGAAATCAAGCAGCGCGCCCTGCCAGTCTCTGTGTTGATACATGGGTATTCTCCTGCCCTGTCTGTTGGATTATCGCTGCTTTCGTGGCACAGAACACGACCAAAAGGAAAACAGCTATATAAGAACACGATGGTGCAAAACCATCGTTATATCATCGCTACGGGGGTTACCCCAACAGATTTCAGGTGAGCAGGGTTGGGGATCCGGTGAGGGAGAAACGAAGCCTTATCCCATCAAAAAGGGAAACAATTAAATTGTGGCGAGGTAAAACTCAAAAGGTGAATATTTATCGCGCGGAATATCATGCAAACGGCTGAGATATTCCACGCTAAATTATGTTTGCGGCTTTATCTGAAAGTACGCCTTGGTATTATTTTTTTACACTTATACCGGCGTGTTTAATAAGCTCTCGACCGGTGGAGGAACTTGCAGATAAAAGCCCTGTTCTTGCAGCGCAAGTTTCACTTTTTCTATATCGGCATTCGCCAGTTTTTTACGCCCATCCAGCGGTAAAACCATGGCTAACTGCGGCGTGCCGAAACTTTTCATTAATTCTTCTGGCACACGTGAGAAATCGTCTTTTTTTTCAACATAAAGATAGGTCTGATCGCGTTTAGCACTTCGATAGATCACACAAAACATTTTTTTTACTCTATTTGATGGGAATGCCATCTTGCCTGTATATAATTGTGACTATAACATGCTTACAGCGCTCTGGAATATCATGCCTTAAATGTTACTCTAGGGATTAAAAGATGCTGAAACTGAGTCAGGATAGATGTCACAAACGCCAATAGAGCTAAAAGGCAGCAGCTTTACCTTATCGGTTGTTCATTTGCATGATTCCCAACCCGAGGTAATTTACCAGGCACTACAGGAAAAAATAGAGCAAGCGCCTGCTTTCCTGAAAAATGCCCCCGTTGTGATTAATGTTGCTGCATTAACAGCGGAAACCGACTGGATAAAATTACAGCAGGCCATTTCGTCAACCGGCCTGCATGTCGTTGGCGTCAGCGGATGTACCGACGACGCATTAAAGAAAACCATTGCGCAGGCGGGGCTTCCCCTTCTGAGCGAAGGTAAAGCACAACGCCGGGTCGTCGAGCCCGTCGCCGCCGTTCCTGCTGCGGTGAAAACGAAAGTCATCAACACCCCCATACGTTCCGGCCAACAGATTTACGCCCGGAACTGTGACTTGATTGTCACAAACGGCGTCAGCGCAGGGGCGGAGGTGATTTCCGATGGCAATATTCATATTTACGGCATGATGCGCGGCCGAGCCCTCGCAGGCGTTTCTGGCGATGTTCAGAGCCAGATATTCTGTACGCATCTGGCCGCAGAACTGGTCTCGATTGCTGGCCGTTACTGGCTGAGCGATCAGATTCCTGAAGCGTATTTTGGGCAGCCAGCACGGATCAATCTGAACCAGCTGGACAATGTTTTAACGATAAAACCTCTAGACTAGAATCTCCCAAGGAAACATTTATGGCACGCATCATTGTTGTTACATCGGGTAAAGGGGGCGTTGGCAAGACCACATCAAGCGCGGCCATTGCTACCGGTTTAGCCCAGAAAGGAAAAAAGACGGTTGTCATCGATTTTGACATTGGTCTGCGTAACCTCGACCTGATCATGGGATGTGAGCGTCGCGTGGTGTACGACTTCGTCAACGTGATTCAAGGTGATGCCACGCTGAATCAGGCGCTGATCAAAGATAAGAGAACGGATAATCTCTACATTCTGCCCGCTTCACAAACGCGTGATAAAGATGCGTTAACGCATGAAGGCGTAGAGAAAGTGCTCAATGATCTGGGCAACATGGAATTCGATTTTATCGTGTGTGATTCACCTGCCGGGATTGAAACCGGTGCGTTGATGGCGCTCTATTTCGCTGACGAAGCGATTATCACCACCAACCCGGAAGTCTCTTCCGTTCGTGACTCCGACCGTATTCTGGGCATTCTGTCTTCGAAATCACGTCGTGCTGAGCGTTCTGAAGATCCGATCAAAGAGCATTTGCTGTTGACGCGCTACAACCCAGGTCGGGTGAGCCGTGGCGACATGCTGAGCATGGAAGATGTTCTTGAAATTCTGCGGATTCCGCTGGTTGGCGTGATCCCAGAAGACCAATCCGTACTCCGCGCCTCTAACCAGGGCGAACCCGTTATTTTGGATGCGGAAGCCGATGCAGGTAAAGCCTACGCGGATACCGTTGAACGTCTGCTTGGTGAAGAGCGTCCTTTCCGTTTTGTTGAAGAAGAGAAGAAGGGTTTCCTTAAACGACTTTTTGGGGGATAAATTATGGCTTTACTGGACTTCTTTCTGTCCCGCAAAAAAACGACAGCCAATATTGCCAAGGAACGGCTGCAAATTATTGTCGCGGAGCGACGCCGGGGAGATAGCGAGCCCCATTATCTGCCGCAATTAAAGCGAGACATTCTTGAGGTTATCTGTAGATATGTACAGATTGATCCTGAGATGGTGACGGTTCAGCTTGAGCAAAAAGGAGATGATATTTCCGTGCTTGAGTTGAACGTTACATTACCGGAAGCGGAAGAAACGCCTAAATGATTTTTCTGCTGTAGTATCCCCTGCTTTTACGCAGGGGATATCTATTCCCGTCATACTTCAAGTTGCAGATGCGTTGGCTGCGTTCACTCACCCGAATCACTTACCTGAGTAAGCTCATCGGGATTCTTTCTCTTACCGCCTTCCTGAAACTCGAATTATTTAGGGTATATTCGTCATACATAAAATTACGTGCGTTTCATTTCATAATAGACTGTATATTTAGCCAGTCTTTTATTTCTTATTTTGTTTTTTTCACCGCATTCTTATCACCCTATTTGCTGCTTTTTTCATGATTGCATCATCACAGCAAATAAGGCGTATTGATAAGACGTGTTTACCGGTGATTAATAGCCCTGCACAATTTCACGCAGTTCATCGCCATATAACTGGCCGCGCCAGCCAGACAACATTTCCGGCATTCCCGCATCTTGCCCGCTTAATTTCCAGTGCCAGTTAAGCAGACGATTAATTTGGCGACGTGAGGCCAATAGCTCGGCGGATAATCCACTCTGTTCGCTCACGCGCTGCACCAGCGCTTTGATATCTTTAAACGCTTTTTTATAGCCGGGATAGTCGATCAAATTAATCACTGGCGGTGGACAATCCGCGTCAGCAAGGCCATCCGTCTGTGCAACGCAGTCCAGCAGCGTTTTGCCGTGGTAGCGGATTTCCGGGCCGCTCAGCCCCAGCGAGCTCAGTTCACCCAGCGACGTCGGCAGACAACGCGCCACCTGCAACAGGTTCTCTTCACGTACGACAAAATTCACCGCGCTGTCTCGCTCACGCGCTTTACGCAAGCGCCACTCAGCCAGACGCTGAAGGCAAGCCAGATTTCGACCACGCAGTTGCCAGGCGTTGCCAAATTCGCGATAGGCCAGCGCCGGTGCCAAAATATCCTGTTTACGCTGGCACAGCAGGAGACACTCATCCAGCGCCGCGTTCATCCACCCTGCGGCTTCCGTATCGGCCACCAGTTGAATGGCCATTGGCAACAAATAGAACACATCGGCCGCGGCGTAATCGCACTGTTTTTCGCTCAGAGGACGAGCCAGCCAGTCCGTTCTCGACTCGCTTTTATCCAGCGTCACGCCTATGTAGTCAGCCACCAGCGCAGCAAATCCATAAGAAAGCGGCTTGCCTAAAAATGCGGCCAGAATCTGTGTATCAATGAAAGGCGTCGGCAGTGTTCCAAACGCATTGAGAAACACTTCCAGATCTTCGCTGCCCGCATGCAGGAATTTAGTGACCTGCTCATCACGCAGTAACGCCTGAAAGGGTGCCCAGTCGGTAATCGTTAACGGATCGATAAGTGAAAGCTGTTCGCCGTCATACAATTGAATCAACCCTAATTGCGGGTAATACGTGCGGGTTCTGACGAACTCCGTGTCCAATGCCACCTGCGGAAAGCGTCGCGCCTGGGAGCAAACCTCTTGTAACCCGATGTCGGAAGTGATCAACTGATAATTCAAAACGTCATTCTCTTGGTTGTTTTTACTTTACGGTTCTGGGTCAAATCCGTATCGCCGTAAAAAATTCCCGGCGGACATTTTTAACGTCGCAAGCGACGGCCCATAGAGTGACGAGTATAAGCTCGCCATAAAAAAGAACGCCGGATAAACCGGCGTGAAAACATCATATCGCGTCCTGCCTCTCTCTGGCAGTCGTTTTTCGTGGAAAATCGTCAGGCGGCAGCGTCTTTCTTCGCCTTCTTATCGCCACGTAATTCGCGGCGCAGGATTTTCCCCACGTTAGATTTCGGCAAATCGTCGCAGAATTCGATCTCTTTCGGCACTTTGTAGCCGGTAAGATTACGGCGACAGTGGGTAATGAGTTCCTCTTTTGTTAACGAGTGATCGCGTCTGACGACAAAGGCTTTGACTGCCTCGCCGGAGACCTCATTGTCCACCCCAACCACCGCCGATTCGGAGACTTTGGGATGACGGCTGATCACATCTTCAATTTCCGTCGGATAGACGTTAAAGCCAGAAACCAGAATCATGTCTTTCTTACGGTCGATGACTCGCAGGAATCCTTCGTCATCAGAAGTGACAATGTCACCCGTCGCTAACCAGCCATCTTTTAACACCTCATCCGTCGCAGCAGGCTGCTGCCAGTACCCTAACATCACCTGCGGCCCACGCACCCACAGCTCGCCGGATTCTCCCGGCCCGGCGTCGTTGCCGTCATCGTCAATGATTTTGACGTCCGTTGACGGCACTGGCAGCCCGATACTGCCGCTGTAGTGTTTCAGATCGTACGGATTTCCCGACACCAGCGGCGAACTCTCCGTCAGTCCATACCCTTCCAACAGGTGTTTACCTGTGGTTTTTTCCCAACGCTCCGCCACCGCTTGCTGCACCGATGCGCCGCCGCCAACCGATAAACGCAGCGTGGAGAAATCCAGCTCGTGAAACTCTTTGTTGTTGAGCAGCGCGTTAAATAACGTATTGACGCCGGTGATAGCCGTAAACGGATATTGTTTCAGTTCCTTCACGACCGCCGGGATATCACGGGGATTGGTGATCAACAGGTTCTTCCCGCCCAATTCAAGGAACAGAAGGCCGTTCACCGTAAGTGCGAAAATATGGTAGAGCGGCAACGCCGTGACCACCAGTTCATTCCCTTCTTGCAGAACAGCGCCGTATGCCCCTTTACACTGCTCAAGATTCGCCAGCATATTGCGGTGTGTGAGCATGGCGCCTTTAGCGACGCCCGTGGTGCCGCCGGTATATTGCAGGAATGCCAAATCGGTATTGATAATATCGGGGCGAATATACTGCTGACGCCGTCCTTCCTGCAAAACACGACGGAACGATATCGCATCCGGCAGATGGTATTTGGGCACCAGCCGCTTAATGTACTTCACCACGAAGTTGACCAGCGTGCCTTTGGCCGTAGAGAGCTGGTCACCCATACGGGTCAGGATAACGTGTTTCACCGCCGTGTTATGGACGACTTTTTCCAGCGTATGCGCGAAGTTAGACACGATAACAATCGTGCTCGCACCGCTGTCTTTTAGCTGATGCTCCAGCTCACGCGGTGTATACAATGGGTTAACGTTGACGACCACCATCCCCGCGCGCAGCACGCCAAAGAGCGCAACGGGATATTGCAGCAGATTCGGCATCATCAGCGCGACACGATCGCCTTTTTGCAATTTAAGCTGGTTTTGCAGATAGGCGGCAAACGCCCGACTCCGCTCTTCCAGCTTACGAAACGTCATCACTTCACCCATGTTGACAAATGCGGGCCGATCGGCATAACGCCTGACGCTATTTTCAAACATTTCAATCAGCGACGAATAGCGATCTGGATCGATTTCCGCCGGCACATCCGCCGGATAGCGTGATAACCAAATTTTTTCCAAGACGTCACTCCCGAGATATTTTTTTAGTGGCATCGTCTTCGCCCTCAGAGGCTTATTGTTATTAACATTATTTTAACTCAGCCTACCAGTTAGCTAACAAACAATGTTAAGGTTGCGAGATCGATCACTAATTTATTCTTTATTCAAAAAAAATCAGGCAACCTGCGTCGCCTGATATCTTCACACTGAACGAAATAATTTTAGAGCCTACCCCATAGGGCGTTATTGGCGCAGTCAGTTTGGACACGGACAGCGCGGAAAAACCGGAGCGTACACGTAGTACGTGAGGATTTTGAGCACTGCCCAGGTTCAAAATGACAAGTAAAATAGCCCTATTCTTATTCTGTCACGACATTCTCAATGCGCGCAGGCCCAGACCAACCGCCGTCAAATCCCCATCCGGGCCCCCAACCATAGCCGTAACCCGCACGCCATCCCCACGGGCCATAGCCGCCGGGTGGTACCATAAGACGCTGCACGACATTCCAGCGTTTGTAGCCTTGTGCGTCGATCACGATATAACGATAGGGTTTATCCCCGATAGCGCCCTGTTCGGTGCCGACAATTGGCCCGACAACGGTGACCAGTTGGTCTTTAAAATCGACAGGTTCCAGAAAGCGATTCACATAGGCAATAAAGCGCCCTTCTGACGGCATATCCAACAGCGGTTTCGCGCCGCTATCCAGCGGCATGCTGGCAATTTCCAACCGCGTTTTATTCGCTTCATTGCGGATGCTGACCACCCGTCCGCCAAAGCGTGATTCCTGACCGACATAAATCTGCGGCGCATTCATCACGCGCACCAGATCGTCCTGCGGCGTTGGCGACGTGCCTTTAATGGCATCCGGCACCGTGACACAACCTGAAAGCAGCAGCGCTGTCGCAACTACCATACCGAGGCGTGCTTTTTTCTGATTCAGATGCACATTTTTCATCTGTACGCCTTTTATTTGTACGCTTTTTATTTGTACGGACATGGCACAACCCCTCTTCAGACATCTGATAGTTAGACTGCTCAGCATCGAATAAGTTGCTGTTTATGACGGGCATACTTCACGTCGAATGTGCATTCTGTTATTCGCGGCCGGGCAGCTTTTTCCAGGTCACTTCATTGCGCAGGTAGCGTGGCTGTGCATTCTCGACGCTTACCGCTTTACCTGCCTGCCATAGCTGACAAGCCAGCGGCAACATGTCCTGCGCCTGCGGCAGCAGCACCTCGCCCTTCGCTAACACCAGAGAGGCATGGCTGGCCAGTTCAGGATAGGTTTCCCATCCAGTGCCTACAGTGGCCCATTCGCCTGACAGCGCGGCAGTTAACGCCTGCACCTGTTCAGGTTTCAATACCGCTTCCTCGGATTCACCCTGCCAGCCGCCGTCAGCATCGCGCTGATAGCAACCCCAGTAGACCTCTCCCATCCGCGCATCAATGGCCGCCAGCACCTGCGTTGCCTGCGTCAGGCGGAAAGCGCCCTGCGCCATGGTAGCCAGTGACGAGACGCCGAGCAGCGGTAAATCCGCTCCCAGTGCCAGTCCTTGGGCAATGCCAATGCCAATTCGCACGCCGGTAAAACTTCCCGGCCCCTGACCAAAGGCCAGCGCATCAAGATCGTTAAGCGTCAGGCCGCTGTCGGCCAGCACCTGCTGAACCATCGGCAGAATACGTTGTGTGTGTTCACGAGGACAAAGTTCGAACAGAGAATGAATTTCACCTTCATTCCAGAGTGCGACGGAACAGGCTTCCGTTGCGGTATCAAGCGCTAGAATTCGCGTAGACATGCCAACCTCAGGCAGGATAAATAAATCTTAACAACCCGTATCATAGCATAAGCTCCTATCGAGCCGCAGCCCTTCCCGCCATCGGTCAGTCAGGCCATGCGGCAATCGCCAGTGGGGAATTATGTGTTACGCGTCAGGAAATTAATCGCCTGCCCAATATCGCGGGTACGCGGCGTCGGTGGCAGGCTGTTAAGGAACACGGCACCATACGGACGCATCACCAGTCGATTATCGCAAATCACAATCACACCGCGATCCTCAACATCACGGATGAGGCGGCCTACACCTTGCTTCAGGGTAATCACCGCATCGGGAACCTGCACATCGTCGAAAGGCTCACCGCCGCGCAGGCGGCAGTCTTCAATACGCGCCTTCAGCAGCGGGTCATCCGGCGAGGTAAACGGCAGTTTATCGATAATGACGCAGGAGAGCGTATCACCACGCACATCCACGCCTTCCCAGAAGCTGCTGGTCGCCACCAGCAAGGCATTACCTGCCGACACAAACTGCGACAGCAATTGCGCCTTGCCGGTTTCGCCCTGTAACAGCACCGGTAGCGTCAGCGTGGCGCGGAATTCGGCCGCCAAATCGCGCATCATCTGATGCGACGTACACAGCATAAAGCAGCGACCCTGATTCGCCTCAATCAACGGCCGCAGCATCGCCGCCAGCCTTTTCGCTGCACCGGGACGATTGGTTTCCGGTAAATTGCGGGGGACGCAGAGCAGCGCCTGATTGGCATAATCAAACGGGCTGGGTAACAGGAGCGTATTCGCGTTATCCAGCCCCAGCCTATCGGTGAAGTGGAAGAGTTGATCGTTAACAGACAGCGTCGCGGAGGTAAACACCCAGGCCGCAGGCTTCTCTTTTATCAGTTCACGAAAACGATCGGAGACGGACAGCGGCGTCAGCGCCAACACAAAATGACGTGAATTACATTCGTACCAGTAGCTGTAACCTGGTAACTGCACGTCTTTCAGCCGTTTCAAGCGATTGCGATAGAGCGTGGCGCGCTCAAAAGCGGCATCCAGCAGCGCTGAACGCCCGAGCGACAGTTTCGCGACGTCGTAACACAGCTCCAGCGCATCATCCAGCAGCACCAGCGCACGCTGAAGCGACGGCTGTTCGAGCACATCGCGCAGATTACCGCGAAACCCCGGATCGCCCAGCGACAGCCGAAAATCCTGCGTACTTTGCGTCAGGCGATCGGCACTTTTTTGCAGTTGCGAGGCGTCGCGCACTTCGGTGCGGTATGCAATGATGATGTCTTTCGCCAGATCCAATAGTTGGCGGCTGGAAAGCTGCTGGCCGAAATATTGGCTGGCGATATCCGGAATCTGGTGGGCTTCATCGAAAATAACGACGTCACTTTCTGGGATCAGCTCCGCAAAACCGCTCTCCTTCACCACCATATCGGCCAGATAGAGATGATGGTTAACCACCACGATATCGGCATCCATCGCTTTACGCCGTGCTTTCACCACAAAACACTCTTTGTAGTGCGGACAGTCGCTGCCCAGGCAGTTATCGTTGGTGCTGGTCACTAACGGCCAGATTGCGCTGTCTTCCGCCACACCTGAACAGGTCGTGACATCACCTTCCGTCGTTTCCGACGACCAGCCGCGCAGCCGAACCAGTTCACTCAGCGTTTCGCCGGGTAAATCATCGCCGCCCAGCGATTGCTGTTCAAGCCGTTCCAGACAGAGGTAGTTCGAGCGACCTTTCAACAGCGCTAATTTGCCTTTGTACTTCAACGCCTCCGCGATCGTCGGTAAATCGCGGCTATAGAGCTGATCCTGTAGCGCTTTCGAACCGGTTGAAATGATGACTTTTTTATCTGAACGCAAGGCGGGCGCAAGGTAGGCATAGGTTTTACCGGTTCCTGTTCCCGCTTCTACCACCAGCGCTGTTTTATCGTCGATGGCCCGCATGACTGCCTGCGCCATCTGCCGCTGTGGCTCACGAGGCTTGAAGCCTGTGATCGCTTTCGCCAGCACGCCGTCATTAGCAAAATCATCAATTACACGATCGTTCGTCACGCCTGCTCTCTTTTTCAAGGGAATGCTATATCTGTAAGCCGCTAACCGTTTCAGGTCGCAGCAAAATATCGCGCTGATTATGCCAAGAGTCACCCGACGCTACCACCTTAAATCAGGAAAGCGTGCCGCAACCTGCTGTGTTAGGCTTGGCGGCTGGTATTGATTGATGTCACTATTTTAACTATCCCCACAATGGAGAAACCCCACCTCATGGCGATCACACGAATTAATCCTGAAGCCCGCTGGTCAGACGCCGTCATCCACAACAACACGCTCTATTACACCAGCGTGCCGGAGAATCTGGATGACGACGCACAGGCGCAAACGAAAAACGCGCTGGGCGCGTTAGATGCGATCCTGCAACAGGCGGGAACGGATAAGAGTAAGCTGTTGGACGTGACGATTTTTCTCGCCGATGCGGATGATTTTGCTGCGATGAACGCCGCGTGGGATGCTTGGGTCGTGGCAGGTAGCGCGCCTGTACGCTGCACCGTGCAGGCTAAATTGATGCACCCGAAATTCAAAGTCGAAATCAAAGCGATTGCGGCGATATAAGCCACCGTCTTTATCCAATCCCATACCCTAAATAATTCGAGTTTCAGGAAGGCGGCAAGTGAGGGAATCCCGATGAGCTTACTCAGGTAAGTGATTCGGGTGACTAAGCGCAGCCAACGCACATGCAACTTGAAGTATGACGGGTATAGGAAGAAATGTGGTTACTGCTCGTCCTCTTCTTCACCATCGTCAAAATGGTGTTCTTCGTCGCTATCATTACTGTCATTAAATGCGTCATCATCTTCGTCAAACATCACCGCGACGTTGTCGCCCTGATGATTCTGACGGATCTCCGCGGCAACCTGTGCTATCGCCTGGCCGCTGCTCATGCCCTCAGACATGAGTTCCTGGATACGCTCTACGGCATCTTGCTGCTGCTTGTGCGTCAGCGCGGGCATACCTGCAATCATGATAATTTCCTGGTTGGTAAATTCGCACGTATCATCGCATGCTCGCTTCGGCATACACCAGCATTTCTGCTTTGTGGTACGCTGTGGGCAGGAAAATCGACGCGCTATCAACACAACCATACTGTAGACACAACACGAAGAACATGACTGCCGCCAATACGACTCACGTAACCGACACCAGCGATTCGACCACCGCGACGGGTTCCATCGCTATCTATCACACGCTGCCTTACTACCCGACCGTGCTGCTCGATCGCTTTGCGCCCTTTTCCCAACAGCCGTGGGCGATGTTGCTGCATTCTGGATTTGCCGATCATCCGCATAATCGCTTCGATATTATGGTCGCCGATCCGCGAGTCACACTTTGCACGCGCGGAAGCAAAACGGAAATCACGCGTGACGGTGTAACGAATATCGTGGACGGTGATCCATTTGCTTTACTGCAAGAGCAGCTTGATTCACTGGCGCTGTCCGCGGAAACACATCCTGATTTCCCTTTTCAGGGCGGCGCACTTGGCCTGTTCGGCTACGATCTGGGACGGCAGATTGAAACGCTGCCCGCACAGGCCGAGCAAGATATCGATTTGCCGGATATGGCGGTGGGTCTCTACGACTGGGCGCTGGTTGCCGATCACCATCGACAAACGTTAACGCTGATCGTACATCATTCCCTTCAAGCGCGGCTCGACGGGTTAACCACTCCGCCCGTTACCGCCCCAAAAGCCGATTTCAACCTTACCAGCAATTGGCAACCAAACATGTCACGCGAGGCGTACGGCGAAAAATTCCGCACAATACAGGACTACCTTCTGGCGGGAGACTGCTATCAGGTCAATCTGGCACAGCGCTTTTCTGCGGCTTACGAGGGTGATGAATGGCAGGCATTTTTACGACTGTCAGCAGGCAATAAAGCGCCCTTTTCCGCCTTCCTGCGCCTGCCGGAAAATACCGTCATCAGCGTATCGCCGGAGCGTTTTCTCTGGCTGGAAAATCACCGCATTCAAACGCGCCCGATTAAAGGCACACTGCCGCGTCTCGCAGATTCGGAAGCTGATAAACAGCAAGCGGTGCGACTCGCTAATTCGGAGAAAGATCGCTCAGAAAACCTGATGATTGTCGATCTCCTGCGTAACGACATTGGTCGTGTCGCGGTGCCAGGCAGCGTCCGCGTGCCGGAGTTGTTCGTCGTCGAACCTTTCCCCGCGGTGCACCATCTGGTCAGCACCATTGAAGCACAGCTACCGGAAGATTGTCCTGCAACCACGCTATTACGCGCCTGTTTCCCCGGCGGCTCGATTACCGGCGCACCCAAAATTCGCGCGATGCAGATTATTGAAGAACTGGAACCTCAGCGTCGCAATGCTTACTGCGGCAGCGTCGGCTACATCAGCCTGTGCGGAACGATGGATACCAATATCACCATCAGAACGCTATTAACCGAACGCGGCAGAATTTACTGCTGGGCAGGCGGCGGCATCGTCGCCGACAGTCAGGAACAGGCTGAATATCAGGAAACGTTTGATAAAGTGGGCCGCATACTTCCCCTACTGGATGGTTCCCAGACAATTCAGGTACCGAGTGAATGAGTGAGATCGCCTTGCCGCCAACAGCTTTTGCGCTGAACGATTTTATTACGCGCTTTCAGTTACAGCTTCCGCCATCGCTGCGGCCTGTGCACCAGCAGCGTCAGGCTGCGGTTCTGGTGCCGATTATTTGTCATCCTACGCCCACGCTGTTATTGACCCGACGTTCTGCCGAACTGCGTAAACATGCCGGGCAAGTGGCGTTCCCCGGCGGTGCGGCGGATAAAGAAGATCGTTCCATCATCGAAACGGCGCTGCGTGAAGCGCAGGAAGAAGTGGCTATCCCACCGGAAAATGTCCAGGTGCTGGGCGTATTACCGCCGCTGGACAGCGTCAGTGGATTTCAGGTCACACCGGTTGTCGGGCTGATCGCTCCACAGACTCGCTTTCATCCCAATGAAGACGAAGTCGCCGAACTGTTTGAAATGCCGCTGGACGAGGCCTTCGCGCTGACGCGCTATTATCCACTGGATATTGAGCGCAAGCAGCAGCGCCATCGGGTTTATCTTTCCTGGTATCAGCAGCAGTTTGTCTGGGGGCTAACCGCCGCCATCATCCATCAGCTCGCCTTACAGATTTCCGACAAGCCCTAAGCTCAATGCCGCGTTCAGCGGCTTTTGGCTCACCACTTCTTTTCTCTCGCCAAATATCCTTATTTAAAAAGCGGCCTTTGCGCTCAAAAAGCACCCAGCCATAGGATTTACAATGACTTAACTCACATTTAGGATAAGTTAAATTATGCGATGACATAAGTTTATTTCATGCGAAAAAGAAAGCCACACGACATATTCCACACTACAATAGCGCGATTTGACGAGTTTTATTCTAATCTTTGGGTATATATCCACTAAAATTCAGGTCATGTCTCGCCAGAACCGAAATCATCAGATACTTCGCAGCATAACTATCTGATTATGATGAAGGAACCGGATGCAGGCGATCAGATAACAAAGAGTGGGTACGACCCTGAGTCTTTGAGGAGTTTCGCGTGATAAGCGTTTTCGACATGTTTAAAATCGGTATTGGCCCCTCTAGCTCTCATACGGTTGGACCGATGAAAGCCGGTAAGCAATTTGTCGATGAATTGATCACCCAGGATCGACTGACCGCGACCACGCGCATTGCCGTCGATGTGTATGGCTCACTGTCGCTGACGGGTAAAGGCCACCATACGGATATCGCTATCATTATGGGTCTGGCGGGTAACATGCCGGATACCGTTGATATTGATGCCATTCCCGGTTTCATCCGCGATGTTGAGCAACGCGAACGCCTGCTGCTGGCTAACGGGCAGCATGAGGTCGATTTCCCACGCGAAGGTGGCATGGTTTTCCGCAGTGAAAATCTGCCGCTGCACGAAAACGGCATGACCATCACCGCCTTTGCCGGCAATAAAGAAATTTATAGCAAAACCTATTACTCCATCGGTGGCGGCTTCATCGTCGATGCAGAGAATTTTGGCAAAGACAGTGCCACTGATGTATCCGTTCCCTATACGTTCAATTCCGCCAAAGAGATGCTGGATCACTGCAAACAAAGTGGCCTGTCGCTCTCAGGGATGGTGATGCGTAACGAGCTGGCGCTGCACAGCCGTCAGGACATTGACGCCTACTTTGCCGATATTTGGCAGACAATGCGTGCCTGTATCGATCGCGGTATGAACACCGAAGGTGTTTTACCCGGACCGCTGCGCGTGCCACGTCGTGCCTCTGCGCTGCGCCGCATGCTGGTGTCTTCCGATAAACTGTCCAACGACCCGATGAACGTGGTGGACTGGGTCAATATGTTCGCGCTGGCGGTGAATGAAGAAAACGCCGCAGGTGGCCGTGTAGTTACCGCGCCAACGAACGGTGCGTGCGGCATCGTCCCCGCTGTCCTCGCTTATTACGACCACTTCATCGAGCCGGTTAGCCCAACCATTTATATCCGTTACTTCCTCGCGGCGGGCGCGGTTGGCATTCTGTACAAAATGAACGCCTCCATCTCCGGTGCGGAAGTAGGCTGTCAGGGTGAAGTGGGCGTCGCCTGCTCCATGGCCGCCGCTGGACTGGCAGAGCTGATGGGCGCGAGCCCGGAACAGGTTTGTGTCGCCGCTGAGATCGGCATGGAACACAATCTGGGCTTAACCTGCGATCCAGTTGCTGGCCAGGTGCAGGTCCCGTGCATTGAACGTAACGCGATTGCTTCCGTTAAGGCGATTAACGCCGCCCGCATGGCAACCCGCCGCACCAGCGAAGCACGCGTCTCGCTGGATAAGGTGATTGAAACCATGTACGAAACGGGTAAAGACATGAACGCCAAATACCGCGAAACCTCACGGGGCGGACTGGCGATTAAAGTGCAGTGTGATTAGTCCGCACCCCACTTCTGTTTTTATTTCCACCGATTAAAAAGCCCCGCCACATTGGCGGGGCTTCATTTTGTCATCTACTTACGCAGAACGGCTTACGCCTCTTCATCCTCTTCCCGCTCGATGATGCGTTCTACACGCACCAATTCAATACGGTATTCGGATACTTCGATGATGTGGAAGCGCAGGTTGTACAACTCGATGATGGCACCGACTTTCGGGAACTCATCACTATGCGCCAACAACATTCCTGCCAGTGAAGCATAATCTTCTTTCGGATCAACCAGCTCGCTGCTATTCACCACCTGTTGCAAAGCGTGGAGATCCGTTCCGCCTTTCACCAGCCAGCCTTCGCCGTCAGGGATGATATCCAGCGTTTCGTCTTCATCTGGGAACTCACCGGCAATCGCTTCCAGCACGTCCAGCGGTGTTACCAACCCTTGCACCACACCAAATTCGTTGGCGATGATGACCAGGCTACCTTTCGCACGACGCAGAACGGGCAGCAGGTTAATCACATCCAGCGTTTCCGGCACGACGATTGGCGGGTTAGCCGCAGCAAAGCTTTCCACATCGGTCTGCGTTTCCAGCGCCACCAGCAGGTCCTTGGCACGGACGACACCGATAAGCTCATCCAGCGAACCGCGACAGATTGGGAACAGGCTGTGAGGCGTATCCAGCAATTGCATACGGATCTGTTCGACCGAACTTGCACTATCCACCCAGGAAATTTCAGTACGCGGCGTCATCACGCTGCGCAGCGAACGCGAGGCTAATGTCAGCACGCCGCTGATCATATTGCGCTCTTCTTCGGCGAATTCCTCAGTTGTGAGTTTCTTCTGCGGTTCATCCGCATCCACGTCGTCCGTGTTTTTCCGTGAACCCATCAGGCGCAGAATGGCCTCTGCGGTACGTTCACGCAAAGGACGGTGCGACTGATGCTTCATAAAGTTATGACGGGCAATTTGGTTAAACAGCTCGATCAGGATAGAGAAGCCAATCGCCGCGTACAGATAACCTTTCGGAATGTGGAAGCCAAGACCTTCCGCCATCAGGCTCAAACCAATCATCAGCAAGAAGCTGAGACACAGGACAACCACCGTTGGATGCTCGTTGACGAATCGGGTCAACGGCTTAGAAGCAATCAGCATGACGCCCATTGCAATGATCACCGCCGTCATCATGACGCCCAGGTGATCGACCATGCCCACCGCAGTAATCACGGCATCCAGCGAGAACACCGCATCCAGCACGACGATCTGTGCCACTACGGCCCAGAAACTCGCATGGGCGCGATTGCCATTGCCGTCGTGCGTTTTATTCTCTAGCCGTTCATGTAGCTCCATCGTAGCTTTGAACAAGAGGAACACACCGCCGAACAGCAAAATCAGGTCACGACCCGAGAAGCTGAAATCGCCAAGGCTAAACAGTGGACGCGTCAGTGTGACCATCCAGGAAATCAAAGACAACAGCCCCAGACGCATTAACAGCGCCAGGCTTAAACCGATAATGCGGGCTTTATCTCGCTGTTTGGGGGGTAATTTATCCGCCAAAATGGCGATAAACACCAAATTGTCGATACCCAGAACAATTTCCAGTACCACCAGCGTCAATAAGCCTGCCCAGATTGAAGGATCTAGCAAAAATTCCATGTCAGACTCCAGAAAATGAACGAGCAGATGACATCAATGCATGAGCCGCATTGAATGGTAATAAAAAGAGTTGGTGTGAATCAGAGAGATTCTGAATGTGGTCTGAGTGACCAGTTGAGTACAGAAAACCGCCAGCATTAGCGGGAAAACAGAGAACGTTTTGTCGGTGACAGTCCATGGGAAGGGCTGATGCCCGGTGCTCCTAAGCAATTTAAGGGACGTTTACTCTAACAGGTTGTTACCAATTTTCACAAAGAATTTCTTCCGGTCAGCTTCGCATTGATAACGCGCCCAAATTTTCCCATTCAGAGCCCTTTTAGCCCTTGATTTAACTGGTCAGCATTAGAGCATCATCACACTATTTATTTTTTCGATAAGTAAAATAAATCTGTCAGTCACGATTTTCTGGCCTGACAACCTGGAGGAACACAGTGAATGTCATGAATCCACGGTAAAATTTTTTCTTGCAGCCATACTAATACCGCGACGGTTAACGTTTTCACTACCGGAACGCTGACCCGGTTTCCTGACACATTGACTCTTTTTTGATCGTGAACGTGAGGAGGTAGCAAGTGAGTATTGCAATCATGTTATGCACTCACGGCGCCACTGCGGGACCGCTGTTAAAGACAGCAGAAATGATTCTTGGCGAGCAAAGTAATGTCGCCTGGATTGATTTCGTTCCTGGGGAAAACGCCGAAACATTGATAGAAAAATATCAGGAAAAACTCACGCAGTTAGACACATCACAAGGCGTGCTGTTTCTCGTTGATACCTGGGGCGGCAGCCCATTCAACGCCGCCAGCCGCCTCGTCACCGACAAAGAAAACCATGATGTTATCGCCGGTGTGAATATTCCCATGCTAGCGGAAACCTTTATGGCCCGGGATGATAATCCGTCCTTCTCCGATCTGGTTTCTATCGCATTGGAAGCTGGCAGAGATGGCGTAAAAGCGCTGAAGCATCAGGAAAAAGCCAAAGTCGCGCCCCCTTCTCCTCCACCAACCCCAAAGGCCAACGCTATCCCCACACCGGCAGGACCCGGCGAACACATGAAAATTGGTCTGGCTCGTATCGACGATCGCCTGATTCATGGTCAGGTCGCCACCCGCTGGACGAAAGAAACCAATGTTTCGCGCATTATTGTTGTCAGCGATGAAGTCGCCGCCGATCACGTGCGTAAAACGTTGCTGACTCAGGTTGCACCACCGGGCGTTACCGCGCACGTGGTGGATGTGGCAAAAGCCGTTCGTGTTTATGACAATCCGAAATATGCCGCTGACCGCGTGATGCTGCTGTTCACCAATCCGACGGATGTATTAACGCTGATCGAAAATGGCGTAAACATCACCTCGGTCAATATTGGCGGGATGGCATTCAAGCAGGGGAAAACGCAGGTCAATAATGCCGTCTCTATCGATGAGAAGGATATTGCAGCGTTCCGTGAATTAGATAAACGCGGTGTTGAATTGGAGGTTCGGAAAGTATCAACCGATTCCCGAATTAAAATGATGGACTTAATTAACAAAATGCCGCGTTGATACCCATCGAGCTACGAAGGTTATTAACGCTAATGTCACCATCAATAATAGTTTTATAGACCTGACGATTTTCAAGATAGGTATTTATGTCCAAATAGAAAATCAACGGGGATGGCGATTTATTTTTACTCAGACACATTTTATAGGAGAAGTACGATGGAGATTACCACACTTCAAATTGTGCTGATATTTCTCGTCGCGTGTGTTTCGGGGATGGGTTCGATTCTTGATGAATTCCAGTTCCACCGTCCACTCGTCGCCTGTACGCTGATTGGTGCAGTGTTAGGTGATTTAAAAACGGGGATCATTATCGGCGGTACGCTGGAAATGATCGCGTTAGGCTGGATGAACATCGGTGCGGCCGTCGCACCAGATGCGGCGCTGGCGTCCATTATCTCAACCATTCTGGTTATTGCTGGCGGTCAGGGGATCGGCGCAGGGATTGCTCTGGCAATTCCGCTCGCTGCCGCTGGGCAAGTATTAACCATCATTGTTCGTACTATCACCGTTGCGTTCCAACATGCGGCAGACAGCGCGGCAGAGCGAGGTAATCTAACGGCTATCAGTTGGATTCACGTTTCTGCCCTCCTGCTGCAGGCCATGCGTATCGCGATTCCTGCGGTAATCGTTGCCGTTTCCGTTGGTACCGATGCCGTTCACGCGCTGCTGAACTCCATCCCGGAGGTGGTGACCAACGGTCTGAATATCGCCGGGGGCATGATTGTCGTTGTGGGTTACGCGATGGTCATCAACATGATGCGCGCAGGCTACCTGATGCCGTTCTTCTATCTTGGCTTCGTTACCGCTGCATTCACCGAGTTTAACCTGGTGGCGCTGGGCGTAATTGGTATTGTGATGGCGGTGCTGTATATCCAGCTCAGCCCGAAATATAACAAGGTTCAAGGCCAGCCGGTTTCATCAGGCAATAACAACCTTGATAACGAACTGGATTAACAGGAGTGAGCAAAATGGTCGACAATACGAATGTTAAAAAACTCACTGACAGCGACATCCGCGCGGTGTTTATCCGTTCCAACCTGTTTCAAGGCTCCTGGAACTTTGAACGTATGCAGGCACTCGGCTTCTGTTTTTCCATGGTGCCAGTGATTCGCCGTCTTTACCCTGAAAATTCGGAAGAGCGTAAACAAGCAATCAAGCGCCATCTGGAGTTCTTCAATACGCAGCCTTTTGTTGCCGCTCCGATACTCGGCGTAACGATGGCGATGGAAGAGCAACGTGCGAACGGTGCGCCTATCGATGACGCGGCAATAAACGGTCTGAAAGTCGGGCTGATGGGGCCACTGGCTGGCGTCGGCGACCCGATATTCTGGGGCACTGCACGTCCGGTATTCGCTGCGCTAGGCGCAGGGATTGCCATGAGTGGCAGCCTGTTAGGGCCGATTCTCTTCTTCGTTTTGTTTAACCTGGTTCGCCTGCTGGTGCGTTACTATGGCGTCGCCTACGGCTACCGCAAAGGGATCGATATCGTCAGTGATATGGGCGGTGGTTTCCTGCAAAAAATGACGGAGGCGGCCTCGATTCTCGGCTTGTTCGTCATGGGGGCATTGGTCAATAAATGGACTCACGTCAACATCCCGATGGTGGTGTCGACAGTGACGAATCAGAACGGGGAAACCACAGTGACTACCGTTCAATCCATCCTTGACCAGCTCATGCCGGGACTTGTTCCCCTACTGCTGACGTTCGGTTGTATGTGGTTGTTACGGCGCAAGGTAAACGCGCTGTGGCTGATTATGGGCTTCTTCGCCATTGGTATCTTCGGGTACTGGATCGGCCTGCTCGGCGTATAATGTTCAGTGGCCGGGTGCCAACACACCCGGCTATTTTTATTCACGGACACAGATAGTCAACGGACAAGGGTAATACGGATGACAATGACAGATATCACGCTGGTTGTGTTGATTGCGTTAGCACTGGCTTATGCCATCTATGATGAGTTCATCATGGATAAACTCAAAGGAAAAACCCAACTCCTTGTCCCTCTGAAGCGGATGAACCGGCTCGATACGCTGATTTTCATCGGTTTAGTGGGAATTCTTATTTATCAAAACGTGATGAATAATGGCGCTATTATTACCACCTATCTTTTGATTTCTCTGGCCTTCATGGCGTGCTACCTGGCCTATATTCGTCGTCCTAAACTGGTGTTTAAAACAACCGGTTTCTTTTATGCGAATATATTCATTCCTTATACCAGAATTAAAAATATGAATTTATCTGAGGATGGTGTATTAGTCATCGAACTGGAGAAACGCCGTTTATTGATACAGGTTACGCAGCTTGATGATTTAGAGAAAATATATAAATTTATGATTGAGAATCAATAAGGTAAATTTATCAGGTAAATCATTTCAAATAACCACGGGTATACACCTTCTCTTTAGATGGCATTTTAACCACATTAACCTTGTCGTTATTTTGTACGATCGTTCTCTTTTGGCAATCAAATGAAAATAATTATCAATTGCATTATTAACACTTAAAACTTTTAGTGTTGTTTGCACCATAAATAATATGGTAAGGTTGCGCCGTCATTGGGGAGTAGCCGATTTCTGATTAATTAACATTCACAATAATTCATCAGAAATGCTCGTATCAACATACTCGTTTTATCTCCTATCACCGGAGCATAGACGTGGTGCGGGCGGCCAAGCGTGATTGGCAGGCGAGACCATAGACACGTAAGATCGTCATTCGGGTTGGGGATGATCTGCGTGTATATGGTTAATCGTCCAGCCGAGGCTATTTACAATGAATATGTCAGCAACACTTATCCTAGCATTTGGTATGTCAATGGATGCCTTCGCCGCGTCAATCGGTAAAGGTGCCGTCCTGCATAACCCCCGTTTCCGCGATGCCATTCGCACCGGCCTCATCTTTGGTGTTATTGAAGCAATCACCCCGCTCATCGGCTGGGCACTTGGTTTCTTTGCCAGTCAATATATTCTCGAATGGGACCACTGGGTTGCCTTTACGCTGTTACTGATTCTGGGCGGTCGCATGATCGTCGAAGGCCTCAAAGGTTCTTCAGACTGCCGCTGCGAAAAAGTCAAAAATCATAGTCTGGCGCTGTTAGTTTGTACCGCCATCGCCACCAGCCTGGATGCCATGGCAATCGGCGTCGGTCTGGCCTTCCTTCAGGTCAATATTTTCCATACCGCGATGGTTATAGGTTGTGCCACCATGATTATGGTGACGCTCGGAATGATGATTGGCCGCTATATCGGCCCTATCTTCGGCAAAAAAGCGGAAGTGGTTGGCGGGCTGGTTCTGATTGGTATCGGCTGTAATATTCTTTACGAGCACCTCGGCTACGCCGCCTGATAAAACACATTTCACATTAACGGGCAGCCCGATTATCGCGCTGCCCGTTTTTTATTCTTCTCGATTACGCTACCGCCCCGCCATCAATACGCTGATGCAAGCGGATAATAAAGTCCGTTTCACAACTAAACGTGGCTGCTGCCTGCAGTCGCTCGCTAACGTCTGGCGTTGCTCGCCAGGCGAAGGGCGTCATTTGCAATAACGCCGCGGCTTCATTCCCAGATAACTGCATTGGGTACGCGAGCGTTTGTTGATCCATAAGCTGAAAGCCTGCGAGCACTTCATCTTTACTCGGATGTAATAACACCTCATCGTAGACTTCTGCTTTCAGTTGATAAAGGTGTCGTGGCCCCGGAGACACCGTCACCACCCAACCGCCAACCTTAACGGTGCGCTGCAACTCCGCGTCATTACACGGCGCATAGATTTTTACTACCGCATCAAGGGATTGATCCTGAAAAGGCAACCGCTGGCTGGAGGCAACGCAAAACTCAACGTTGTCATACCGCTTTGCCGCGCGCTGAATCGCTGCTTTGGACACATCCAGTCCGTATATCGTCATCGTTCTGCGCGATGTGAGACACCGGGCTAGCTCAGCAGTGTAATACCCTTCGCCACAGCCAATATCCAGCAGCGCCGCCGCGTCATCTGTCACAATACGATCAACGTGCTGCGCAACGGCGTCGCGTAGCGGCTGATAGTGACCGGCTTCAAGAAAGTTGCGCCGCGCCTGCATCATTTCAGCACTGTCGCCAGGCTGTTTTGAACGCTTAAACTGTACCGGCAACAGGTTAACGTACCCTTCTTTCGCACGGTCAAAGCTATGTTTACCACACGTCCATTGCCGCGGGTGTCGCTCCAGAGGTAACTGGCATAGCGGACACTGATAACTCATCGGCACATTTTCCTCATTAAAAACGTCTTCATTGCATTACGGGTGTAGATAAAAATATCACTGGTGCAGATAAAACGCAGACAACAAAAAACCCGCACCATGGCGGGTTTTGCAACAGAGCTGTAAAATTACAGCGCAGTGACGTTTACTGCAGAAGGACCTTTCTGGCCATCCTGAATTTCGAATTCTACGTTCTGGCCTTCAGCCAGAGTTTTGAAGCCGTTGCCTTGAATTGCAGAGAAGTGTACGAATACATCTTTGCTGCCGTCAGCAGGAGTGATGAAACCAAAGCCTTTAGACTCGTTGAACCACTTAACCTGACCTTTAATCTTTGCCATTTCAAATATTTCCTTTAATTGTTTAAACCGCCAAAAAGGCGTTATACAGACAAACCAAAGTCGTTACTGCTTGAGGCACTAAGATAAGGATCGGCAGAGAAGCAGCATGCAACACTAAAGGTTGTACTTAAGTCTTCTTTACTGAAAATGCCATTCATATACAGAACTGTACCTCGTTTTACCCAGAAGCGTTATTACACACTATGTAAACGATGGCAAGGGCTTTTTTATCAGTCGTGGACATGCCGCACAAATTCGCGTCATCCTTGATTCATTAATACACGATAATGCTCGCTGACACCTATATTCACAGGCTGTTTCTAACACCGAACAATAAGTACACTTCTGATTCTATTATGCAAAAAAATACGCGACAACCGTCGCATTTCTGGCACAGAGGCATCAGCAATCATAACAAAAAGCTATAATTGATGCTCTGCTATGAAAGCATATTGACCATTAACAAAAAAGCGCGCCTGACTGCAGGTGCGCTTATATCAATGTTTAAAATCGATTGTCATTTTTATGCTATCTGTATCTTTTGCATTAATACATTACATAATAGAAATTATTTATAACCTAACATTTCGTCACGTTAGGAATTAACTGCTTTGAACCAGCAGTACTAATAACACCACCAAAAAAGTCAATAAGACGAAACTTGCCAGCTTCCAACGTCGTTCTGATTTTGTGCTCATATCACTTACAGTCCTTTTGTATCCAATAGAGACATCTCTCACATTCTTTATGGTTTATCGGCAGTCTTCGGTATTTTCTTAAGGATGCATCAGATTTCTCTCTTCTTTTGGCGTAAATTTCACCATGCGTATAGCTATGTATAGTCGCGCGACAGTTCACTGCCGTTACCGTTAGACTTTCGTTGTAACCTTAAGTACGATTCATTAAATTAAAGCAACATTTCTGTTATCAAAGGAGCATGATGCGTTCCTTACCCACGCAAGTGCGTGCTACGTGCCTGCGAACAGTGATTTCTTGTGTCACGAGACACCCTCTAATATTCACTCCCCGCCTTTCTCTGCCTCTTGACTTAAATGATATTGATAATTATTCTCAAGTAACACTTTCACGGTTTGTAAGGATATCCGCATGATTGGTTTTCACGCTCATTTACCTGCCCTATTCCGTCGCATCGCGCTGCCGTGCGCTTTACTGCTTTTAGCCAGCACCTCTGCTCAGGCGGCTGAAAAGCTTAAAGTCATCACGACCTTTACCATCATTCAGGATATCGCACAGAATATTGCGGGCGATGCGGCAACGGTTGAGTCCATCACCAAACCCGGTGCGGAGATTCATGATTATCAGCCAACACCACGCGATATTGTTAAAACACAGTCAGCACAGCTGGTGCTGTGGAACGGCATGAATCTCGAACGCTGGTTTACGCGCTTTTTCGAGAACGTGAAAAATGTGCCCGCTGTTGTGGTGACGGAAGGCATCACGCCGCTTCCTATCCGCGAAGGTGCCTATAATGGCAACCCAAACCCGCATGCCTGGATGTCGCCCTCCAACGCATTAATCTATATTGAAAATATCCGCAAAGGTCTGGTGCAAGCCGATCCTGCGAATGCAGAAACGTATAACCGTAACGCCAAAGCTTATGCGGAAAAAATTAAGGCTCTCGACGCGCCGCTGCGTGAGCGTCTTGCCCGTATCCCAGAACAGCAGCGCTGGTTAGTCACCAGTGAAGGGGCGTTCAGCTATCTGGCAAAAGATTATCAGTTCAATGAAGTCTACCTCTGGCCAATCAATGCCGACGAACAAGGTTCACCGCAACAGGTGCGTCGGGTTATCGATACCGTGCGTGAGAAGGCTATCCCTGTCGTATTCAGCGAAAGCACCGTTTCCGATAAGCCGGCAAAACAGGTCAGTAAAGAAACGGGGGCGAAATATGGCGGCGTGCTGTATGTTGATTCGCTGTCCACAGAGAAAGGCCCCGTGCCGACCTATATCGACCTGTTAAAAGTGACGGTGGAAACTATCGCTAAAGGATTTAATCAATGAGTAGTGATCGAGCAGTACAGTCATTAGAAGTCAATGATGTTTCGGTTACTTACAGCAACGGGCATCAGGCTATTCGCCATGCATCTTTTTCCCTGACTGGCGGTACGATTTGCGCCTTGGTTGGCGTAAACGGCAGTGGAAAATCAACGTTGTTCAAAAGCATCATGGGGTTGGTCAAGCCAACCTCAGGGCAGGTACTGCTCAACCAGCAACCGATCTACCAGGCACTGAAACAGAATCTGGTTGCTTATGTTCCACAAACAGAAGACGTGGACTGGAATTTCCCCGTTCTCGTTTCCGACGTGGTCATGATGGGACGCTACGGGAGGATGAATTTCCTGCGTATTCCCAGTAAACAGGACCGCGCTATCGTGGCGGAGTCGCTGGAGCGTGTCGGGTTATCGACGCTGCAACATCGCCAGATCGGTGAATTGTCCGGTGGACAGAAAAAGCGCGTCTTTCTGGCACGGGCGCTGGCTCAACAAGGCAGCGTGTTGCTGCTGGATGAGCCTTTCACCGGCGTAGACGTTAAAACAGAGAACGCTATTATCGACCTGCTTCGCACCTTGCGCGATGAAGGGCATTTAATTTTGGTAGCAACCCATAACCTCGGTAGCGTTCCTGAGTTTTGTGACAACGTTATTTTGGTTAATCGCACCGTTTTAGCTGCAGGAGCGACACACAGCACCTTTACCCAAAGCAATTTGGAGAAAACGTTCGGTGGTGTTCTGCGACACATCAACCTCGGGGGATCTCATCTTCACGATGATGACGATGTCCGTTCGGTGACGGTGTTAACAGACGATGAGCGTCCGGCTGTGTTCTATGGATCGACCAAGAGCGATCCTCCTGCGTCACGCGTGATACCGGAGGAGAAAAAGCCCTGATGATCGATATCCTGTTGCAGCCATTCAGTTATAACTACATGGTCAAGGCGATCTGGGTCAGCGCGATTGTCGGCGGCGTGTGTGCTTTTCTTTCGGCGTATCTGATGCTGAAAGGCTGGTCGTTGATGGGCGATGCGCTCTCCCACTCCGTCGTCCCTGGTGTCGCAGGAGCCTATGCTCTGGGCCTGCCCTACGCGGCCGGTGCATTTTTTACCGGTATGCTCGCCGCGCTGGCGATGACTCTGATTCGTCACATTACCCGATTGCGTGAAGATGCGATTATCGGCTTTATTTTCTCAACGTTTTTCGCTGTCGGCCTGCTGATTATTTCGCTCAACCCGACATCGGTTAACGTGCAATCCATCATTTTTGGCAATATTTTGGGCATTGCTGACGAAGATATTCTGCAAGTTGAAATCATCATCGGCGTAACGTTCGTGATTCTCTGCCTGCTGTGGAAAGATCTGCTGGCCGTGTTCTTTGATGAGAACCATGCCCGTTCCATTGGCCTTTCCCCTCTGAAGCTGAAAATTCTGTTCTTTACGCTGCTGAGTGCCTGTACTGTCGCAGCGTTGCAAACTGTCGGGGCAATTTTGGTGATCGCGATGGTAATTACGCCGGGTGCCACGGCTTACCTGCTCACCGATAGATTTGGTCGTCTGGTGGTGATTTCGATTGCACTGGGTGCGATCACCAGCGCGGTCGGGGCGTATTTAAGCTTCTTCCTTGATGGTGCAACCGGCGGCGTGATTGTCACGTTGCAAACCGTCGTCTTCCTGTTGGCGTTTGTCTTTGCACCCAAACATGGGTTGCTGGCATCGCGCCGCCTGCGGTTACGCGATCAATCAGGAGATGCATTATGACGCTCATTAGCTGGCTCATCGATCCTCTGTCCTACCCGTTCATGCAGCGTGCGTTACTCGCCGCCGTCGTCACTGGTACGGTCTGCGCCGTGCTGTCGTGTTATCTGGTGCTGAAAGGTTGGTCGCTAATGGGGGATGCCATTTCCCATGCCGTGCTGCCCGGCATCGTTGTCGCGTTTTTACTGGGGATCCCATTAGTCATCGGGGCTTTCGTTTCCGGTATTTTTTGTGCGGTCGCAACGGGCTACGTGAAGGAACACAGTCGGGTCAAAGAAGACACTGTCATGGGGATCATCTTTTCCGGCATGTTTGCGCTGGGGCTCGTGATGTTTGCGCGTATCGATACCGATCAGCACCTGAACCATATTCTGTTTGGTAACGTGCTGGGCATCACTCAGCAAGAGCTGACGCAAATATTACTGATTGCTGGGGTGACGCTGGCCGTCATCTTGCTAAAGCGCCGCGATTTTATGCTGTACTGCTTCGATCCCAATCATGCCCGCGTTATCGGCCTGCCCGTTAAGCTGCTGCACTACGGATTGTTAAGCCTGCTGGCGATGACAATTGTCGCATCATTACAGGCCGTCGGCGTTATTCTGGTGATTGCGATGCTGATTGCACCGGGCATTATTGCCTTCATGGTCTGTAAGCGCTTCGAGCGGATGGTTCTCGTCGCCACGCTGGTTTCCGTCATTTCCTGTATTGCCGGCACTTTGATCAGCTTCTACATCGATGGCGCCACAGGCCCTTGCATCGTCATCGTTCAGGCCCTGTTCTTTACGTTAGCACTGACCTACCACCAGCTTAAACTACGTCGCCAGGCAACATCTCAGGCTATCACCGACGCACTGTAACCCTTTCTCTCGATAAGTCCCTTAGTATGACGTAACCGGAAAACAACCGCCGGTTACGTCAGTTATCTCTCTTTTACTTCTTCATCAGCGGATTGAGCGCCATCCTAACTCCGTTATGTTTAATTCCGACTATACTTGTTTCGCGCTATCTCCACCGATCGGTTATCACTGTGCTATAGATTCCATTTTTATTGCGCTCAATGGGTTACCGTAAACGAATCACCCCAGTGAACAGCAGGGTATCAGGCAACATCAACGGGAGGATGACCTTATGTGGCAAGCTATCAGCCGACTTTTGGAAGAACATCACGGTGCTGCGGATATTCAGGAGCGTCGTGAATTATCCGGCGGTGAAATACATCCGGCCTGGTACATCCGCTACGGCGAGCACGACGTCTTCGTAAAATGCGATAGTCGTGAAATGCTGGCCAAATTCACGGCTGAAGCCGATCAACTTCATTTGCTGAGCCGCAGCAATACGGTGCGTGTCCCCACCGTCTATGGGGTCGGTAGCTCACGCGATAACAGTTTCCTGCTTCTGCAATATCTTCCCGTCAAACCGTTGGATGCGCACAGCGCCTGGTGCCTGGGTGAACAGTTAGCACGCCTGCACCAGTGGAGCGACCAGCCACAATTTGGGCTGGATTTCGATAACGACCTCTCAACAACGCCTCAGCCAAACAGCTGGCAGCGGCGCTGGGCGACCTTTTTTGCCGAACAGCGTATTGGCTGGCAGTTGCAGTTGGCAGCGGAGAAAGGGATGCATTTTGGTCACATTGAAACGCTGATCGCACGCGTTGAGGAACGTCTGGCAGGACATCAGCCTCAGCCGTCGCTCTTGCACGGTGACCTATGGCCAGATAACTGTGCGAATAGTCAGGATGGCGCTTATCTGTTCGATCCGGCCTGCTATTGGGGAGACAGAGAATGTGATTTAGCGATGCTGCCGCGCTATCCAGCCCTGCCCCCACAGATTTATGACGGTTACCAGAGCGTGTGGCCGCTGGATAAAGGCTTTATCGATCGCCAGCCCATTTACCAGATTTATTATCTGCTTAACCGCGCCAATCTTTTTGGCGGTAAGCATATAGTTGAAGCGCAACAGCTCATCGAACGGCAGCTTTTGATCTAAGGCGGGACTGTTGCATTAAGATGAGGTGCTTGCTCTAAAAATGAGCAGAATACGGCGTCTGGCGCAATCATTGCGCCAGACCGTCAATCAGACTGGCAATCCTAATAAACGTAATACCAGATAGCCAATACCCGCGATAATCACCGGCAGGATATAAAGCGGAAAGAATTGCACAAAAATCGTGTGTCCTGGCACAACAACACGTGACTCCAGCGTTTCACGCGTGTTCCCGCCATCACCTTTCATCTTTTCCAGAATCAGTTGATCTTCAATACCTTCCTTGATGGCCTTAGCCTGACGAGACATCCGGGCACCCGAAACCTGCAACGCCAGGCCAACAAAAATCAGGATGTAGATCAGCCAAAACATCAGCGTCGCCCCACTGAAAAAACGCGTAAAATCCGGTACTGGCGAGTTGTACCAAAAAATGTTCAGGAAAGGCGTATTAAAGCGCACCATATCGACCATCAGGTGCACAAAATCCAGAAGAACAGCATCAATCCCCTGTTTTTTCTGGGTATAAGCGTAGAGATAATTAGCCAGCGAGACGAAGGTTGAAAGCAGCGCGGGGATAAAAAGGATCCATCCGGCAATGCGTTTAACGACGGCAATACGGCCAGCCTGTTGATACGTCATGAGAACCCCTTCTTAGCGACGCAACATCGGTAATGTATCGTTTTAGTACGACGGGTAGCCTACTGTAACTTTACGCGCAGTCAACACTTTATCTCCCGCACCGCCTGATCGGCCACAATAGCGATTGACTCCGTCATACATCACGCTACGTGTACGTTGGCTGTCATTCAGCCCTGCCAAAGGGCTACCACTGACGCCCGGCGCTTCACGTTGTTCAAAATGCTCGCATAGCGTCCTGCAACTCAACTTATTTAAGGTATAGTTTATCAGTAAATTTTCTTTTCCTTTGCTGACGGAGCCAGTGGTATGTCCTTTGATTCTTCTATACGAGCGGCGATTTTCGATATGGATGGGCTGCTGATTGATTCGGAACCGTTGTGGGACAAAGCCGAACTGGAGGTTATCGCCTCGCTTGGCGTCGATATTTCACTACGAGAATCCATGAAAGATACTCTGGGTTTACGCATCGATATGGTGGTTGAACTCTGGTATCAACGCTCTCCTTGGGCGACACCAGGCCGGGACGAGGTTGTCCGTCGTATTATCGATCGCGCAATTGAACTCGTTGCCGAACAGCGCCCCCTCTTGCCCGGCGTCGAACATGCGCTGCAACTGTGTCGTGAACAGAATCTGAAAATTGGTCTGGCTTCCGCTTCGCCGCTCCGCATGCAGCAGCAGGTGCTGCGAATGTTTAATCTGGAGCACTACTTTGATGTCTTAATGTCAGCCGAGACACTGCCATATAGCAAGCCTCATCCAGAAGTGTATTTGAATGCGGCAAACGGACTCGGTGTTCCGCCGACACAGTGCGTGACGCTGGAAGATTCGGTGAACGGCATGATTGCAACCAAGGCGGCACGTATGCGTTCAATCGTTATTCCACAGGCTGAGTTTCGCGATGACGCACGCTGGGCGCTGGCCGATTATAAGCTGGATTCCCTGAATCAACTGACCGCTAAACATGTAGTCTAGGGATTAGGAATAAAGCAGTAGAAGTAGAAGAATAGAAAAGCAGACATCGCGGGATATGACGAAAGCGTGATCAGTCTATTGGCTGACCACGCTTTGAAGTATTACAGAAAATCCGCTCGCTTAGGCGAGAAAGCATCGATCAGAACGCTGCCGTCTTCCAGCGAGACCACGCCGTGCATCTCGTTTTTCACTGCCAGATAGGCGTCGCCGGTTTTCAGGATACGTTTCTCACCTTCGATCACGACTTCAAAGCTGCCAGCAGCAACATAAGCAATCTGATCGTGAATCTCATGGAAGTGTGGCGTACCAATCGCACCTTTATCAAAGTGCACGTAAACCATCATCAGCTCATCGCTCCAGGTCATGATTTTACGTTTAATGCCACCGCCCAGCTCTTCCCACGGCGTTTCATCATCAATAAAGTATCTTCTCATCGTCATCTCTCCTCTAACGCTTTTATTGCCCATACCTTCTATTGCGTCAACAAACCGTGCGCGACAACGAGGGTATGATTATGGATTGCGACATTTTAGCCACATCAGTACTAGAAGAAACATAAAATAAGCAAAACCATGACGGCCCTCAAGAAATAAATAAAACATTATTTCATTTTTATTGAATTCGCATCCCATCCAAACTATCATCCCGCATAACAAGAAAGAACCGGGCAGGTTGAGGAACAGGTGACGTTGTCACTGCCACGCGACATCATCTGTTTCGCCCGGCGCTTTCACCCGAAACAGTCAGTAATGAAACGGCAGTTTTCCACATGGTGGGTCAGCAGCAGGAACCCGTCATAGCGTAATAAAAAACGAGCGGACGGTGATTTCACCGATCTGGTCGATGCATTCCGGTGTTGGCACCAGACGCTACACCTTTATCTGGGGCATGGTTGGCGAGAATCACGTTTTTCGGTGACATGGATCACGTCAAGGTTAGCGAGTTACGTTAATCGCTTTCAACCGGAATTACCGGTGTTCCCTACAGTAACAGCTAACGACTAAGTATTTTGTCGCTTATAGAGAGATTACAGATATGATTTTAAATTCTTTTGATTTGCAAGGTAAAGTTGCTCTGATCACGGGTTGTGATACGGGTTTGGGTCAAGGCATGGCTATCGGTCTGGCACAAGCAGGTTGTGATATCGTCGGCGTCAACATCGTTGAACCGAAAGACACTATCGAAAAAGTCACCGCACTGGGACGCCGTTTCCTCAGCCTGACCGCCGACATGAGCAATGTCGCTGGTCATGCAGAACTGGTAGAGAAAGCCGTTGCTGAATTTGGCCACGTTGACATTCTGGTCAACAACGCCGGTATCATCCGTCGTGAAGATGCGATCGATTTCAGCGAGAAAAACTGGGACGACGTAATGAACCTGAACATTAAGAGCGTTTTCTTTATGTCTCAGACCGTTGCTCGCCAGTTCATCAAGCAAGGTAAAGGCGGTAAAATCATCAATATCGCTTCTATGCTGTCCTTCCAGGGCGGTATCCGCGTTCCTTCTTATACCGCATCAAAAAGCGCCGTTATGGGCGTAACCCGTCTGATGGCAAACGAGTGGGCAAAACACGGTATCAACGTCAACGCAATTGCACCGGGATATATGGCTACCAACAATACCCAGCAACTGCGCGCCGATGAAGAACGCAGCAAAGAAATTCTGGATCGTATCCCAGCTGGCCGTTGGGGCTTGCCACAGGATCTGATGGGCCCGTCCGTCTTCCTGGCATCCAGCGCATCTGACTACATCAATGGTTACACGATTGCCGTTGATGGTGGCTGGCTGGCTCGCTAAGCACAATTTTTCTTAGCGGCATTTCGCCAACCTACGATAAAAAGCACAATTTCGGTTGTGCTTTTTATTTGTTTTTCAAGTTGTTATTTCGTTTTTCATAATTCTTTCTCCTGCCAAAATCCTTTCTTAAAAAAAATCAAAACAACGTTCCGACTTTGATCACACTTTCGATATTGCGTGCATGACGACAAGGTTAATAGCGCAATATAATCAATCAAAACAGTGTTTCTATTTATAAGGAACTGTTCCACGGTTCCATAAGAAGGTACTCCATGAGTATTTTTGAAAGCTTATACACCAGCAGGAAATCGCAGCTCGACGAATGGGTTGCAGCACTCGATAGCCACATTGCCTGCGTTCAGGATAAAGGCCGCAGCCAAAGTCAGCCGACGTTATTATTGGCTGACGGTTTTGATGTGGAAAATTATGCACCTGTGATGTGGCAATTCCCAGATGGACATAGCGCACCTATTTCTAATTTTGCCAGCCAGCAAAATTGGCTAAGAACGCTGTGTGCCATGAGCGTCGTTACGGGTAATGAGAGTTACCAGCAGCACGCTATCGCACAAAGCGAATATTTCCTGGATCATTTCGTTGATGATAATAGCGGCCTGTTCTTCTGGGGCGGTCACCGCTTTATTAATCTGGATACGCTGGCAGGCGAAGGGCCAGAATCCAAAGCTCAGGTGCATGAATTAAAGCACCACCTTCCCTATTACGCGTTGTTGCACCATGTTAATGCGGAAAAGACGCTGAATTTCTTTCAGGGTTTCTGGAACGCGCACGTTGAAGACTGGGATTCACTGGATCTGGGTCGTCATGGCGATTACAGCAAAAAGCGCGATCCAAACGTGTTCCTGCATGCCCGCCATGATGTCGTCGATCCGGCACAGTGGCCTGTTCTGCCATTAACGAAAGGACTGACTTTTGTTAATGCTGGCACAGACCTGATTTATGCCGCGTTCAAATACGCAGAATACACAGGCGATAGCCACGCCGCGGCCTGGGGTAAGCATCTTTATCGCCAATACGTTTTGGCTCGCAACCCAGAAACCGGTATGCCGGTGTATCAGTTCAGTTCACCACAGCAGCGCCAGCCGGTACCGGAAGACGACAACCAGACGCAGTCCTGGTTTGGCGATCGCGCTCAACGTCAGTTTGGCCCAGAGTTCGGTGAAATCGCGCGCGAAGCCAATGTGCTGTTCCGCGACATGCGCCCACTGCTGATTGATAACCCACTGGCAATGCTGGATATTCTCCGCACGCAGCCTGATGCAGAAATGCTGGACTGGGTTATTTCAGGGTTAAAAAATTACTATCAGTACGCCTACGATGTCACCAGCAATACACTGCGCCCAATGTGGAACAACGGCCAGGACATGACTGGCTACCGTTTTAAACGCGATGGCTATTATGGTAAAGCGGGTACGGAATTAAAGCCGTTTGCATTAGAAGGTGATTATTTATTACCGCTGGTTCGTGCTTATCGCCTGAGTGGCGATGAGGACCTGTACGCACTGGTTAACACCATGCTGACGCGGCTGAATAAAGAAGATATTCAGCACATCGCCAGCCCGTTGCTCTTGTTGACCGTCATTGAACTGGCCGATCACAAACAATCAGAATCCTGGGCACATTACGCCGCGCAGTTGGCTGGCGTTCTGTTTGAACAACACTTCCATCGTGGTTTGTTCGTTCGCTCCGCACAGCATCGTTATGTTCGTCTGGATGATACCTATCCGCTGGCTTTACTGACTTTCGTTGCCGCTTGTCGCAACAAATTAAACGATATCCCGCCGTACCTGACACAAGGTGGATATGTTCACGGTGATTTTCACGTTAACGGGGAAAATAGAATTGTTTATGACGTGGAATTAATTTATCCAGAGTTATTAACAGCTTAATTTTATGTTTTTTTTAATGGTTCACAATTAATCAATAGGTAAGCATTATGAATGAAAACAGAATGCTGGGGTTAGCCTATATCTCCCCCTATATTATAGGGCTGATAGTTTTTACCGCTTTCCCCTTTGTTTCGTCATTTATCCTCAGTTTTACTGAGTATGACTTGATCAATCCGCCTGAATTTACGGGGTTAGAAAACTATCACCGTATGTTCATCGAGGATGATCTCTTTTGGAAATCCATGGGCGTCACCTTTGCCTATGTATTTCTGACCATTCCATTGAAATTAATCTTCGCACTGTTAATTGCGTTTGTACTTAATTTCAAATTACGTGGTATCGGTTTCTTCCGTACTGCTTACTATGTGCCTTCTATTCTGGGCAGCAGCGTGGCCATTGCCGTTCTGTGGCGTGCACTGTTCGCCATCGATGGCTTGTTAAACAGCTTCCTCGGCGTGTTTGGCTTTGATGCCATCAACTGGCTGGGCGAACCGTCGCTGGCACTGATGTCAGTAACGCTGTTGCGCGTATGGCAGTTCGGTTCCGCGATGGTTATCTTCCTGGCTGCATTGCAGAACGTTCCGCAATCTCAGTATGAAGCGGCAATGATCGACGGTGCATCCAAATGGCAAATGTTCCTGAAAGTAACGGTACCGCTGATTACGCCAGTTATTTTCTTTAACTTTATCATGCAGACCACTCAGGCATTCCAGGAGTTTACAGCACCTTACGTCATTACTGGCGGCGGTCCAACGCACTACACCTATCTGTTCTCGCTCTATATCTATGATACGGCGTTCAAGTATTTCGATATGGGTTACGGTGCTGCCTTGGCATGGGTTCTGTTCCTGGTTGTTGCGGTATTTGCGTCTATCTCCTTTAAGTCGTCGAAATACTGGGTGTTCTACTCCGCTGATAAAGGAGGAAAAAATGGCTGACATGCATTCAAACCTGACTACAGCACAAGAAGTTGCTGCTGCAGAAGTACGCCGCACGCTGCGTAAAGAAAAACTCAGTGCCGCCATCCGTTACGTGATACTGCTGTTCGTTGGTTTACTGATGCTTTATCCACTGGCGTGGATGTTCTCAGCGTCGTTCAAACCGAACCATGAGATTTTCACCACGTTGGGTCTGTGGCCTGCTCACGCCACCTGGGACGGTTTCGTTAACGGTTGGAAAACCGGTACGGAATACAATTTCGGTCACTACATGATTAACACTTTCCAGTACGTGATTCCGAAAGTGGTTCTGACCGTTATTTCCTCGGTGATTGTGGCTTATGGCTTCGCTCGCTTTGACATTCCGTGGAAGAACTTCTGGTTTGCCACGTTGATTGCCACCATGCTGTTGCCAAGCACCGTGTTGCTGATTCCACAGTACCTCATGTTCCGTGAGATGGGCATGCTGAACAGCTATCTGCCACTGTATTTGCCGGTAGCGTTTGCAACACAAGGGTTCTTTGTGTTCATGCTGATCCAGTTCCTGCGTGGTGTACCACGTGATATGGAAGAAGCCGCTCAGATCGATGGCTGTAACTCCTTCCAGGTGCTGTGGTATGTGGTCGTGCCGATTCTGAAACCAGCCATCATCTCTGTTGCGCTGTTCCAGTTCATGTGGTCAATGAACGACTTCATCGGTCCGCTGATTTATGTCTATAGCGTGGATAAATATCCGATTGCGCTGGCGCTGAAAATGTCTATCGACGTTACTGAAGGCGCTCCGTGGAATGAAATCCTGGCCATGTCCAGCATCTCCATTCTGCCATCCATTATTGTTTTCTTCCTGGCACAGCGCTACTTCGTACAAGGCGTGACCAGCAGCGGAATTAAAGGTTAATAGAGGATTTATCATGGCTGAAGTTATTTTCAATAAACTGGAAAAAGTATACTCCAACGGTTTCAAAGCGGTTCACGGCATCGACCTGACGATTAAAGACGGTGAATTCATGGTTATCGTCGGCCCGTCTGGCTGTGCGAAATCCACTACGCTGCGTATGCTGGCGGGTCTGGAAACCATCAGCGGCGGTGAAGTACGTATCGGCGAGCGCGTTGTTAACAATCTGGCGCCGAAAGAGCGCGGGATTGCGATGGTGTTCCAGAACTACGCCCTCTACCCTCACATGACGGTAAAAGAGAATCTGGCGTTTGGTCTGAAGCTGAGCAAACTGCCCAAAGAGCAAATCGAAGCACAGGTCGCCGAAGCGGCCAAAATTCTGGAGCTGGAAGAACTGATGGATCGTCTGCCGCGCCAGCTGTCTGGTGGTCAGGCACAGCGTGTGGCCGTAGGCCGCGCCATCGTTAAAAAACCAGATGTATTCCTGTTTGACGAACCGTTGTCAAACCTGGATGCCAAACTGCGTGCTTCCATGCGAATCCGTATTTCTGACCTGCATAAGCAGTTGAAGAAAAGCGGTAAAGCAGCGACAAGCGTATATGTTACCCACGATCAGACTGAAGCAATGACCATGGGTGACCGTATCTGCGTGATGAAACTCGGTCACATCATGCAGGTCGATACGCCGGATAACCTGTACCACTTCCCTGTCAACATGTTCGTTGCTGGCTTCATTGGTTCACCAGAAATGAACATTAAGCCATGCAAACTGGTCGAGAAAGACGGTCAGGTTGGCGTTGTGGTTGGGAATAACGCGCTGGTGTTAAATGCTGCAAAACAAGACAAAGTCCGCAGCTATATCGGACAAGACGTCTTCTTCGGTGTTCGCCCAGACTATGTTTCCGTGTCAGATACGCCATTTGAAGGCAGCCACTCACAGGGTGAGTTGGTTCGCGTAGAAAACATGGGTCACGAATTCTTTATGTACATTAAAGTCGATGGCTTTGAATTAACCAGCCGCATTCCTTATGACGAAGGTCGGCTGATTATCGAGAAGGGACTGCATCGTCCGGTATATTTCCAGTTCGACATGGAAAAATGCCATATTTTTGATGCAAAAACAGAAAAAAATATCTCTCTTTAACAGGAGTAGTAACCGATGAAAAAAGCGATCCTACACACGTTAATAGCTTCATCTCTGGCGTCATTAGTGGCAATGCCCTCTTTAGCCGCTGATAATGTGGAATTGAGAATGTCCTGGTGGGGCGGCAACAGCCGTCACCAGCAGACGCTCAAAGCCATTGAAGAGTTCCACAAACAGCACCCGAACATCACCGTGAAAGCGGAATACACTGGCTGGGATGGTCACCTGTCTCGTCTGACAACACAGATTGCCGGTAACACCGAGCCAGATGTGATGCAGACCAACTGGAACTGGCTGCCGATCTTCTCTAAAAACGGTACGGGTTTTTATGACCTGAACAAAGTGAAAGATACGCTGGATCTGACCCAGTTCGAACCGAAAGAACTGCAAAGTACCACGGTAGAAGGGAAACTGAACGGTATTCCAATTTCCGTTACAGCTCGCGTCTTCTATTTCAACACCGAAAGCTGGAAAAAAGCCGGTCTGGAATATCCGAAAACGTGGGACGAGCTGTTGAACGCCGGTAAAGTGTTCAAAGAAAAACTGGGCGACCAATACTACCCTATCGTATTGGAACATCAGGATTCTCTGGCACTGCTGAACTCTTATATGGTTCAGAAGTACAACATTCCAGCGATTGATGTAAAAGGTCAGAAATTCGCCTATAGCGATGCACAATGGGCTGAATTCTTTGGCATGTATAAGAAGTTGATCGACAGCCATGTCATGCCTGATGCGAAATACTATGCGTCTTTCGGTAAGAGCAACATGTATGAAATGAAGCCATGGATCAACGGCGAGTGGTCTGGTACTTATATGTGGAACTCCACAATCACTAAGTACTCTGACAACCTGCAACCACCAGCAAAACTGGAATTGGGTAGCTACCCAATGCTGCCAGGTGCAAAAGATGCCGGCTTGTTCTTCAAACCAGCACAGATGCTGTCTATCGGTAAGTCAACCAAGCATCCTAAAGAGTCTGCTCAGTTGATCAACTTCCTGCTGAACAGCAAAGAAGGTGCTCAGGCTCTGGGTCTGGAGCGTGGTGTACCGTTGAGTAAAGCCGCGGTGGCTCAGCTGACTTCAGATGGCGTGATCAAAGATGATGCACCAGCCGTTGCCGGGTTGAAACTGGCGCTGTCTCTGCCGCATGAGGTTGCTGTTTCTCCTTATTTCGACGATCCACAAATCGTTTCTCTGTTTGGTGATACCATCCAGTCTATCGATTACGGTCAGAAATCTGTAGAAGACGCAGCGAAATACTTCCAGCGTCAATCAGAACGTATTCTGAAACGCGCAATGAAGTAATGTTGTACCCGTTTTAGACTGTAATTCATCCCTGCCGCACTGACGGCAGGGATTTTTCATTTAAATTAAAACAACCGCTATATTCAATTCGATCTCCCTCACAATTTGAAACCCTATTTTACTTTTTGTTACCCAAACCGATCTCGATCACAGAACGTAGTTTAATAATAAATAAAATAGAACTTGTCCCAAAAAGCATAATGCGTGTTTTTATTAGAGATATCCTAACCAATAGGGAATATAACAATGAAATTTAAATTACTAGCTCTGGCAGTTACGTCATTAATTAGTGTGAATGCAATGGCTGTAACGATCGATTACCGTCATGAAATGAAAGATACTGCGAAAAATGATCACCGCGATCGTTTGTCAATGTCACACCGTTTTGCCAATGGTTTTGGTTTATCTGTTGAAGCAAAATGGCGTCAATCTAGTGCAGACAACACGCCAAATAAACCATTTAATGAAACCGTCAGCAACGGTACGGAAGTAGTTGCCAGCTATGTGTACAACTTCAATAAAACCTTTTCTTTAGAACCAGGATTCTCTTTAGATTCAAGCTCTACCTCTAACAACTATCGTCCTTACCTGCGTGGTAAAGTGAACATCACTGACGATCTTTCTACTTCTTTACGTTATCGCCCTTACTACAAACGTAACAGCGGTGATGTTCCAAACGCAGCAAGAAACAACCAAGAAAATGGTTATAATTTAACAGCCGTTGTCAGCTATAAATTCCTGAAAGATTTCCAGGTTGATTACGAACTGGACTACAAGAAAGCAAATAAAGCTGGTGCATACCAATATGACAATGAAACATACAATTTTGACCATGATGTGAAATTGTCTTATAAATTGGACAAAAACTGGAAGCCTTATATGGCAGTCGGTAACGTTGCAGAATCGGGTACTACCGATAATCGCCAAACTCGCTACCGTGTTGGTGTGCAATACAGCTTCTAATAATGGTTTTGTTATTTAAATAAGCGTTATTAGTTGGTGAAAGGGATGTTATTGTTAATTGACTCACTCAATTTTATCATTAACGTCCCTTTATTATGATGTTCGTCGTAGGTTAAGCAAGTTAGTTACGTTTCGTTGTTACATGTAGTGTCGTTAAATGCGTTTTAGCTGTTGAAATTGCTGTGTCTGATTTACCCTCTTCGTGTATGAATGTTATTTCTTTATTAAAGTTTGCGGTTCAGGGTAGTCATTTTTTCTCCGATGTGATGGCTACCCTATTTTTTACCATTGCCCAACGATTTACCCCCTCCTTCCCTTTGTCAGGTGATCTATCATGATTGTTCGTTCTCTGCTTGTCGGGGCCATTATGATGTCTGTAAATGGATTAAGTTACGCCCAACCTGTTTTTCCTGTCTGGCCACACGGCGAAGCGCCAGGTGCCTCTTCGTCAACAGTACAGCCGCAAGTGGTCGAGCGTAGCAAAGACCCCTCTCTTCCCGATCGGGCAGCAACCGGAATTCGCAGTCCCGAAATTACCGTTTATCCAGCAGAAAAGCCCAATGGCATGGCTTTGCTCATTACGCCTGGCGGTTCTTACCAGCGCGTCGTGTTGGATAAGGAAGGCAGCGATCTGGCACCGTTCTTTAATCAACAGGGCTATACCCTTTTCGTGATGACCTATCGCATGCCCGGAGAAGGCCATAAAGAAGGCGCTGACGCCCCGTTAGCCGATGCCCAGCGTGCAATCCGAACCCTGAGAGCCAACGCCGAGAAGTGGCACATTGACCCACAGCGTATCGGTATCATGGGATTCTCCGCCGGTGGTCATGTTGCGGCCAGCCTTGGAACCCGATTTGCACAGTCCGTTTACCCCGCGACGGATGCCATTGACAGCGTAAGCGCACGCCCTGATTTCATGGTACTGATGTACCCCGTTATTTCGATGCAGGCGGATATTGCGCACACAGGTTCGCGCAAACAGTTAATCGGCGAACAGCCAACGGAAGCACAGGTGCTGCGTTATTCCCCAGAGAAACAGGTTACCGCACAGACGCCTCCGACGTTTCTGGTGCATGCCGTTGACGACCCGTCAGTGTCGGTTGATAACAGTCTGGTGATGTTCAGCGCGCTGCGGGAAAAACAGATCCCCGTCGAAATGCATCTCTTTGAGAAAGGTAAGCACGGTTTCGGCCTGCGCGGCACCAAAGGGCTTCCTGCGGCGGCCTGGTCCCAGTTGCTGGACAACTGGCTGCGAGCCTTACCTGTAAGTAACGAATAGTCGAAATAAATCGTTACGCCGTCACCGCTTCCGCAGGCAGAAATAATCTCTTATACTGTATAAAATAACAGTTTTATTTGAGAAGTTTCATGACTGCGGAAGGACACCTGCTGTTTTCTGTTGCCTGCGCGATTCTGGCTAAGAAAGTTGAGCTATCGCCTGCGCTGGCTACCGGAGACTGGTGGCACATTATTCCCGGTGCACTCCTTACCGCGCTGCTGCCCGATATCGATCACCCCAAATCCGTCCTCGGGCAGCGCCTGAAGTGGCTTTCTTCGCCGATTGCTCGCCTTTTTGGCCATCGCGGTTTTACGCACAGCCTCCTTGCCATCGCCGCCGGTATTTTCTTTATTCAGACGCGCCTGCCGCCAGACTGGCCAATTCCGACCGATGCCTACCATGCCATGATCGTCGGTTATCTGAGCCACATTCTTGCGGATATGCTGACGCCTTCTGGCGTTCCCCTGCTCTGGCCCTGTCGCTGGCGTTTCCGCTTGCCGATTTTAAACAGCCAGAAAGGCAATCAGTTGGAACGCTTTCTGTGTCTTGCCTGTATCGTTTTTTCGCTGTATCAGCCACAAAAGAATCTGGATTGCTGCACCTATGAGCAGTCATTTCGCTTTTTACAGTCCGCGCAAACCTACCTCTTTCAATACGTGAAGTAACAGCGTTACCTACCGTCAGACATATCCCTGTAACATGATGGCAAAAGACCTGCTATCCTGTGCGCGTTTGTTATTTTTCATCGCAAAAAATCACGCTACCTCCGCCGATCTCCATTACCGCGCGAGATCGTGGGCAGCGTGACGCGACTCACTGATAGGGAGCAAAGCCGGATGAATTTTCCGCTACTCATAAATATTCTGCTATTTGTCGTATTACTGCTCGGATTAGGTTACGCCAGCCGTAACCCATCATGGAGCCTGGCAAAGAAAGTGTTGCTGGGTTTAGTTGTCGGGGTGCTATTTGGTCTGGCACTGCATCTGATTTATGGTGGCGACAACCCGGTTGTTAAACAGTCCATCTCGTGGTTTAACATCGTAGGTAATGGCTATGTGCAGCTGTTGCAGATGATCGTCATGCCGCTGGTCTTTATCTCCATCCTCAATTCCGTTGCCAAGCTGCATAATGCCTCGTCATTAGGGAAAATCAGCGTGCTGACGCTTTCTACCCTGTTGATCACCACGCTGATTTCCGCGTTGGTCGGCGTTTTTGTGACTAACCTGTTTGGCCTGACGGCAACCGGACTGGTGCAAGGTGCACAAGAAACCGCGCGATTAACGGCGATTGAAAGCAACTATGCCGGTAAGGTCGCTGATCTTAATGTTCCTCAGCTTATCCTGTCATTCATTCCTAAAAACCCGTTTGCTGAGCTGACTGGCGCGAACCCGACGTCGATCATCAGCGTCGTCGTCTTCGCCGCGTTCCTTGGCGTTGCGGCGTTACAACTGCTGAAAGATGACGCGGTCAAAGGAGAACGTGTTTTAACCGCCATTGACACGCTGCAATCCTGGGTGATGAAGCTCGTTCGTCTGGTGATGAAGTTGACCCCCTACGGCGTCATGGCGCTGATGACCAAGATGGTCGCCAGTTCTAACCTGCAAGACATCCTCAAGTTGGGCAGCTTCGTTGTCGCCTCCTATCTGGGACTGGCGATTATGTTCGGCGTCCATGCGTTGATCCTGTCGTTCACAGGCATCAATCCGGCCCGTTTTTACCGCAAAGTCTGGCCGGTCCTGACGTTCGCATTTACCAGCCGTTCCAGCGCGGCGACGATTCCACTCAGCATTGAGGCGCAAACACGCCGCATTGGCGTACCGCAATCTATCGCCAGCTTTGCTGCGTCTTTCGGTACGACAATCGGTCAGAACGGCTGTGCGGGGCTTTACCCAGCGATGCTGGCCGTGATGGTCGCGCCAACGGTCGGCATCAACCCGCTGGATCCTGTCTGGATCGCGACGCTGGTCGGTATCGTCACCATTAGTTCTGCTGGCGTAGCCGGTGTGGGCGGCGGTGCCACCTTTGCCGCGTTAATCGTTCTACCCGCAATGGGTCTGCCGGTGACGCTTGTCGCGCTGCTGATCTCCATTGAACCGCTTATCGACATGGGCCGTACGGCGCTTAACGTCAGCGGATCCATGACGGCTGGTACGGTCACCAGCCAGTTGATGAAGCAGACGGACAAAACGGTTTTCAACGCACAGGATGACGCTGAGTTGACGCACCGCTAAGCCGCATTTGCTGCACAAAAGAAAACGCCGACGGCTGATGCTATCGGCGTTTTTTTATGACGGACCGTTGCTGCACAACGCTGAAAACGGTCCCTATGTTTTTTATGACGCTTTTCTAATAACGATATCGTGCCATCGGGCTAGTTAGCGCTGCGGGTTAGTATCGTAAGCCTGGCAGCTCTGGAAGCCTTTATTGAGAACATGACCCGTCTCGCCGTAGCTAACGAAATAGTTCTGCGCAGTACCATCGCGGTTTTTCAGCAGATAATCGCTACAGGTGCCTTTGGCATTTACCAGACGTTTTTCCACTCCACTACCTGCGAGTTGATGAACCTGCTGCTTCGTCATTCCCACTTTCACATCTTTCACTACGGGCTCATTGACATAGCTTTCTGCCTTGTTATAAGCCGAACATCCCGCCAACATGACAGCACCTGCTGCCGCAATACATACCAGTAATCTGTTATTCTTCATCTCATCACCTCATTATTAATGGGTCACCCTAAGGCTAGTCGGCGGCGACCACTTTTTCAAATAATAACGCAGGGATGTAACATATTGGTCGATAGTCAAAAACGGGTTATCTATAGGGAAAATGACTACCTGACAGCTTGTTCTTTTTCTTCACGGCAATTCGTTTTACACTCAGGCAATCGTAATAATTCTTTTGCAGTATCAATAAGTTCAGGAGGGGATGGCATGTCATTACAAAACGACATTATCACTGCGTTGGGAGTGAAAAGCAGCATCGATCCAGCACAGGAAATCCGTGTTAGCGTTGATTTTTTAAAGAATTATCTGAATGCTCACCCGTTCGTTACGTCGTTAGTTTTGGGCATCAGCGGTGGTCAGGACTCTACGCTGACCGGCAAACTGTGCCAGACGGCTATCACGGAGTTACGCAATGAGACCGGAAATTCTCGCTATCAGTTCATCGCCGTTCGACTGCCTTACGGCGTACAGGCAGATGAAGCCGACTGTCAGGATGCCATCGCGTTTATCCAACCAGACCGCGTATTAACCGTCAACATCAAACCCGCGATTGAAGCCAGTGAAGCCACCTTACGTGCCATTGGCGTAGAGCTTTCCGATTTTGTAAAAGGCAACGAGAAAGCCAGAGAACGCATGAAAGCGCAGTACAGCATCGCGGGCATGAATGCCGGGCTTGTCGTCGGCACCGATCATGCAGCAGAGGCGGTAACGGGCTTTTTCACCAAGTACGGTGATGGCGGTACCGATATCAACCCAATATTCCGGTTGAATAAGCGTCAGGGTAAAGCGCTATTGCGCGAACTGGGTTGCCCTTCTCATCTTTATACCAAAGCCCCTACCGCCGACCTGGAAGAAAACCGTCCTTCTCTCCCCGATGAAGTCGCGCTGGGTGTGACCTATGAAAAGATCGACGACTATCTGGAAGGCAAGCAGATCGAGGCCAACGATGCGGCCATTATCGAAAACTGGTATCGCAAAACTGAACACAAGCGTCGTCCGCCGATTACCGTGTTTGATGATTTCTGGCGGTAACTCATCGCGATGAGCAAACCGGACGCAGATATTGGCGTCTGGTTTGCGCTTAGTTTCTTCTGCACAGACTTCATAACCAGGTATGAATATGACGTCACAGCGCGCTACGCTCACGGGCTTACTGGCGATCGTTTTATGGAGCACATCCGTCGGGCTTATCCGTAGCCTGACAGAAGCGCTCGGCCCCATCGGCGGTGCGGCGATGATTTACTCCACCAGCACGCTATGTCTACTGGCCTTTTATGGTTTTCCCCGCATTAAAACGCTGCCCAGAATCTATTTATTCGCAGGCGGTGCGATGTTTGTCTGCTACGAGATATTTCTGTCGCTGTCCATCGGACTAGCGAGTAGCCGTATGCAGGCGATAGAAATAGGGATGATTAACTATTTGTGGCCCAGTTTGACCGTGTTCTTTTCTCTTTTTATCAATCAGCAGAAAAGCCGTTTCCTGCTCTGGCCCGGCCTTGCGCTCTCACTGGGCGGTATCGTGTGGATTATGAAAGGAGAAAGCGACTGGACACCAGAGCTACTGTGGAACAACATTCTTACTAACCCGCTAGCCTACAGCCTGGCGTTTTCTGCGGCCCTGACCTGGGCGCTCTACTGCAATATCACCAAGCGCTACGCGCAGGGGAAAAGCGGCGTCTCTCTGTTCTTTTTCGTCTCATCCCTCGTGCTATGGATTCAGTATTCCTTCAGTGCCGAAGGGGTGATTTCATTAACCCTACCGAGTTCGCTGCAACTGCTCTTTATGGGCACATCGACCGCATTAGCCTATTCCGTCTGGAATATCGGTATTCAGCATGGCAACCTGACGTTACTGGCAACCGCCTCTTATTTCACGCCCGTGCTTTCCACACTATTGGCCGCGCTCTGGCTCAATATCACGCCCGCTATATCATTCTGGCAAGGCGTCGTCATGGTCACGGCAGGTTCACTGCTCTGTTGGTATGCGACACGGGCACCGACAAGCTGATCTGCTGCCGCACCCTGCTGTTTTCGTCTGGATTTACCCGCTAGCAAAAACCCTAATCTGCTCGCGGTCACATTCTTCACGCTAACCTGTTATAGTCATCCCCACATTTCGTTACCTAAAAATAGTCACACATGTTAAGGCGTTTCTTTTCCTACTATTCCCCTTACAAAGGGTTGTTCGTCCTCGACTTCGGCTGTGCCATTATTGCTGGCCTGCTTGAATTAGGGTTTCCGATGGCGATTAAAGCGTTCATCGACAAACTATTACCCGCTCAGGACTGGTCGCTGATCCTATTAGCATCGGTGGCGCTATTAGCGGTATACCTGCTGAATACCGCGCTGATGGCCATCGTCAACTATTGGGGACATGCGCTGGGCGTGGGTATTGAAACCGATATGCGCCGGCAGGCCTTTGAGCATCTGCAAAATTTGCCGTTCCGTTACTACGACAATATGAAAACCGGCCATATCATCACCCACGTCACCAAAGATTTGGAAGAAGTCGGGGAGATTGCCCACCACGGCCCGGAAGACCTCTTTCTCGCGATCATGACGTTTATTGGTGCATTTATCCTGATGGCAACGGTTCACCTGAATCTGGCGCTGCTGACGATTATTATCGTGCCTTTCATGACGTATCTCGTCAGCCGCTATGGCGCCCGCATGACGGAGACGTGGCGTCAGCTATTTGGTCAGGTTGGCAACTTCAACGCCCGAATTGAAGAGAGCGTTGGCGGTATCCGCGTCGTTAAAGCTTTTGCCAATGAAGCGCATGAGAAGAAACTGTTCTCTAACGATAACGAAAACTACCGCCGTACCAAGTTGCAGGCCTACCGCATCATGACCGCCAGTATGACGCTCAGTTACCTCAGCACGCGCCTGATACAGCTTATCGTGATGCTGGCAGGTATTTGGTACGTGATTCAGGGCGAACTCAGCTACGGTGGTTTTATCGGCTTCCTGTTGCTGATTGAAGTGTTCTTCCGTCCGGTCGCCAAAATTACCTCGGTGTTGGAGAGCTATCCCAAAGGGATTGCGGGATTCAAACGCTTTACTCAGCTGATCGACACCGTTCCCGAGATCGCCGACGCTCCCGATGCGCATGATGCCGGGCCCCTGAAAGGCGATATCCGCTTTAACCAGGTGAGCTTTGGTTATTCCGCCGATCGTCCGATTCTGCGCAATATCGACCTGTCGATTCGCGCAGGGGAAACTGTGGCGTTTGTTGGCCCCTCCGGCGCGGGCAAAACCACTCTCTGCTCCCTGCTTCCCCGCTTCTACGATTTAACCAGCGGTGCCATCACCATTGATGGCATGGATATCCGCCAGATGACGCAGGCATCGCTACGCAGCCAAATCGGCATCGTACAGCAGGACGTTTTCCTGTTCGGCGGCACCATTCGGGAAAACATCGCCTACGGCAAACTTGATGCCAGCGATGACGAAATCATGAAAGCCGCACGACGTGCGCGGTTAGATGAGCTGATTGAGAATCTGCCTGATGGATTGGATACCGTGGTCGGCGAGCGCGGCGTTAAGCTATCGGGTGGGCAAAAACAGCGTTTATCTATCGCACGAATCTTCCTGAAAAACCCGCCTATCCTGATTCTGGACGAAGCGACATCTGCGTTGGATACCGCGACAGAGCAGGCGATACAGCAATCGCTCAGCGAGCTTTCCGCAGGACGTACCACGTTGATCATCGCCCACAGGCTGGCAACCATACAGAACGCGGGACGCATTGTGGTGGTAGATAACGGCAGCATCATTGAGCAAGGCAGCCATCAGGTACTGCTGGAGCAAAGTGGCATCTATGCCGGATTACATCAGGCGCAGTTCGGTCAGGCTTGATACAACCTTCCTCGGCGAGGGTTCTCCTCGCCTTTTTCTCTCTGCTTTCCCACATAGATGTGACTTCAGAGGTTTCCCTTGCAATAAATTGCATTTAAAATACATCATTATGATTTCATCAGGACATGACGCACATGGCGAGAAAACCCCTGGGAAAATACCGACAGCGGGAGATCCGTACCGTCGGATTGATGATCGAGCTGTATGAAAAGTATCATCCTGAAACCGGCGATAACGCGCAGCATAAAGACTTATTCAACTACGCCATCAAGCGTCTGGAACGCTGTCAATTCGGTGAAGATAAACCCGCGTGTAAGCATTGCCCTATCCACTGTTATCAACCCGCCCGACGTGAAGCGATTAAAGCGATTATGCGCTGGTCGGGGCCACGGATGTTGTTGCGTCACCCGATTCTGGCAATACGCCATTTAATTGACGACCATCGACCTGTGCCGGACTATCCGAAAAAAGAGACAGCACCAAAAACGCCAAATGGACGAGCAACGCGTTTAGCCTCGCAGCAGACTGCACCAGTAGATACCGAATCGACGTTGAAATAGGAAAAATGAGGCGAATAAGATAGGAAAAGGCCGCTTGCGCGGCCTTTTTGGGTGACTCTGTTACTCTTTGGGAGAGGCGTTCTCTACCCTGCTTTTTAGCTTTTGCCCCGGACGGAACGTGACCACACGGCGCGCCGTAATCGGAATATCTTCGCCAGTTTTTGGGTTACGTCCCGGACGTTGGTTCTTGTCTCGCAAATCAAAATTGCCAAAACCTGACAACTTGACCTGCTCGCCATTTTCCAAAGCGCGACGAACTTCTTCAAAAAACAGCTCGACTAGCTCTTTGGCATCCCGTTTGCTCAGCCCGAGCTTCTCAAACAGGTATTCTGACATTTCAGCTTTAGTAAGCGCCATAGGTTCAATCCCTCAAGGATGCTTGGAATCGCTGTTTTAATGCTGCTACGCATTCTGCAACGGTAGCGGCAATTTCCTCTTCTGCCAGTGTACGCGTGGTATCTTGCAGGGTCAGACTGATAGCCAGACTCTTATAACCTTCCGCTACGCCCTTCCCTCGGTACACGTCGAATAAGTTTACGCCAACTAACTGATTTGCGCCAACTTTCTTACACTCGGCCAAAATATCGCCCGCAGGGACATTTTCAGCGACCACAACGGCGATATCGCGACGGTTCGCCGGGAAGCGGGAAACCTCATTCGCCTCAGGCAATACGCGGTCTGCAACCTTATCCCACAACAGTTCGAACACCACGGTGCGCCCGTTGAGATCCAACTTGCGCTCCAGTTCTGGGTGAATAACGCCAATAAATCCAATGCGTTCTCCGCACAGATAAATAGCAGCACTTTGTCCTGGATGCAATGCCGGATTATTTTCGGCCTTGAATTCGATTTCAGACAACTTGCCCGTCAATGCCAGCACAGCTTCCAAATCGCCTTTTAAATCATAGAAGTCAACGGCCTGACGCGCCAGATCCCAATGCTCTTCATAACGCGTACCCGTAATCACACCCGCCAACATCAGATCCTGACGAATACCCAGGTCAGCACTGGTGTCCGGTACAAAACGGAGACCGCTTTCAAAGAGGCGCAGGCGGCTTTGTTGACGGTTTTGGTTATACACTGCCGCGCTCAGCAAGCCACTCCACAGCGATAAACGCATCACCGACATCTCTGCGGAAATCGGGCTCGGCAGGCTCAGCGACGCTTCATTAGGGTGGATTAATCCCTGAATTTTCGGGTCAACAAAACTGTAAGTAATTGCTTCCTGGTAACCGTGATCGACTAATAATGTCTTCACACGCTTCAATGACAGTGACGCTTCGCGATGCGAGGTCATAATCAACGGAGCCTGAGTCGGAATATTCGGAATGTTGTTGTAGCCGTAAATACGTGCGACTTCTTCAATCAGATCCTCTTCAATTTCCATATCGAAGCGCCAGCTTGGTGCTGTCGCCTGCCAACCTGCATCGGTTTTCGCGACGTTACAACCCAGGCGTTGCAGAATATCGCTCACCTGCTCATCGGCAATCACATGGCCAATCAGGCGATCCAGTTTCTCACGGCGCAGCGTAATCGTTGCGCGAGCTGGCAAATCTGCCTCGCTGGTCACATCAACGACCGGACCTGCTTCACCACCGCAGATATCGATCAGCAGACGAGTAGCGCGCTCAATGGCTTTGTGTTGCAACGCCGGATCGACGCCACGCTCGTAGCGGTGAGACGCATCGGTGTGCAAACCATGACGACGTGCGCGTCCGGTAATCGACAGCGGATTGAAGTAAGCGCATTCCAGCAAAACGTTTTGCGTTTCGTCATTGACGCCAGAATGCTCGCCGCCAAAGATACCGCCCATCGCCAGCGCACTCTGCTGGTCAGCGATAACCAGCGTATCCGCGTTCAGCTTCGCTTCGTTACCATCCAGCAGCGTCAGCGTTTCGCCTTCTGTCGCCATACGCACGATAATGCCGCCGTTGAGACGATCAAGATCGAACGCATGCATTGGTTGACCGAGTTCCAGCAGAACATAGTTAGTCACGTCAACCACCGGATCGATAGAACGAATACCGCAGCGGCGCAGCTTTTCTCGCATCCACAGTGGCGTTGCCGCCTTAACGTTGATGCCTTTCACCACACGACCTAAGTAACGCGGGCATGCCTGCGGCGCATCGACCTGAATCGGGAAGGTATCCTGAATCGTCGCAGCAACGGGCTCAATCGTCGGTTCATTCAACGCCATCTGATTCAACACGGCCACATCACGCGCCACGCCGATAATGCCGAGGCAATCAGCACGGTTTGGCGTCACGCTGATTTCAATCGCGTTGTCATCCAGCTTCAGGTACTCACGAATATCCGTGCCAATCGGCGCGTCTGCTGGCAGTTCGATGATGCCATCGTGATCGTCAGAAATACCTAACTCGGAAAATGAGCACAGCATGCCTTCAGACGGCTCGCCACGCAGTTTAGCGGCTTTAATTTTGAAATCGCCCGGCAGCACAGCACCGACCGTCGCCACCGCTACTTTCAGGCCCTGACGGCAGTTCGGCGCACCACAGACGATGTCCAGCAGACGCTCGCCGCCGACATTGACTTTCGTCACACGCAGTTTGTCTGCGTTCGGGTGCTGTCCACATTCAACCACTTCACCGACAACCACGCCGTGGAATGCGCCAGCAACCGGCTCAACGCCATCCACTTCCAGCCCTGCCATCGTGATCTGTTCAGATAGCGTTTCACTGTCAACCGCCGGGTTTACCCACTCGCGTAACCAGAGTTCACTGAATTTCATGATGTATACCCGCCTTACTTAAACTGTTTGAGGAAACGCAGATCGTTTTCGAAGAATGCACGCAGATCGGTCACGCCATAGCGCAGCATCGTCAGACGCTCCATGCCCATACCGAACGCGAAGCCGGAATACACTTCTGGGTCGATACCGACATTACGCAGGACATTCGGGTGCACCATACCGCAGCCCAGGACTTCCAGCCATTTGCCGTTTTTACCCATCACATCCACTTCAGCAGACGGTTCGGTAAACGGGAAATAAGACGGACGGAAGCGAACCTGCAAATCTTCCTCAAAGAAATTACGCAGGAAATCATGCAACGTGCCTTTCAGGTTGGTGAAGCTGATGTCTTTATCGACGATCAACCCTTCCATCTGATGGAACATCGGCGTGTGGGTCTGATCGTAATCGTTACGATAAACGCGACCTGGCGCGATGATACGGATAGGCGGTTGCTGCTTTTCCATGGTACGAATCTGAACGCCCGAAGTCTGTGTACGCAGCAGGCGTGTCGCATCAAACCAGAACGTGTCGTGGTCAGCACGCGCAGGGTGGTGCCCTGGAATATTCAGCGCATCAAAGTTGTGATAATCGTCTTCGATTTCTGGCCCGGTTACCACGGAAAAACCCAACTCGCCGAAGAAGGTTTCGATGCGATCGATGGTACGGGTCACCGGATGCAAGCCACCATTTTCAATGGTGCGGCCCGGCAGGGAAACGTCGATGGTTTCTTGCGCCAGACGCGCATTTAACTCAGCGGATTCCAGCATGTGCTTACGGGCATTCAGCGCGTCCTGAACATCTTGCTTAGCCTGGTTAATGACAGCACCAGCCGCAGGGCGCTCTTCAGCCGGCAACTCGCGCAGCGAGGTCATCTGAAGGGTTAAGTGACCTTTTTTGCCCAGATATTCGACACGCACATTTTCCAGTGCGGCAACATCCTGAGCCTCTTCTATAGCTGTTCTGGCTTTGGCAACCAGCTCTGCGAGATGTGGCATTGTGTTCCTCTTTTTCTGCCTATGTGGCCAACGGTCATGATTGAAGAATGTCGTTTTACTCAAAACGATAAATGTTACTAAAAACAAGAGTAAAAACCGATTATTGTAAACAAAAAAGCCTCCCTATGGGGAGGCTTAAGCGCTACTTTTCGTTTCTTTTCTTACGCGCAAAGCCCCCTGAATTCAGGCGCTAAAGTAAAAAAAGAAACGGAAAATAGCAGCGTTCATACTTGCGTTACCTTTGTCTTATCAATAATAAAAACGAAACGTGTAGAACTCGACGAAAAGAGGGAGCCAAAGCTCCCTCTCTCAACTGACTTACGCCAGTGCTGCTTTCGCTTTTTCGACCAGCGCGCTGAACGCTAACTTATCGAATACTGCGATATCAGCCAGAATCTTACGGTCAATTTCAACAGAGGCTTTTTTCAGGCCGTTGATGAATTTGCTGTAAGACAAGCCGTTTTGACGAGCTGCCGCATTGATACGTGCAATCCACAGCTGACGGAATTGACGTTTACGTTGACGACGGTCGCGGTAAGCGTATTGGCCAGCTTTGATTACTGCCTGGAAGGCAACACGATAAACACGCGAACGGGCACCGTAGTAACCTTTCGCTTGTTTCAATATTTTCTTGTGACGTGCACGGGCAACTACACCACGTTTTACGCGAGCCATATGCTCTCTCCTAAAGTCTTATTCTGAATTAAAAAAAGGTTACTTATGCGTACGGCAGACATGCGATAACAAGACCCAGATCCCCTTTGGAGACCAGACCTTTTGGACGCAGGTGACGTTTACGCTTAGTTGACTTTTTGGTCAGAATATGACGCAGGTTAGCATGCTTACGCTTAAAACCACCGCTTGCGGTTTTTTTAAAGCGTTTAGCGGCGCCACGTACTGTTTTAATCTTTGGCATTGTTATTTCCACTTCGCATTGTTAATAAAACGAATCAGATAAGGCGAACAAAGCCGTACAACACAGAGGTTGTACGGTCTTGCTACTTGAATGCCTTACTGTTTCTTCTTCGGTGCTAGCACCATGATCATCTGACGGCCTTCGATCTTCGATGGGAAGGATTCGACAACTGCCAGTTCACTCAGATCGTCACGAACGCGGTTAAGCACTTCGATACCAATCTGTTGGTGCGCCATTTCACGACCGCGGAAACGCAGTGTGATTTTGGCTTTGTCACCATCTTCAAGAAAGCGAATCAGGTTGCGTAGTTTGACCTGATAGTCGCCATCATCAGTACCAGGTCGGAATTTGATTTCCTTGACCTGAATAACTTTTTGTTTTTTCTTCTGTTCCTTTGTGGCCTTACTCTTCTCATAAAGGAACTTGCCGTAATCCATAATTCGGCAAACCGGCGGCTCGGCGTTCGGACTGATTTCAACTAAATCAACACCTGCTTCTTCGGCTTTTTCTAATGCTTCATTTAGACTTACGATGCCCAGCTGTTCGCCTTCGACGCCTGATAGGCGTACCTCATGTGCGCGAATCTCTCTGTTGATGCGATTAGGACGCGCCGGTTGAACTCGTTTTCCGCCTTTAATACCTATACCTCCAATTGATGAAGACTACGGCTGCGAATCTCTTGCTGCAGCTTACTGATGACTTCACTGACATCCATGCTCCCAAGGTCTTTACCACGACGAGTACGGACAGCAACTTTTCCTGCCTCGACCTCTTTGTCGCCACAAACCAGCATATAGGGAACCCGGCGTAAAGTGTGTTCGCGGATTTTAAAGCCTATCTTCTCATTTCTCAAGTCTGCTTTTACACGAATGCCCGCTTCTTGCAGTTTTCGGGTCAATTCGTTGACATAATCAGACTGGCTATCAGTGATATTTATAATCACCGCTTGAACCGGGGCTAACCAGGTCGGGAAGAAACCGGCGAATTCTTCGGTCAGAATACCGATGAAACGCTCCATTGATCCCAAAATAGCCCGGTGAATCATAACCGGAACCTGACGCTCGTTGCTTTCGCCAACGTAAGACGCGTTCAGACGGCCCGGTAATGAAAAGTCGAGTTGCACCGTACCACACTGCCACGCACGATCCAAACAGTCATGCAGGGTAAATTCAATTTTTGGGCCGTAGAACGCCCCTTCACCCGGCTGATAGGCGAATTCGATGTTATTTTCAGTCAACGCGGCCGCCAAATCGGCTTCAGCGCGATCCCACATCTCATCGCTACCAATACGTTTTTCAGGACGCGTAGACAGTTTCACCACGATTTTTTCAAAACCGAAGGTGCTGTACATGTCATACACCATCTTGATGCAGCTATTCACTTCATCACGAACCTGCTCTTCCGTACAGAAGATGTGCGCATCGTCTTGAGTAAAGCCGCGCACACGCATTAAGCCATGCAGAGAACCTGACGGTTCATTACGGTGACAGCTACCGAACTCCGCCATACGCAGCGGCAGATCGCGGTATGATTTCAATCCCTGATTGAAAATCTGTACGTGGCCTGGGCAGTTCATTGGCTTGATGCAGTATTCACGGTTTTCTGATGACGTCGTGAACATCGCTTCTTTGTAGTTTTCCCAGTGACCGGTTTTTTCCCACATCACGCGATCCATCATGAATGGACCTTTTACTTCCTGATACTGGTACGACTTCAGCTTCATGCGCACAAACGCTTCCAGCTCGCGGAAGATCGTCCAGCCGTCGTTGTGCCAGAACACCATACCTGGCGCTTCTTCCTGCATATGGTACAGGTCAAGCTGTTTGCCGATCTTGCGGTGGTCGCGCTTAGACGCTTCTTCAAGGCGTTGCAAATAAGAAGCTAGTTGCTTTTTATCTGCCCATGCGGTGCCGTAGATGCGTTGCAGCATTTTGTTTTTGCTGTCGCCACGCCAGTAAGCACCAGACGTTTTCTGCAATTTGAAATGGTGGCAGAAACGCATATTCGGTACGTGCGGACCACGGCACATATCGATGTATTCTTCATGGTGATACAGACCTGGACGATCATCACGACTGATGTTCTCATCCAGAATCGCCATTTTGTAGGTCTCACCGCGTGCAGCGAACGCATCGCGCGCTTCTTGCCAACTGACTTTTTTCTTAATGACGTCATAGTCAGTGTCAGCAAGCTCATGCATGCGCTTTTCGAGCAGCTCAATGTCTTCCTGAGTCAGGGTACGGTCGATATCAACGTCATAGTAAAAACCGTTATCGATAACGGGACCAATCGCCATTTGGGTATCTGGCCACAGTTGCTTAATCGCATGGCCTAATAGGTGCGCACAGGAGTGGCGAATAATTTCCAGACCGGCTTCATCTTTAGCGGTGATGATGGCTAACTGCGCATCGGTATCGATCTTATCGCTGGCATCAACCAGCTCGCCATTGACACGTCCTGCGATACAGGCTTTTGCCAGACCGGGACCAATATCAAGTGCAACATCGAGGGGAGAAACGGCGTGGTCGTAATGACGCTGACTTCCATCAGGAAGGGTGATAACTGGCATTATAATTCCCTTATTTACAGTGGTGAGCCACACGAAAGCTCACATGCAAAAAATCATATATCAATTGAAAATCAAAAGTGTTAGCCATGCTATTTCTCTTTACTCTGTGAAATATATACACATGATGCGAACTCTAGAGGCGCGCATTAGCGTGACATGGATAACGTCGAGGCAATAATACACCTTATAACTTGCGTGTTAAAGCCGGATGGTGGCTTGTTCATCTTTGCATCGTGATGAACAAGCCACGGGGTGTTTACTGTGTCTGCACCGACTTCATCGCTGCATTATTTTTGCGGGAGAGTCGGAAGCCAAGCCAAATAATGGCAATCCAGAACGGAATTAAGATGACCGAAATGCGAATCCCCGGAGACAGCAGCATAATCACCAGAATCCCCGCAAGAAACGCCAGACACAGGTAGTTACCCCACGGATACCAGAAGGCTTTAAACGCAGGAACAATGCCCTTCTCTATCATCGCCTGACGAAAGCGCAGGTGCGCAAAGCAGATCATGATCCAGTTAATCACCAGCGTCGACACCACCAGCGCCATCAACAGCTCAAAGGCTTTGCCTGGCATGAGATAGTTGATCGCTACGCCGAACGATGTCGCTAATGCTGACAGCACGATAGAACGAACGGGGACACCTCGCGCATTGACCTTCGCAAGAGATTTCGGCGCATTTCCCTGTTTTGCCAAACCGTACAGCATTCGACTATTGCAATACACACCGCTGTTATAAACCGATAACGCTGCCGTGAGTACCACGATGTTAAGTACGTTTGCCACAATATTGCTATTCAGCGCCTGGAAAATCAGGACAAACGGACTCCCACCATCGACGACATTTCCCCACGGATAAAGCGATAACAAAATAGACAGCGCACCGATATAGAAAATCAGAATGCGATAGACCACCTGATTCGTCGCCTGCGGAATAGAACGCTTCGGATCGGCCGCTTCGGCAGCAGTGATACCCACCAATTCCAGACCGCCGAATGAAAACATGATCACCGCCATCGCCATGATCAACCCGCTTGCGCCATTCGGCATGAATCCGCCATGGATCCATAAGTTACGCACCGTTGCCGTTTCGCCGCCATTGCCACTTAGCAGCAACCAACTACCGAAGACAATCATCCCAACGATGGCAAGCACTTTGATCAGGGCGAACCAGAATTCTGTTTCCCCAAACATCCGCACATTAACCAGATTGATAAGGTTGATCAGCACGAAGAATATTGCCGCGGACAGCCAGGTTGGCGTTTCAGGCCACCAGTATTGAATATAAATCCCCACGGCCGTCAGTTCAGCCATCCCTACCAGAATAAACATCGCCCAGTAGTTCCAGCCAGCCAGAAAGCCCGCAAAGTCGCCCCAGTATTTATAGGCAAAATGGCTAAACGAACCCGCTACCGGCTCCTCCACCACCATCTCACCCAACTGCCGCATAATCAGAAACGCAATCATTCCGGCAATCGCATAGCCCAATAAAACGGACGGGCCTGCCATTTGGATAGTCTGCGATATCCCTAAAAACAATCCGGTACCAATTGCGCCACCCAGCGCAATCAGTTGAATATGTCGATTCTTTAACCCTCGTTTTAGAACCAATTCCTGTTGATCGTTTGCTATGTTGTTTTGAGCATTTGCCATGTTGTTTTTGTGCTTCCTGTAAAGCCTTCTTCATTTTATAACAATGCCTGCTTACGCCATCAGCATGAAGGATGACGTAAGCAGGCAAAGGGATAGGTGTTTTACGCGTTACACAGTGATTGAGCCATTAACGTTCCGGGATGACACTTTTAAACGTTAACTCCACATCATCACGATCGCGCTCAGCGGCAAGCGCCTTAGGCTCACTTTTCTCTGCATTCTGGGGCAGCAATTTTTTCAATAACGCTAACTGCTGGCGTTGCTGCTCTACGATTTCCTGCAGCAATTTCACTTGCTCATTCGCTCTGACACTCGCCCGATTAACAAAAAACCAGACCAGCGCGGCCAGCAGCACAATCAGCAAGACAAAAACCACTTCTAATATGTTCACAACGACTCCACTTATAACCACTTATGACAGGTACCTGTGGGCTATCTTACCACCGTGGCATAGCCAAGTTCGATACCCAACCCTAATCCGTTACTCACACCGTGTTGATGCGCATCGCTATCGTATTGGTACAAAAATAAAAAACGTGGGGAACGTTTTTCAACGTCGCTTGTGGCACGCAATAAAAAAGCCTGTCGGCAAGGACAGGCTCAGGCATTGATAGGGAATATCAGAAAGGGTAATCGTGGTAGCCCATTTGCTCAGAGATATTTCTGGCTGCGGTGTGCAGCATAGCGACATATTCGTGTTTGTTTTCTTCTGAAAAACGAATCGTTGGGAAAGAAATACTGAGGCCCGCAATCACCACGCCAAAGCGATCGAATACTGGCACAGCGATACAACGCAGCCCTTCTTCTTGCTCTTCGTTGTCTTCTCCGTAGCCTTGCTCACGCACGACATCCAATTGGTTGAGAAGCGCTTCAGCAGAGCACAGCGTGTGTGGCGTACTGCGAGTGAATTCGACGGTCGACAGAACCTCTTCCACTTCGCTGCGATCGCGCCATGCCAACAGCACTTTACCAATTGCGGTACTGTGCAGCGGATTGCGGCGGCCAATGCGTGAATACATACGCAGGTTATACATCGAATCAATCTTGTGGATATAAACGATGCCGTCTTCATCCAACGCGCCAAGGTGGATCGTTTCCCGCGTTAGTGCAGACAACTCACGCATCTGTATATCCGCACTGCGGATTAAATCTACGTTCTGCAATGCTTTTGCCCCAAGTTCAAACAACTTGAGCGTCAGCGAATATTTCTCTGATTCACCTTCCTGCGCAACATAGCCCAGGGATTTCATCGTCTGCAAGAAGCGGTAAACGGTACTCTTGGACATCATGACTCGCTGAGAAAGCTCGGTAATACCAATTTCTCTCTCTTCACCTAATGCCTGTAAAATACCAAAAACCTTTAAAACGGACGACACGGAATCGGGTTGTTTATCTAAATCTGCACTAGCCATTTTTGTGGTTACCCTACTCAGGTTTTTTGTTTTAAAAAAAATAGAACAATGGTTTTAGTATAAAGGGAACGCTTTGATTATGGCAATGGAGCAATAACGATAATCAAGTTAAGTTTGAGAAATAACCGCGTCAGAGACTTAATAAAATAATATGTAAGAAAATATTTTAGAATAATCCGCGCCATAAAATGTGACGCGGATTTATTAGTATTATTAGTGCCAGACTGAATCAGGAACCTTCGCCAGATACAGCGCAGGCTTTCCATCTACGTCAGAAGTAAACAGCACTTGTTTATTATCCGGCGTAAAGGAAGGATGTGGGTGAGTAACCTGACGGTCCCCTTCCAACACGTCCCAAGATGTATTGTGCTGTGCAATACGATGTTCTTTGCCTGTTTTCAGATTGAAAACATACAGGAACGGATCGTTCTCAATTTTGTAACCGCCATCGTCCTGCACGTCGACCGGCGCATCGGAACCATCACCCACCAGCAGCGTGCCGTCATAGTTACTCATCAGGTGAGAGCACGGCGGCATTACGCGCAGTTGGCGATCTTCCAGCGTAACCGGATCGATACTGCGGATGTAGCGATTGGTATCGTCTTTAAGGTAAGAGACGTAAATCATCGCTGAACCATCTGGAACCCAGAATTCGTGGGTACAGCTTTCGCCTTCCGCATGCTCTTTCACTTTACGCATGTTGGTGCCATCTTCATTGATGAACCACATACGCGCATCAACCAGGTCATGTGGACCTTCGTGGCAGAAAGCCACCGTGTTGTCATCACCCGGACGGTAGATTGGGTGACCCAGCCACTGGTTTTCCTGAAGGATAGTCTCCGCTTCGCCCGTTATCAAATCGACACGAATCAGACGACAGCAAGGATTAGTGAAATAGAATTCCTGGAATTTTTTCCAATCGGTCAGTGGTTTCCAGTCTTCTTTTTTGATCTCAATACCGACCATTTTAGTGCAATCGGAGTTGGCAACCCAGGTACCGTAGCCGACCCAATCGTCAGGTACCTGATAAATCGTTTTCTCTTCCAGCGTAGCCAGATCGACACGCATCAGATTGCGGGTATTTTTAACGTAATACAGCGCATCGTCATTCGGAGACAGGAAGCCACCGAAGGTGTTATCGCCTTTGCCTTCCGTCAGCTGCGTGGCGCTCTGCTCTTTTAAATCCAGCAGATAGTAGTTCCACGGGCCATCAAACGCAGCACCAAACAGCAGCTTGCTGCCGTCATTGAAGAAACACTTCTGGTAGAAATAGTTGCGATGGCAGATAACATCGGGCGGGGTTAAGCGCACAACTTCGGTGCCGGTTGCTGAATCCTGGTAGGTATGAAACGTTAGGGGGATCTTGTTACCTTTGGCCATCCGTAAATCCTTAGAACTTATCATGAAGAATCTGACGCCACACGCGCATACTCTTCGATAACCTGACCTTTCGTTCGCCCGATAAATCGGTCATCCCGACACCGGTTGTTCAAAAATCAGGCCACCAATCTCACGCGAGACGCCTGTTATATCGGCATTATAGAAACAATGTTTCATTTTTCCGTGATCGTGGTTTTATTTTATAAAACATTCTTCATATTTTCACCACCTGTTTCAGATCTAATGAAAACATTCGGGCGGAGAAAACGCAGGATTGCTGAACCAATAAACGCAGAAATAACAAAGGCCCGAATGGGCCTTTGGGAAGATAGCTTTAGAAGATAATACGTAAATTACTTCAGGTATTCGCCGGAGCGCAGCGCTTCGATACGCTTATCCAACGGCGGGTGTGACATGAACAGTTCGCTGAAGGATTTCGATTTTCCGTTAATGCAGAAAGCCATCATGCTGCTCTCTTCCTGCGGTTCATAGCTGGTCTTCAGGCGTTGCAGTGCAGCGATCATTTTCTCGCGCCCCACCAGCTTGGCTGAACCCGCATCCGCATGGAATTCACGGTAGCGTGAGAACCACATGGTAATGATGCTGGCAAGAATACCAAACACCAGTTCCAGCACGGTGGCGACAGCAAAGTAAACCAGCGGGTTGCCATTGCTGCTTTCACCTTCGTCACGGTTGCCGGACAGGAAACCGGAAACGACTTGTGCAATGAGACGAGAGATAAAGATAACGAAGGTGTTTACGATCCCCTGAACCAACGTCATGGTCACCATGTCGCCATTCGCGATGTGGCTAATCTCATGCGCGATAACCGCTTCCGCTTCGTCACGGCTCATGTTTTGCAGTAAACCCGTACTCACGGCCACCAGCGACGCATCACGACGGGCTCCCGTCGCGAACGCATTGATGTCCGGTGCATGGTAGATTGCCACCTGTGGCATCGCGATCCCAGCCTGCTGTGACTGTGAGCGAACCGTTTCCATCAGCCAGCGTTCAGTTTCGTTACGTGGTTGTTCAATGACTTCACCGCCAACGGACCGTAACGCCATCCATTTAGACATCAGCAGTGAAACAAACGCACCGCCAAAGCCAAACAGCCCAGCCATAATCATTAAGCCCTGGACACTGCTGGACTGAATTCCCGTCAGGCTGAGTACCAGCCCGAAAACCAACATCACCGCCAGGTTGGTGATCAGGAAAAGCGCAATACGCATCATAAAGGTCTGATTTCCTCTTGCAGAAAGATAAAGTTTGCACTCATACATCGTATGGGTTGCCGTGGCATTTTCAAGCATTCTTAACTTTTCAGTTACTAAATCCACATAACTTTACACTTTTCAAAAGGAAAGCGGCATCCTGCCGGCTGTCAATCCTGATATGTCAGCGCAACAACGTTGAGCGAAATTCGATAAATTCGGCAGCGTGATCCACCTGAATCGCCCCCACCCCAGCGCGAATTAATGCGCCCCATACGGCGTCAGGTTCGGCTAAGGCTCGCGTGTCGCTATAGTCGAGCGAATGCGAACAATCCAGCGTATTCACCCAAATCCGTACCCCAAGCCGTTGAAACTCGGCATACGCTTCGGTCACCGCATCAATATGATCAAAATTGGCTTCAACAATGCCGACGCCAATATCATCAATCTGTCGCAAAATATCGACAGTTTTCCCCCGTTTGAGGTGGATCATCGGCATATAGGGTACTTGGGTATCCAGCGACGGTGATGCAATGGGAAACCGGGCAGAAGCAAGATCAACCGGGCTTTTCATGATCACACCAGCACTCAGGCCTTTATCGCGAATATCACGGGCGATCACACCCAATTCCTGCTCATGTTTGACATCCACATTGATGACAATACGCCCTCGCGCCTCTTCGAGAACTTCATACAACAGTGGGACTTTTTCGTTACTCAATGGCCATGACGAACCGCCATCGCTCCCGCGCAGACGTGCCTGACGAATCTCCGCCAGCGTCATCTTGCCAATGCGACCGCTCATATCGCTCGTGCGATCGAGCGTATCATCATGAATCACGACAACGTGGCTATCTGCCGTTAATTGCGCATCAATTTCCACGATATCAACGCCCAGACGAATCGCCTCACGCAGCGCCGCCAGCGAATTTTCCGGTGCCGAATCCCAAACGCCACGATGTGCCACTGCCAGAATCGTCGCGTTTTGCCCCGCAATCACGTCCTGAGTTATGCCTCTATTTTGCCTTGTCATCTGTCGAAAACTCCAAATCAACGGGAAATGTCACGAGTGACGGGAAACCGACTGCGCGAAATGCTGCAACAGGAGATCGCCCCGAGAAACCACATTGTCCAGCGCCTGCTGCGGCGTTTCTTGCTCTGCCCAGACCTTCTCCAGTTCTTCATCCATGATGGTGCGAATTTGTGGCATGTTGCCCAAACGGAACCCGCGCGTATAAGGCAGTGGCGGTTTATTGGTGAGCTGTTTCATCGCCACATCGCTGCCGGGATATCGGGCATAGAATCCCTGATCGCGCGTGAGCTCGTAAGCGGGTTGCGTCACTGGTAGATAGCCCGTCATCTGATGCCATTCGGCGGCATTTTCCGGCAGCGTGAGGAAATGCAGGAACTCAGCGATCCCTTGATAATGCGATGCTGCTTTCCCTTTCATGACCCAAAGACTCGCCCCTCCGATGAACGTATTCTGCGGCGCGCCTTTCGCTTCTTCGCTGTAAGGCAGCATGCCGACACCGTAGTGAAATTTGGCATAGTTCTGAATCTTGCGTAGCCCACCCGATGAGGTGGTCAATATGCCGCAGTCGCCGTTATAAAAGCGCGTGGTGCCTTCATCATTGCGGCCGAAATAGCTGAATTCCTTCTTCTTCATCATCTCCGCAAGCTGGGTGATGTGGGCGACCTGCAATGGACCATTCACCAACAGGTGCGCGTCGACACCATCGAATCCATTGTTTTTCGTCGCAATCGGCAATCCGTTCCACACGCTAAAGGCCTCCAGCAATATCCAGCCCTGCTGCCCTGCATTCGTATAGCCGCATGTCATTCCACTCTCTCGCAGCCGCATCGCGTCGTACGCCAGCTCATTCCAGGTGCGTGGCGGCTTATCAGGATCGAGCCCCGCTTTAATAAACGCATCTTTGTTGTAGTAGAGAACGGGGGTTGAACTGTTAAACGGCTGGGAAATCAGGTGCCCGGTCTGGCTGTCGCTGTAAAACAGCCCCACCGCAGGCAAAAAGGCGTTTTCGTTATTATCGATACCAACCTGATTGAACAGATCGAACACCGGGATAATCGCCCCGCTGTGCATCATATTCGGTGTACCGACATCATAAACCTGCAAAATATCCGGCGCGTTCCCCGTGCGATAAGCGGCAATGCCAGCGGCCAGCGTCTGTTCATAGCTGCCCTTGTAGATAGGCTCAACGTGATACACCGTCTGAGATTCGTTAAACCGATTGACCAGCCGTATTAATTCCGTGTTCAGGTTGCTGTCCATGCCATGCCAAAACGTCAGTTCAACAGCCGCCGTGGCAGACAGCGGAATGAGCAAGACCACACTTAACAGCATCAAAACAACAGACGTGAACCTAAACCGAATCATCATGATGTTTTCTCCGGTACGATTTTTTAGGAAAATCGCGTTATTTTTAGGAAAATTTCATTTTGGAAAACGTGTTTTAGGAAAAAGGCGTGCTGATAACGACGCTAGGGTTCGCCTGTGACACGTAGATGACCGGGGAAGTGATGAACTGTATCGCGATATTTCAGCCGATAAGAGAGGGGAAGTCGTGTGGCAGAAAAACCTTATGTCAGAAAAACCTTGTGGCGGACAGTCCTTCGACTGCCCGCCGCGGTATTCGATTAGCTCTGTGCGTGTGCCATATCCGTACGCATTGAGGCCGCAACGGGCTGATGTTTCGGTGGTTTAACCCACAGGGTGATCAGAATCGAAACGACAGACATAATGATGATGGCCATAAAGGTAGCCTGGAAGCCTCCGAGTTGAGCGGCGATAAATGAGCCAGACAATGCACCAATACCGAATCCCTGATAAATCACGCCATAGTTTTTGCTGTGATTTTTCAGGCCGAAGAAGTCGCCAACAATCGCCGGGAACACCGTGATATTGCCACCAAAGCAGAAGGCAATCGCACTGACACAGGTAAAGAACAGAAGCGGGTTAAGCGGCAGGAACGTCATCACTGACACCGCCAGAATCGTCACGAACAGGGTAAAACTGATCACCCGCATACGTCCGACATTATCGGAAAGCGCACCCAGCACAATACGTCCGACGGTATTAAAAATCGCAATCGCAGACACGGCATTGGCCGCCATGGCCATATCCATTCCGGCCATTTGCACACCGATATCTTTCACAATACCAATCAAATACAGGCCGCTCATACACGCGGTGAAGAAGATAATAAACAGCAAATACGATTCTTTGGTCGCCAACATTTCAGCCAGCGAGAAATCACGCGCCTGCCCCTGAACCGCAGCCTGTTGAACGGGTACCGCAGCAGGTTCTTTCAGCAGTGAACTACCGACCAGAATCATCGCCATGACGATAATGCCCCAGTAGAAAAAGGCTTCTGACACACCCACTTCCGCAATCAAGAAGCTGTTTACGTATTTGAACAGCAGGCTTCCGGTACCAAATGCGCCAACAGAAATGCCCGCAATCAATCCTTTGCGGTTCGGGAACCATTTGATCAAATTAGACAGCGTCGTGATGTAAGCCGTGCCGTCCGCAAAACCGACAACAACGCCCATCAACAGATAAATCAGCGTCAGTGACGGACTTGCCGCACTCGCCATCAGCCCCGCGCCCAGCGCGATACCGGCGATCATCGTTAAGCGGCGCAGACCAATACGCTCCTGAAACTTACCGGCAAACAGCGTGGCGAAGGCCAGACAGAAACTGGTAATGGAAAACGTCGTCGCCACGGAGCTCAACGTCCAGCCAAATTTGTCCACCAGCGGCTGGTTGAATAAACTCCAGGTGTAAATCGTGCCGAGTCCCATTTGGGTGATGATCGTACCGAGGACAATCAATCCACGGTTAACAGGTTTGGTATTCATGGGTTTTCCCCTACATCAAAAATTGGTCCGATTCACTCGGCACGCTAAAAAATATAAGCTGATGTGGAGAAGAGAGAATCCATCAAAACACTGTCAGCTTATGGGCTGAGGCCAGTATACAAGCGGGCTGACAGTGGTTGATCGAATGGGGAATGAGATGCCTGAAACGCGGAATGAAATGCCGTTAAAGGCGCATCAATGACCTGAACGCCTTTATCTTGCTTCGGCTTACCGGGACTTCAAAATCCAGATCGTTCAATCGCAGGATATAGGTATTATTAAACCACGGCACAATTTCACGGATTTTCGTCAGGTTGACGCAGTAAGAACGATGGCAGCGGAAGAAGTACTCTTCCGGCAAACGGCTGCAAAACTCAGTAATATTCATCGGCATGATGAATTCCTCACGCCGTGTATAAACCAACGTGACCTTTTCCTGCGCGGCCGCGTAGTAGATATTGTTAATATCCGTGACGATAATCCGTTCGTCTTTCATCAGGTTAATGGTGTGCTGCGCACTTCTCGGGGCACCAGAAGGCACGCCCGTTTCAACAGCAGGCGCTATTTGTCGCTGTTGCCAGGTTGTTTCCAGCTTACGCAACATCGTGACGATACGTGATTCATGATACGGCTTAAGAATGTAATCGAAGGCTTCGACTTCAAACGCTTCAACGGCATGTTCTTTGTAAGCCGTAATAAAAATGATGTAGGGCTTATGCGCGAATTTGCTGATATTTTGCGCCAGCCAGACGCCGTCCAACGAGGGAATATTGATATCCAGAAAGATCGCATCGACCTCGTTATGTTGCAGGTATTTCAGTACATCCAGCCCGTCATCGAATGTCGCCTCAATCGTAATATCGCTGTGCTGTTTGATGAGGTAACTCAGCTCTTGCTGCGCGAGGAACTCATCTTCAACAATAATGGCTTTCATGGGTTGCCTCCTGTTTGTTCAGCAGCAGAAGAGCCCGGCGGCGGCACCTGAATGGCATCCGGCAGCGCCGACGGGGTTTTATCTTCTCGTGGAATGTAGAAATAAATTTCGGTCCCCGGTTCCAGACGGCGAATATGCAGCCCATCGCCATAAAGCAGGCGAACCCGGTGATGGACATTCAGCAGACCAATTCTATTCCCTGGCAATTCGTTACGTGCGACGCGATCCATCGTTTCCTGACTAATGCCATTACCCGTATCTTTTACCGCCACCAGCAGCTTATCGCCCTGCTCCTTCACGGATAGCACAACGGTTCCTTTGCCTCTGCAAGGCTGAATACCGTGCACAATCGCGTTTTCTACCAGCGGCTGAATTAACAAGCTGGGGATTTTGTACGCTAAATCGTCGTCGATATCGTAAATCACCGTTAGCTTGGCGCCGAACCGCGCTTGCTCAATCGCGATATAATCCTGAATCTGGTACAGCTCTTTCTTTATATCAATCAGCGCATCGTCGTTGAGTTCGAGGTTATAGCGCAAATAGCGAGACAGATTGATCACCAGCTGGCGCGCGGTATCGGGATTAATACGAATAGATGAGGAAATCGCATTCAGCGCATTAAAAAGAAAGTGCGGATTGATCTTACTTTGCAGCGCTCTCAGTTCCGCTTTATTTGCCATATCACGCAACTGCTCGGTGCGGGACACTTCAATTTGCGTTGACATTATTTGCGATAAACCGACGGCCATCACACGCAATGAATAGGTAATTTTATGCGCATGGCGATAATAGATTTTCAGCGTGCCGGTTACCTGCCCGTGTTCCCACAGTGGGATGACGATCATCGAATGGATTTCCGGCGTCAGGTGCTGTTCATCATTATTTTTAATGATGATTTTCCCGTCATGAATCGCCTGCTGCGTCATGGGGCTGATAATGTCGTGGCCGATATTATACTTTTCTTCCCCAATTCCCACATAAGCCTGAATGTGCTGCGTGTTCGTTATTGCCACCGCATCTGCATTAATTTCAGTCCGAATGATCCTACAGATGGCCGTCAGTGAATCGCTGTTGATGTTGCGGAAATACGGCAGTGTTTTGTGTGCGATATCCAGCGCGAGTTTGGCCTGCCTCGCGGCAATCACCTCTTTTTCATTCGCCACGCTTTGTACCAGCAGGACGATCAGGCCAATACAGACGGAACCAAGAATCATCGGCACCGCAATTTTTGAAACAATATCGAGCCCTAACTCGATCGGCGTCGCCCATGCCACAACCAGCAACATGGTTAACGACTCACACAGCATGCCGCCCAGAATCCCGATGCTCCACTGCTGCTCTTTTTTGACTTTCTTATTGATGTAGCCGGAAGTGATACCCGCGATGATGCTGGTAATCAGGCAAGGGACGGAGGTGATACCATCAATATCAATGAGATAACGGTGCGCTCCCGCGATGATACCGGTCGCAATGCCGACCCAAGGACCGAAGAGAATGCCGCCGGACATCACGGCAATTACACGCACGTTGACGAGCGACCCTTCAACATTAATGCCGGAATAGGTACCAAACAGCGCAAACAGTGAAAAGATGGCCGTCACCGTCACCCGCTCTCCTGGCGAATGTTGCTCTTTTTGCAGTAATTGCCGGAACTGACGCGTTCTTGTCAGGAAAAACAGACAGATCAGCATCAAGGCGGCGCGGTCGAAGACCGCAAGGAGCATCTCAAATATTTCGTGCACGGGACATCCGATACTGGGTTACGAGCCAGCACTATAGAAAAAATGTGATCCAGATTCTACTTTTTAGTCTGTTAACCGTGCAGGGAGCGCAAAGTATGAAAGCCAGCTGGCGCTGGCTTTCTGGTAAGGCTGGATGGTAAAACCGCCGTTCGTCTATCTTGTCTAAACGTCTGTCTTGCTTAAACGTCTATTGGCTTATTCAGTTTCAGTAACTGGGTGAATTCCTCGGCAGGCATTGGATGTCCAAACAGATATCCCTGCGCTTCCTCACACCCTTTACCCCGCAGACGCTCGCTCTGCTCTAATGTTTCGACCCCTTCGGCAATCACCCCCAGACCGAAACTTTTCCCGAGATACAGGATCGCTCGAACAATCGCCGCATCCGGCGGAGACTCGCACATAGTTCTGACAAACGTTTGATCGATTTTCAGCCGAGTCACCGGGTAGTTTTTAAGCATGCTGAGCGACGCATAGCCCGTGCCATAATCATCAAAAGCAATACCGATTCCCGCTTCACGCAGCGTATTTAACGGCTGCAGCATACTTTCATCGTAACGCAGGATGATATTTTCCGTGATTTCCAGCTCCAGCGAACCTGGCTGTAACCCGGTACGCGCAAGAATATCCATAATCTTTTGCGCCAACATACCGGTACGAAACTGTGCGCTGAAAAGATTAATGCTGATACGAAAATAGCTGTCGCTCGCCTGGCTCCATTCCGCCGCCTGCCGGCATGCCGTTTCGACGATCCAATCACCGACGCGTTCTGCCCACGGGCCGTTTTCCAGTGCGGTAAGAAAGGCCGCGGGGCTAAGCAGCCCTCTTTCCGGATGACGCCAGCGCAGCAGCGCCTCGGCACCAACAATCTCATTCGTCGCCAGTTTGACCTGTGGCTGGTAGAACATCTCAAACTCATGCTGCTCGTAAGCACGCACAAATTCTAACTGGAAGGCATGCTTAGCCTGAAAGACCTCAAGCAGCTCGCGCGTAAAAAAGCGGTAGCAGTTTCGACCTTCAGATTTCGCCTGATACAGCGCCAGATCCGCGCTGGTCAACAGGTCCTGCACGGTCAGCCCATATTCTGGGTACAGCACCGCACCAATGCTGGCACTAATATTGATTTGATGATCGTCAATAATCATCGCCTGCGAAATTTCATGAATAATTTGTTCGGCAATTTTGCCCGCGACCTTTTTGTCACTCAGGCCGGGGAACAGCAGCGCAAACTCATCCCCGCCCATTCGCGCCACAACATCACCAGAGCGAACCGTAGCTTTTATTTTTTTGGCGACATGCACCAGAATATTATCGCCGCTGGAATGCCCCAGACTGTCATTCACATCCTTAAACCCGTCCAGATCGACCATCATGATACAAACCGCAGGTTCATTCTTTAGTGCAGTTTCCAGATTGGATGTCAGCAGCGTGCGGTTTGCCAATCCGGTGAGTGGATCCAGATGCGCGAGTAAGAACAGCCGCTCTTCATTCCGTCGCCGTTCTGTAATGTCACGCAATATCGCGCCATAGCTAATATTGGCGTTGTCTTCCCACATCGAAACCGACAATTCGACTGGAACCAGGCTACCGCTTTTGGCTTGAACGTTCAGTTCCAGCGTCACGCCTTTCATCAGCGAATCGCGATCGGTGACCAGATGATTGAGCTGCACGACAAAGGCATCGGGCACGATGGTATTAATACTGCGGCCAATAATCTCCTCGTCAGTATATTCCAGCATGTGCTCAGCGGCGGTATTCCAGAAGGTGATCATCCCCTTCTCATTAACGCACAAAATGGTATCGGGCGAGGTATTAGCAATATTTTCAAAACGCACCTGACTGGCTTTTCGCGCCAGTTCCAGACGTCGCATTTCCAGCTTGTCCATGACTAATGAAGCCAGATCCTGCAAATTATGCTCATCACGTTTGGTGAATGTCGTTCTGGGTTTCAAATCGATAATGCACAAGGTGCCGATGGCATGCCCGGACGGCGTAATTAATGGAATGCCGGCATAAAAACGAATGTAGGGAACGCCCACAACCAGCGGGTTATTTTTAAAACGCGCATCCTTGAGGGCATCGGGCACGACCATGATTTTTTTCTTTAGGATCGTATGCGCGCAAAAAGAGATATCGCGAGGCGTTTCGCAAAAAGGAACGCCCACGCTAGCGGCAAACAGTTGGCGTTCAGCCTCGACCAACGATACCAAAACGATAGGCACGCTGAAGATGTTAGCGGCCAGACTAATCAGGTTACTCAGACTCGGGTCGAATAATACGTTCTTAACTCCATACTCACGAAGAGCAGCAAGACGTTTGTCTTCATCTTTGCTTATTGGGGCACGACTCATGGGTTCCCCCCTCCCATCGTATTAATGTTCAGATTAGACAAAAATTTAGCTATAAATCCAAAATGTTGCAGCAATGAGCACGATAAGAACAGCAAGCCAACGTTAGAAAATCCCCCCCTATCTTGCCAAGAGTCAAGGCTGAGTATGAGTATGGCAAAAGATCCAGACTCTATCACCCCTGCGAATCATGAATAATAACAAGTGGAAGCATCAATTAAGATAATAGATGAAAAACGAAATAGAAAGATACCGACGTACTCACAACGTTGAGCAATGAGGGAAGAAAAGGAAGGGGAAGGTTGGTATATTCAAGTACTCATGACCAGATAACGACAACGTATTATCAAGTTATTAACAGAATATAACCAACCAGAGCGTCATCAGGCGGGGAAATAGGTTATTGAATGCTCAGGCGTGTCATTTTTCGCTCGGATCACGACATCCCAAATCCCGGTATAAGGCACCGTTAAATACACTTCGCCTTCTGCATGACGGCAAATCGAATCCTGCGTAGCACTATTCTCTTCGGTCATGGTTTCCTGTTCACTACTGCTCATTTTCACTTCAAAGGTATTTGTACACCGAACAATTACCGTATCACCACCAAACAGACTTAAACACGTGCGAATTACAGACATACATCCTCCGCGACACGCAGTCATGCGTATGCTTAATGAAACGAATTTATTGGTTATATTTCCCACAGCGGGATTTCCATAAGAGCAAAATGCATACAGCCAGATTGTGATTTAGATCAAGTGACTCACACGTTTAAAGCAAATCAGGCGGTGGAATAAGGCGATACTATGACTGCCTGCTACTTATTAGGATTTTTGATAATCAAGCGATAGCGCTTAGGGATGCCGACGCTATCTCATCCAGTCACACAGGATTCGCGTCATAGAATAACAACTAAAATCGTATTCAAAGTTGTATTCATGCGTGACTATTGCATGCGTTAATGACGAACGGCGGTGGTTTTTTTAAACAAGATTAATACCCGCTTGATAAATGACAACCTAGGTTGTACATTGAACGAATGAAAACGACACTTGCAGAACGATTAAAGACCGCCAGAACTGCACAAGGGCTTAGCCAAAAAGCACTTGGCGACATGATTGGCGTATCTCAGGCCGCCATACAGAAGATCGAGGTGGGGAAAGCGTCGCAGACAACCAAAATTGTTGAGCTTTCCAATGCACTACATGTTCGCCCTGAATGGCTGGCAAACGGCGAAGACCCAATGCGTAGCAGCGAAGTCACTCGCTCGCTTCAGGAACCCAGCATTCCGCCAAAATCCGAATGGGGCACCGTATCAGCTTGGGACAGCACAACAGAACTATCAGAGGACGAGGTGGAAGTGCCTTTTTTAAAGGATATTGAGTTTGCCTGCGGTGACGGACGCATTCAAAGTGAGGATTACAACGGCTTTAAGCTCCGTTTCTCCAAAGCTACGCTGCGTAAGGTGGGTGCAAATACGGACGGTTCAGGCGTTCTTTGTTTCCCGGCAGCGGGCGACAGTATGGAACCCATCATTCCTGATGGCACCACCGTTGCGGTTGATACTAACAACAAACGCATCATTGATGGAAAGCTCTACGCCATCGCTCAGGAAGGCGGCGGCAACGACAAATTAAAACGAATCAAACAACTTTACCGCAAACCGGGCGGTCTTCTCGTCATCCATAGCTTCAATCGCGAGACTGATGAAGAAGCCTACGAATCTGACGTCGAGATCATTGGCCGCGTGTTCTGGTATTCGGTGCTGCTATAGCCCGATACTGGCGGTATCCCGCGCTATAGCGCTCTCTTTTCTTCTCATCAAAACCGGTGGACCGATACGGACACCGGTTTGTTTTATCAACAAATATTTTGCCTATAAAAGAGTTGTGAGTAACCGCTTTATCAACAAACGTTTCAGCGCTAAAAAACGTTTACCCCCGCCCAAGTAACCTTACCTACGCGCAACAGTTTTATACAATCACCGTGCTATTGTTTCATCAACCCTTGTTGATGTTGTGTTATTCACCCTGTCTATGTTGTTCCTTTCCCGCCCTGTGGCGGGATTTTTTTTGTCCCTCATCGGCCTCTTTTGCGTGTAGCCCTTCCTGTTGTCATTTCTTTTTACAACCAAAAACAACTTAAATTAAAACTAAAGATGTTGACATGAAAACAACTATAGTTTTAAATAAACACATAGCAGCAGGGAAGTCTCTGCAAAGGTAACAACCCAGTTTTCACGTCAGTAACAACACACATAACAATAGGGTGATTTATGACTGAGCCACAATTTCGCAGTAAAGGTCCTGAGCTTCTGGTCGAGCTTTCTCAACACGTTGCCGATACGGTTAAAACCGTCACGGAGTTGGATCCACAAACCGCCGAGCTGGTCGGCAATGCCGTTGCCAAACATATGATGACCGTATGGGGCGGACAAAACGTTTATTTCCCGATGGGAATCTCCTGGCGCGCGTCTCAACGCGATCTTCAAATCTATGAAGAGTTTGACGGACGCAATCACAGCGCGCTGGCTAAAAAATATAATGTCTCGCTGCAATGGATTTATAAAATTGTCAGAACGATGCGAAAAGAGGAACTACAGGCAAAACAGCACACTCAGGCATAATCTAAAAAGCCATGAATTAAAAACCCAGGTGATAATTAAAAGAAAACAATAAAAAAAGATTATTTAATAACAACTATAATTTTTTGCTTTTAATAAAAAATAACCTACGTCATGAGAATTGTGCAAATGTAGCAAGGCATTCCTATACGTTGATGCCGGACCACACATGCAATTTGAAGCATGACAGATATATTCAAAAATAATACCGTCTGGTAATTAATAGAATGGGTACGTTTGCGTATCCATTCTTTTTTATATCTCTCATCTTGCTCTTAGAAAAAATCGCCCTTCTGCTCTCTTGCCCCTCTCTTCTTATTCAAATCAATCAGCTAAAAAAACAACAAACATGCATTTACAATGCACAAATCAATTTTTAACCATTCTGAGCGTGATAACGTTGCCCCACGATCCCTTCGGTGTATTGAAAGCGCCGAGTGAAAAAAATAAATGGGGGCAATTGAGAGCAATGAGTGAGAAAGCAAGAAAGCGGTGGCAACGCCGCCCCGGAACCACTGGCGGTAAACTTCCCTGGAATGACTGGCGCAACGCCCTGACCTGGCGCAGAGCGACGCAAATTCTGCTATTGGCGATTAACGTTTATATCGGCATCACCTTCTATTTTTGGGTACGCTACTTTGAAACTGGCGGCACGAGCCTTTATATGTCGAGGCCAGGCGGCATAGAAGGCTGGCTGCCAATTGCCGGATTGATGAACGTTAAATTCACGTGGGAAACAGGTAATTTTCCCCCTATCCACCTTGCGTCAATGCTATTACTTCTCGCATTTGTTCTCACCAGCCTGTTGCTGAAGAAATCGTTCTGCTCCTGGCTGTGCCCTATCGGCACAATTTCCGAGTGGGTAGGCGCATTGGGGAAAAAAATATTTGGCCGTCACTTCATTCTTCCGAAGTGGCTGGATATTCCACTGCGCAGCCTGAAATATCTATTATTAGGTTTTTTCCTCTATATCGCCTTATCCATGCCAGCACAGGGCATTTATATGTTCCTGATGTCACCCTACGGTTTGATCGCCGACGTCAAAATGCTCGGTTTCTTCCGCAATATCGGCACCATCACGTTAGTCTGCGTTTTTCTTTTTACATTTGTCAGCCTGTTCGTCCGCCATTTTTGGTGTCGCTACCTTTGTCCCTACGGTGCGCTCATGGGGGTATTTTCGCTGCTGTCGCCTTTCAAGATTCGCCGTAATGCCACCAGCTGTATCGATTGCGGTAAGTGCGCCAAGGCCTGCCCGTCTAACATCCCGGTGGATAAGCTCATTCAAGTGAGAACAGCGGAATGCACGGCCTGCATGACCTGCGTCGAATCCTGCCCGGTGGCATCGACGCTTCATTTTTCGCTGACGAAGCCCTCGGGTTCACAGGCAAAAGGCAGCGAAACAACCAAACCGCTATGGCGACACACTGCACTGTCCGGTATCACGATGACGGTACTGGTGCTCGGCATCCTTTTCGGCATGATCGGCTTTGCGATGTACATCGGCGGCTGGGACAGCCCGATTCCCGAACACATGTATTTCCGGCTCATCCCCGGCTCACAAAGTATTGGCCATCCATAAAGTATGGTCACCCATAAAGAAAAAGGGGCCAAATTGGCCCCTGATTTTCATCTGCACTGAATAGCAGATTACATATTGTCGATGATGTCTTGAGCGAATTCGCTACATTTACGCAGCTTCGCGCCTTCCATCAGACGTTCGAAATCGTAAGTCACGGTCTTGTTCTTGATCGCGCCTTCAACGCCTTTAACAATCAAGTCAGCCGCTTCGAACCATTGCAGGTGACGTAACATCATTTCAGCAGACAGAATCACGGAACCTGGGTTCACTTTGTCCTGACCCGCATATTTCGGTGCAGTACCGTGCGTGGCTTCAAACAGTGCGCATTCGTCACCGATGTTCGCGCCCGGTGCAATACCGATACCGCCAACCTGTGCAGCCAGGGCATCAGAAATGTAGTCACCGTTCAGGTTCATACAGGCGATGACATCGTATTCAGCAGGACGCAGCAGGATTTGTTGCAGGAACGCATCGGCGATCACGTCTTTTACTACGATCTCTTTGCCAGTGTTCGGGTTCTTGATTTTCACCCACGGGCCACCATCGATCAGCTCACCGCCGAATTCTTCACGCGCCAACTGGTATCCCCAGTCTTTGAACGCGCCTTCGGTGAATTTCATGATGTTGCCTTTGTGTACCAACGTGACGGAATCACGGTCGTTGGTGATCGCGTATTCGATTGCGGCGCGAACCAGACGTTTAGTACCTTCTTCGGAACACGGCTTCACGCCGATACCACACTGCTCAGGGAAACGGATTTTGTTAACGCCCATTTCTTCACGCAGGAATTTGATCACTTTGTCTGCTTCAGCAGAACCCGCTTTCCACTCGATACCTGCATAGATGTCTTCGGCGTTTTCGCGGAAGATCACCATGTCGGTCAGCTCAGGCTGTTTAACCGGGCTAGGTGTACCTTCGTAGTAGCGTACCGGACGCAGGCAAACATACAGATCCAACTGTTGGCGCAGTGCAACGTTCAAAGAACGAATACCACCACCGACTGGCGTTGTCAGCGGGCCCTTAATCGCCACACGGTATTCACGGATCAAATCCAGTGTTTCTTCCGGCAGCCAAACATCTTTACCGTAGACTTGCGTGGATTTTTCACCCGTATAGATTTCCATCCAGGAAATCGCGCGCTTGCCCTGATAGGCTTTCTTCACGGCGGCGTCAACGACGTTGATCATGGCTGGCGTTACATCGATACCGATGCCGTCGCCTTCGATAAACGGAATGACCGGATTGTTTGGAACAACCAGTTTGCCTTGAGCGTCAACCGTGATTTTCTGACCTTCTGTCGGTACAACTACTTTGCTTTCCATTAACCTCTCCTTCGAGCGCAATTTTGTTAATGACTTGTAAGATGCGTGTCAATACTACTTGAATATTTAGCCCGCGCCAATCGCAAACCATTTGAGTATAATGCTTTTGTTATCCGCGACTATAAAGATGATGAATAAATTCTCTGTTAAAAATCACAAAGTTAAACGATTCAGCTCACAGTCGGCAAGAAAAAGGCAGCCTGACAACGCGCCGCGCCGCATCGTTTTGTTCAATAAACCCTTCGATGTGCTACCGCAATTCACTGATGAAGCCGGACGCCGCACGCTGAAAGATTATATTCCGATTAGCGGTATTTATGCCGCCGGGCGTCTGGATCGCGACAGCGAAGGCCTGATGATTCTCACCAATGACGGCAAACTTCAGGCTCGACTGACCCAACCGACGCAAAAAACGGCCAAAACTTACTATGTTCAGGTCGAAGGTATTCCTGACGACGCCGCATTGACGCGCTTTCGTACGGGTTTAGATCTGAATGACGGCAAAACGCTACCCGCCGGCGCGGAGATCGTACCGGAACCCAACTGGCTGTGGCCACGCAATCCTCCCATACGCGAGCGTAAAAGCATTCCCGACTGCTGGTTAAAAATCACGCTGTATGAAGGCCGTAATCGGCAAGTTCGTCGTATGACGGCAAATATCGGGTATCCTACCTTGCGTCTGATTCGATACGGCATGGCCAATCAGACCGTAGAAAACCTGTTACCCGGAGAATGGAAGGAGATAATGGATGTTTAAACCCCATGTGACAGTCGCCTGTGTGGTACAGGCCGAAAACCATTTTCTGCTCGTCGAAGAGTTAATTAACGATAAATTATTGTGGAACCAGCCTGCGGGTCATCTGGAAGCCGATGAGACGCTGATTCAGGCTGCAAGCCGTGAGCTGTGGGAAGAAACGGGCATTCAGGCTACACCGCAAAGCTTCTTGCGTCTGCACCAATGGATCGCACCCGATAACACGCCGTTTTTACGCTTTTGCTTCGCGCTCGATCTGCCTACGCGGGTCGACACCCAGCCGCACGACAGCGATATCGAATGCTGCCGCTGGCTGACCGCCGAGGAAATTCTGCATTCTCGCCAGCTTCGTTCACCGCTGGTGGCCGAAAGTATTCGCTGCTATCAGCAGCCAGAACGCTATCCGTTAACCGTATTGGGTGCGTTCAACTGGCCTTTTTAGACAGAGGTCTGTTTATAAACCTGCCGTGAATGGCCTGACCACTGCGCGGCAGGAATAGCGATGCAGCCCTCGGCTCAACATGCTAAAATATGCCGCTTGTTTTTCGCATCAATGCGTCAGTAAATTTCAGTTCGTGAGACTTCCATGTCAGATAACAGCCAGAAAAAAGTGATTGTCGGTATGTCCGGCGGTGTTGATTCCTCCGTTTCCGCTTACCTGTTACAGCAACAGGGCTATCATGTTGAAGGCCTGTTCATGAAGAACTGGGAAGAGGACGACGACACAGAGTATTGCTCAGCGGCCACCGATCTTGCCGATGCGCAGGCCGTTTGCGACAAGCTGGGTATCGAATTACATACCGTCAACTTTGCCGCTGAATATTGGGATAACGTGTTTGAACTCTTCCTTGAAGAATACAAAGCGGGCCGTACCCCCAACCCCGATATCCTGTGCAACAAAGAAATCAAATTCAAAGCCTTCCTGGAGTTCGCCGCCGAGGATCTCGGGGCAGACTACATCGCGACAGGCCACTATGTCCGTCGTCACGACGTTGACGGTAAGAGCCGTTTGCTACGCGGCATGGACGGCAACAAAGACCAGAGCTATTTTCTTTATACGCTGAGCCACGAGCAGATCGCACAGAGCCTGTTCCCGGTCGGTGAGCTGGAAAAACCGCAGGTTCGTAAAATTGCCGAAGAGCTGGAACTGGCAACCGCGAAGAAAAAAGACTCTACCGGTATTTGCTTCATCGGTGAGCGCAAATTCACCGATTTTCTGGCGCGCTACCTGCCCGCACAGCCGGGTCCGATTCTGTCCGTCGATGACAACAAACCGATGGGACAGCATCAAGGGCTGATGTACCACACGCTGGGGCAACGCAAAGGTCTTGGTATTGGCGGCGTCAAAGACGGCGGCGAAGACCCTTGGTACGTGGTGGATAAAGATGTCGCCAACAATATTCTTTATGTCGCTCAGGGTCACGAACACCCTCGCCTGATGTCGTACGGTTTAATCGCACAGCAGTTACACTGGGTCGATCGTCAGCCGCTCACCGCTGAATTACGTTGTACGGTGAAAACCCGTTATCGTCAGGCGGATATCCCCTGCACCGTCACGCCACTGGGCGACGATCGCATTACCGTGCGTTTTGATGAGCCTGTCGCAGCCGTGACTCCGGGCCAATCCGCCGTCTTTTATCTGGACGACGTTTGCCTTGGCGGCGCCATCATTGAAGAACGCTTACAGGAGTAACCGTGGCTAAGAACTATCATGACATTACGCTGGCGTTAGCAGGCATTTGCCAATCGGCGTATGTAGTCCAGCAGTTGGCCCATACCGGTAGCTGTAATAACGATGTGCTGCATACCTCGCTGAACAGCGTTTTGAATCTCAATCCGGCGTCCACGTTGGCCGTTTACGGCAATGACGAGCAAAACCTGAAAGTTGGGCTGGATACGCTGTTAGGGATTCTGAATACCAGCAGCAACAAAGGCGCGGGTGCAGAACTATCACGCTACGCTTTCAGCCTGATTGCGCTAGAGCGCAAGCTGAATGCGAAGTCTGCCGCGCTTGACGAATTGGGCAAACGCATCGGGCAGTTGGAACGCCAACTGGAGCATTTTGACCTGCTCTCCGAAACGATTGTGAGCGCGCTGGCGGCGATTTATGTGGATGTCATCAGTACGCTGGGGCCACGTATTCAGGTTACCGGTTCCCCGGAAGTGCTGAAAAACAGCCAGGTACAGGCGAAAGTGCGCGCGGCGCTGCTGGCCGGAATCCGCTCTGCGGTGCTCTGGCAGCAAATTGGCGGCGGACGCTTACAGCTGATGCTCTCACGCGGCAAGTTGGTTAAAGAAGCAAAACAGATATTGGCGCGTTGCCCATCCGATTGATGGTATTCTTGCCGCTATGAGCGACGCTGGTGTGAGTAACGCCAGCGTCACGAAATGGATTATTGTTAATAACTCATTGTCCTTACTGAAATTAATCGTTTTTATTGAAATTAATCGTTATTGAAACCAATCTCAGGAGTTGCTTGCGATGGAATTATCCTCACTGACCGCCGTTTCCCCTATCGATGGACGCTACGGCGATAAAGTCAGCACGTTGCGCACCATTTTCAGCGAATTCGGTTTGCTGAAATTCCGTGTGCAGGTTGAAGTACGTTGGCTGCAAAAACTGGCGGCCTGTGCAGAGATCCAGGAAGTTCCTGCATTTGACGCTGACGCAAACGCTTTCCTTGATAAAATTGTCGCCGAATTCAGTGAAGAAGATGCGGCCCGCATTAAAACGATCGAGCGTACGACCAACCACGACGTGAAAGCCGTTGAGTATTTCCTGAAAGAGAAAGTTGCCGCGATTCCGGCGCTGCACGCCGTCAACGAATTCATCCACTTCGCCTGTACTTCAGAAGACATCAATAACCTGTCTCATGCGCTGATGCTGGATACCGCTCGCCGCGATGTCATCCTGCCGCACTGGCGTCAAATCATTGATGCGCTGAAAACGCTGGCACAGGAATACCGCGATATCCCGCTGCTTTCCCGTACACACGGCCAGCCCGCTACGCCATCCACCATCGGTAAAGAGTTCGCTAACGTGGCTTACCGTATGGACCGCCAATATCGCCAACTGCAACAGGTTGAGATTCTGGGCAAGATTAATGGTGCCGTCGGTAACTATAACGCCCATCTGGCAGCCTACCCGGAAGTGGATTGGCACCAGTTCAGCGAAAGCTTTGTTACCTCACTGGGTATCAACTGGAACCCGTACACCACGCAGATCGAACCGCACGATTACATCGCTGAGCTGTTTGACTGCATCGCGCGTTTCAACACGATTTTGATCGACTTTGACCGTGATATTTGGGGCTACATTGCCCTGAATCACTTCAAGCAGAAGACTATTGCTGGCGAAATCGGTTCCTCCACCATGCCGCATAAAGTTAACCCGATTGACTTCGAAAACTCGGAAGGCAACCTGGGTCTGGCGAATGCCGTTCTGGGACATCTGGCTAGCAAACTGCCGGTTTCCCGTTGGCAGCGTGACCTCACTGACTCTACCGTACTGCGTAATCTGGGCGTCGGCGTGGGCTATGCGCTGATTGCGTATCAGGCCACGATGAAAGGCATCAGCAAACTGGAAGTGAACCGCGATCGTCTGGCTGACGAACTTGATCACAACTGGGAAGTATTGGCAGAGCCAATCCAAACAGTGATGCGCCGCTACGGAATTGAAAAGCCGTACGAGAAGCTGAAAGAGCTGACGCGTGGCAAACGTGTTGATGCTGCCGGTATTCAGGAATTTATTGATGGTCTGGAATTGCCAGAAGCGGAAAAAACGCGCCTGAAGGCGATGACACCAGCCAACTATATCGGCCGTGCTATCGCTATGGTCGATGACCTGAAATAACCGTTCTCAGACCCGAACGTGACCTCTCTCTGGCGGGCGCCCTGCCCGCCAGTTTTGCATAAAACCAACCATTTCCAGCCTGTTTATACCCGGTTTATTCTCCCTGTGGATAATTTAACAAATAAAATAAATAACGTTCTCTGCGTATAATGTTGATACGCGGGGGCGACATACGTGGAAGATAGAGTGCATCAAGGTATTTTGATAAATATGATTCTATCTATTCGACAGAGGATATAGCGATGCGAATTCTGGTCGTTGAAGATAATGTATTATTGCGCCACCATTTAACCGTTCAGATGAACGAAATGGGGCATCAGGTTGACGCGGCGTCAGACGCCAAAGAAGCGGATTATTTTCTGCATGAGAATATGCCGGATATCGCCATTGTCGACCTCGGGCTACCCGACGAAGACGGCATGAGCATGATCCGTCGCTGGCGCACCCATCAGGTCAAGCTCCCGATTCTAGTGCTGACCGCCCGTGAAGGCTGGCAGGACAAAGTTGCAGTGCTGGAAGCCGGTGCGGACGATTACGTGACCAAGCCGTTCCATATGGAAGAAGTTGTGGCACGCTTGCAGGCACTGATGCGGCGCAACAGCGGGCTGGCATCGCAGGTTATCAGCCTGCCGCCCTTTGAGATCGACTTATCGCGCCGCGAGTTGATGATCCACGGCGGCCCAATCAAGCTGACCGCGTTTGAATACACGATTATCGAGACGTTGATTCGCAATAAAGGCAAAGTCGTCAGTAAAGAGTCGCTGATGTTACAGCTGTACCCCGATGCAGAACTGCGGGAAAGCCACACCATCGACGTGTTGATGGGGCGATTACGCAAGAAAATTCAGCAGGCAGAAGCCCCGGATGTGATCACTACCGTGCGCGGACAAGGATATCGCTTTGATATTGATACCCCTCCAGGATCAGCATGAGCGATAAGAAGCTACCCTTTTCGCTTCGTATTCGTTTTTTACTCGCGACAGCGGCCATCGTGCTGGCGCTGTCGCTCGCCTATGGCGTCGTCGCCATTATCGGGTACAGCGTCAACTTTGATAAAACCTCATTCCGTTTGCTACGCGGCGAAAGTAACCTCTACTACAGTCTTGCGCAGTGGCGAGACAACCAGCTGAATATCGTCACGCCACCCGACGTTGACATCAATTTCCCCACGCTGGTGTTGATATACGATGAGCATGGCAACGTGCTCTGGCGCGAAAAGCACGTTCCCGAGCTGGAAGCGCTAATCAATCCTGAGTGGCTGAACAAAACGGCCTATCACGAGTTAGATACCGACACCGATACCAGCAGCGCGGTATTAACGGGCAATACCTTACTACTGAGCAGCCTGCGGGCGCTGAATGGCGCGCATAGCAATGCGTTAACGCACTCCATCGCCGTGAACGTTTACCCGAGGACCGATCATCTCCCTTCCATCACGATTGTTGTGGTTGACCGCATCCCGCAGGAGCTCCAGCAGGAAGACGTGGTGTGGGAATGGTTCAGCTATGTGTTGATCGCCAACCTTCTGCTGGTACTTCCCCTGCTTTGGCTGGGCGCGCACTGGAGTCTGCGCCCTATTCAGCATCTGGTGAAACAGATCGCCGAGCTGGAAAAAGGCACACGCGATCAGTTAGATGAAAACCCACCGCGCGAATTGTTCAGTCTGGTGAAAAACCTGAATATCCTGCTGAATAACGAACGGCAGCGCTATCACAAGTACCGCACAACGCTCACCGATCTCACCCACAGTTTGAAAACGCCGCTGGCGGTTTTACAGACCACATTACGTGCGCTGCGAACCGGCAAAGAGATCACTATCGATCAGGCTGAGCCTATTATGCTGTCGCAGATCAGCCGTATCTCGCAACAGATTGGCTATTACCTGCATCGCGCCAGCGTGCGCTCTGAACATAATCTGCTGATACGTGAAGTGCACTCGGTTCCGGCGCTGCTGGATGGCCTGTGTTCCGCGCTGAATAAGGTGTATCAGCGCAAGGGCGTGGTGTTGACGCTCGATATTCCGCCCGAACTGACCTTCGTCGGTGAGAAGAATGATTTTATGGAAGTGCTGGGCAATATTCTTGATAACGCCTGTAAGTACTGTCTGGAGTTTGTCGAAATTAGCGTGCAATACTCCGACCACAAACTGCATCTGATTATCGATGACGACGGCCCCGGCATCCACGAAAACAAGCGTGAAATGATCTTCCTGCGTGGGCAACGCGCCGACCGTATGCGCCCCGGACAAGGTATCGGCCTTGCCGTTGCCGTCGAAATTATCGAACAGTATCAGGGTGAGATCCTCATTAGCGATAGCGCACTGGGCGGTGCCCGAGTCGAAGCTATTTTCTCACGCCAGAACCTGAGCCAGAATGAGGGGTGAAAGGCAGTACAGCGCGCGATGCTTCCGCTATACTTATCGCCAAAATACTGATTGTTTTAAAATACTGATTATTTCACGGAAAATCATATCTTCAAGAACAGTCATTTCCTCAAAAACAAGTTTCTGGAAAACGGTATGGACTATCAGCTCAATCTCGACTGGCAGGATTTTTTAGCGAACTACTGGCAAAAACGTCCGCTCCTGATTAAAGGCGGCTTCACGAATTTTATCGACCCGATTTCACCCGACGAGCTCGCCGGTCTGGCGTTGGAAAACGAGGTTGATAGCCGTCTGGTCAGCCATCAGAACGGGCGCTGGCAGGTCAGCCACGGTCCTTTCGAGAGCTACGATCATCTGGGGGAAAGTAACTGGTCGCTATTGGTGCAGGCCGTCGATCACTGGCACGAGCCCTCTTCTGCCTTGATGCAGCCCTTTCGACAGCTGCCGGACTGGCGCACCGATGATTTGATGATTTCATTTTCCGTTCCCGGCGGTGGCGTAGGGCCACATCTGGATCAGTATGATGTTTTCATCATTCAGGGAACGGGACGCCGCCGCTGGCGCATCGGTGAAAAAATACCGATGAAGCAGCACTGTCCGCACCCTGACCTGCTTCAGGTCGATCCGTTTGACGCGATTATCGATGAGGAACTGGAACCGGGCGATATCATCTATATTCCACCGGGTTTCCCGCACGAAGGCTATTCGCTGGAAAACTCGCTGAACTACTCGGTGGGTTTCCGAGCGCCGAATGCTCGCGAGCTGGTCAGCGGCTTTGCGGATTATGTGCTTTCCCGCGAACTCGGCAGCTATCGCTACAGCGACCCCGATGTTCCATCCCGCGATCATATCGCCAGCGTACTGCCGCAAGAACTGGATGCGCTGCAAAAAATGATGCTGGAGCTGGTGCAGCAACCGGAGCATTTCCAAAACTGGTTTGGTGAATTTATTTCCCAGTCTCGTCACGAGCTCGATCTCTCACCGCCGGAGCCACCTTATCAAGCTGGCGAAGTGTATGAATATCTGCAACAGGGCGAACCACTGCGTCGTTTAGGCGGCCTGCGAGTCATCTGCGTTGGCGATAGCTGCTTCGTTAACGGGGAAAAAGTGAACAGTACGCACAAGGCGGCGCTGTTTGCACTGGCTGAGCATCCTGCTATTGGTGCAGAACAACTGGGCGATGCGCTGGAAGATCCCTCTTTCCTCGCACAGCTCACCGTTCTGATTAACAGCGGTTACTGGTACTTCGCGGATTAAAACCCATCTTGAATACGGGTTAGTACAAAGATAAGGCGGGAATATCCCGCCTTATTCATCTCTGCAAAATGGAAACACTTACGGCTTCGCGCGCAGCGCCGTCAGTTCGGCAATGCGCATAATCACAGACACAGCCTTTTCCATGCCTTCCAGCGTGACAAATTCATGTTTGCCATGATAGTTGTAACCGCCGGTAAACAGATTCGGGCACGGTAGCCCTTGAAATGACAGGTGCGCGCCGTCGGTGCCGCCGCGTATCGGCTTCATATTCGGCTCAATATCACAATCCCGCATCGCCTGCTGCGCCAACGCAATAATGTGCGGATGCTGCTCAACCTGCTCACGCATGTTGTAATAGGTATCGGTAATCGTGACTTCAATGTAGCAATCCGGGTGCAGCCCCGCGCCGACCTTTTCCGCAATATCCAGCATCGTCTGTTTACGCTGTTCAAAGCCGTTGCGGTCAAAATCCCGGACGATGTAATGCAAGTCTGCGCGCTCCACAGAGCCTTTCATGGTGTGAAGATGATAGAACCCCTGATAGCCGTCCGTCTGCTCCGGCGATTCACTCTCTGGCACATGCTGGTGATAGCGAGAAGCCAGCGTCAGCGCATTCACCATCACGCCTTTGGCACTGCCGGGATGCACATTATTGCCCACGATTTTCACCTGAACCGATGCGGCATTAAAATTCTCATACTCCAGCTCGCCGACACCGCCGCCGTCCACGGTATAGGCCCACTGTGCGTTAAACGCGTTGACATCAAAAAACTGAGCACCCTTGCCAATTTCTTCATCAGGCGTAAACGCAATGCGAATATCGCCGTGCGGGAGCTGGCTTTTCTTCAGACGCACCAGCGCGGTAATAATTTCCGCGATCCCCGCTTTATCATCCGCCCCCAGCAGCGTTTTGCCATCTGTGGTAATCAGCGTGTGCCCCAGTAACTGGTGTAACACCGGGAACATCACGGGAGACAGCACTTCATCTCCCACGCCTAAGGCAATATCGCCGCCGCGGTAGTTTTCCAGAATCTGCGGATTAACATTCTTGCCGCTAAAATCCGGTGACGTATCCATATGTGAAATAAAGCCAATGGCCGGAACGGGCCAGGCAACGTTTGCTGGAAGCGTCGCCATCAGGCAGCCCTGCTTGCTCAGCGCGACTTGCTCAAATCCCAGTTCGAGCAGTTCCTGCTGCAACGCACGCGCCAGTTTCAACTGACCGTCGGTGCTCGGCACCTGCCGAACGCCGGATTTAGACTGTGTATCGAACGAAACGTAATTCAAAAATCTGTCGAGTAATTTATCCATCTTATTTATGCCCCCTGAACCCTGAAAGGCATTATGGATAGGGCTACCACGGTAAATATTGCGTCAGGTCAGTTTTTTTCCGATTTAACAAACCGGCAGACCAGAATTCAGGCCAAAAAGCGATGACCACGTCACGAAGAATGCCCAAATCAGGTAACAATCGGGAAACATACGCCCTCACTCATTGGCTTAATCGCCATCAATCGGCAGTAAGTGGGTCACACAAGTTGGCGTCAGGCAACGTTTCCCGTAAAATGCCGCCCTTAACTGCGCACGCTGGCTGAAAGGTGATAACCCTTGGTACGATCGCAACGGACATACCGTTAATCGGCCAAATCAGGACATAGAGCAAGACCTTAATGAAAGAAAACTCCCTGACTGTGCCGGTCGTTGAATTGCTCAACGTCCATAAAGGCTTTGATGGCAAAGACATCATTTCACATTTTAATCTCACCATTAATAACGGTGAGTTTCTGACGATCCTCGGGCCATCCGGCTGCGGCAAAACCACCGTACTACGCCTGATTGCCGGTCTGGAAACGGTCGATAGCGGCAACGTCATGCTGGAAAAGCAGGACATTACCCACCAGCCCGCTGAACAGCGGCACGTTAATACCGTATTTCAAAGCTACGCCCTGTTTCCTCACCTCAGCGTGTTTGAGAACGTGGCATTCGGATTGCGCATGCAGAAAACGCCTGCCGCAGAGATTGCGCCACGCGTGATTGACGCGCTGAAAATGGTGCAGTTGGAGGAGCTGGCGCAGCGTCGCCCGCACCAGTTATCTGGCGGCCAGCAGCAGCGCGTTGCCATCGCCCGCGCCGTCGTCAATCAGCCGAAGGTTCTGTTGCTGGATGAATCCCTGTCCGCGCTCGATTATAAGCTGCGTAAGCAGATGCAAAACGAATTGAAAGCACTGCAACGTAAGCTGGGCATTACCTTTATTTTCGTTACACACGATCAGGAAGAAGCACTGACCATGTCTGACCGCATCGTCGTGATGCGCGATGGACGCATCGAGCAAGACGGCACGCCGCGTGAAATCTACGAAGAGCCAAAAAATCTGTTCGTTGCCAGTTTTATCGGTGAAATCAATATCTTTGATGCCATCGTGCTGGAACCTTTGGACGAACAGCGGGTGCGCGCTCAGGTCGAAGGCCACGAATGCGTTATCACCGTCAGCTTTCCGGTCAACGTCGGGCAACACCTCAACGTGCTGCTGCGGCCGGAGGATTTACGCGTCGAAGAACTGGGCGACGGCATGCAGGCGGAAGGCATGGTGGGCTACGTGCGCGAGCGCAACTATAAAGGCATGACGCTGGAATCCAACATTGAGCTGGAAAACGGCAAGATGGTCATGGTCAGCGAGTTCTTTAACGAAGACGATCCCGACTTCGACCATTCACTCAACCAGAAAGTAGACGTCACCTGGGTGGAAAGTTGGGAGGTAGTCCTGCACGATGAAGAAGTCGCGTAAACGCTTTCAAAACATCATTATCACACTCATCGTTGCCTGGCTGGTGCTGTTTGTTTTCCTGCCCAACCTGATGATCATCGGAACCAGTTTCCTGACGCGCGATGACACCCATTTCGTCAGTTTGGTCTTTACGCTGGAAAACTATACGCGACTGGCCGATCCGCTTTATGCCTCTGTGCTGCTACATTCGCTAAACATGGCCGTGATCGCCACGCTCTGCTGTCTGCTGCTGGGCTATCCGTTTGCCTTTATTCTGGCGCGTTTACCGAAAAAAATTCAGCCACTGATGATGTTTCTGCTGATTGTGCCGTTTTGGACTAACTCGCTGATCCGCATTTACGGCCTGAAAATCTTTCTGAGTACACGCGGCCATTTGAATGAATTTCTGCTCTGGACGGGCCTTATCGATACGCCGATCCGGATTATGTATACCTCCGAAGCGGTGATTCTCGGCCTGATTTATATCCTGCTGCCGTTCATGGTGCTGCCGCTTTACTCTAGCATTGAGAAGCTTGATAAATCCTACCTTGAAGCCGCCCGCGATCTGGGGGCGAATAAATGGCAAACCTTCATTCGCGTGGTCATCCCGCTGACCATGCCGGGGATTATCGCCGGCTGCCTACTGGTGCTGTTGCCTGCGATGGGCTTGTTCTTCGTTGCCGATCTGATGGGCGGTGCCAAGAATTTGCTGATCGGTAACGTCATTAAAAGCCAGTTCCTCAATATCCGTGATTGGCCGTTTGGTGCCGCCACCAGCATCTGCCTGACGCTGGTCATGGGCGTACTGCTGTTTATCTACTACCGCACGGCCCGCCTGCTGAATAAAAAGGGAGAGCTGGAATGACCGGACGCTTAATCCGCGGTGGATTTATGTCCATCATTTACGCTTACCTGTACATCCCAATCATCATTCTGATCGTGAACTCGTTTAATCAGGCGCGGTTCGGCATCAACTGGCAGGGATTTACGCTGGACTGGTATCGGCTGCTGATAAACAACGACAGCCTGCTTCAGGCCGCACAGCACTCACTGACAATGGCCGTTTTTTCTGCGACGTTCGCTACGCTGATTGGCTCCCTGACGGCCGTGGCGCTGTATCGCTACCGCTTTCGCGGCAAGCCTTTTGTCGGCGGCATGCTGTTCGTGGTGATGATGTCGCCGGATATCGTTATGGCGATCTCACTGCTGGTGCTCTTCATGCTGCTGGGAATATCGCTCGGATTCTGGTCGCTGCTGTTTTCCCATATCACGTTCTGCCTGCCGTTTGTGGTAGTGACGGTCTATTCACGCCTGAAAGGCTTTGACGTGCGGATGTTGGAAGCCGCGCGCGATTTGGGGGCCAGCGAAGTGATTATTCTACGCAAAATCATTCTTCCGCTGGCTATGCCGGCAGTAGCCGCCAGTTGGCTGCTCAGCTTTACGCTGTCGATGGATGACGTAGTGGTGTCTTCGTTTGTCACCGGGCCCGCGTATGAGATTCTGCCGTTGAAGATTTACTCGATGGTGAAGGTCGGCGTATCCCCAGAAGTCAACGCGCTGGCAACGATTTTGCTCATTCTGTCGCTGGTGCTGGTGCTCAGTAGCCAGCTGATTTTACGCGACCGCACCGGAAAATAAGGTGGCAGCGAGCACAATGAATACCGTTTTTTTCATACCATGCTCTATAGCATTGGTATTTCCTTTGGGACCTGTAAGGAGGTAAACATAATGAAAAAGTGGCCACACCTACTGGCAGCCTGCGCGATGGCGTTTGGCATCAGCACCGCCAACGCCGACGATAGCAAAACGCTCTATTTCTATAACTGGACCGAATACGTGCCGCCGGGCCTGTTGGAACAGTTCACTAAAGAAACGGGCATCAAGGTGATTTACTCCACCTATGAATCCAACGAGAGTATGTATGCCAAGCTGAAGACCTATAAGGACGGTGCCTACGATTTGGTCGTGCCTTCAACTTATTTCATCTCCAAGATGAGCAAAGAAGGCATGCTGCAAAAGATTGATACCAGCAAGCTCAGCAACTTCCATAATCTCGATCCGAATCTGCTGCACAAATCTTTCGATCCGAACAATGACTACTCCATTCCCTACATCTGGGGCGCAACGGCGATTGGTATTAATCACGAAATGATTGACCCTGCCAGCGTCACCAGTTGGGCCGATCTGTGGGATACAAAGTACAAAAACAGCCTGCTGCTGACGGATGACGCGCGTGAGGTGTTCCAAATCGCGCTGCGTAAACTGGGTTACTCCGCAAATACTACCGATCCCAAAGAGATTGAAGCGGCCTATAAAGAACTGCAGGCTCTGATGCCGAACGTGCTGACATTCAACTCAGACAACCCCGGCAACCCGTTCATCGAAGGTGAAGTCAATCTGGGTATGGTGTGGAATGGTTCTGCCTACGTGGCACGTCAGGCCGGTACTCCGCTGGATGTCATTTGGCCCAAAGAAGGCGGCATCTTCTGGATGGACAGTCTGGCGATTCCGGCCAATGCAAAAAACGTTGACGGTGCGATGAAGCTGATCGACTTCCTGCTGCGCCCAGAAGTCGCGGCACAGGTTGCGGAAACGATCGGTTATCCAACGCCGAACCTGGCGGCGAAAAAATTACTGCCGCCAGACGTTTCAGGGGACAAAACGCTGTACCCAGATGATGAAACCATCGCAAAAGGCGAATGGCAGAACGACGTTGGCAGCGCCAGCACGCTGTATGAAACCTACTTCCAGCAGCTAAAAGCGGGTCGCTAGTCGCGATTAATCACAACAGCGTCCATTATCACCTGTCGAGCGGTGGTAATGGATGATCGTAAAGACGCGGTGAATACATCCCTGTACGCTCGGATTGCGCCATCCATGGCGCAAACGCTTTACTCTTCTATTCCATTACCGCCGTTTCAATTTCACAGATAAATTTATCGGCAGCGTTGGCTGCCTTATTGCCTCACAGCATCTCAACCCATCAAATTGACAGCTAAAAGCATTATCCTGACGGCATTAGGAAAATAATTACGCTCCGCTTCTTCTATAATGATTCCACACCCACCGGAATCACGATAAGGAGCACCACCATGCTGCAACTCTCCAGCCACAGTTTTCAGGACGGCGACACTATCCCGGGCGAATTTGCCTTTGCCGTACCGGACGCAACTAGCCACATTGCACTGTCTTCTAACCACAATCCCCATCTTGCCTGGCACGGCGCGCCCGAAGGAACACAGTCTTTCGTATTGATCTGCCACGACCCAGATGTACCCAGCCGCGGTGACGATGTGAATCAGGAAGGCCGCGAGGTTAGCGCCTCTCTGCCGCGTGTCGATTTCTACCATTGGCTATTGCTGGACATTCCAGCCAGCATCAACGAAATTCCTGCCGCTTCACATTCCAGCGGCATCACACCGCGTGGGAAAGCAGGTCCGGAGGCACCGGCAGGACTCAGGCACGGCATCAATGATTACACAGGCTGGTTCGCCACGGACGAACAGATGAAAGGCACCTACTATGGCTATGATGGCCCTTGCCCACCGTGGAACGATGCAGTCGTCCACCATTACATTTTCACTCTCTACGCTCTCGCGACGCCTGCTTTAACGATAGAAGGTGAACTTAACGGAGCGAATGTCCGCGCTGCTCTGGCTAGCGCCCCCGTATTGGCTGAAGCAAAACTCACCGGGCTGTATACGCTGAACCCTGCATTGTTGTGATAATCATAAGTTATGATAATGACTCGTTATAAGAATGACCGGCTATGGGCGTGACCGCTTTACGCCCTGCTGCTCCGCCTCTTAGTGCAGAGGCGGACTGGCAATTGCCATCAGGCCAGCCGCTACAGCGGCATGGCCTGTGTGCGCTAGCTCAGCCCCACTTGCGCACACCGCAGCAGACAACGCGTTTTCATTTTTATGAGGCCACGTTTCTGCTGGTTCTCTCTGGCCGATTAACCCTTCTTGAACAGAACGAAACGACGGTTGTAGACACGCCATCTCAGCTTTGTCTGATTACGCCTGACGCAAGCGCCGATCTGGCGAAAACGCCCGGCGGCCATGACTCCGCTTTCCGGTCGATCTTTTTGACGTTTTCCTCCACGCTTCTGGCGCGGTTTTATCACCGCTACCCTGAGAAATTGGCCCCTGCGCATCACCCACGTCCCTTCACTATCCTCACGCTGGATGACGACCTCACCCACACATTGCAGTATCTGGTCGAGGGAATTACGGGCAACGCACTGAATGAATCACGTCTCGAACTACGGCTGATGGATATGCTGCTGGCACTGTCGGAACGGGGATATCGTTTTGGCGCGCCGCCACAGCCCGGTGTTACCACTCAGTTGCGTGCACTTATCAGTAAAGAGCCGGAACACCACTGGACCGCACAGTCTGCGGGTCGCCTGCTGGCGATGAGCGAGGCCACACTGCGCCGGAGGTTATCCGCCGAGCAGACACACTTTGAAGTGTTGCTGCTGGAGACGCGAATGCAGCACGCGATGATGCTGGTGCAGACGACATCATGGAGTATGCAGCGTCTGGCCGAAGCCTGCGGGTATAAATCCTCAGCGCGTTTTTCCGAACGGTTTAAAACCCGCTTTGGCTGTTCGCCAACCAAGATTCGTTAGTCCGTCATTGACAGTACAGCGCTGTCATCCCAAAACGCTCAACATAAGTTAAAAAAAACGCCCCGTTGGATAAACCAGACAGGGCGTTTGATGATCTCAGATGATCGGAACGACTTTAGCGAATTACTCTTTATTTCTTACTCTTTCTGTTCCTGTGCCAAATCGTTAGCGATTTTCACCGTTTCATCCAGATAAGGATCGGGTGCCTGATAGTCCTTCGGCAGCTCTTCCAGCGATTTGAGCGGTTTTTTACCTTCTCTCGCCAGTCGATCATTAATCCGCTTCAGACGCATCGCTTCATCATCGTCATTCTCTTTCTCGCGCTGGGCCAAATTGAGCGACACGAGGTTGCGCTTATCCTTCAGTGCGTTGTAGCGGGCAATATCTTGCGCGACATACTGGAACTCAGGATCTTTGGCGATACGCTCCTGATGATGTTCATTCAGTTTGCTAATCAGCGCCTTCAGATCGCCGCTCTTCGTGTAGTTAGCCGCTTTGATGCTGTCCCACGGTAGCGCGTTGTCTTCAAACTTCTCACCGGTATCGACCGTTTCCGTGCCGGTTGGCATCATCACGTCAGGCGTCACGCCTTTCATCTGAGTACTGCCACCGTCAATGCGATAGAACTTCTGAATCGTATATTGCACAGAACCCAGTGCTGGCCAGTCAGGGCGCAGCATCTGATCGTAAATCCGATTCAGCGAGCGATACTGCTGCACGGTGCCTTTACCAAACGTCGGTTCACCCACGATCAAGGCGCGCCCATAATCCTGCATTGCCGCCGCGAAGATCTCGGAAGCAGAAGCACTGAAGCGGTCTACCAGCACCACCAGCGGGCCTTTGTAATACACAATGCCGTCGGTGTCGCTGTCTTCGCGCACTTTGCCGTTATTATCGCGTACCTGAACCACAGGGCCGCCTGGGATAAACAGACCGGAAAGCCCTACCGCTTCCGTCAGCGCACCGCCGCCGTTAGTACGTAAGTCAATCACAATGCTGCTGACGTTCTGTTTTTCCAGCTTCTGAAGCTGAACTTTTACGTCATCCGTCAGGCCGACATAGAAACCAGGGATATCCAGCACGCCGACTTTATCCTTGCCGACCGTCTTGACGGACATTTTAACCGCGCGGTCTTCAAGGCGAATGCGTTCACGCGTCAGCGTGACAATGCGGGTTTTCGTCCCCTTGCCAGCAGGCAGAATCTCCAGACGTACCTTGCTGCCTTTCGGCCCTTTAATCAGTGCAACGACATCATCCAGACGCCAGCCGATAACATCCACCATTGGCTTACCGCTTTGGCCTACGCCAACCACGCGGTCACCGACGGTGATGTTTTTGCTTTTCGCTGCCGGACCACCGGGCACCATAGAATTAATCATGGTGTAGTCGTCATCCATCTGCAACACCGCGCCAATCCCTTCGAGCGACAGGCTCATTTCGGTATTGAATTGCTCGGTGTTACGCGGAGACAGGTAGCTGGTATGCGGGTCAATTTCACGCGCAAAGGCGTTCATGACGAGTTGGAAAACATCTTCGCTGTTGCTTTGCGCCAGACGGCGAATCGCAAACTGGTAACGCTTGGTCAACGTCTCTTTGATGTCTTTATCATCTTTACCGGTCAGCTTCAGGCTGAGCCAGTCATATTTTACCTTGGCATCCCACAGGCGGTTAAGTTCACCCACGTTCTGCGGCCAAGGGGCTTTGCTGCGATCGAGCTCAAACGTCTCATTGCCCGTCAGATCGACCGGTTTATCCAGCAGCGACAATGCATATTGAAAACGCTCAAACCGACGCTTCTGCGCCAGATTGTACAACGCGTACGGAACATCCAGTTGACCGGATTTCAGCGCGTCGCCCAACTGGGCTTTTTGCCCGGAAAATTGTGCCACATCAGAGGCCAACAGCACGTTGTGGCTGTAGTCCAGCATATTGAGGTAGCGGTTAAAAATTTTCTCAGAGAACTGCGCATCCAGCATAAACTGGCGATAGTGCGAACGCAGGAAACGTGAGGCCACCCTGTCGCTAACGGTAGCGTGTTGAGGCTCCTGATGTAGCTGAGGAATCTGTTCAACACGCGTAATGTTTTCATTTGCAAAACTAGAGCCCGCCAGCAGTAAGCCTGCAATGGCGGTTATTTTGACTAAGTTGTTCATGCCCAGGTTGGCCTCCGTATCAGAACTGCAAGTGTTCTGCGCGTACAATCATTGCCAGTCCAGAAGCCAATTGTACTCTGACTTCGCCTTTGGCAATTTCAAGCACGGTGGCATCCATGGCGTCTTTGCCGGCTCTGACTTTGATTTCCTGACCGATTTGCAGTTTGGAAACATCCGTAACCGCTACCCGTTGACGCTCATTGCTGGCAGGTTTTGCCTGACGAGATTGAGCATTCGCGGATTGCTGCGAAGAAGGCTGCGATTGGCCGGAAGAAGGCTGACGTGGATTACGCGGTGCACGGTTTTGGGATGCATTGTTTGAAGCATCGCGGCGCGGCGCACGTTTCTGAGCGGGACGAGGAGTACGCGCTGCTTCTGCCGATTCTCCGGCTGCTTCACGTTTTTTCGCCTGTTGCTCAGCACGCTGAGCCTGAACTCGCGCTTTCGCTTCTTCCAATTGCTTACGAGCATGATCGACATGCTGCTGTTCCAACTCACCGCATGGATTACCATCCAGATCCACACGTTGGGCACCCAATTTTACACCGTACAGATATCGCCAGCTTGAGGTATAAAGACGCAGCGCAGAGCGTAATTGCGTCTTACTGACGTTATCGGACTCCGGCACACGCTCAACAAGATCCTGAAAAATACCGATCTTTAACGGACGAGTTTCACCTTCAGTGGTGAAACAAAGCGGGAACCGCTCTGCCAAAAAGGCAATGACTTCTTTACTACTGTTCAACTTAGGTTGATTTTCCATGAAATTTCCTGATTACAACGGGTTTGCCAACCGGCGCAGGCATGAACAGGCGTCATTATAATGACGCCATCGGCAATTGCCACGTTAACCTTGTCTCAACGTGAGAGAATTGATGAATGTCATCACATCGCTCGCTTCCAGTTGAGCACAAAGTACGCTCACCACGGCCTTCAGCCCTTCTTCATCATCTGCGTCAAAACGCTGATAAAGGGTACTGTCAATATCCAGAACGCCAATCGGTTGCCCGTTAACGACAAGCGGTAGCACAATTTCAGCATTACTCGCGGCATCACAGGCGATATGACCAGGGAACGCATGGACATCATCCACGCGCTGAATGCGATTTTCAGCTATCGCCGCACCGCATACACCTTTGCCAACCGGAATACGCACACAAGCAACCTTGCCCTGAAACGGTCCCAGGAAAAGCGTGTCGTTATCCAAGAGGTAAAACCCTGCCCAGTTAACCCCATCCAAACGCTCAAACAGCAGCGCACTACTGTTTGATAAAATCGTAATAAAACGGTTTTCATCCGCGATAAGCGATGACATGTCGCGAATGAGATCCTGATAAAATTCTTGTTTATTCATACTTGCTTATTCATAAAGTATATCGTTGTCTTTTCAAAACAGTGCAAACAGTTTCCACACAGACTGCATTAGCATCGGTTACAGAATGCCATAAGATTAGCGCCTTCGCGCGAAGAATCATCCACTTTACTGTACCGCTGTCGTACATATCATGCTATTTCCACCTGTAAAATAATATCGGGCAGAGATCAGAGCCTTATTATGAATTTATCATTCAGTGAGCCTTCAGTTACACTGAATAGCTGTGAATACGTTATCCATCGTAGACTTGACACCTTCTATCGAATCGCAGGAAAGATGAAAATACAGAGTATAGCCAGCCCTGCGCCGTTTCCTTCTCCCCGGCCGCCGTTAACCGAGGGATCGAAAAGTACCGTACCGGCGATCGATCGCTATCATCGCTGCCCTGAATGCGATGCCTTTTTTGCGCTGCCGCAGTTGAAGCGAACGCAGACGGCGAATTGTCCACGCTGCGATGCCAAAGTCAGTTCAGGCCGAGATTGGAACATTTCTCGTCTTGCTGCGATGGCCGTCGCTATGCTGGTACTGATGCCGTTCGCCTTCACTGAACCGTTGATCAGTATTCGGCTGCTGGGCGTCACCATCAATGCCAGCTTGTTTGAAGGCATTTGGCAAATCACACGGCAGGGACACCCACTGACGGCAAGCATGGTCGCCTTCTGTACCGTTGGCGCCCCGCTCACGCTGGTTTTTTCTCTGTTATACCTGTTCTTTGCTCCCCGAATCGGGATGAATCTGCGGCCCATCCTCCTCATGTTGCAACGGCTAAAAGAGTGGATGATGCTGGATATCTATCTGGTCGGCATGGCCGTTGCCGCAATCAAAGTCCGTGAATTTGCGGATGTTCAGGCAGGAATCGGGCTAGTCGCCTTTCTGGCACTGATGACCTTAAGCCTATTGACGCTGATTCACTTAAATACCGACCAGCTTTGGCAGCGGTTTTATCCGCGCATGAGGCCGTTGATTTCGCCGGATCGCTATCGAATCTGCCTTTCCTGTCACTTCACCAGTTCACCCGACAACCGGGGTCGTTGCCCCCGTTGCCATATTCCGCTTCGCTTGCGCCAGCGGCAAAGCCTGCAAAAATCCTGGGCAGCGCTCATTGCTTCTATAATTTTACTGATCCCCGCTAACCTGTTGCCCATATCAATTATTTATGTCAACGGTGCGCGTACGGAGGACACGATTTTTTCCGGTATTCTTTCGCTTGCGTCAGGCAATGTTCCGATCGCGCTGGTGGTCTTTATCGCCAGTATTCTGGTGCCGTTTACTAAGGTTATTGTGCTGTTCGGGCTGCTGGTGAGTATCCATCTCCGCTCAGAAAGCAACATAATGATGCGCATGAAGATGCTGCGCGTTATCCGTTGGATCGGTCGCTGGTCCATGCTCGATTTATTTGTGATTGCATTGACGATGTCGCTCGTCAACCGCGATCAATTACTCGCTTTCACCATGGGGCCTGCTGCCTTTTACTTTGGCGCAGCGGTGATTCTCACTATCCTTGCCGTTGAATGGCTGGATAGCCGACTGATGTGGGATAACACTGATGTGGAATAACAATGCAAGATAATACGCCTGGGACACCAACTGAAGCTACCGTGAAGAACAAGCGTCGCCTGTCGCCGTTTTGGCTGCTGCCGCTGATTGCGTTGATGATTGCCGGCTGGCTGATTTACACCAATCAGCAGGAGCGCGGCACAACGGTCACTATCGATTTTGTCTCCGCTGACGGTATTGTCGCCGGGCGTACCCCCGTGCGCTACCAGGGGGTCGAAGTCGGCACCGTGCAAAATATCAAGCTGAGTGAAGACCTGCGCACCATACAGGTCGAAGCCAGTATCAAGAGCGATATGAAGGAAGCGTTGCGCAGCGGCACGCAGTTCTGGCTGGTTACCCCGAAAGCGTCTCTCGCTGGGGTTTCGGGGCTGGATGCGCTGGTGGGCGGTAACTATATCGGCATGATGCCCGGTTCCGGCGAAGCGCAAGAGCACTTTTCCGCGTTGGATACGCAGCCCAAATATCGCGTGAATACCGGGGAACTGCTGATTCATCTCCATGCCGACGATCTCGGTTCACTGAATACCGGTTCGCTGGTTTACTACCGTAAAATCCCGGTAGGGAAAGTCTACGATTACACCGTTTCCCAAGATAGCCACGGTGTGATGATTGACGTGCTGGTTGAACGTCGCTTTACCCATCTGGTGAAGAAAAATAGCCGCTTCTGGAATGTGTCTGGCTTTAATGCGGACATTAGCGTCAGCGGCGCAAAAATTGAGATGGAGAATCTGGCGGCACTGGTTAACGGCGCGATCGCGTTCGATTCACCGGAAGAGAGCGAGAATGCGGGTGCTGAACAATCCTACCGCCTCTATCCCGACCTAGCACAAAGCCAGCGCGGGGTGAAAATTACGCTGGATTTACCGTCCGGAGACAGCCTATCTGAAGGGCGCACCCCGCTGATGTATCAGGGACTGGAAGTCGGCACGCTAAATAAAATCATGTTGAACCCAGCCAACGGCAAGGTCAGCGGAGAGCTCATCATCGATCCTTCCGTCATTTCGCTGATGCGGGAAGGCACGCGTATCGAACTCAGCAAGCCCCAGCTTTCGCTCAGTGACCTGAATGTTTCACGTCTGCTGAGCGGCCCAACGCTGACGCTCATCCCCGGCGAAGGCGAACCGCGCCAGCATTTTGACGTACTGGATAGCGGGCAACAGCAGCTCACCCAACCCGGCGCGCTTTCTATTCAGCTCACGGCAGCACAAAGCTATGGCATTGATAGTGGACAACCCGTGCTGCTGCATGGCGTGCAGGTCGGTCAGGTAGTGAAGCGCACGCTGGACGAACAAGGTGTCAGCTTCCTTTTGGTGATCGAGCCACGATATCGCCAGCTATTACACCGCGATAGCAAATTCATCGTGAACAGCCGTGTGAATGTGAAGATGGGGCTGGATGGTATTCAAGTGTTGGGTGCCAGTGCGCAAGAGTGGGTCAGCGGCGGTATTCAAGTTTTACCTGGCAGTAAAGGTGACGTTCAGACGCGTTACCCGCTGTTCAGCGATCTCGAAAAAGCCGAAGAAGGCATTCGCGGTGCCACGCCGTCCCCGACGCTCACCTTAGTGACCGACAGCCTGCCGGATATTCAGGACGGCTCCATTGTGCTGTACCGTAAATTTCAGGTAGGCGAAATCATGCGGGTGCGGCCGAAAGCGGATACTTTTGAGGTTGATGTTTATATTCGTCCCGAACACCGCAAGCTACTGACGGAAAACAGCGTGTTCTGGGCAGAAGGCGGGGCCCGTGTACAGTTGAATACGTCAGGCCTGACCGTGCAGGCTTCTCCGCTGAACCGAGCGCTTAAAGGGGCAATCAGTTTTGATAATCTGGAGGGCGCACCAGAAATTAAAGGCGGCAAACGCGTCCTGTATAACAACGAAACGTCGGCACGCGCCGTGGGAAGCCGCATCATTCTGCGCACCTACGATGCCAGCAAGCTCGCGCCAGGCATGCCGATCCGCTATCTGGGAATCGATATCGGCCAGTTGGATTCGTTGAAGCTGTCCGAACAGCGTAATGAAGTGCTGGTACAAGCCGTGCTTTACCCTGAATACGTGCGTAATTTCGCCCGTTCTGGGACGCGTTTCTCCGTCGTCACACCGGAAATTTCCGCTGCCGGTGTGAATCATCTGGAGACGCTATTCCAGCCTTATATCAACGTCGAACCGGGTAACGGCAGCGTAACGCGGACTTTTGAGCTGCAACAGGCCACAATCTCTGATTCTCGCTATCAGGACGGCTTGAATATCAGCGTTGATGCACCGGAAGCCGGGGCGTTGCAGGTTGGTACACCAGTGCTGTTCCGCGGTATTGAAGTCGGTACGGTAACCGGACTGTCGCTGGGTACGCTTTCCGACCGTATCGCCGTATCGCTGCGCATCAGCAAACGCTATCAGCATCTGGTGCGTGACAATTCCGTCTTCTGGCTGGCTTCGGGTTACAATCTGGAATTCGGCCTAACGGGCGGCGTCATCAAGAGCGGAACCTTCCAACAGTTCATTCGCGGTGGTATCGCGTTTGCCACACCGCCCAGCACACCGCTCGCCCCCAAAGCACAGGAAGGAAAGCATTTCCTGTTGAGGAACGAAGAGCCCAAAGAGTGGCGGCAATGGGGTACGGCGATTCCAACCCCCAATAATTAAACTCACTACCTGACAGGGCGACACTGGTCGCCCTGTCGTTTTCATGCGCCGTCTTGCCGTTTTCACATGATGTATGAAGGATCCGTGCTACACTTCGCCGCTTCTTCCCCTCGTATTACTGAATAACCTGTACGGAACCACGCCGTGGCAAAATTTACCCCAGCCAACCTACCTGCTGAATTTCTCGACACTATGCGGGACATCATGCCTTCATCCCTTTCGATGGAGGATTTTATTGCCGCCTGCCAGCGTCCGCTGCGCCGGAGCATCCGCGTGAATACGTTAAAAATCAGCGTCGATGCCTTTCTTGAGCTTGTACAGCCTTATGGCTGGCAGCTTGAGCCGATTCCCTGGTGTCAGGAAGGTTTCTGGCTGCTGAATGCGGAAGAAGAAAACACGCGGCTAGGCAATACGCTGGAGCACCTGAGCGGACTGTTTTATATTCAGGAAGCCAGCTCCATGCTGCCCGTCAGCGCCCTGTTCCATCGTAACGATGCGCTGGAAACGGTTTTGGACGTCGCAGCCGCACCGGGTTCTAAAACAACTCAGATTGCGGCTAGATTGAATAATGAAGGGGCTATCGTCGCCAATGAGTATTCAGCCAGCCGGGTAAAAGTGTTGCATGCCAATATCAGCCGCTGCGGCGTCAGCAATACCGCGATTACACACTTCGACGGGCGGGTTTTCGGTGCGGCACTGCCGGAGTATTTTGATGCGATCCTGCTGGATGCCCCGTGTTCGGGTGAAGGCGTGGTGCGTAAGGATCCCGCGGCGATGAGCCACTGGTCGCAAGAGAGCATTACCGATATTGCCGCCACACAGCGCGACCTGATTCTGAGCGCGTTCCATGCACTGAAGCCTGGCGGCGTGATGATTTACTCCACCTGCACGCTGAATAGACAGGAAAATCAGCAGGTTTGCCATTGGTTACAGGCACAGTTTCCTGATGCGTGCGAGTTTGAATCACTACACGATCTCTTCACCGACGCCGAACGCGCTACAACCGAAGAAGGTTTCCTGCACGTCTTCCCACAGATTTATGACAGCGAGGGCTTCTTTGTTGCCCGTTTGCGGAAAACCGCCAGCGTGCCACCGCTGCCGCGGCCTGGCTATAAAGTGGGTAAATTCCCGTTCTCTACGATGCCGCCCAAAGATTCTGCATTACTCACGCAGGCGGCAGGCAAACAGGGCATTCACTGGGATGAGACGTTACTTCAGCTGTGGCAGCGTGATAGCGAGATCTGGCTCTTCCCTGCGGCGCTGACTTCCGCTTTTGGCAATATCAAATTCTCACGAATTGGCCTTAAACTCGCTGAACGCTTCCCTAAAGGTTTCCGTTGGCAGCATGAAGCCATTGTTGCGCTGGCCGATCCGAACGCGAAGAATGCCTACGCGCTCACCGATCGCATCGCCTGCGAGTGGTTTCAGGGGAAAGACAGCTATCCAGAACCGCTTCCTGCTGCGGATGAACTCATTTTGACCTACCAGAACACGCCTGTCGGCCTGGCCAAACGTATCAGCAGCCGGATAAAAAACAATCTTCCGCGCGACCTGGTGCGGGATGGCGCGGCCTCCGCTCAGCCTCTTTCTAAAGAATAAATGCGGTTTCTGCATCAGGTGGCGATAAAACCACCTGATGAACCGCCCGTTCTCCCTTTCCTCACTGATTTTCATCTACAATTATCCTGACAGATAGAGAAAATCGGCAATGTCTGGAGAACGACATGTTTGCGTTAGTAATATTTGTTTGTTATCTCGGGCATGGCTGCGACGATTTGGTCGCCGGTGCCTACAACACCGAAGCACAGTGTCTGCAAGCGATGGACGAACAGCGTCTGCGCCGCGCGGGCTGCTTCCCCATCGAAGAGTATATTGACGGCTTCTGGATCCCCGCTCAGGAATACGCTGATTTCTAGTTTTCCCACCTGCGTATTTTCATCGACACACGCCAAAACCGCGCATGCCAAAGTGAAAGTGATTAGCGTGTGCGGCGTTATATTCCGGCCCCAGCGCGTTACCGAAAAAGCGACAGCTTTCCCTGAACGTGGTACGCAAATAGCTGCCGCGGTCGTCCGTTGCCGACCACTGATTCAGCACGCTAATCTGCCGACCGTCAGAGAGACGAAACGCGGCAATATCCCACGCGTCCGCCGTTGCATGTTCGCTCAAACGCCCTTCCGGTCGATGGTAGATATTTCGACAGGCGTAGCTACCCATGTGATCGATACGCGTCAGCGACGTGCCAAGAGATTGCGCCTGCGGCACCGCGACCTGTGCCACAAACATGGTGCTACTCAGCGCCAGCGGGCAACTGGCAAGAAAACTGGAACTAAGTGTGACTGAGCCAAAGCCTTGTATCCGCACGGGTGACACGACCGGACATTGCCCACTGATATCATTGGCCTCGGAGAATCGCAGTCGCCCGCTTTCCTGCGCCTGCTTTAACACTGCCAGACAGGCCTCAGGATCGCTGGCGACAGACTTCATTTTCAGCCGAGTTATAAATGTAGGTGGGTCATCGACAGACAGCGGAGAAAAGGGATCGTAGCCGGGCGGGAGTTGACGTTGGATCCAGGGTGCCAGAGCCACCAACGCCCCGAGTATCATCACAACTATTACCCATCCCCGCATCCGTTTCGTCTCCCGATTATTGTCTTCTCCTGAATAATATTATGCTATTAACGTGAACTCGGCTGGATTCATCCCCAAAGAGATCCCTGCCTCCACGATTTTCTGCCACTCCTGATCGGACACATAAATACCGTCTGCACGACGCTGCGCCTGTGAAATACGCTCCGGTTCACCGGCAATTAAAATAGGCTGTGCCGGATCGGGAGCCGTTGACGTGCGAACGTAGTCCAGCATCGCATCATATTCTTTCTGCAACCACGCCATAGAAACCATACTGGCGGGATCGATAACAATCGTCGTCATGTTATTCACTATCGCACCCTGACGCGCGTTTTCCGGTTGAATGGTTCCGCCGCCAGACAACAGCCCTGCCAGCATTTCAGCCGCTAAAATCAACCCGCCGCCTTTATGCTTCGCAATGGGTTTCAGAGCACCGTGCTTTTCGCCTTCCCACATGACTTTCGGATCGTTAGTGGAAACGCCGTGGCAATCCAACATGACTTCTTCATCAAACGTTTTGCCCGCCAGATACGCGACGCGGGTTTTCCCCAGCGCAACCACGCTGGTGGCGAAATCCAGCACAAAGGCCGCGTTATGCTCCGTTGGCGGGAATGCAATGCAGATAGGGTTAGTCCCGAAACGAGCTTCGCTGCCACACCAGGGAGCCACAATCGGGTCGAGATCGTTAACGTTGACGAAGTGTATCGACACAAGCCCGGCGTCCGCCGCCATTTCTCCATAGGTGCCGATGCGTCCCAAATGGCAGGTAGACGACAGCGTCATTAAACACACGCCCGTCGTTTTCACTCGATCAATAGCCGCCTGCATCGCTTCTTTTCCCGTACGCTGACCAAAACCGCGATCGCCGGTAAATTGCAGCACAGCCCCACTGTCACGCACTAAGCGCGCGGGCGTATTCGGGTGCATGATGCCTTTCTCGATGAACGCCACATAATGTGGCAACATCCCCACGCCATGGCTGTCATGCCCTTTCAGGTTTGCAGCCACAAGGTGTTCAGCGACAGTTCGAGCTTCGTTTTCTTCACATCCTGCTTTTTGCAATACGCTTTGTGTCGTCGCCATCAGACGATTGGCTGAAATCTGCATATCTCTCCCTTCATCTATTGATTTACGCTTCACCGATTTCATCCTACTGCGGAACTGGAGCGAATAAAATCTAAACAAATCAAGCGAGATACCAATCAGTGCGATTGCTTTAACCATCTGGTGAAGGATCTCCCCCAGCAGTACCATCCCCGACGTTGTAAGACGTACACAGAGACGGCTGACATATATAGGGTTGCCTGCTTATCGGGCATAGATAATATGGATTTTATTTAAATGAAAAAGACATCGCGTTTTCTTCTGGCGCTTGCCGGATTATGGTTTTCCGTTACGGCTTATTCCGCAACGACCTCTTCGACTCAGACTGAGGAAACCCGGATACCGGCCATCAAACTCATCAATACGCCAGATAATCACTCGGCCTTTGTAACAGGCAGCGTGCCTGCGCTAGAAAAAATCACCGCACAAAAATTTTGGCTCAGTAATTCCACGGAAGCGTGGGAGATGAACGTTCACCCGGCACCGCGCAAACAATATGTCATCACGCTGAAAGGCACGTTGAAATTTCGGGTTAGCGATGGTTCCACTTTTCTGCTTTCTCCTGGAACCGTCTTGATTGCTGCCGATACACAGGGAGAAGGACATAGCTGGGAGATGGTTGAAGGGACTGAATGGGTCAGGATTTATATTCCAATTGTGGATGATAGCGATTATTTCACCCCCGATGCATCGGCCACCGTCGCGCCTAAAGCGCACTAGCTTTTCGCTGCATATTGGCGACAGAAGCCTGTCGCCAACCTATTAAGCCTTGTTCGCATCAAACGGATCATCGACATCGTCCTTGCTGTCATCACGTTTGCGCGGAATCTCTCCCTGATCTTTTGGCGCATCTTTTGCCGGATGATCATTTTCATCCTTGCGTCCCGTACCCGTATTTTTCTCAGTCATCGCTTCCTCCTATCACATCGTGTTCTATAAATTTAGTCGATAGTCATTAAAACGATAGATAACCCCCGTAAAGAAACACCGAGTACAGAACAATCCCGCGCAGAAAAGATTAATTCTTGAACAGCTTCAATATGGTAGCCATCACAACTTTTCCGCTGATAATGAAGAATTATTAATCATTATGCTCAATCAAGAGTGATAGGCTTGCCCTATACAACTTCTTTCATGGCTATATCGATGAAACGAAAACTTCTCGTTATTTTATTATCTACAGCATTCTCTTTTACTGTTCAGGCAGCATCGCACCATCAATATCGTAATGATGGTGATAGTCGCAGAGAGGAAAAAATAAGAACAGAAAGTCGAGAACAAAAAGAAAATCGATTTGTCTGTGACGGCAGGAAGTATTGTAGCCAGATGGACTCTAGAGATGAGGCCTATTTTTTCATTCAAAACTGTCCTGATACCAGAATGGATGGCGACCATGATGGGATTCCTTGCGAAAACGACTCACGTTTTCCTCCAATTAAAGCAAAGCGGTATTAGCTATCTCATAAGAACATGCGCTATTAAGATGATAGTCCGGCTATTCTGGTAAAGCTGGAAGATAAAAGCTGCTGTAATTCTCTATGATGGATAGATAAACAAAAACCCCCAGCTTTACGCTAGGGGTTCTAAGTGCTTTTCTTGACTGCTCCGGATTAAACCATCATCGCTATCGCAAGAGAAACATTAATTCAACTTGGCTTATTACAGCGCAACTTCTTACAGTGCGACAACGTTGCCAGCTGCTGGGCCTTTCTGGCCATTTTCGATGGTGAACTCAACCTTTTGGCCTTCGTCCAGCGTTTTGAAATCGTTGCTCTGAATAGCAGAGAAATGTACGAATACATCTTTGCTGCCGTTGTCAGGAGTAATGAAACCAAAACCTTTACCAGCGTCAAACCATTTTACTAAACCAGTCATTTTATTAGACATAGAAATTACCTTAATTTGTATAGTGCCTTCCGGCAAATAGGGCCTGTGCACAGAATTTAATTAGCAACGATAAGGAGGCTCAAAAGAAGGGATATCTATGGATAACACTTGGAAATGAGAACTGCTTTACTAAACTGCTTTTTAGGTCTGCGAATCAAACCGACCACTCATTAACGCATGTATAAATATCTTTAGCAAGCGTTTATTTTTAAAAGCTAACTAGGTTACTGCGCACATCCAACATTGCTGGCGAAAATCCTTAACAGGATGTTGTGCCATAAGGACACAACATCTGTCTGAAACACGCAAGTTTGACCGATAGACTACCTGAGACAAGCACGGAAATGACTTGATATATCGATAATCTGCATGCTCAGTCCCGATCCTGCTGTCGCAAACCATCGTACGAACCAGCCACGATCGCTCCGATTTGCGGCGGAGGCCCGGCTTCAGGTTCAGACTCCGCCCACTCTTTCGCCGCATTCTTAATATCCTCGTCCGTTATTGAAGCGCCGACACCAGTAACATCCGCAAGCTCTCGTAAGTCCGTCAGGGCAGCAGCAGGAGACATGCCTAAATCCCGAACGGCGGTAGCCACGCGGTCGTGGTGTTAGTTGCTACCGTAGAGCGGTCCACATCGGACATCTGCCACAGGGGATTAAACTCAAACGTGAAGTCTTCCGGCAACGGCTCGCCAAACTCTGAGCGGTGCAACACATCGAATTGCAAGCGGACGTGAGGGCGTAAATCTCGCTCCTGTAGCGTTCCGACATCATCGTAGTAATTTGCCAGGTCAGCATCGCCAGTTGAAAACCCCTTCGGTGACTGACGGAACAGGCGAACCAGAGGAATACCCACGGCCCCCGCAATGTCCTCTTTAAACTCGCTCAACAGATCGGATAAGCCAGCAAAAGAATACGAATGGGTTTCAAAAGTGTCCTCCGCATCAAACAGAGACATGCCCTCATTCGTCTGGAACTGGCGGACCATGTCCATATTTTTGAGCAGCGCCTCGAATGGCTTACCACCCATGGCAATAATCTCGCGCAGCTTTTTGATCTTCGCGGTACGCAGGTGCGCCTTATAGGCCAACTGTGCAGCGCCAACGCTGGTGCTGTCATAGAAGGTCAGTCGGTTGAAAATACGCTCGACAATGGACATCCCCCACTCATTTTCGGTTATTTTTTGCTGATATGGCAGCTTCACACCGTCCATGCGACTCAGACGACTGTGGTGAACTGTCCAGGCTGGCAATCCTTGCACTGTTGTCACGATGTCGCAGACCTCAGGCTTGCCGAGGTTTGGCCCTAGCGCCTTAATGCGCCTGTTGAGCTGTGGGTTTATCATCCAACGGTCAAGAACAGCCAGCCCTTTAAAGCTACCTTTGCCAACCTTATCCAGTATCAGCGGGGTTAATGGTGCCTGACTTTCAATAAGGAGCAACGCAACAGCACCACCGTACAGCCGGGACCATTTCAATGTTTCGTTGATACAATCCCATAACTGAAGCTCATCAAATCGCGATTCGAGAATACCCCGCCGTTTCGGGTTGATCTAGCTGGTGATGCGTACGCCCTTTTTCGTCATGTCGTCTGCTTTTGAATCGAAAGCAGCGCCGATAATCCAGGAAGAACGGTATGCGTATTCAATCAGCAGACGGTTGCGGCTGGTATAGTTTGCCCGATAGGTGGATGCGGCGTGCTGGTTAGGCTGCTGCATGCCTACGCGGGCAATGAAGTTGTCATACGAATCCGCCGTGGCGACTCGTCCTGTTTTTTTCGCCATAGCGTTTATGCTCCGAGTTTCGCCCAGATATCCATAGCCGTATTCATTGGTGCGTAGTTGATCATCACTGAGTCGGCCAAGTTAGGTGACTTCGTGCCTTCAGGTTGCTTATCCACAAGGATTTTACCGACTGCGTTTTTTGACCATGTAGGCTGCGACAACTCCATTAGGAGTCGATCCTTGTTCTCTATTGTGCTGCTGATAGAAATTATCTCGTCAGGGTCATAATCCATGCCCTGAATCGCCCTGAAGGTATTTCGGAAGAGTTTACGAAGGTGCCACCAGCTCTGCGCCTTTGCATTCGCGAAGAAATCTTTATTCAGCCGTGCTGGCTTACCGTTATCACCTGGTACCGCTTCATCATCTGGGTCAAAGACCGAACCACTGCCTCGGAATGGCGTCGCCGTGATGTAACCCAACCGTTCGGCCTGACGAAGCTCGTTAATCACCCTCGCATCGCCACGCGCCCCCGCTCCCAGTCCATCTTCATCGAAGCGGAATTCATCAAGCCCGAAGTCATCACAGTAGCCAAAAACCTTCACAACTGAAGCGTAAATGTCACTACCTTCGGTAGTCATACCCCAATCGATGATGAATTGCGCCGGGTTATAACTGTAGAACTGTTTGAGTACTGACAGCATTTCCAGATTTTGACGAATGCGCTGCAACCTTTCCATCCGCCATTCGAACACCTGCTGATAGTCAGGCTTATTGAAATTGAATGAGAACGGGATCGGCATTCTAATTCCAGCCTATTGAAGAAGTTAGAAAATAAATTAATATTAGAATCTCTTATATAACGGAGATTTTTTTATGAGTGCAAAATATAAAGTAGGGGACATTGTCCAAATAAATTCAGGTGGGCCTGAAATGACGGTTCAGGTTTCACCTGCTGACCCGAGCGCTCACTCTTACACTTGTCAGTGGTTTGCCGGCAAAAAGTTAGAAAGTGGTCGCTTCCCTGAGTCATCTTTGAAGCCAGTGAAAGATGACGAATGATGATATCGCAGTATGGATGCTAAATGCTTTAGCAACTGAAAGCTGCCTATATCAAGATGATGTCGTTGATTTCCTGATTCGCTCGAAACAGGAATCCTTTTTAGTTGAAAACAATGATGGCAATCAGGTATTAGGCCGCCCAGTATTAGATGCGTTCAAAAAATTAACACCAGACAACGTTGTTTGGGTTCGGTCTGGTTTCTACTGGCGCTACCGCGTTCCAGAAGATGAACCCGGTCGTAACGCTCGGGGTTAAATACATACAGCGCAATATTTTGGGGCCTCTTGGCCCCTATTTAACATAAGTAGTTTTGTGCACCGCCGAAACAGCACTCACCACGCAGGCCGCGTGAAGCGCTTATTTACCTATGTTTTCTCTCGGAAGTTGGTCAAAAAGCGGTGAATAAATAATGCATAAAACAGGACTGAAAATGCATAGCCGTTTTGTAGGGCGAAGCGGCTATTTTTGCAGTTTTACCCCATCAGCTTTTTATAGGCGTCAGCTGCTTCCTGCTGTGATAGGTTTGTCGTCTCTGTTTGGACGGGTCCGCCGTCAGGTCCGCTAATTTCGGTTTTGTTTTTCAGCATGCCCAAGTGTTGAGCGACCATTTTAAGGGCGTCATCCTGATTGCGGGTGATGACCTCCAGACCGAATTGACCTTCTTTCACGCCAGCATATAGCCGCCGAGCTGCACCGCGTAAATCCCGCGTGTCATGAAAGTGTGACCGGCTAACCCCCATACCGTTGCAGCGTGGGCATTCAGGATTCGGATCGAGCTGAGCGTCAAAACCATAGCCGCCGTTATCTTTCGGATCCGGCTTCTTGGCCTGTTTTGCTCTGTCACACGCTTCTTCAAATTCTACGGCGTCCTGTCACTGATAGTGGAAACCAAATCCCCAGCAGTGACGGCAGCACAAGCGGCGCAATTCAGTAATCTGGTTGGCGTCAGCGGTCGCAATCTCCCACCACACTTTCAGAACGTCATCCTGTGTGATTTGAGTGCGGCGTCCAGAGCATCACGTATAACCTGATTAACCGATACATTTCGATACAAACGTCGCGCTGCTGTTTCGCCTTCGCTTTGCGAGTGGAGTCAATTTGATTTTCAATTTGAGGAATCGATTTTTTCGCACGTTCTTTGGGTTGTGCAGTGCGCAATTTTCTCTTTTTGCGCAGTTGGTTTTTTTATGTAGCGTCGTGCTGATTCGTAATTCAGTCCCTGCGCTTCACACCAGTCTTTGGGAGAAATGCCGACTTTGGCATGATCGGACAGGTACCGTTGCTGTAGCGACGCCCAGTCCGGTTTTGCCATGCGAGTTCTCTTCGATTAGAGCCATTACGATACCCAGCACGCCAGGCATTGTGATGGCGATAGGCCAATTTTTTAGTATAAAAAATTATATTAACCATAAGTTTTCATTATCAATTGATCGCCAGTTTCAATTCGGCGATTCTATTCTCGAATACATGCTTTGGGAGGTCATCGGATTCGGCTCAGTCTGTAGTTTTCTAACTCTAGCATGCTTTGGTGACCGCTTGCATGGTATTCAAACCCATGAGGCATTCACGACAAAAAATCTGTTATTGTTGATGAATTCCATGTTGTACCCCTATGAGGATAAATTATGGAAGCTATTGTTTTAAATATTAAAAATGATCAAGACATCAGTTTTAACGGTCAGCTTGCAGCCCAGGCCTACGACTCATCAAAAGGCATCGTTATTACTGTTTATGACACTGAAAAAGGTCATTGGTTAATTGCTCTAACCGATGGCAAAGACGTATTAATTAAGCATACAGTTATTGAGCATAAGGATGATGATAAATTGGTCAATGCGCTTGGTTTCTCACCAGCCACAAAGTCAATTTTTGAACAGTTAAACATTGACACCACAAAAAAACTTGATGTTTAGCGCATTTTTGAATTTTAAAGCGGACTACCGACGCTGATGAGTAACAGGGCCACTTAAGCGTGGCCCTTATGGCTTAAATATTCTCTCGCTACGCGAGCTTCTTGCTTTTTTGCCGTTTAGTTCTGCAATTAAATGGCACACCATATCTCCAGTTAGCAGGATTAGTTTTCTTCAAAGCTCGAGATTGATATATCACTAATCACGGATTACCAAGAATTTCCGTGGTGATAATCATAGGATATTATCTAAACACTGTTTAATTACGACACAAATTTCGGCGTGCTACTTCACTAAGCTCACCTGCACTTTAATGGTTGTTCATAATTGTTTTTCGGAAACTACTCCAATTACTCGTGAAACTGCCCAGATAATCATTACCTCGAAGTGTAATCACCGTTATCTTGTCGGGTTCGTTCAATTTCTCGAATGCCAGCCAGTTGACTGTTGGCCTGTTCAATCGCTGTCAGCAGCGGGTCTACCGAAAGAAGTACAAATCATTTTATTGGCGCAATCCATTAACGGGAAAAGAAATCTCTCTTGGACAGATCGCTCGCAGGGATGCAATTAGCCAGGCTATAGAAGCAAGCAGTTTCATTGAGCAAAATATCTTCCCTATCGCTCTTATTGAAAAGCTAAAAGTGAGGCACGAACTCACACTGACTGAGTGGCTAGAACGTTATCATGTAATTATTAAGCGCCGAGATTTGGCGGCTAATACCTACAAAACACGCTCTGGCCAGCTCACTACAATTCAGCAATCGCTGGGAGTGAAAATATTAAAAGAGGTTACAACGAAAAATATTGCTGGGTTTCTGGAGATTTATTTGCAGCAAGAAAAGTTGTCAATGGCCGCAGGCTTCCGATCTGTTTTATCTGATATCTTCCGAGAAGCTATTGTTGAGGGACATATCGACAATAACCCAGTGCTGCCAACGCGAACGCCCCAGCCGAACGTAAAGCGAGAAAGGCTGGAGCTTGAGCAATATAAAGCCATTCGAATCGCTGCTAAAAAGCAGGCTCTGTGGTTTCAATTGGCGATGGATTTAGCGCTTGTCACTGGTCAGCGACGGGAGGATGTTGCCGCAATTAAATTTAGCGATATTGTTGATGACCGGCTGCTCGTCGAACAAGGGAAAACCGGAAATAAAATCGCGATCCCGCTCAATCTAACAATTGATGCTATTGAGTTGTGCCTGAGTGATGTTATTGATCGGTGCCGTAATGCAAGCAAAACTGACTACATGATTAGTGTCGGTATTAGAAAAAATAACCCTAGCGGGGCTGTGGAACTCAACGGACTAACAAAGGGATTTGTTAAAGCAAGAAAGGCGGCGGGGATTGAATTACATGAGAAGCCGCCAACGTTTCATGAGATAAGAAGTTTGGCTGGCAGACTGTATGAGAAAGAGCGAGGAAAGGAATTTGCTCAGAAGTTATTGGGGCATAAATCAGCAAAAATGACGGAAAAATATCTGGATACGAGAGGGAAAGATTACGTCTATTTATAAAAGACCGCATATCAAATTTCGTGGATTTTTCGTGTATTTTCGTGGTTTTTAAAAATAAATCCTTTAAAAACAATAGGTAAAAAAAAGACTGAATACGATTCCTGTATTCAGTCTAGGGAAATGGCTCTTGTGAGAGCCGTGCGCTAAAAGTTGGCATTTATACAAGCTGTACTAGCCCTGTAGACTTAAGCTTAGCCAACTCCCTCGCGTTTTCCAGCCTTAACCTATTCGCAATCATCACAAATGGAACAGATTTCACACTTTATCTTAACCATAAAGAAGTAATTATTTAACATTAATAGGTAAATCAATCACTTCATGGTTTAGCATCTGGCTGACACAACTGCTCTGCACGTTCGATAAATGGCTGAAGGCTTTTTTTCTGTCCGGGATACTTAGGATCGTCTAGCCAGATCGCGTCTATCGGCTGCGCACTCACCTGCCCGGATTTCATTTGCGCAATGGCGACATCATTTAGCGGATATTGCATCAGCGTCCCGGTATGTAAGGCGTACAGCGCATTGCCAGGGCGGCAAATCAGTTGAACTTCTTCACGCGTAAAAGCCCAGCGATCGCCGTATTCAAACCGGCTGACATTTGCCAGCTTAGCGGCAGCAAAAGCATTCACAGAAAGTGAAGCAAGCACGATAGATAGCAAAAATTTCTTCATCATGGTATTCCCGACATGGCGTATTCAAACAATGATGTGTGTAAGTTTTGCGGCCTTATCCGAATCAGAGAAAGACAGCCTCAAACCTTATAAAACAGAATGTTGTATATCACGACTGATGCGATCATAGCGGCAGAGGAAGGTGAAGTCGAGTGCGGAGTTCAGGAATAATATCGGTAGTTTGGTACTGGCAGAAAGGTCGTTCGGGAGAGGAAAATAGCGGGATAAGGAGAATATTATCCCGCGTCATTCAATGAATCATTGGCCGACAGAAGCGTCGCTTGTCGTTAGGTTGACGGTGCCGCCGCAGACATTTTTTTCAGGTCCTGATCGATGAAGAACAGGCCGCCTTCGCTGGCTTTGACTAACGCCAATTTGTCCAGAATAGAACGGAACAATTTCTCTTCTTCGTGCTGCTCAGCAACGTACCATTGCAGGAAGTTAAATGTAGAGTAATCCTGCAGCGCCATCGCTTCATGCGCCAGTTCATTAATTTTTGCAGTGATCAGCTGTTCGTGTTCATAGGTCAGCTTGAAAACATCAGCCAGAGAATCAAAATCAATCGGCGGTGCAGCAATCGCGCCTAATACAGGCAGGCTTCCGGTGTCATCCAGATAGTCAAACAGGCGCTGCATGTGCTGCATTTCTTCCTGAGAATGCGTCTTCAGGAAACTGGATGCGCCTTCAAAACCTTTGTCACCGCACCATGCGCTCATTTGCAGATACAAATTCGCGGAATAAAACTCCAGATTAAGTTGCTCATTCAGCTTCTGAATCATTTCTTTTTTTAACATGTTAACTCCCTATTTTCCCGGCAGGTGAAATTATTCAGGGCATTATGCCTGAAAAAATAAAATAAAAAACACTTTATTAACATTGATATCAAATTAACAAAAAATACCATTTAAACAACAAGTTAACATTTATGTTATTGATATTTATTATCACTTAAGTCTTGAGATAAATATATTATTGCGAATCATTGTTATTATCAAAAATAACAACCGCGAGTTATATCATGTATGACGCGTTTGTATTAAAAATGATTCCCATTTCGTAATGAGAATAATAAACATCCACATAATAAGGTGAACGCTTGCCATTTTCCTGTCACTACTTTACCGTGACACGCATCAGTCTGTGGCCAATAGGCAGGAGAAAACGGTATGGGATACAATCTGGCAGAATTGTCCAAAGAAGAGATGGATAAAGTTAACGTGGACTTGGCGGCATCAGGCGTAGCCTTCAAAGAACGTTACAATATGCCGGTCATTCCCGAGGTCGTTGAGAGAGAACAACCCGAGTACTTGCGTGACTATTTTCGCGAGCGCGTGATGTTTTATCGCCAGCGTTCGCTGCAGTTCTCTCGTTTACCCTACGAACCGAAGTCTAAGTAGTCTTACCCCTTCATTATTCCAACCTACGACGACCTTGCCGTGGAAAACATCCCTTTCCACGGGTTACATTCTTACACAGCAAAAACGATTTTCTGCTTGCATATCGGCCCGCACAAGAGGTTAATGGAGTGGCAACCTACCCTTTTATCACGCGAGGCAAGATATGAGTAAAGGTCTGGATAGCAAAAAGAACAGTAAGAAGAAGCCCCTGAAAACGGCCGCCGAAAAACGGGCCGATAAAAGGGCAAAGAAACCGCAGGCTGATATTACCTGAGTTGTGATGTGACCTAAGTAATGTGCCGTGCCGATCGGGTAAACCCGAAAACGGGTTTACCCTCATAACCAAAGCTTTATTCGTGCGCTTCCTCAACCATTTCAAGCACCATCAGCAGAAAAGCATATTCCAACGCAATATCATCATAACGTTTAAAACGACCGGATTTTCCGCCGTGCCCCGCATCCATATCGGTGTATAGCAGCACCAGACGATCGTCCGTTTTGACTTCCCGTAATTTCGCCACCCACTTTGCAGGTTCCCAATACTGAACCTGAGAGTCGTGTAGCCCGGTAGTCACCAGCAAATGCGGATAGCGTTGCGCGGTAACACCGTCATAGGGACTATATTGCTTGATGTAGTCATAATAGATTTGTTCATTCGGATCGCCCCACTCGTCATACTCGCCGGTCGTCAACGGGATAGACTCATCCAGCATTGTCGTCAGCACATCAACGAATGGAACCTGGGCAACAACCCCCTTAAATAGATCGGGAGCCATGTTCACTACCGCGCCCATCAATAGTCCGCCCGCACTGCCCCCCATGGCAAACATGTTGTTCCTGTCGCCATAACCTTTTTCTATCAATGCCTGAGACACATCGATGAAATCGGTGAAGGAATGCATTTTATTGAGCAGGCGCCCATCGTCGTACCACTGTTGACCCAACTCACCGCCACCGCGAATGTGCGTTAAGGCAAATACGAACCCTCTGTCCAGCAGACTCAGACGGCTAACGCTAAAATCGGGATCCATGCTATGGCTATAAGCGCCATAGCCGTAAACCAGTATCGGGTTATTGCCTGGGCTGAAATGATCGCGATGATAAACGAGGGAAACGGGAACGTCGACGCCATCCCGAACCGTGATCCACAAGCGCTCGCTCCGGTAATTGTCCGGGGAGAAATCTTTCACTTCGGCTTGTTTAAGTAACTGCTGCTCGCCTGTATCCAGATTCAATTCATACAGCGTGCTGGGGGTTGTCATTGATGAATAGCCATACCGCATCAAGGCCGTTTCTGGCGTAGGGTTGTACGACAGCCACGTCACATAGCTCGCATCATTAAAGGTGATCGCTTTTTCTTCCTGCGTCTGCCAGTGAATTTGGCGCAAGCTGGTCAAGCCGCGCTCCCGCTCTTCAACCACCAGCCAGTCACGGAACAGCTCAAAACCTTCCAGTACGCGGTGTTCATGTGGTGCAATCAGCGTTTCCAGCGTTTGCTCATCGGGCCTATCCGAACGGTAGAGGCCAAAATTTTTCCCTTCTCGATTGGAGCGCAGATAAAACTTATCCTGATAGTGATCGATGCCATATTCATGATCTTTTCGACGTGGAATGCTTACCTGCGGCAACGCATCCGGGCGCGTCGCGTCAAGCAGCAACACCTCGCTCGTCGTCGTGCTACTGAGATAAATGGTGATGTAGTGCTCTGATGTCGTTTTACTCAGGCTAACGTAATAGGTGTCGTCTTTCTCTTCATAGACCAGCTCATCCAACGCCGGATCGCTCCCCAGACGGTGGCGATAGACCTGATACGGCAACAGCGTTTGTTCATGTTTACGCACGTAATACAGAACCGTCGAATCTGCCGACCATTCCGCCCCTGCGGTCACATTTTCGATCACATCCGGTAACCACTCGCCGCTGTTCAGATCGCGAAAACGGAGCGTGTACTGCCGACGGGATAAAAAGTCCTCCGAGAGCGCCATCAGCCTATTGTCCGGGCTAACTTCAAGCGCGCCGAGACTGTAAAACTCATGCCCCTCAGCACGTTGATTCCCATCCAGCAACGTTTCCCACGCATCCGTTGCCTGCTCAGGCTGACGCAGATAGATGGCGTACTCTTTCCCCTGCTCATAGCGACTTTGGTAGCGATAGCCTTTTCTGACATACGGCACAGACATATCCGTCGACGGAATGCGTTTAACCATTTCGTCATACAGTGACCGTTTGCGTGCGTCATGAGGTGCCATGACGGCTTCGCTATAGGCGTTTTCCTGCTTCAGATAGTCCAACACCTGCGGATCGGTACGCTGGTCATCACGCAGCCAGTAATAATTGTCGATACGCGTATCGCCATGTGTACTTAGTGCATGGGGTCTTTTTTCAGCTTGCGGTGTCTTCATGGCGTCGGATCTCGTTGTCTTGACATAAAATTTTCGCTTTGTAAGAAGAGTGGCACGATTGCCCAGCAATGCCAAGCCACGTCCTTGTCTCTTGGTGCGCTTTTGCGCATCGCATTCCACTGCACGCCCTCTTTAATGCGCACGCAAACGTTTTCGTTTATACTGCGGCCATTTTTCACAACCCGATCAGGTATAAGGTTATGTTAACAATTGGAACCGCCCTGCGTGCGGATGCCACACGAGTGATGCTGCTTGGCTCCGGTGAATTAGGCAAAGAAGTCGCGATTGAGTGTCAGCGCCTGGGAATCGAAGTGATTGCGGTCGATCGCTATGCCGATGCCCCCGCCATGCAGGTTGCGCATCGCAGCCACGTCATCAATATGTTGGATGGCGATGCATTAAAAGCGCTGGTTGAAGCCGAACGTCCTGATTACATCGTGCCGGAAATCGAAGCCATCGCAACCGACATGCTGGTGACGCTGGAAAAGCAGGGTCACCATGTTGTTCCCTGTGCCGAAGCGACGCGCCTGACGATGAATCGTGAAGGTATCCGTCGTCTGGCTGCTGAAACACTCGGCGTTCCCACTTCCACCTACCGTTTTGCCGACAGCGAAGAGAACTTTCGTCAGGCGGTAGACGCGATTGGCTATCCCTGTATTGTTAAACCGGTCATGAGTTCTTCTGGCAAAGGGCAAAGTCTGATTCGCTCTGCTGAGCAGTTAGATCAGGCGTGGAGCTACGCCCAACAGGGTGGACGCGCAGGCGGCGGGCGCGTCATCGTGGAAGGACTGGTTAATTTTGATTTTGAGATCACCTTACTGACCATCCATGCGGTTGACGGTATTCATTTCTGTGCGCCAATCGGTCATCGACAGGAAGACGGCGACTATCGGGAATCCTGGCAGCCACAGCAGATGAGTGCACTGGCGCAGGAACGCGCGCAGAAAATGGCCAGCGATGTTGTGAAAGCGCTCGGCGGCTATGGCCTGTTCGGCGTTGAGCTTTTCGTCTGCGGCGATGAGGTTATTTTCAGTGAAGTCTCCCCTCGCCCGCACGATACCGGCATGGTGACGATGATTTCTCAGGATCTGTCCGAGTTTGCGCTGCACGTGCGTGCTTTCCTGGGACTGCCCATTGGCGCAGTTCGTCAGTATGGCGCATCGGCTTCCGCCGTGATTTTACCGGAACTGGATAGCAACAACGTGCGCTATCAGGGGCTGGAAAGCGCACTGCTCCCTCATACGCAAATTCGCCTGTTTGGTAAACCGGATATCAGCGGCAAACGCCGTATGGGTGTCGCATTAGCCAGTGCGGAAACCACGGATGATGCTGTAGCCATCGCCAAGCGCGTTGCTGCGGGCGTAAAAGTCAGCGGCTAATACAAAAAAGGCCACTCGCAGTGAGTGGCCTTTGTCATTCAGTCACGAGCAAACTTAGGCTTTTGCACCCGCAACGGCTTCACGAGCCAGTTCAGTAATACGTGCGTAATCACCGCTTTCCAGCGCGTCGTTCGGCACCAGCCATGAACCACCCACACACAGCACGCTTTTCAGCGCCAGATAGTCGCGGTAGTTATTCGGCGTAATGCCACCGGTTGGGCAGAAACGGATCTGAGCAAACGGACCGGCGATCGCCTGGAGCGCTTTCACGCCGCCGTTAGCTTCCGCAGGGAAGAATTTGAACTCACGCAGGCCGTAATCCATACCCAGCATCAGTTCAGATACGGTGCTGATACCAGGGATCAACGGGATGTTGCCTTCCGTTGCGGCTTTCAGCAGCGGCTCGGTCAGGCCTGGGCTGATGGCAAACTGCGCACCCGCCTCAACCACCGCAGCCAGTTGCTCAGGGTTTGTTACCGTACCCGCGCCCACGATAGCTTCCGGTACTTCTTTTGCAATCGCGCGAATCGCTTCAATGGCACAGTCGGTACGCAATGTCAGTTCCAGAACGCGAACGCCGCCCGCGACTAACGCTTTTGCCATCGGCACCGCGTGTTCCAGTTTGTTGACCACAATCACAGGAACAACGGGACCCGTTGTCAAAATCTGTTCCGCGCTCGTTTTCCAGTTTTTCATCAAAAGTTATCTCCAGTCATGCCCGAAGGCATCATTAATTATATAGCGCGCCCCTGCCACAGGGATCTGCGTCGCCGCAGATGTCCGACCGCACCGTGAGCCATACATTAAAAACTGTGGGAGGCCGACCGTTCTCGGCCAGCCTCCCCATTACTGACGTATTACCAAAAAATTACTCAAACTCATTCCAGGAACGGCCATCGCGGGTAATCATCGCCACGGATGCCACTGGTCCCCAGCTTCCTGCCTGATACGGCTTCGGTGCATCGTTGTCCATCGCCCATGCATCCATGATGGAATCCACCCATTTCCAGGCTTCTTCAACTTCATCACGACGGACAAACAGCGCCTGAATCCCACGCATGGTTTCCAGCAGCAGACGCTCGTAAGCATCGGCCAAATGCTGCTGATTAAAGGTTTCCGAGAAGCTCAGATCCAGTTTCACCGTTTGCAGACGGTGTTTGTGCTCTAACCCCGGGATTTTGTTCAGAATCTGAATTTCCACACCTTCATCCGGCTGCAAGCGAATGATCAGCTTGTTCTGCGGCAACTGCTGGTAGGAATCATGGAACAAGTTCAGTGCAGGGTTTTTAAAGTACACGACGACTTCTGAACATTTGGTCGGCAGGCGTTTACCAGTACGCAGGTAGAACGGCACACCAGACCAGCGCCAGTCATCGATATCAACGCGAATCGAGACGAAGGTTTCCGTGCTGCTGCTTTTGTTCGCGCCCTCTTCTTCCAGATAGCCAGGCACTTTATGTCCCTGAACAAAACCAGAAGTGTATTGGCCGCGAACGGTGGTTTCATGCACGTTGGAGCGATCGATACGACGCAGCGAACGCAGCACTTTCACTTTTTCATCACGGATGCGGTCGGTCGTCAAATCAGACGGCGGCGACATCGCAATCATCGTCAGAATCTGTAACAGGTGGTTCTGGATCATATCGCGCATCTGGCCGGCTTTATCGAAATAGCCCCAGCGCCCTTCAATCCCGACTTCCTCGGCTACCGTGATCTGCACATGGTCGATCGTCCGGTTGTCCCAGTTTGAGGAGAACAACGAGTTGGCAAAACGCAGCGCCAGCAGGTTCAGAACAGTCTCTTTACCCAGATAGTGGTCGATGCGGTAAACCTGACACTCGTTAAAGAATTCCGCGACCTGATCGTTAATGACGCGAGAAGACGCCAGATCGGTACCCAGCGGTTTTTCCATTACCACGCGCGCGGGCTCTTTATTCAGCCCTGCGGTTCCCAACCCTTTGCAGATCGCACCGAATGTACTCGGCGGCATGGCAAAATAGTTGATGGTGGTACGGTTTTTCTGGTCAAGCATCTTGCCCAGCTTGTTGAAGGCTTTGGTGTCTTCCACATCAAGATTACAGAAATCCAGCCGACTGCTTAGCGTTTCCCACAACTTATCGTCGATGGCTTCTTTCATAAAGGTGTCAAGCGCTTCACGCACGACGCGGGTATACTCCGCTTTATCCCAATCCGCACGGCCCACGCCAATAATTCTGGTGTCCGTATGGATGTGACCTGCTTTTTCCAACTGGTAAAGGGAAGGCAGCAATTTACGGCGTGCCAGATCGCCCTTAGCACCGAAAATAACCAGATCGCACGCTTGGGCTGTTGAAGTTACCGCCATGTTCATCTCCTCGTTGCAGGATGCTGTAATTTTATTACAGCGATAATGTACTCTTTTTGACTACAGCCAGTAAACCCATCATAAAAATGCCAAATAATGGTCGGCATTGACTGAAAACCATGCATAAATCGGTCTGTGCAGTGGCTGAAGTCACTTATGCATTCGCCCTAAAACGAAATTTTCCGTCGTTTCTGACAGTCGATTACTTTTCTGAAAGTTAGACACATGTCATGTTCTGGCAAAAAAAGGCCCCAACTTAACCTGTTGCCCTCTGCCAACCACTACAGGGTCGTAGTATATTTTCACGACTTACATTTTTTCACGTAATGCATGCCAGTGTACCTTTAGTTGAAATTGGAAAAAACTTACATGGCCCTTGTCGTATGAATATGCTGGAAAAAATCCAGAGCCACCTGGAACTCTTGAGCAAATCAGAAAGAAAAGTTGCTGAAGTGATCCTGAGCACGCCACAAACAGCCATTCACTCCAGCATCGCGACCTTAGCCAAAATGGCCGATGTCAGCGAGCCAACGGTTAATCGTTTCTGTCGCCGCCTTGAAACTAAAGGTTTTCCCGATTTTAAACTACATCTGGCGCAAAGTCTGGCAAACGGTACACCGTATGTGAACCGTAACGTTGAAGAAGATGACAGCGTTGATGCCTATACCAGTAAAATTTTTGAATCCGCCATGGCTGGCCTGGAGCAGGTGAAATCCAGTCTGGATGTCGCCGCCGTCAACCGCGCCGTGGATTTACTGACGCAGGCGAAGAAAATCTCGTTCTTTGGCCTGGGCGCTTCCGCCGCTGTCGCGCATGATGCGATGAACAAATTTTTCCGCTTCAATATCCCCGTTGTCTATTTCGATGACATCGTTATGCAGCGCATGAGCTGCATGAATTCCAGCGACGGCGACGTCGTGGTGTTGATCTCCCATACTGGCAGAACCAAAAGTCTGGTCGAAATGGCGCAACTGGCACGCGAGAACGACGCGACCGTCATCGCCATCACCTCGGACGGCACGCCGCTGGCGCGTGAGGCGTCGTTGGCCTTGCGGCTTGATGTGCCCGAAGATACCGATGTCTACATGCCGATGGTGTCCCGCATCGCTCAGTTGACGCTAATTGACGTTCTGGCGACCGGGTTCACGCTGCGCCGCGGGGAAAAATTTCGTGATAACCTGAAACGGGTCAAAGAGGCCCTGCGTGAATCACGCTTTGATAAAGACGAGCGGCTGATTAACCCCTTCAGGTGATAGATAAGTTTTACACTGTGCTTTGTTTTTTAGTTATATTTTATACCCTAAATAATTCGAGTTTCAGGAAGGCGGCAAGCGAGGGAGTCCCGATGAGCTTACTCAAGTAAGTGATTCGGGTGACTGAACGCAGCCAACGCACATGCAACTTGAAGTATGACGGGTAATTAAAATGAGCGGTATCATCAACCGGCTTCATCTTGATATGCCCACAGACTACAGGCATGGAAAGATGGCGGGGATTACCTGTACAGTATGATAATCAGACTCAACACGATGTTCGGATAACGCAGGTGAAATAGTTTTGTTGTAAAGTGACATTTTGCACCGTTATTCGACGCTTAATCGCAACACTACAGTTTCACAAGTGAACGGAGTTATACATGTCCAGACGGCTCAGAAGAACCAAAATTGTCACCACCCTGGGGCCCGCTACCGACCGTGATAATAATCTCGAAAAGATTATCAGTGCGGGCGCGAACGTAGTACGCATGAATTTTTCTCACGGCACACCAGAAGATCATCTATTACGTGCCAACAAAGTTCGTGAAATTGCGGCTAAATTAGGCCGCCATGTTGCCATTCTTGGCGATCTACAGGGTCCAAAAATTCGTGTTTCTACCTTCAAAGAAGGTAAAATCTTCCTGAATATCGGCGACAAATTTTTGCTGGATGCCAACTTAGCGAAAGGCGAAGGCGATAAAGAAAAAGTCGGGATCGATTACAAAGGCTTGCCGAGCGACGTGGTACCTGGCGATATCCTGTTACTGGATGATGGCCGAGTGCAGTTGAAAGTCCTTCAGGTTGAAGGCCTGAAAGTGTATACCGAAGTCACCGTTGGCGGCCCGCTGTCCAACAATAAAGGCATCAACAAACTCGGCGGCGGTCTGTCTGCCGAAGCCCTCACGGAAAAAGATAAAGCCGACATTATTACTGCCGCAAAAATTGGCGTCGACTATCTGGCCGTCTCTTTCCCTCGTACCGGTGAAGATCTCAACTACGCACGCCGCCTCGCGCGTGATGCGGGTTGCCACGCCAAGATCGTATCAAAAGTTGAACGTGCTGAAGCCGTTTGCTCAGATGCCGCAATGGATGACATTATTCTGGCGTCCGACGTGGTGATGGTGGCGAGGGGCGATCTGGGCGTTGAAATCGGCGACCCAGAGCTGGTGGGGATTCAGAAGAAGTTGATCCGTCGCGCTCGTCAGTTGAACCGTGCGGTCATTACCGCTACGCAGATGATGGAATCGATGATCACTAACCCGATGCCAACGCGTGCAGAGGTAATGGACGTCGCTAACGCCGTGTTGGATGGCACCGATGCCGTGATGCTGTCAGCAGAAACCGCCGCGGGCCAATATCCAGCTGAAACCGTCGCCGCCATGGCGAAAGTGTGTTTAGGCGCGGAGAAGATCCCAAGCATCAATGTCTCCAAACACCGCCTTGACGTACAGTTTGATAACACCGAAGAATCCATCGCGATGTCTTCCATGTACGCCGCCAACCACCTGAAAGGGGTTACAGCGCTGATCGCTATGACGGAATCTGGTCGTACCGCCCTGATGATGTCCCGTATCAGCTCCGGTCTGCCGATTTTCGCTATGTCTCGTCATGAGCACACGCTGAACCTGACCGCGTTGTATCGTGGTGTGACTCCCGTGCATTTCGACAGCTACACGGACGGCGTTGCTGCCGCCAATGATGCGGTGATCCTGCTGCGCGATAAAGGGTTCCTGATGTCTGGGGATCTCGTCATCGTCACACAGGGTGACATCATGGGTACCGTGGGCACCACCAACACGATCCGCATCCTGCGCGTGGAATAATCATTGTCACAACCGTCCGCGACTGAGTTGGCGGACGGTGTTGTGCTAGCGCGAAGCGTGAGACTAAAAAGTGTGATAGCAAAAAGCCGGACGATTTCTCGTCCGGCTTTTTATCTATGCGGCCTATCAGCCCACTGCTAGCTACCGTATAAACTAGTCGCGGTATAAATCATCCCGACAGTACGGTTCAATTTCACCCGGCTTACGGGTTTTCAGCAATTTCAGAATCCAGGTGTACTGCTCAGGATTCGGTTTGACCAGAATTTCCACTTCTTCGTTCATGCGCCGTGCAATGTATGCATCATCAGCGTCTGCCAAGTCGTCCATCGGCGGGCGAATAAACACATCGAGGCAGCCGTCTTTAGCGTTATAGACCGGGAACAACGGCACGATGTCAGCGCGACATACTTTCATCAGTCGTCCAACGGCAGGCAACGTTGCCTTATAGGTTCCAAAGAAATCAACGAATTCGCTGTGCTCCGCGCCGTGATCCTGATCGGGCAGATAATAACCCCAGCACCCGGAACGAACAGAGCTGATAAACGGCTTAATGCCGTCGTTACGAGCATGGATGCGCCCACCAAAACGACGACGTAATCGATTCCACCAGTAGTCCACCAGCGCATTCTTCTGGTTGTGGAACATGGCCGCCATACGCTGGCCACGTGAGGTCAGCAGCATCGCGGGGATATCAACACCCCAACCGTGCGGAACCAGAAAAATCACGTTCTTCTCTTGTGCCTTAATGCGATCCAGAATGTCTTCGCCATGCCAGCGAACGTATTTTTCGATTTTCTTCGGGTTACGAATCCCTACTTCCACCATCATGATCATCGACTGAGGAGCCGTCGCAAACATGTCATCGATGATAGCTTCGCGCTGTGCTTCCGTTAATTCCGGCATGCAATACAGCAGATTAATACGGGCACGGCGGCGTGCGCCTTTTGATATTCTCCCAACAAAACGCCCTAACCCACCCAGCACCGGATTTCTTAATCGCGCGGGAACATAGGCAGCGAGCGCCATCACTCCAACGCCTAACCAAACGCCCCAATAGCGCGGATGAAAAAAGGCGCGTTGAAACTGGGGAACAAATTCAGCGTTCGATTTTTTTTCTTTTTCCATGCCTAAACTCTTCAGATCAATCAATGAACATAATCATAATTGCCGCTCGGCGTTTAGCAACACCGACGACAGTTACGTAAAAACACGTCTGCTCGATAATAAAAAATCAGGAACTGGTGTTTTATCAAATGTTCTATAAATGAAAATGCCGGCAGCAAGCCACCGGCATAACACGCAGTCAATAGAATTAATCAAACTTAAGCTGCGGTACGACCTCTTTCACCTGCGCCAGATAATCACGACGCTCTTTACCCGCCAGCCCTTCAGAACGTGGCAGTTTAGCCGTTAACGGGTTTACCGCCTGCTGGTTGATCCAGAATTCGTAGTGCAGATGCGGGCCGGTAGAACGACCAGTGTTACCGGACAACCCGATACGATCGCCACGTTTCACTTTCTGTCCCGGTTTAACCAGGATGCGATGCATATGCATGTAGCGCGTGGTGTACTGACGACCATGACGGATGGCAACATAGTTTCCTGCTGCACCGCTGCGTTTCGCAATCACGACTTCCCCATCCCCGACAGCCAGAACCGGCGAACCGACCGGCATGGCAAAATCGACACCTTTATGCGGTGCGACGCGCCCTGTTACCGGGTTCAGACGACGTGGATTAAAGTTGGAGGAAATACGAAATTGTTTCATGGTTGGGAAACGCATAAAGCCACGCGTCAAACCGGAACCTTCACGATCGTAGAATTTACCGTCTTCTGCACGAATCGCGTAATAGTCTTTGCCACCGGTATTCAGACGGACGCCGACCAGTTCGCTCTGCTCACTTTTACCATCGAGCATTTCGCGGGACATCAGGACAGAGAAGGTGTCGTCTTTACGTAATTTACGGAAATCCAACTGCCATTGCAGCGCTTTGATCACGTCCCGCACTTCTGTGCTGGTCAAACCGGCGTTTTTTGCACTGCTAACGAAGCTACCACTGACTCGGCCATTCAGAACGCTATTGCGCCACTCGCCTTTCAGCGTCTCAATACGCTCTTTAAAATCGTTACCCACGCGCTCATAAATACGTGTTTCACGGCGGGACATCTGCCAGGTCAAACTTTGCAGGTCACCGTTCTCTGCCAGAGCCCATGAAATTTGCTGACCGATTTTCAGGTTCCGCAAATCTTTATTCTGCTCGGCGAGCTGGGTGACATCGGCAATATCAATACCGTATTGCGTCAAAATGCTGCTTAAGGTATCGCCCGTAGAGACCACGTACTCATGTACGCCGCCTTCATCGGCAACCTTATCATCCAGCTCATCTTGTGGAATGTCGTCATCCGGCGAGGGTTGGTCTATCGGTTCACTGGCTTCAGGTGTCAGCGTACGCAGCTGGCTGGTTTCCAGATCGATATCTTTCACGATGACGGGGGCATCATCGACGTGGGGATAAACAAAAGGCCGCCAAACGGCAACGGCCAATGTCACAACGGTAAGCGACCCCAGCATGACGCGATGGGGCCGAGGTAAGCTGTTATACGCCAGAGCGATAGTTCGGACTATCTGCTGCACTTATTCGTATCCTCATGATTTTTCCTCCAGACAGCTCACATACTGGTTCGATAGCTGCAACAAGAAATCGGCATAGCTATCTCTACCCAGTGCAATATTGCTTCCCAATGGATCGAGCACACCCGAGCGCACGTCAGTTCCCTTGGCAACAGCATTAATAACGGCTGGCCTGAATTGTGGTTCAGCAAAAACGCATACGGCTTTGTGCTCAACCAACTGTGTTCGTATTTGATGTAAACGCTGTGCTCCGGGTTGGATTTCGGGGTTAACCGTGAAGTAACCCAAGGGGCTTAACCCATAGTGTTTCTCAAAATAACCATAGGCATCATGGAACACGAAATACCCTTTACCCTGCACAGGCGCTAGCATCTTAACAATTTTTTCATCTGCTTGCCCGATTTTATCCGTGAAATAAAGCAGATTCGCGTCTAGTTTGTCCTTATTCTGAGGCATAAGTTCCAATAATTTTGCATGAATGGCAATTGCCGCCTGTTTTGTCATCTCCGGCGACAGCCAAATGTGCATATTGTACTCACCATGATGGTGACCATCGTCGCCGTCATCATGGGCGGCATGGCTATGATCGTGTCCCTTTCCATGGTCATCATGCGCCTGTTCATGGTCATCCTCATGGTCGTGTCCGGCTTCTTTTTCCAGCTCAGATTTAATCGCTGGCAGCGCGGAAAGCGTAATCTGCTTTTCAGGTGAAACTTTCGCTAACGGCTTTCCGAGAAAGGCTTCCATTTCCGGCCCAACCCAAATCACCAGTTCTGCGGACTGTAAACGCTGGACATCAGACGGGCGCAAGGCATAATCGTGGGGCGACGCGCCATCAGGTAACAAAACCTCAGTGGGCGTCACGCCATCGGCAATAGCCGACGCAATGAATCCCAAAGGACGAATTGACGTAATGACCGCAGCGGATGCCGCGCTGATTGACATCCCGCTTGCGAGTAGCGCGCTGGCAACAAACACACTCTTTAACCATTTTTTTTGCTGAATAGATTTTTTTTGTTGAATAGATTGCTGCATGAAAGTCGATCCCATCGATTTTTATGGTGTTGTTTGTTATATTATAACGTTACATGGGTTATGCAAACCGAATTCTATGTCCACATTGGTATCACTTAATAATATTTCAGTTACATTTGGCAGCCGAAAAGTTCTGTCAGATATCTCTCTTACCTTGCAGGCAGGTCGAATTCTGACGCTACTCGGGCCGAATGGCGCAGGGAAATCGACACTGGTGCGCGTGGTATTAGGTCTACTTTCCCCCACCTCCGGTTCGCTGGTACGGGATCCCGCGCTGCGTATCGGCTACGTCCCGCAGAAGCTGCATCTGGATACCACCCTGCCCTTGACCGTCAGCCGTTTTATGCAGCTGCGCCCCGGCGTGAAAAAGCAGGATATTTTACCGGCGCTTAAGCGGGTTCAGGCTGCACATCTGCTGGAACAGCCGATGCAGAAACTTTCCGGTGGCGAAACCCAACGTGTGCTGTTGGCGCGCGCGCTGCTCAACCAGCCCCAGTTGCTGGTATTGGATGAGCCGACACAGGGTGTCGACGTCAATGGGCAACTGGCGCTGTACGACCTCATTAATCAGCTACGACAGGAATTCCGCTGTGGCGTACTGATGGTCTCGCACGATCTGCATTTGGTGATGGCAAAAACCGATGAAGTCCTGTGCCTTAATCAACATGTTTGCTGCTCCGGCACGCCTGAAGTCGTTTCGCTTCACCCCGAATTTTTAGCAATGTTCGGCCACCGCGGCGCGGAGCAATTGGCGGTTTACCGCCACCATCATAATCATCGTCACGATCTGCAAGGACGTATCATTTTGAAGAGACAAGGTGGAAACGACGCATGATAGAACTGCTGTTTCCCGGTTGGCTGGCGGGGATTTTGCTGGCGATTGCGGCAGGCCCGCTCGGTTCATTCGTCGTCTGGCGACGGATGTCTTACTTCGGTGACACGCTGGCGCACGCGTCTTTACTCGGCGTCGCCTTCGGCCTGCTGCTGAACATCAACCTGTTTGCTGCCGTTATTGCCGTGACGCTCATTCTGGCGTTGGGGCTTGTCTGGCTGGAGCGACGCCCTTATCTGGCTATCGATACGTTGCTCGGCATCATGGCACACAGCGCGCTGTCGCTTGGATTGGTAGTCGTCAGCCTGATGAATAACGTGCGCGTGGACTTGATGGCTTACCTGTTTGGCGATTTGCTCTCTGTCACAACAGAGGATCTGTGGGTTATCGCCGCTGGCGTCATCGTTGTTGTGGCCATTATGTGCTGGCAATGGCGCGCTCTGCTTTCTATGACGATCAGCCCAGAGCTGGCGCATGTCGATGGCGTGAAGCTACAGCGCACCAAGCTGCTCTTGATGCTGACCACCGCGTTAACGATTGGTATCGCTATGAAATTTGTTGGTGCGCTGATCATTACGTCACTGCTGATTATTCCCGCCGCCAGCGCCAGACGCTTCGCACGGACGCCGGAACAAATGGCAAGCATCGCGATTATTGTGGGAATGATTGCCGTAACGGGCGGTTTGGCCTTTTCAGCGGGCTACAATACGCCCGCTGGGCCGTCTGTGGTTCTGTGCGCATCGCTGCTGTTTATTGTCAGCCTGATTAAGCGACAACCCGCCTAACCTATCAATCACCCAATAGTACAAAAACTCAATAGCAAAAAGCCCTTCCGAATACGTGATTCAGAAGGGCTTTATATTTTTACGGCTGTACGAACAGCGTTTATTTCCGGTTAGCCATATCTGGAATGATTAAATCACCCCGCAAGACATACGACCCCAGCACATCTTGTGTTTTCTCATTAAGCCAAGACACGATTCTGGCCGCTATCGCATCCATCGAATATTCAATGGCCGGTATCGCCGGAATGCCTGGAATATCGAGAGATCCCGCCAGGCTGAATACCATGATGTCTTTTGGCACGGATTTGTTAAACGCCTGAAGCTGCGTAATAACCCGTTTGGCTTCCAGCTCATCCGCCACCAGAAGCGCATTGAAATTCAGCGTCGTGCTGTTATTGAGCAACACTTGCAGTGCCACCGACGACGATGAAGATGCATCCATAAAGATCAGGTTGCGGTTGAACGGTAAGAAGTTATTTTCCAGCGCCCGCTTATATCCTAAAAGCACCTGCTCCGCTGAACTGCTGGCGGCAGGATTGATCAGCGCAATTTGCCGTCTTCCTTGCCGAATCAGGTAATTACACGCGGTTTCTGTGGCGAAAGCGTGATCGAATTGCAGGCTATTCGTGGTATCCGTTTCCATGCAATCGATCAGAATGATGTTCTTATCGGCCAGATTCAGCGGAAAACGCGCGCCGATGATTAAAATGTCATCACACAGGCCGCTGGTCAGCTCATCAAGCACGTTCATCACTTCAGCCCTGCTGCTGGCAAAGCGCAACAAGAGATGCTTTTGATGTCGGCTAAAGTGTTTTTCCAGCGCATAAAGGTAGCCGGTCGTCTGGTTGATGTTGTCCTGAGCGCAAATGACGCCAATACATCCAGTTGATTGACTTAACAGCGATTGAGCGATGACGTTCGGCCGATATTTAAGCTCATCAACCGCTTTTAACACCGCAAGGCGGCTAGCTTCCTTTACGCCGCGTGAACCACTCAACACCCGGGAGACTGTGGCTTTAGACACCCCAGCTAAACGCGATACATCGTTGATTGTAGACATCATTTGCCCCTGGAAAACGCTAAATCTGACTCAAAACCCTGAATACCAACCGCGCATTGTGTTGATTCGCAGTATAACCGTTTCTATCCAGCATGGAAACCGATTATCCATTTAACATCCAATGCGTATTTCTGCCAATAAGATGTGATGTAAATCTAATTAATACCGCCAGAAATCATCACATCTTGACGGTCATCACACTTCTCTTTTCTTTGCATGGAAAACGGTTTCCATATGATATCCAATCATATTAGCAATAACTTTTTACATTGTGCGTGGCGGAAAATGCGGTCCGCAGCGGAAGAAAGATAACTGGTATAGGCTCACGTTTATAAAAGACTGCCACACGCGACATTTCCGTAAGAGTTTTAGATACAATGGGTTACGGCGTACAACGTGGCGATAACATACTTGGTGACGAGCTGTCGCTGCTACGGCGACACACGAAAAAGGTGTTCACATGGGTTCCGTATATCAATCAATGATTGCCGCTATCGAACAATCGATTACCCCGCTGGCTGGGCGTTTAGGGCAACAAAAGTATGTGATCGCTATCCGCGATGGCTTTACCGCCGCGTTACCTTTTATGATCATCGGCTCATTTATGCTGGTGTTTATTTTCCCTCCCTTTTCCGCCGATACCACCGTCGGGTTTGCCCGTACCTGGCTCGATTTTTCTATCACCTATCGCGCACAGCTGATGCTGCCTTTCGAGCTGAGTATGGGACTCATGACCTTTTTCATCTCCATAGGTGTGGGTGCCAGTCTGGGACGACAGCTTAATCTCGACTCCGTCATGTCCGGTCTGCTGGCGTTTATGGCGTTCCTGCTTGTCGCCGCGCCTTACGCCGATGACAAAATTTCCACCGAGTATCTGTCAGGGCAAGGGATCTTCACCGCTTTACTGACGTCTATCTATGCCACCCAAGTTTATGCGGCGCTGAAACAGCACAACATTACTATTCGCTTACCGAAAGAAGTACCGACGGGGGTCGCTCGTTCGTTTGAAATTCTCATTCCCGTGTTGGTGATTGTCGCAACGCTGCATCCGCTCAATCTTTTCATTGAAGCGCAAACGGGCATGATCATTCCAGAAGCGATTATGCACCTGCTGGCCCCGCTGGTGTCCGCCTCAGACTCGCTGCCTGCCATTCTTCTGTCCGTGCTGCTATGCCAGCTTTTCTGGTTTTCAGGGATCCACGGTTCGCTGATTGTCACGGGCATCATGAATCCATTCTGGATGACCAATCTGGCCGTGAATCAGGCCGCGCTGGCGGCCGGTGAAGTCTTGCCTCATATCTATTTACAGGGCTTTTGGGATCACTATCTATTGATTGGCGGCGTCGGTTCGACGCTACCGCTGGCATTTCTGCTGTTACGCAGCAAGGTCACGCACTTGCGCACCATCGGCAGAATGGGCGTCGTACCCAGCTTCTTTAACATCAACGAGCCGATCATGTTCGGCGCGCCCATCATCATGAACCCGATGCTGTTCCTCCCCTTTGTCTTTGTACCGATGGTTAACGCCGTGCTGGCTTACACCGCAACCAAGATGGGATGGCTGGCGCAGGTGGTGTCGTTGACGCCGTGGACAACACCGGCTCCCATTGGCGCATCGTGGGCTGCAAACTGGAGTTTCAGCCCGCTAATCATGTGCCTGCTGTGCATGGTGTTTTCCGCGCTGATGTATTTACCGTTCCTGCGAGCTTATGAACGCACATTAATGAAAACCGAGGAACAAAAAATACAGGGCGACCTATCACTGACGAAAACCGTGAGCAGTAATTAATGGGGTTAATAAAAACAGCAATAAATATTAAATAGAAGAAAGAAAATAAATCGTTCAGGGTCGGAGTGTTTTTATTATTCACATTCACCGACCTAGACGACATTCAAGAACGCGGCAGAGAAAATACATGCTGCGAATATTCGTTCACATAAAAATAGGTCATATGATGATTACATTAGAAGATGCAGTAATGGAAATTATCGTCAATGCTGGACAATCGCGCAGCCTGTGTTTTGAGGCGCTACACGCCGCGCGTAAAGGCCACATTGATGAAGCAAAAAATCTGTTGAAGGAAGCCGATGGTTATGCGCGCAAAGCCCACCATATGCAGACCCAGCTGATTGAACAGGATGCGGGAGAAGCCAGACAGCCGATGACATTAATTATGGTGCATGCGCAAGACCATTTAATGACATCATTACTCGCTCGCGAATTATCAGAAGAAATTATTCATCTTTATCAGAGGCAATAGTTCATTTTAATACCCTTATAGGGAGGGTCGATTACGTCAGTTATTTAATTACGCTGTACCGTTAAAAAAATAACAATCACCTTGTTCTGAGCGTCGTGCCATTATTCACGTCAATCAGAGCGGGATGGTTATTGTCTGAAAATAACTTACCGAATTGAGATGACTATGACAAACTCCAAAAAACTGCCCGTTACGCTGGCGGTGCTGGCTGCCCTTTGCTCCGGTTCCGCATTCGCACAAGAAACGATTACTCAAGAGCAATTAGATCGTATCGTTGCTCAGGCCGTAGAAAAAGCGCTGGCGGAACGTCAGGCTAAATTAGACGCGATTGCCAGTAAACAGGTCGACCCGCTGACCACGCCGGAAGCCTCCAAGACGCCTGACATGGCTATACCTTATGGCATCAACTTCACCGGCTATGCGCGTTACGGCGCGCAATTCCAGAGCGGTGACCAGAAGTATGTTGCGGTTGACGGTTCCTATAACGGCGCCTCCGCGCTGGGCCGTCTGGGCAACGAAGGCAATGGCGGTGAATTCCAGCTTTCCAAGGCCTTCAAGAGTGACAACGGCGCAATCTGGGATGTCGTCGTGATGATCGACCACTGGGGCGACGAAGTTAACCTGAAAAAAGCCTATGCGGGCGTCACTAACCTGTTTGCTTCTCAGCCAAACGCCTATCTCTGGGCCGGGCGTGATTTCCACCAGCGTCCACAACAAGGTATTAACGACTACTTCTGGATGAACCACGACGGTCAGGGCGCGGGGATAAAGAACTTTGATCTCGGCGGTATTCAATTCGATGTCGCGGCCGTCGCGGCCGTGGAATCCTGTAACCCCGAAATCATCACGAGTAATTCGAACCCCTCACGCATCAGCTGTACTGGCAGTTCCGGCACCGGCGATAAAGGCAATTACGCGCTGACGTCCAAAGTGCATGGCATCAAGCTGGGGCCGTTGGATCTCGCGCTGTACGCGAACTACGGTTTTGACTCGAAAGCGGTAGATAACGATGCGCGTCTGAAAGCCTGGCAAGGCGGCGCGGTCCTGAGCCACACGGGGAAAAATAGCCTCAATCAGTTTATCACTCGCTATTCGAACAATGCGGATAACAGCGTTTACAACAAAACGGACAACCTGAAAACCTTCTATGCCAGCTTTGAAGGTAAATACAAATTCACACCGCAAACACAGGTCGAATACCTGCTGGCCTACCACGACTACTCGAATGACTCAGCCAGTCAGGACGATCGTCGTAACTACAATGCCATCGTGCGCCCGATGTATTTCTGGAATGATGTGCATTCCACCTGGCTTGAAGCGGGCTACCAGCACGTAGATTACGGTCAGGGCGGTGATAACAAAGGGTGGAAGCTGACGCTTTCCCAGAATGTCTCTATCGCTATGGGGCCGGAGTTCAGACCGATGCTGCGCTTCTACGTTACCGGCGGTGAAGTGGATAACAAACACACCGCGCGGACAACGACCGGCGTCAACACGCAGCTGGATTCGTTCAACGTTGGGGCAATGTGGGAAGCCTGGTTCTAATCACATAAACTCAGGGAGACCGCGTGGTCTCCCTGAATGTGGAAATTATTTCTTAGGCAATACGCTTCTTCGTACGTTAACCCAAATCTTCACGCGTTAAGCCAAAATGACGATAGGCATGCTGCGTCGCCATTCGACCGCGCGGCGTACGCTGAATGAACCCTTGCTGAATCAGAAACGGCTCCAGCACGTCTTCAATAGTTTCGCGCTCTTCGCCAATCGCTGCCGCTAAATTGTCCAACCCAACGGGGCCGCCCATGAATTTATCGATGATCGCTAACAGCAGCTTACGGTCCATGTAGTCAAAGCCTTCGGTATCGACTGCCAACATATCCAGCGCCTGCGTTGCTACGGCACCGGTAATCGCCCCTTCCGATTTAACCTCGGAGAAATCACGTACCCGTCGTAATAATCGGTTAGCAATACGCGGCGTACCCCTCGCGCGCCGCGCTACTTCAAGCGCACCCTCCGATGTCAGATCTAGCCCTAAACACTGTGCGCTGCGGCTGACGATATACTGCAAATCCTCAACTTTATAAAACTCCAGACGCTGCACAATGCCGAAACGATCGCGCAGCGGCGAGGTTAACGAGCCAGCACGCGTCGTTGCGCCAATCAGCGTAAAAGGCGGCAAATCGAGTTTGATCGAACGGGCAGCGGGCCCTTCGCCGATCATGATATCCAACTGATAGTCTTCCATCGCCGGATACAGCACTTCTTCCACAACGGGTGACAGGCGATGAATTTCATCGATGAACAGTACATCATGCGGTTCAAGATTGGTCAGCAGCGCGGCGAGATCGCCGGCCTTTTCCAGTACCGGGCCCGACGTCGTGCGCATATTCACGCCCATCTCATTGGCAACAATATTCGCCAGCGTCGTTTTACCCAGACCGGGAGGACCAAAAATTAACAGATGGTCCAGTGCATCCCCACGTTTGCGGGCTGCCTGGATAAAAATTTCCATCTGCTCACGCACCTGCGGCTGCCCCACATACTCGGTCAGTAATTTAGGGCGAATCGCACGGTCGATAAATTCTTCTTCGGGAACGGCGTCAGCGGAAATTAAACGATCGGCTTCTATCATGAATACCTCACAGCGCCGCGCGCAGTGCATCCCTGATCAGGGTTTCACAGTTAGCATCAGGACGCGCAATTTTGGAAATCATGCGGCTGGCTTCCTGTGGTTTGTAGCCCAGCGCAACCAGTGCCGCCGCAGCTTCTGTTTCTGGATCGCTAACACGGCTGTCTGCAGTCGCGGGCGAGGCCAGCGGAATATCGCTGATCGGATTAAACAGATCGCCGCTCAAGCCTTTGAAGCGATCCTTCATTTCAACAACCAGCCTTTCCGCCGTTTTCTTACCGACGCCCGGCAGTTTAATCAATGCACCGATTTCTTCACGTTCGACTGCGCTGACAAACTGCGTCGCAGACATCCCGGAGAGAATCGCCAGCGCCAGCTTCGGCCCGACACCATTCACTTTAATCAGTTCGCGGAACAGCGCCCTCTCCTGCTTATCATTAAAACCGAACAGCAGCTGTGCATCTTCGCGGACAACAAAATGGGTAAAGATGATCGCTTCCTGATTGAGTTCAGGGAGTTCGTAAAAGCACGTCATCGGCATATGGACTTCGTAACCCACGCCGTTAGCTTCTATCAGCACCTGCGGCGGCTGTTTTTCCAGAATAATGCCTCTGAGACGACCTATCACGTTGCGCTTCCTTTTACGTAGGGAAAGAATGGCTTGAAGTATGACGAGTATATAACATAAAAAAGGCTGGATGAATATCCAGCCTCCTGTTTCAGCGCAGTCTTCCTGCCAGCGGGTTCACTTTCGCCGCCGCGGTTCGCAGCAGGCTTTGGCTAAAGTGGCAGTGAGTAATGGCAATCGCCAGCGCGTCGGCGGCATCCGCCTGCGGACTGGCCGACAGTTTCAGCAGTGAGCGAACCATATGCTGCACCTGCTTTTTATCCGCCGCGCCCGTTCCCACCACGGTTTGTTTCACCAACCGCGCCGCGTATTCAAACACGGGCAGATCCTGATTCACACCCGCGACGATAGCCACTCCGCGCGCCTGTCCCAGCTTCAAGGCTGAATCTGGGTTTTTCGCCATGAAAACCTGCTCAATCGCCATACAGTCTGGGCGAAATTGCGTAATGATTTCACTAACGCCGGCGTAAATCAGTTTAAGCCGCGTGGGCATGTCATCCACCACGGTACGGATACAGCCGCTGCCGAGATACGTCAGATGACGCCCCTGCTGACGGATAATGCCATAGCCCGTCACGCGCGAACCGGGGTCAATGCCGACTATTATTGTCATAGTGCTGTTCCGCCGATTCGCCCGTGTGGATAGCTGTTGCTACGTTGCATTACCGACCTGCCATTACAGCAGTTCAGCTATCTCATCGGAGATCTCACCGTTGTGGTAAACCTCCTGCACATCGTCGCAGTCTTCCAGCATGTCGATCAGACGCATCAGCTTCGGTGCCGTTTCTGCATCCATATCCGCTTTGGTAGACGGAATCATCGACACTTCAGCCGACTCCGCTTTCAGGCCAGCCGCGTCTAACGCGTCCTTCACATCACCGAACGTTTCCCACGGCGTGAAGACGTCAATCGCACCGTCATCATACGTCACGACATCATCAGCACCGGCTTCCAGCGCCGCGTCCATCACCGCATCTTCATCCAGACCCGGCGCGTAAGAAATGACGCCTTTCTTGGTGAAGAGGTACGAAACGGAGCCATCGGTACCCAGATTGCCGCCGGTTTTCGTAAACGCGTGGCGCACTTCGGAAACGGTACGGTTACGGTTATCACTCAGGCATTCCACCATGACGGCTGTGCCGCCCGGGCCGTAGCCTTCATAAATGATGGTTTCCATGTTGGCATCATCGTCGCCGCCGACGCCACGGGCAATCGCGCGGTTCAACGTATCGCGCGTCATGTTGTTGGACAGAGCTTTATCGATCGCGGCGCGCAGACGTGGGTTAGAACCCGGATCGCCACCGCCCAGACGGGCTGCGGTAACCAGTTCGCGGATAATCTTGGTAAAAATTTTACCGCGTTTGGCGTCCTGTGCTGCTTTACGATGCTTTGTGTTAGCCCACTTACTATGACCTGCCATAAAAATCTCCGAAAAAAGCCTGTTCAGGCCGGATAAATAACAAATTCCTCAATCGCCTGCCGGTTGCTCCAGGACTTGGTCAACTGTGCCGCGTGGGGCACATCCAGCCACTGGTAAGCAAGATGCTCGGATAATTGCACCTCGCGCTCAGCAGGTAACGCCAGACAAAACCAGTGTTCGGTATTGTGCGTAACCCCCGGCGCATAGCGACGTCTCAAATGAGCAAATAGCTCAAACTCAATACAGCGCTGACAGTCAAAGAGTGATAACGCTTCCGCGGATATATCGATGTTAACTTCTTCTTTGACTTCACGCTGTGCGGCATACGGCGCGCTTTCCCCTTCTTCTATGCTGCCTGTTACCGACTGCCAGAATTCAGGATCGTCACGCCGCTGCAACATCAGCACCCGCCCGGTGTCACGGGCATAGATCACCACCAGAACCGAAACGGGTCGCTTGTATACCATCTTATTCGTTCTCGGATTTTCCATCCTGAGCCGCTTTCCCTTTCACAACAACCGCAATGGCGAGCTCTTCCAGCGAAGCCGGGTTGGCGAAACTTGGTGCTTCCGTCATCAGACATGCTGCTGCCGTCGTTTTCGGGAAGGCAATAACGTCACGAATGTTATCGGTACCCGTCAGCAACATCACCAGACGGTCAAGACCAAACGCCAAACCCGCGTGCGGCGGTGTACCATATTTCAGCGCGTCCAGCAGGAAGCCAAACTTCTCACGCTGCTCTTGTTCGGTAATGCCCAGAATGCTGAACACGGTTTGTTGCATCTCACCACTGTGAATACGCACGGAACCGCCGCCCACTTCATAGCCGTTAATGACCATGTCATATGCGTTGGCGATTGCCGAAACCGGGTTGGCAGCCAGTTCAGCAGGCAGCATGTCACGCGGTGCGGTAAACGGATGGTGCATCGCAGCAAGACCGCCTTCGCCATCTTCTTCAAACATTGGGAAATCGACAACCCACAGCGGTTCCCAGCTATTGTCTTTCGTCAGGTTCAGATCGCGACCCAGCTTGAGACGCAGCGCGCCCAACGCATCAGTCACCACTTTCGCACTGTCCGCACCAAAGAACAGGATGTCGCCATCTTGTGCCGCAGTACGATCCAACACGGCAGACAGAACGTCTTCACTCAGGAATTTTGCTACTGGGCTTTGAACGCCTTCCAGACCTTTGGCACGCTCGTTGACCTTGATGTAAGCCAGACCTTTCGCGCCGTAGATCTCAATAAACTTGCCGTATTCATCAATCTGCTTACGGCTCAGCTGTGCGCCGCCCGGTACGCGGATAGCGGCAACGCGGCCTTTGGCATCGTTTGCCGGGCCGGAGAAGACTTTGAACTCGATGTCTTTAACCAGATCGGCAACGTCGACCAGTTCCAGCGGGTTACGCAAATCGGGTTTGTCGGAACCGAAACGACGCATGGCTTCTGCAAACGTCATGATCGGGAAATCGCCCAGATCGACGCCTTTCACGTCCTGCCACAGTTCACGCACCAGTTTCTCCATCACTTCACGCACCTGTGGCGCGGTCATGAAAGAGGTTTCCACATCGATCTGGGTAAATTCAGGCTGTCTGTCGGCACGCAGGTCTTCGTCACGGAAGCATTTGACGATCTGATAGTAGCGGTCAAAACCGGACATCATCAGCAGCTGTTTGAACAGCTGTGGGGACTGCGGCAGCGCATAAAATTTGCCTTTATGTACGCGGCTCGGCACCAGATAGTCACGCGCGCCTTCCGGCGTCGCTTTCGTCAACATCGGGGTTTCGATGTCCAGGAAGCCGTGGTCGTCCATAAAACGACGCACAAAACTGGTGATACGGGCGCGCGTTTTCAGGCGCTGCGCCATTTCAGGACGGCGCAAATCCAGATAGCGGAATTTGAGACGCGCTTCTTCGGTATTGGTTTGGTTGGAGTCCAACGGCAGCGCTTCAGAACGGTTAACGATCGTCAGTGCGTTGGCAAAAATCTCGACTTCCCCCGTCGCCATGTCTTTGTTGATTTGGCTTTCTGGACGGGCACGTACGACACCGGTAAGTTGGATGCAGAACTCGTTACGCAACTCGGATGCCAGTTTAAATGCGTCCTGACGATCCGGGTCAAAAAACACCTGAACCAGCCCTTCGCGGTCACGCATATCAATAAAAATCAAACCACCCAGATCGCGGCGGCGGTTAACCCAACCGCACAATGTCACTTCCTGGCCCACATGGGACGAATTCAACTGCCCGCAATAATTAGTACGCATCACGATGTCCTTTTACTCATCCGCCAGCTCACACGTTCTCACGGTAGATTACTTTTCACGGTAGATCACAGTGCAAAAACAGTGGCATTTTCGCTGCACGGCATGGTTTTTCTGGGTTACTGTCCGATGAAAAAAGGCGGCTATTATAAAGGATATTCGCCCGAACGATAAGCATGAAGGTAACGCTCTGCGACGCTGCCGCCTACTCTTTTTACGAAATTTCCTTTCCGGTTAACGGAATGTTCACTAATCCGCATAGAGTTGTTGCAAAACTGAACGTCTGCGGAAGCCCCCAATCATCGGCTCAAAGATGCAGAACTCGCCGGCACGCATCGCGTGAGGATTTGCGGAAACCGACCTTCCCTTTTAGTAAAACCTGCTAAAATTACCAAGTAACTGCTGATTTTTATAAAAATTTTAATAAAAAGCGCTTTCCCATTGCTGGCAAATGCGTATGGTTTACATGGAGAACAACTATGTATTCATTTGTTGCCCGTCAACCCATTTTAAATCAACACCTCCAAACCGTTGCTTACGAGCTACTTTTTCGCATGGACGTCACCAATAGATTTCCTGACGTGAGTCCTGAATTTGCAACCGCACAGCTTATTTCCGATCAGTTCTTAACCAATCCGTTGACAAGGTCCGTGGTTGAGCAGCCTTACTACATTAATTTTCCCCATCAGATGCTGATCAACGGCCAGGCTGAAGTATTACCACAGGAAAAGGTTGTTATTGAGATCCTTGAAAATTCGATCCCCAATAATGATCTCTTCGCTGCCGTAAAAAAGCTAAAAAGGAAGGGCTTCAAAATTGCACTTGATGATTTTTCGATGGATTCAGAATGGGATCGGTTTTTGCCTTACGTTGATATCATCAAATTCGATTTAACCCTGTCGACCTTTGGTGACATCGAAAATTTCATCAAAAGAACCACGCAGCGCAAATTAATCTATCTGGCCGAGAAGGTAGAGACACATGAGCAATACCTGCAAAGTAAGAAGCTGGGTATCTCTCTGTTTCAGGGATATTTTTTCAGTCGTCCTGAAATGATCAAATCGAAAAAATTGGTCAGTAACTCCAGCAATACCATCAGGCTGCTGAGAGAGGTCAATAAACCAGAGATCAACTATGCCACGATCGAAGAATTGGTCTGTGCCGATCTGTCGCTTTATTATAAATTGATGCGCCACATCACCAATATCAAATACAACACCCGCTTTGGTATCACGGCAACGTCGATGTCTTTCCGTTCCATGGCGATGCTGCTTGGACAACGCGAGCTTAAACGTTTTGTCTCGTTAATTAGCATTACCAACAGCAATGAAAATAAACCCAGCGAGCTTTATCGCACCAGCTTAATTCGCGCCAGATTCTTTGAATTATTGCATGCCTCTTTTAATGTGAAGGACGATACCACCGAGGCGTTTCTGTGTGGATTATTGTCTCTGCTCGATGCCGTATTAGATTCACCGATGCCGTTGCTGCTTTCGCAAATCGCCCTATCGGAAAAAATTAACCAGAGCTTATTGGATCATACCGGTGAACTCGCGGTTTATCTGACGTTAATCACTAAATACGAACAGCAGGAATGGGAAGAACTTGAGCAACTGTTAACCCAGTTGGGTATCGATGAGGAAAACTTCTTTACCATGATCATGGAGGCAACACAGTGGGCGGACGAGATTTTATAAACGATTTCTCTCGGTTCACTCGCGCTGCCCTGACAATTACGCGATAATCACCGCCATTCTGCTTGAGATTCAGTGACGTTATGGTGCGATGATGTATATCGGATTACCGCAATGGCAGCATCCCGCCTGGAGTCGGCTAGGATTAAACGATCTTGCCGACTACAGCCGCTATTTTACCTGTGTTGAAGGTAACACGACCTTTTATGCGTTGCCTTCACGCGAGGTTGTCGAGCGCTGGCGTGATATGACGCATGATGACTTCCGCTTTTGCTTCAAGTTTCCCTCAACGATCAGTCATAAAACAGCCTTGCAGAATTGTGATAGCGATGTTGGGCTTTTTTATCAATGCCTTGAGCCGATTGCCCACCGTATCGGACAGCTCTGGCTACAGCTTCCCGCCGCCTTCGGCCCCACACAGTTGCCCGTTTTATGGCGTTTTCTTGATGCCTTGCCAAAGGGGTTTAGCTACGGCGTGGAAGTCCGTCACCCGCTGTTTTTTGCCAAAGGCGACGAGGAGCGATCGCTGAATCAGGGGCTACAGCAACGCGGTATCAACCGCGTGATTCTCGACAGCCGCCCGGTTCACAACGCCGCGCCAGACAGTGCAGCGATGCGTGAAGCCCAGCGGAAGAAACCTCGCGTGCCGGTACATGCCGTGCTGACCGCTACGCAGCCACTGATTCGCTTTATCGGCAGTGAAAAGCAGGAAGAAAATCTTCGCTGGTTCGAGTCATGGCGTAACAAGTTGCCGCAATGGCGTGAGGCAAATCCCTTCTTCTTTATCCATACACCGGATATCGGCGATGCCCCACCGCTGGCGCAGCAGCTTTGGCCATTACTCGCCGAGATCGATCCGACCCTGCCGCCTCAGCCGGATTGGCCACAGCAGGCGACACTCTTTTGAACCACTCAATATTCCTATGAGTTAGTTCGTTTGGTTATAAGCAATTTCGCAACGTCATCCATTTCCGCTAAAAAAATCGGCCTTTCCAGGCGACAGTTGCGTTAGGTAAAGCTATTATTCTGCAAGCCGTTTTCGGTTAGGTCACGGAGTAAAAAATGGTAAGTGCGCTCTATATCGTGCTTGGCGCAATCTTGTTGATAAAGCTGTCGATTGATGTTGTGAAACTCAGAATGCAGTATCGCGTGGCGTATGGCGACGGCGGGTTTTATGAATTGCAAACGGCGATCCGGGTACATGGCAATGCGGTGGAATACATTCCGATTGCGGCGATTCTGCTGGTGCTGATGGAAATGAACGGCGCCCTTATCATCATGATCCACTTCTGCGGCATTTTATTGATTACGGGACGTTTAGTTCACTACTACGGCCTTCGGCATCGCGAATTCCGCTGGCGGCGTTCAGGTATGGCGGCAACCTATGCCTCGCTCATCCTGATGATTGCAGCAAACCTCTACTACCTCCCTTGGGATCTGGTTTTCACGCTGTACTGATGGCGTGAGGCAAAAACTATCCCCGCCTCTCTCGGACGCACAGACATTATGCGTCCGGGAATCAAAAACCGCGTCCCCATGTGGAAGGCGAAGATCATATACCCTAAATAATTCGAGTTTCAGGCAGGCGGCAAGCGAGTGAGTCCCGATGAGCTTACTCAAGTAAGTGATTCGGGTGAGTAAGCGCAGCCAACGCACATGCAACTTGAAGTATGACGGGTATGGCGTATTCTGCTAGAATACGCGCTTCTTTATTACTCTCAGTGCACTTTCTGCCATGCCAAACCGCGATATGCTTTTCTCTGTGCCAATTGCCAATTTAGGCGACTGGACATTCGACGAACGCGTTGCCGACGTATTCCCCGATATGATCCAACGTTCCGTGCCCGGCTATTCCAACATCATCTCGATGATTGGCATGCTGGCAGAACGCTTCGTCCGCCCGGATAGCCACGTTTACGATCTAGGATGCTCGTTGGGCGCCGCCACGCTGTCTATGCGACGTAATATCTCTGTGCCGGGTTGCAAAATTATCGCGGTAGACAATTCTCCGGCAATGGTGAAACGCTGCCGCAGCCACATTGACGCTTTCCGTTCCGATACGCCCGTCGAGATTATAGAAGCCGATATTCTGAATATTGATATCGAAAATGCGTCCATGGTGGTTCTGAACTTTACCCTTCAGTTTCTGGAACCTTCCCAGCGTCAGGTGCTCATCAAGCGTATTTATCAGGGCTTGAATCCCGGCGGCGTGCTCGTGCTCTCAGAGAAATTCAATTTTGCGGACAAAGACGTCGGTGAATTGCTGTTCAACATGCATCTCGATTTCAAACGGGCAAATGGCTACAGCGAGTTAGAAATTAGTCAGAAGCGCAGTATGCTGGAAAACGTCATGCTGACCGACTCGGTAGAAACCCATAAGGCCCGACTGGCAGATGCCGGTTTTGAGCACAGCGAAATTTGGTTTCAGTGTTTTAATTTTGGTTCGTTATTAGCCGTGAAAGCAGAGGAAAAGGCGTGATCGATTTCGGCAATTTTTATCAGCAAATCGCAAAAGGTCCGCTCAGCCACTGGCTTAACACGCTGCCTTCACAGCTCAGTAGCTGGCAGCAGGAATCCTTGCACGGTAAGTTCAAACTCTGGTTTAACTCGCTGGAACATCTTCCGTCCCTGACGCCAACCTCTCTGGATTTGAACGACAGCGTCACAGCACGCATGGTGCCCGATATTTCCGAGGGCCAGCGTGAAGGCATTGAAAAACTGCTGCGTAACCTGATGCCCTGGCGTAAAGGCCCTTTTTCGCTTTACGGCGTGGATATCAACACGGAATGGCGTTCCGACTGGAAATGGCAGCGCGTTCTGCCCCATATCAGCCCGCTGAAGAATCGCCTGATTCTGGATGTAGGCTGCGGCAGCGGCTATCACCTGTGGCGGATGGTTGGTGAAGGCGCCACGATGGCAGTCGGCATCGATCCCATGCAGCTGTTCTTATGCCAGTTTGAAGCCGTGCGTAAGTTGCTCGGCGACGATCAGCGTGCGCACGTTTTACCGCTCGGCATTGAGCAACTCCCCGAACTTGCCGCGTTTGACACCGTGTTTTCGATGGGCGTGCTCTACCATCGCCGTTCCCCGCTCGATCACCTGTGGCAATTGAAGAATCAGCTGGTGGCAGGTGGCGAACTGGTGCTGGAAACGCTGGTGATTGAAGGCGATGAAAATCAGGTGCTGGTACCGGGAGAACGCTATGCCCAAATGCGCAATGTGTATTTCATCCCTTCTGCCGCGGCCTTGACGAAATGGCTTGAGAAATGCGGCTTTGTTGATGTCCGTGTCGTCGATATCTGCACCACGACAACGCAGGAACAACGCCGAACCGACTGGATGATCACGGAATCACTGGCTGAATTCCTCGATCCGGAAGATCCGACGAAAACGGTGGAAGGCTACCCCGCTCCGGTACGGGCCGTTCTGGTTGCCCGTAAACCTGGGGTCTACCAGTCCTAAATTACCGCGCTCGACAAAAAAAGCCCCAGCAACACGCTGGGGCTTGGTACTTGCCATGCACACCTGATGGTATGCGGCGCGGCAAAATTGAAGAATGACGATGTGGTGTGTAGAACAACGTTGTCTATCTACCGCCAAGCCATTAAATGCCTTACGTCATGACACGTACTGCATTTCACGGTCCGGGCTAACTGCCCGCTTCATGGCTTCCACCACATCACCATCCACGCAATAGTGGCTAAACTCATCTAATTCCGTATCAGAACACATCGACACGCCGATTTTGCGATAGCGCATCGGAGAGGGTGTCCACTGACCTGCGGAACTGTGCAGTTCCCGGATACCAGCCTGCTGAAATTTGTGCACGTTAGTCAGCCGCACGCCGGAACCCGCCATAATAATTGGACCGCGACTGGCCTGTGTTAGTTCACGTAATAACCGCAGCCCATTTTCCGCCGTCTGCTGCTGCCCAGAGGTCAATATGCGCGATACGCCAAGCTCAGTGAGCTGCTCCAGTGCAATGTATGGGTTCAGACACATATCGAACGCGCGATGGAAAGTCACCGCCATCCCCTGCGCTGCCGCCATAATTTCACGCATTTTGGGCAAATCAATGTGCCCTTCCTCATTGAGTACACCGACAACAACGCCGGGAAAACCCATCTCACGAATCTGCTCAATGTCGTATTTGATGGCAGCAAATTCCGTCACGCTGTAGCAAAAATCGCCCCCTCGCGGGCGCACAATCGGGTGGACAGGAATCGCGACCTTTTCGCGCGCGCCGCGCAACGTACCATAAGATGGCGTTAACCCGCCTTCTCGCTGTCCTGCACAGAGTTCAATCCTGTCAGCCCCAGACTGCGCTGCTGTTATCGCGCAATCAACGCTATAACAGCATACTTCCAGTTTCGTCATCGCTGCTCCTCCATGTAAACTCCCAGACCACTTTTCTTAATTATCGAAAAATCGGCGAATCATCACGCCGATTAAAGTAATAACTATGGCATTCGCATTCATATCGTGAGGAGACAGGAGTCACAATGAACGCGATACATTGCCGAAATAAACATGACATAAACCACAGTTTTATTAATCTGTTCCGCAGTAAAAGAAAATGGCATGAATAACGTGGCACACCATTTTATCTTTCCGCCAATGTTATCTTTCTGATTACGTTACGTGCGAGCCATACGCTATTTTATAGCGTCGACATTTCGCTTGCGACAACATCGCGTATATCAAATGGATGAAACTTTATTGTCACTTTCCCGTCGGTTACCGCCAGCGTAGGATTAGGAATGCGCTCTTTTTCGCCCTGCGGAGAACTGAATTTAAGCTTGATGCCCGGCGTACGCAGCGCATCATCAGACAAGCAGGCTAGCGCACGCTGATGCAGCGTTTCCGCCTCCCCGGGCAACACCAGTTCCACATGCTCCCATCCTTCATGCGGATAATGCTTTTTCCCCGGCCACGGTAGCTCGATACAGGTAATCAGCCAGGGGCCGACCGCGATGGCATTGTCCAGAATAAACAAGCAGATTGTGCGGCCATTGATTTGGTTTTCAGACAGCAGCTTACCAACCTTAAGCAGCGCCGCTTTCCATGATTCAGCCGTCGTATTCTGATGACAGCGCAACGAAATATGATCCGCATGAAATGCGTCTAAATCCAGCTGTAACACATCGGCCAATTCCTGTAACGCCTGCTCAAAACGCGCTAAATCCGTTATCAAATCATCGGGTAACATATCGAGTAACACTCCTCGCAGCATCTCACATTATCAATCACCATTTGCGTAGTGAGAATATCACACCCGTGACATATTCTAATTAAATTCTATTTTTCCCCGAGTACATTTATTTACACCTTCATTACGTGAAACGCATTAAATGCAAAGAAAAGGTAACCATGCTGTTTGATTAATAAACGGAAATGTTTTTTACCTGGTGTAATCTGCGATACTTCTCGCAATCTATTCTGGGAGGAATCTTAAATAATAACCGCCCCATTGAACGCCGAAAAGAAAACGTATAAATTAAGAAAACAAATAATAACGCAGAGATATCATCATGGTTTTACTCATTATATCCATCGCACTTATCGCTATTGCGGCATATGCTATTTTTCGTCATTTTAAAACCAGAGACTCACATAAAATTGGTGCAAATAGTCGGTCAAAAAAACGTTAAGATCGCGATTTTATTTATTTTTATTCTACCTAAAACTACTTTTCTTTTTTGTCGTGTTCTCCTTATCCATTTTTTTCATATCATCACTCCTTCTTTTACCTCCCGCTTGTCGGGTATTTTTTCGCCTGAATATCCCTTTGCCTCGCCCCGTCTGCTGACGAGGAAAGGCAAATATGGTATAAGCAAGGCTTAATTTTTTATTTAAGGTAAACCGGTGAATATTCAGGCTCTTCTCTCCGAAAAAGTCAGCCAGGCGTTAACCGCCGCGGGCGCGCCAGCAGACAGCGAAGCTCAGATTCGTCAGTCGGCAAAAGCACAGTTTGGTGATTATCAAGCCAATGGCGTCATGGCCGTGGCAAAAAAACTGGGCATGCCGCCGCGACAATTGGCCGAAAAAGTCGTCCAACTTTTGGCGCTGGAGGGCATTGCGGAAAAAACAGAAATCGCAGGCCCGGGATTTATTAATATTTTTCTCGATAAGCAGTGGGTTGCGAGCCAGGTTGAGAACGCCCTGAATGCACCAAAACTGGGTTTAACCCCAGTTGAGCCTCAAACGATCGTGATTGACTACTCCGCCCCTAACGTCGCGAAGGAAATGCACGTCGGTCACCTGCGCTCAACCATTATTGGTGATGCATCAGCCCGTACGCTGGAATTTTTAGGCCACAACGTGATTCGTGCGAACCACGTTGGCGACTGGGGTACGCAGTTCGGCATGCTGATCGCCTACCTTGAAAAAATGCAAAACGAAAGCGCCAGCGAGATGGATCTCTCCGATCTTGAAGCGTTCTATCGTGAAGCGAAGAAACACTACGATGAAGATGCCGATTTCGCCGAACGCGCGCGCGCTTACGTGGTGAAATTGCAGGGCGGCGATGAATATTGCCGTCAGATGTGGCGCAAGCTCGTCGATATCACCATGACGCAAAATCAGATCAACTATGAGCGCCTCAATGTCACGCTGACCAAACAGGATGTGATGGGTGAAAGCCTGTATAACAGCATGCTGCCGGGCATCGTTGCCGATCTGAAAGCAAAAGGTCTGGCAGTTGAGAGCGAAGGCGCAACGGTTGTTTTCCTTGATGAATATAAAAACAAGGAAGGCGAACCGATGGGCGTTATCATCCAGAAAAAGGATGGCGGCTACCTCTACACCACAACGGACATCGCCTGCGCCAAATACCGTTATGAAACCCTGAACGCCGATCGCGTGCTTTACTACATCGACTCCCGCCAACATCAACATTTGATGCAGGCCTGGACCATCGTGCACAAAGCCGGCTATGTCCCTGATTCCGTCAGTCTGGAACACCATATGTTCGGCATGATGCTGGGCAAAGACGGGAAACCATTCAAAACGCGTGCAGGCGGAACGATCAAGCTGTCCGAGCTGTTGGATGAAGCCTACGATCGCGCATTGAAACTCATCGCAGAGAAAAACCCACAGATGGAAAGCGATGAATTAACCGCGCTGGCGAAAGTGGTTTCTATCGGTGCGATCAAATACGCCGACCTGTCGAAGAGCCGTACCACGGACTACGTTTTCGATTGGGATAACATGCTGGCGTTTGAAGGCAATACCGCGCCTTACATGCAATACGCCTACACCCGCGTCGCGTCTATTTTCAAGCGTGCAGGTATCCAGGAGGACAGCTTAACGCAGCCAATTACGCTGAGCGATGAGCGTGAATTTGCGCTTGCCACGCGTCTGCTGCAATTTGAAGAAACCATCACCTCCGTCGCCCGTGAAGGCACGCCGCATGTGATGTGTAGCTACCTGTACGATCTGGCGGGTCTGTTCTCCGGTTTCTACGAGCACTGTCCGATTCTCAATGCCGAAAGCGACGACGTGCGTCAAAGCCGTCTGAGATTGGCTCTGCTAACTGCGAAAACGCTGAAGCAAGGTCTGGATACGCTCGGCATCGAAACCGTCGAGAAGATGTAATTCTCCATCGACTGAAAATCGAACCGTCGATTGACAACAAAAACGCCATTGGTGCTGCCACCAATGGCGTTTTTTTATGACAGACATCCTTGTCCATCACCCTACGGGCCGTTGCTGTGCAACGTTGAAAAACGTTCCCTACGTTTTTTATTCCGTAATGCTTAGCGGTGTCACACGCTACGGCGGGCGAAATCCCGAGGGCGGAATCCCAACAGCGCCAGCGTGGCAAAATAGGAACCCGCCCCCGCAACCACGACCAGCAACAAGCGCAGGATTCGCATTGTCATATTGCCGTCATCCCACTCAGGCATCCACCACAGCATACCCAGTAACACCAGCGACATCACAATAACAGCCGTCAACAGGCGAACCAGAAATCCCCGCCAACCCGGCAGCGGCTGGAAAATGTCCTGCTTACGCAGTTGCCAATACAGCAACCCTGCATTCAGGCAGGAAGCCAAGCCGATAGACAACGCAAGACCCGCATGTTGCAGCGGGCCGATAAAGATCAGGTTCATCACTTGCGTCAGAATCAGCGTGACTATCGCTATTTTGACGGGCGTCTTGATATCCTGCCGAGAATAAAAACCGGGCACGAGTACTTTGACAACAATCAGTCCCATCAGCCCAACCGAGTAAGCAATCAGCGCCCGCTGGGTCATCAGCGCGTCAAAAGCGCTAAATTTGCCGTACTGGAACAGCGACACGGTTAAGGGTTTAGCCAAAATGCCTAATGCCACCGCGCTAGGCAGCGCCAACAGGAAACACAGGCGGAGCCCCCAATCCATCAGGCGGGAGTATTCGTCATGATTACCACTGGCAAAACTCTTCGCCAGCGACGGCAGTAGGATCGTCCCTAAGGCCACGCCGAGAACGCCGGAAGGAAACTCCATCAGGCGATCGGCGTAATACATCCATGACACAGCGCCTTCACTGAGGAAAGAGGCGAAAATAGTGTTGATGATGAGCGAAATCTGGCTCACCGAGACGCCAAGAACCGCAGGCCCCATCAGCTTCATGACGCGCCAGACGCTCGGGTCACGCCACTTCAAACGCGGCAATACCAGCATGCCAATCTTTTTCAGATGCGGTAGCTGATAGCCGAGCTGCAATAAACCGCCAACCAAGACTGCCCAGGCCAGCGCCATCACCGGTGGATTAAAATACGGGGCAGCAAACAACGAGAAGCCAATCATGCTGACGTTAAGCAATGTCGGAGCAAATGCGGGCACCGAGAAACGGTTCCAGGTATTTAGCACCGAACCGACCATAGAAGTCAGCGAGATCAGCAGGATGTAGGGAAACGTGACTCTTAATAGATCCGAAGTGAGCGCAAAGCGCTCTGGCGTCGCGGCAAAACCGGGCGCAGTCACCATGATGACCCACGGTGCGGCGACCATCCCCGCCACGGTGACTAACGCCAGAATCAGCGTCAGCATACCAGAGACATAAGCGAGGAACGTCCGCGTAGCCTCGTCGCCCTGCTGGCTTTTATATTCGGCCAGAATCGGCACAAAGGCCTGTGAAAATGCGCCTTCCGCGAAAATTCGCCGGAGCAGGTTGGGCAGTTTGAACGCCACAAAGAAGGCATCCGTCGCCATACCTGCACCAAAAATACGGGCGACGATAGCATCGCGCACAAAGCCTAAAACGCGCGATAACATGGTCATGGAACTGACGGCAGCCAGTGATTTAAGTAGATTCATCCGATTATGTTCTGAACGGTTCAGGACCGATTATTAACCCGTTGAGGTTATCCTGATTGCGAGGTGCGACTAGTCTACGCATTGCACGTGTAATAGCTACCGCACATTGTCATAACCGTCGAACTTTTCAGCTTTTTCCCAGCAATTTTTCAATCATACGCTGGGACAGCAACGCCTGGTTACCTGATGTTTCCGCTGGTTTCCGTTGTTCAATGGAAGCGATGAAATGCTGCACTGCACCGACAAATCCGCGTTGTTCCAGCGTCGTTTGCCAGGATGGCACGGTCGGGCGGATCGTTATTCCTTCACGATCTTCGCGCCATTCACGCATCTCATCTACCTGATAAAGCCCGCCCTGGGTAACAGCCTGAACCCATTCACGTTGGCTTCCGGCATGACGATGCATGCTGGTCGTCACCTGGCAACCGCCGCTCTGGAAATGGTGCTCGGCATACAGTAGTTGACCGTCCGCATTCGCATGCAGCACGCCATCAATCAGTTGAGCGTCGCCGCCCGCTAGCCAAAGTGCGGTGTCCACTACGTGCAGATAATCGTCCAGCAGAGTAAAACGGACATCCTGCGGCCCAACGCCATTAATACGGTGTTTATCCATGCGCAACGAGGCTGGCTGATCCAGCCGCTGTTTTAGCTGCTGATAACACGGCGCGAAACGACGATTAAAACCGACCATCAGAATTTTTTGTCGTTGCTCTGCAAATTCGACCAGCGCTTCCGCCTGCTCCAGCGTCTCTGCCAGCGGTTTATCTACATAGACATCGACATCGGCATTAAGCAATTGGCTCACAACGGAAAAATGGCTGGCGGTGCTGCTGTGCACGAAAACGGCATCGCACTGTGCTGCCAGTTCATCCAGTGCAGAAAAACTCGTCATCCGATACTGCTGACAAATCCGCTGTGTTTTTTGCTGGTCGGGAGAAAACGCGCCAACCAGCTCCCAGCGTTCAGCCAGACTGAGAATCGGCAAATAGGCTTTCTGCGCGATGGATCCCAGCCCGACGACACCGATACGAGGACGTCGGGTGGAGGCGTTATGTTCTGAAATACGATGTTCTGCAACGTTTTCCGCAGACGTAAATTGAGGCTTCATGACGAGTGTTCTCCCTGATACAGATTTATTACGCTAACAGCGCAGCAAGCTGGCGTTTGAGTTCAGCAACCTCTTTTTCTAACGCCTCAACGCGCTCAGCTAGCGGTGAATGATCGCTTCCGCTGTCCACTTCGGGAGCAGCAACATCACTGGCCTCGCCGCTGAAAAGGTGCTGATAGCGACTTTCCCGCTTCCCTGCTTCACGCGCCAGCCGAACGACAAACGGCCCATCCTCACGCTGTTGCAGCTGTTCAAGGGTAGACTCCGCTTCACCGACATCAGAAAATTCATACAATCGGGCCGCACGCGTACGCAGTTCGCCCGGCGTCTGTGGGCCGCGCAGAAGCAGCGTCGTCACCAGCGCTACTTCCGCAGGCGAGAGCTTCAGGTCACCAAACTCAGAATTGCAAAAACGATGTTCATATTTCACGACACGGTTACCAAACCCGCTGAGCGTGCGCAGGAAATGCTTCTTCACGAGCAAATCCAGCGTTTGTTGGACCTCGCTTTCGCTCAGTTCCATCACGGGTTCGCGATTGGTTTTCTGATTACAGGCTGTGGTGATGCCGTTTAACGACATTGGGTATTGATCCGGCGTAGTGATCTGCTTTTCCAGCATGCAACCAATCACGCGGGCTTCACGAGCATCCAATTGGTATTTCATCATTTTTCCTTAACGCGGAGACTTCCACTCGGCGTTGGTCAGCGCGGTTAATACATGGTCCTGCCATTTGCCATCAATGAGCAGATAATTCTTCGCATAACCTTCACGTTCAAACCCCAAACGTGTCAGTAACCCTCCGCTACGCTGGTTATGCGGCATATAGTTAGCCATGATGCGATGCATATGCTGCTGACGCTGCATATAACGTATTGCCGGCTGCAATGCTTCATACATCAGCCCCTGCCCCTGCCATTTTTGGCCGAGTGAATAACCCAGATAGCAGGCGTGAAACGATCCCCGCAGCACGTTGCTGAAATTAGCCACGCCGTACACCTCGTTTTCATTCGGATCCAACAGGAGGAAGTAATAGGCGCTGCCCTGCTTATGCATATCGTTAATCACGCTCAACCGCGCCTGCCAGCCTGATGGATAGCAATGGCTCGCGTCTCTCACGGGCTCCCACGGCTTAAGAAATTCACGGTTTTCAGAATAGTATTCGGCCAGACGCCATGCATCGCGTTCATGGGCCAGACGCACCACCAGCCTGTCAGTTGTCAATTGCACTCTTGCTGGCGTTGAACGGTAGCCAAACATTTTTCCCCCTGCCTCTCCATGTTATCGATAAGTAAAATTCATCGCCGCTGAAAAAGTGACTATTCCGCATAAGCAGAAAATATCGGTATTTCCGATAATCCTTACTATAACCACATAAATTCATAGACGTAAAATCCCCGTCGCCGAGTTATTGCGCAGTTGAGTCAGGGAAGGCATTTTTTCTCGCCGAAATGCTACTAAGATAACGTTAAATCGATAAAAAAATATTATCCAACAATAGGCTATACCAAAGTCGAATTAGAGTACAAAATAGTCACGTCTGTTATTTTCCTCCTTTCTTCTTTGTGGTGAAACATGCCTCTGATGTCGCAAGCTCGGAGCTTGGGTAAATATTTTTTATTACTCGATAATATGCTGGTGGTTCTGGGATTCTTCGTTGTCTTTCCCCTTATTTCCATTCGCTTTGTCGACGATCTCGGCTGGGCCGCATTATTAGTCGGTATCGCATTGGGATTGCGCCAGTTTATTCAGCAAGGGCTCGGTATTTTCGGCGGGGCCATTGCTGACCGTTTTGGTGCCAAACCGATGATTATTACCGGGATGCTGCTACGTGCTTCCGGTTTTGTATTCATGGCGATTGCCGATGAACCCTGGCTGCTCTGGTTGTCTTGTGCGCTATCCGGCCTTGGCGGCACGCTATTCGATCCGCCACGTACCGCGCTGGTCATCAAGCTGGTTCGTCCGCAGGAACGCGGTCGGTTCTACTCCCTGTTAATGATGCAAGATAGCGCCGGTGCCGTTATCGGTGCCCTCATCGGCAGTTGGCTGCTCCAGTACGATTTCGAGATCGTCTGCTGGGCGGGCGCGGTCATTTTTGTGCTTGCCGCTGCGCTCAATGCCTGGCTGCTGCCAGCCTACCGAATCTCAACGGTCAAGACGCCAATCCGGGAAGGCCTGATGCGCGTGATTCGCGACCGCCGTTTCCTGATGTATGTCTTAACGCTGACGGGCTACTACATGCTGGCCGTTCAGGTTTTGCTGATGCTGCCCATTATGGTCAACGAGCTCGCCGGGACGCCGTCTGCGGTGAAATGGATGTACGCCATTGAAGCAGTGCTGTCGCTGACGCTGCTGTACCCTATCGCCCGCTGGAGCGAGAAACGCTTCCGGCTGGAACAGCGCCTGATGGCGGGGCTTTTCATCATGTCCGTCAGCATGTTCCCAATCGGGATGACGACGGAGCTGCAAACTCTGCTGCTGCTGATCAGCCTGTTTTATATTGGCTCCATTATCGCCGAACCTGCGCGTGAAACCTTGAGTGCCTCGCTGGCAGATGCCAGAGCCAGAGGCAGCTATATGGGGTTCAGCCGCCTTGGATTGGCACTTGGTGGCGCGATTGGTTACAGCGGCGGTGGCTGGTTATTCGATACCGGACACGCACTGAATCAACCGGAACTGCCGTGGTTCATGCTCGGCACCATCGGGTTCCTGACGTTAGCCGCACTGTATTGGCAGTTCAACCAACGCCGCATTGAGCCCGCGATGCTGGGTGGTCATTAGTCTGAATTTTACCGACGAGTTTGATCTCGTCGGTAAAGCCCTCCTATACTTTCCTAATACATTCAAACAATTGTTTCGTCGCGAGCCTTCTCGCACACTCGACTTATCTTGTTTGATGATGGGTTACACGCGTGGTCGCCCTGCGGCCTTTGTCTATACCCTAAATAATTCGAGTTTCAGGAAGGCGGCAAGCGAAGGAATCCCGATGAGCTTACTCAAGTAAGTGATGCGGGTGACTGAACGCAGCCAACACACTTGCAACTTGAAGTATGACGGGTATACAACCTGTGATTTAGGAGACGATGTATGAAGCTCTACATTTACGATCACTGTCCCTACTGCGTTAAAGCGCGCATGATCTTTGGCCTGAAAAATCTCCCTGTCGAACTGCAAATACTGGCGAACGATGACGCTGCAACGCCAGAGAGACTGATTGGCCAGAAAATGGTGCCCATTCTGCAAAAAGACGATGGTAGCTATATGCCAGAAAGCATGGACATCGTTCATTACATCGATAATTACGACCGCAAACCGCTGCTGACTGGCTCAACCAATCCGGCCATCGCCGCCTGGCTGCGTAAAGTCACCGAGTATACGCCACGTCTGATTATCCCTCGTTTTGCTCAGGCAGCCTTTGAAGAGTTTGCCTCCGCTTCCGCCCGGCAATATTTTATTAATAAGAAGGAAGCTCAGCTAGGCAATTTTGCTGACCACCTGAGCCACTCTCAGGGGCTGATTAAGAAATTGAACAATGATTTACAGGATCTGGATCCGCTGATTGTTCAACCGAATGCCTGTAACGGCACCTTATCAACGGACGACATCAACCTCTTCCCGCTGCTCCGCTCGTTGTCCATCGTTGCGGGTGTTACGCCGCCTTCCCGTGTTGCGGACTATCGGGATAACATGGCGAAACAGACTCAGGTCACGCTACTCAGCAGTCTGGCAATTTAACCGTTTAGTTTTACTCCGCCGCTTCGTCCTGAAGCGGCATTATCCGCCATTTCAGTGCTATCCTATTGTTTATCCTGCGCATCAGGCGCACGCTGCCCGTGCAGAATCGTGTTGATTATTCACATAAAGCGCTCGTTCATGTGAATAGACCACCGTAGGAATGAATTGTGCGCGTCAATAGCATCAAGAGGTCAGAATAATGAAAAAATCAGGATGGATGGCAGCGGCCGCAGTGCTGCTGGCTTTTACACTCAGTGGCTGTAATAAACTCACGCAATACACGCTCAGCGAGCAAGAAGTGAATGAGTACCTGCAAAAACACAATGATTATCAGAAACAGCTGGGCGTGCCTGGCGTGGTGGATGCCCACATCGTGTTGACCGAACTGTCCAGCCAGATTGGTCGGGCAGAACCGGGGAAAGTGACTCTGACGGGCAACGCGAAGGTCGATATTTCGTCTCTATTGGGCAATCAGGCTGCCGACATGAAGCTGACACTGAAAGCACAGCCAGTCTTTGATAAAACGCAGGGCGCGATTTATCTGAAAGATATGGAACTGGTTGATTACACCGTACAGCCAGAAAAAATGCAGGCGGTAATGAAAACGCTAAGCCCGTATCTTAATCAATCACTAAAAAGCTATTTTGACCAAAAACCAGCTTACGTGTTGGATGCGGATAAGAGCACAACGGAATCGATGGCGAAGAAGATGGCAAAAGGCATCGAAATCAAACCTGGCCAGATCGTTATCCTGTTTACCGACTAACACTGACTCGCCGATAGCACACGTCATGTTTGCTATCGGCGTAATAGCTTTCATACTGCGAGGTTTCATACCGCGGTATTATTCTTCCGCTTCCGACTCGTCTTCTTCGTCGCTTTCACCCAGTTCATCTCGCATCGCTTCCAGCGCTTCACGGCACACTATCGCCAACGTACGATAAAATGCGGTGGTGGCGTGACTTTCTACTTTCCCGAGAAAACGATCGCTCCACGGTAAAAGATACTCATCGAACAGGGTAATCTGTGCCGCTGTTTCGTCTTCTTGTGCCTGATCTTCCAGCCATGACGCGGCAAGCAGCAAGCTACCAAAATGACCAACCGTACCACCATCATTTAACGGCATGCCACGCTGTTGCAAAAAGGTACGAATTTCCGCGTCATCAGCATCGCTTTCATAGAACGAACGCAGCGGTGACACCGAGCCATTTTCGCTATCGAACAACGCCTGATAATCCGCCGCCATTGCGGGCAAATCCAGCCCCTTTTGCAAACGCTCCAACAATGCATCCTGCTCCAGTGGCCAGTGCTGCGCCAGTTTCCCGTCTTTAATCAGCGTGAATAACGGTGTCAGCAAAGGATCCTGCGGCTGGCGATAAAACAGAGTGCCCAATAGGCGGCACACAATAGAAAACTCGTTCATTCATAACCCTATTTATTGTTAAGTGATATTGGCTTTTAAGTGACATTACCTTTAAGTGACATTGTCACAAATCGGCAAGCTCAGCGATAGCCGGCATTCCACGCTGTTCGAGGAAATCCAACACGCGCCGAGGGCTTACGTTTAATATCCGATCCTGTGGGAAATTCACTTCCTGCAAAATACGTTCGCAGTGGGTAAAGTCTCCCAGAGAAAACGCAATATGGGAATCGGAACCTAAAGAAAGTAATCCCCCCGCATCACGAACAGCTTCCGCAATCGCCCGACAGTTTGGCTCACTGCCTTGGCGTGAATGCATGAAAGAGGAGTTATTTAGCTCCAGCGCCACGTTGTATTTCGCAGCGGCTTCCGCAATCGCGCGGATATCGACAGGAAATTTCGGGTTGCCGGGGTGGCTAATGATATGCGCGTCGCCACGTGCCATGGTCGCGATCATCGCCGTAGTATGCGTGTCTTTATCCTGTGGTGGAAAAACCGGCTCATGAAAGCCCGCAATAATCACATCCACCTGACCCAACATCGGTCCGGTGCAGTCGATATCGCCCTCGATGTTTTTAATATTCGCTTCGATACCGCGCAGGATGCCGACGCCATCAACCAGACGCGGCCAAACGCGCATGTTCATGAAGTGCCAGTAATGGGGCGCATCCGCCATATCCGGGCCATGATCGGTGATGGCAAACAGCCGGATATTCTTCTGCTGTGCTTCGACGATGTAATCATGCAGGGTACTGTAAGCGTGCGTACTGGCAACGGTGTGCATATGTAAATCGACGGGATACATAGGTTCTCCTGGGTCAACGTTTGCAAATCAGCATACCATTTCTAGGGCTATTCCGCAGCCAGCGAACGAAATTACAACGCATGATTAACACAACTGAAACATCGTCTTTTTGCGTAGCGACGGGGAAATGGATGAAGGCGAGCGCAAAAGCGGTGAGCAAAGCAACAAATTGCGTTAACTTTAGCTAATTGCGCGCATTGAGTGCAGAAGTTTGTTGACGCTGTTCGGCAATTTCCCTACATTAGCGCCGTCCGCTGCTATGCGATACAGCGAGACCACGGTGAGGTGTCCGAGAGGCTGAAGGAGCACGCCTGGAAAGTGTGTATACGTGAAAACGTATCAAGGGTTCGAATCCCTTCCTCACCGCCATATAAAAGAAAACGCCCTTGACGCAAGTCAGGGGCGTTTTCTTTTATATCGTTGGAACGAATGAGAAGCAGAACTCACGAGTCAATCCCCCTACCTACTCACACCAAGCACCCTTGACGTAAATCAAGGGGTGTCCTTTTATCGTGATGGAAAGGACGAGAAACCTTGACGAAGAGTGACAAAACGGCAGGATATAGCCACTCTGATAAAAGGATAACATCATGCGTCATATTTCGTTTTATAGCCTCTGCGCAGGGATAATATATAGCTTATTTTTTGCCAGTTCAGTAAGTGCTGCAAGCTTCGACTGTAAGAAAGCAGAAGGAAAACTGGATCGTACAATATGCAAGAACCCTGAGCTTTCCTCTCTGGATGAAGAAATGAGCGCATTGTATTTTAGTATAAAAAACGATCCTATCATTCCTCCTGAAGACCTCAAGATAAGGCAGAGAGCATTCCTTTCAAAAAGAAATAATTGCATGCGCGAAAGGCATTTAGCGACATGCCTGGACAATCGTTATCAAGAGATTATTAATGAATATCACCAAATACCAAAAAGCATAGATATAGACACCTTCCAGTTTAGTATGAATATCAAGAAAACTTACATACGGTTTGATATTGCGCATCCTGAATGGCCATACCTGGCTGAAGTTTATATGAAAGCAACGGGGTGTTCAGACGGAGCATGGTGTGAGTCAAATGGATATCTGGCCGTTAAAGACACCACGACAGAGTTAATCACACAGGTCATTTATTTACCTCGCGCCTATTTCTTTACCGAGTACAGTGATAACAAAGTAAGAATTTCCTACAATAAGCAAACAAATGGTTTATTATCCATATTTGACAACACCCAAGGAAACGAGGTGAACATTACTATCCCGTGCTCATCGCCCAGAGACAACACCAAAGAGAATAACTTTAAATATACTAACAACAAGCTTTACTTTCTGATTGATAAAAGTAGCTGCGCAAGAGCAATGGATTGATTAGGCAGGAAAATAAAATGACAAAAAATAAATTGATACTATTATCTTTACTGGCATTTTCAAGCGCACCACAGGCCATTGTTTGCCCTGCGGCGCAAAGTGATGTAGAAAAGAAAATATGTTCTTCTGAACCTCTCATGCAACTGGATGCTGCATTAAACAAATGGTTTTATCAGGTAGAAAAATCACAGATCAATCCTGAAAGACTTCATGAGGATGAAAAGAATTGGTTACAGCAACGCGATCAGTGTACTGATGAATCGTGTCTCATTGCTTCATACAAGTTTCGCCTCTCACAGCTGAGAGAAATTGAGCGCTACAGCGATACCAGAACTGTCGCCAGTACTCTGGATCAGGTCAGAATGACTCAGGTCATGCCATATGTATCTGAGGAAAATCCCGTTTCATACAGTGGTTCTGAATACGCTCTCCAAGCGGAAGATTGGGTCTATAAACCGTTCTATACAAATAAAGAGCGTATAAAATTACGAGATATGCTGAAAGAAACCATCCCACATTCAACGAATGACACTCGAATAGAAAAAATTGTAGGAAGCATTATCGAAAACAAAACAACTTACCTCTATATTCTTCATTACAATGGTATTCATTACTATGACAAAGCATTGCGAAAGAATAAATATTATAACACATCGCAATTAATTCAAATATCCGAGCAAGGCGATCTCAGGATCGTTGACAATAGCAGTGATGAAAACATCCCCAAAGATCAAAACATGAATTATCGGTTAAATAGTTTTGAAATCGATGACGCAGGGAATATTTACTTCATTAATAATGACAATGCACATCCGACATTAAAAAAATGGTCAACCCTTCAGCAGAAACTCGAAACGCTTTCCGATGATGAGTTTTCTCAGTATAAAAACAAACACCCAGATAACGGAATATGGTCATGGACCGGTAAGTGTGGCGATGTCGAATGTAAAAGCCGAGTTGGGTCAGACAATTCAGCACATTATGCATTGCATTACCCTAACATTGCCAGAAAAAAACCATCTGATAATTATACCGGCTATGATGCTTCTTTCGCAGATAGTCTATTTTATGTTAACGATAATGGCGAAGTTAACACGATATTAAAAGAGAATGATGATAACAGGGATACCTGGTATTTGTTTTGGGAACCAACATGCGCTCACAAAAATGCATGTTACTTTATCAACCATCATGGCATGGCTGGCATTTGGCAAGTTAATCAACAAGCCAAAACGTTAACACACACTACACCATTAAGCAGAATAGATGAGATAAAAGCTATTCACCACGACAACAAAGACTATATATTCATGTTATTTAGCTCATTAAATGACATATATGTCACAACAGCAGCTAATACCAATAAAAGTGAATAAAGATATTTTGTTATCCTGTAAAACCACCTTACATCAAGGTGGTTTTTTAGCATCATGAGACAGCGGCAGAGTTCACGCTGATACCTGAACCCTGCCGTTTGTTGTTTCTGTTATCTTGTCCCCAGCGCCAGATAGTTGCCCGCAGATTCATCGACGCGGAATTGTTCAACGGTACGTGACAGCTCCTGTGCCTGTTCATTCAGCGATCTCGCCGCGGCCAGCGCTTCTTCAACCAATGCCGCATTCTGTTCGGTACTCTGATCCATCTGCGATATCGCGAGATTGACCTGTTCAATACCAGAACGCTGCTCTGCACTCGCCACGCTAATCTCACCCATCATGGACGTGACGCGGTGTACGCTTTCAACCACTTCACTCATGGTATCACCAGCCTGCTTCACGAAATCCGTGCCCTCGCCCACTTTGGCAACGGAATCATCAATCAAGCCTTTAATTTCCCGAGCGGCGGATGCCGAGCGCTGCGCCAGCGTGCGGACTTCACTCGCAACGACGGCGAAGCCGCGGCCTTGCTCACCGGCCCGTGCCGCTTCTACCGCCGCATTCAGCGCCAGAATATTCGTCTGGAAAGCAATGCTGTCAATAACACCGATGATATCCACAATCTTACGCGATGATGTGCTGATGGAGTCCATCGTCACCACGACCCGGCTGACAACATCCCCACCGCGCACCGCTACATCCGATGCCGACACCGCAAGTTCATTCGCATAACGCGCGTTATCTGCATTCTGCTTCACCGTCGCGGTCAATTGCTCCATTGCTGCGGCCGTTTGTTCCAGAGCGCTGGCCTGCGATTCGGTACGAGATGACAAATCGCCGTTACCCGATGCAATCTGCGTTGAAGCAGTGGCAATCGAGTTGGTACTGCTGCGAACCTGATTAACCAGATGCGACAGGTTGTCGCGCATCGCACGGATAGCGTAAAGAATGCTGGTTTGATCGCCCGGCTTCGTTTCAACATCGACGCGCAAATTGCCTTCCGCAATTTCACGCACAACCTCCACCGCATATTGCGGCTCACCGCCAAGCTGGCGCATCAGCGTACGCAGCATATTCCATGCAAACGCGGAAATGATTAACAGCAGAACCAGCCCTAAAGACAGCAGGATCAGCGCATTGCGCCAGAACGTTTGTTGGATATCGTCAATATAGTCACCGTAGCCAATCGTCCAATCCCAAGGCTCAAATTTAATGACGGCGTAAAGCTTCTCAACTTTATTCTGCTGTCCTGGACGCGTCCCTTCCGCGATCACCGTGCCAATCGTATTGCCTTGAAGCGACGCACGGTAGCGCTCTCCCGCTTCTTTACCGCCATTGGCGTCGATAATGCCAATGCGTTTAGGGTTAGGGTGAACGTAGTTCACATCATTCGTATAGCCGCGTACGAAGAAATAGCGATCGTCCTGATGGAAACTGCTAATTGCCCGTTTGGCCTCTTTCTCTGCATCCTCACGTGACAGCTGACCGCTTTTCTCAAGGTCATATGCCTTTTGTGCTGCCGCGTGGGCCAGTTGAACCAGCGTAGAAAGCTGGCCAGTGCGTTCGCTCATCATCGTGTTATAGAGCGTATTCAGCGCCACCGCAGATAAAATTAACATCCCTAACAAGGTCGTACCGCATAGCAGTGCAATTCTGGTTCGTAATTTCACGATATTCTTCTCTCTAACCACTTTTCAGAAAATTCCGAGCAAAAAACTACACTACATTGCCGCCTTGAGCCATACCATCCAGGTAGTAATGATGGATTTTTTAACAAAAAATAATGAAAAATTACCCTAATCGCTCAATTTAAAGTCAATATCGAGCAATAACGATAAAAAATAGAGGAAAAATGATCGAAATCGAAATTAATAGGTAAATAACGTTACAGGAATAGCAAAGCCTCGGATCATGACTCAAAGCCCGATATATCTGTTGAACGTGTTTATTGATTGTACGTATTGATCGTGCGTGTTGAACGTGTCTGTCGACGGTGAACTCGGTATCGATTGAACCGAGAAGCAGAATCAGGGCGCTTAGCCCCTAAAAACAAAAGCCTCCGCAAAAGCGGAGGCGTTCCCTCTAACGACAAGGCGCGCTAAGCGGTAACAGCCCTGTCCTCCATGGCTTTTCGCCAGCCTCCCAACCAGTAAGACCGGGCATTAATTGATTGATAAGGACAAAATTCCTTTGGTCTACCGACAATACCTGCTTGATAACCACGTGAATGAGCCCGTTCCAGGCGATCGCGTTTCTGTCTCTTCATGCCTTATTTCCCTCATTATTTATCTGGTGGAAAGAAAACAATGATTACTTTGTAAGCAATCACAGACTATCAATACCGATTCTGTCGCCAAAGGTCAAGGCGCAAAATTCACGCCAGTGTCATATTTGTGATCCAAAATAGGAATTTTCCCCACTACAAAACGCAAAACCCTAACTGATTGAAAACAATAAAAAACCTCTAAAAACGTAATGCAATCACAGCATTACATCTTTAGAGGCCTGATTTCTTAGCACGCTGTTTGTGTCAAACCGTGACCGGATAATACCGAGTCCCTGTCATCGTTATTTCAGCGTACCCGCCTGCTGGGCAATCGACTGGGAAACCTGCTGCCAGCCTTGCGCCAGCGTTCTTACCAACGCGTCGTAGCCATCTTCTTTTTGTGGCAGCACTACGCTAAAGGGGCGTTTAACCACTTTTCCCTGATAGGTCAGCATCCATTCACCACTGACGATGACATTGCCATCATAACGGCCGTGAAAGCCTGTAACCGCCACATTCAGCACAGCCTGCTCGCTTCCCTGCGGCTGTGTAGTCACGATCCAACCGGGCAGTTTATTTCCCAGGTTCGTCACCAGCGCCTGCTGCAATTGCTGATCCAACGGGCTGGCCCACAGGTTGTTACTGGCAATGACATACTGCACATCGTTAGTCTGATACACCAAGCCTGCATTAACGAGGTAATCCGCCACGCTGACATGTTCCACCCATAGCGGATGCCCCTGAGTCACCGCAGTTTGCGTCGTATTGGTCTCCGCGATTGTCGGCAGTTGATAGTACGTTTTCTGCGTATTGCTACTGCTGCACGCGCTCAATACCAAAGCCAGAACCAGTGTCCATGCTTTCATCATTATTTTGCCCTCTTCGGCTGAGGATCCTGACTACCCGAGGCCTCAAAGACCAATGCATTACTTTTCTCGTTTAGGGTACGCAGCACAGGCTGTAGCTCTCGCAGCACCTGATCCAACCGCTGCATATCCGCCACCATCTTGTTATACGCCGGTGAGCCGGGCTGGAAGCCTTTCATACTGCGATTCAATTCAAGCAACGTTTTTTGCATATCTTCCGGCAAATCCTGCATCGCTTTGCTGGATGTCAGCTTGTTCAGCGCGGCCATCGTTTTTTGCATTTCACGCAGCGTTGCCTGACTTTCCGTCAGCGTCTTCGTTGCTTCATTGACCATCGGGTTCAGCGGCAGGCTATTCACCTTATCCAGTACGGCCATCAGCTTCTGCTGAATCTGTGACAGGCCACCGTCAATGGTGGGCAGAACCGGGTAGCCGTCCAGAACGAACAGCTGTTTATCCACTTTCTCTTTTGGATAAAAATCGAGATCGATATAGAGCGCACCCGTCAGAAGGTTCGCCGACTTCATCGATGCGCGCAGCCCCAGCGACTGAGCTTGCTTCAGATGCTGTTCAAAATCGAACGAGCCGCCAATCTTCTTCTCGAATCGATCGGGTTCAATACGGATCAGCACCGGAATGCGATAGTCATCATCCAGTTCCTGCTTCATATTGCGCGGGAAAAACGGCGCTTCGGCAACCGTTCCCAGTCGAATGCCGCGGAATTCAACCGGCGCACCCGCCTGTAGACCACGGATCGATTCGCTGAAGAACAGCAGATACTCTTTATATTCGGTGTATAGCGAGTCCTGAATGCTGCGCTGGCTATCAAACAGTCGGTACTGTGCCATTGTCTTGGCCGCATCGCCCAGCTCCCACCCGGCAGGGACATCAAAGCTGACGCCACCGCTGAATAGCGTAGTCAGCGAGCCCATTTCGACACGCATGCCCTGCGCCGACATATCGAACGCTACGCCGCTGTCTTTCCAGAAACGGACGTTGGTCGTGACCAAGCCGTCATACGGCGCAGAGATAAACAGCTGATAGCGCATCTTGCGTGCTTTCGGATCGAACTCGCTGGTTTCCACCGACCCCACCCGATAGCCGCGGAACAGGACCGGATCGCCCGCATTCAGCTGCCCGGATTGCTCACTGTCCAATATCACTCTGATGCCTTTCGCATCCGGTGAGGCCAGCGGCGGTGCATCCTGCAGAGTAAACTCGCTTTTACCCTCTTTACTGGCTCCGGGCTGTAGCTCAATGTAAGCGCCGGATAACAGCGTCCCCAGACCGGAAACGCCTTCGCGACCAATTTGCGGCTTCACCACCCAGAAAGCGGAATCCTGCTTGAGCAGTTTATCCATACCATCATGCAGACGTGCTTTGATCTCCACTTGATGGAGGTCGTCACTCAGTACGACGCTCTCTACCACCCCGACGTCTACGCTACGGCTTTTGATGGCCGTTTTTCCCGCTTCAATGCCTTCTGCGTTGCTGGTAATCAGCGTAATTTGCGGCCCTTGATGGCTGAAATGGTAAAACAGTATCCAGGCACCGATCAGTACCGTGACAATCGGCACAATCCAGACCGGAGACCAGCGTTTAATCGTTTCTACATCCGCAATGGCATGGTTATCTTTCGCCAACGGCAGGCTCCTTATGAAGAACATCATCGCGACGATCCCACAACAAACGGGGATCAAACATCATCGCGGCAAACATGGTCAGAATCACCACGGCCGCGAACAATACCGCCCCAACGGCGGGATAAATACTCATCAGGCGACCGATGCGCACCATCGCCGACAAGACGGCAATAACGAACACATCAATCATCGACCAGCGTCCAACAAACTCCACCATCTCATAGATGACATGCATACGCTCGCTGTCTTCCTTTTTTTTGGTTTTGCCATTGGCATGCCAGCAAAGCCAGCCTAGCGCCAGCATTTTTAGCGATGGCACCATGACGCTGGCGACAAAAATCACCAGCGCGACAGGGTAAGATCCCATTCCCCACAGCAAGACGACGCCCGACATAATCGTCGATCCCATGCGATCGCCGAAGGCTTCGGTCACCATAATCGGCATCAAATTCGAGGGGATATACAGCATGATAGAGGTGATCAGCAGGGCCAACGTCCATTGCAGGCTGTGCTTCTTGCGAGCATGTCCGCGTGAGTGGCAGCGCGGGCATACTAACTGACTCGCAGGCAGAATGGCGGTGCAGCATGAACACGAGCGCAGCCCTTGCGATAGCCCGCTTTGTCCCAGAACCGGTGGCGCAGGCAGCGCGGGCGGCGGCACGATGTCATTCCACAACCAGCGGCGGTCAAGGCTTTGGAAGGCCAGCAGCTGTAGCAGACAGAACAGGACAAAAGGCATAAAGCTGGTGCCGATGCCGATGTCACCATAGGCCATTAGTTTGACAAAGCTGACTAGCACGCCAGCCAAGAAAATCTCTGCCATCCCCCAGCTTTTGAGGTGGAACAGCATTTTGCCCAGGTTTTTTTTCAACGCCAGCGGCAGCGAGGCATGCAGGCAAAGCAGAATGAGGGTCGCCATACTGAAAGCCGGGACCAGTTGGACAAAAAGCATAAACAGCGTCGCGACGCTGGCGTAGTTTTCCACCACCATCACTTTAGGTATTTGTATCAGGGTAATTTCGCTGGTGATTCCCGCTACACGCATAGAAACGAAGGGGAAGAGATTTGCCAGTAATAGCATGAATAACGCGCTCACCGCATAGCCAACCGGTCGTTTACGCGGTTCCGTCTGGTGGCTGGTTAGCGCAGTTTTACAGCGTGGACAAGTCGCTTTCTGGCCGTGTAACAGCTCAGGTAATTCCACCAGCAGGTCGCACTGCGGGCACAGCATATAGTCATCATGGTGATGATGTTCGTGTTCAGAACCCTGTTCAGGGCTATGCCCATGCGCAGGGTCATGTTGAAGATCGTGCTTGTGTTGAAGATCAGGGTCATGCCGATCGTGATGGGAACACACGCATTCTCTCCTTCAAAATTCGTCAGCTTATAACCAAAAAACCATCAATACGAGACGTTACGCCCGTATTGATGGTGCTACACAGCAACGTGGATTAGCCGTTTTTCTGTGCTTCCAGCTCTTCCCAACGTTCGAAACAGGTTTCCAGCGCGCTTTCCGCTTCCGCTAGCGCACTTAAGACCTGCTGCGTCTCTTCGCGTGGGCGGTTAAAGAAACCCGCGTCACTCATCTGCGCTTGCAGCGACGCAATGTCCTGCTCCAGTTGCTCAAGACGCTGCGGCAACTGATCTAATTCGCGCTGCTGGTTATAACTTAATTTCCCCGCGCTTCGTTTAGCGGACGGTGCGGTGCTCGCTGCTGTCGCTGTCGTGGTTACTGCCGGCGCAGCCGTCGTGCGCAGTGGCGTGGCTGTGGCTCGCTGCTGTTGTGCATCGTAATACCCACCGACGAAGCGAGAAATTTTGCCGTCACCTTCAAAGATCCAGCATTCGGTCACCGAATTATCGACGAACTGACGGTCGTGGCTGACCAGCAGAACCGTACCCTGATAGCTTTCGATTAACTCTTCCAGCAATTCCAGCGTTTCCACGTCCAGATCGTTGGTCGGTTCATCGAGAATCAACAGGTTGCTAGGTTTGAGGAACAAGCGCGCCAACAGCAGACGGTTACGCTCCCCACCCGACAGCGCTTTGACTGGCGTCATGGCGCGTTTAGGATGGAACAGGAAGTCTTGCAGATAGCCCAACACATGGCGCGAGCGGCCGTTGACCATCACTTCCTGTTTGCCTTCCGCCAGGTTGTCCATCACCGTACGTTCTGGATCGAGTTCAGCGCGGTGCTGATCGAAATAGGCAACTTCCAACTTCGTGCCACAGTGCACACGACCGCTGACCGGTTCCAATCCACCCAGCATCAATTTTAGCAGAGTGGTTTTACCGCAGCCATTCGGCCCCACCAGCGCAATCTTGTCGCCGCGCTGTACCTGAGCGGAGAAATTGCGCGTCAGCACTTTCTTTTCACCCAGAGAACCCTGGTCAACATGATAGTTCACGTCTTCCAGCTCAAACACAATCTTGCCGGAGCGGGCAGCTTCTTCAACCTGCATTTTCGCCGAGCCCATCACTTCACGGCGCTGCGCACGTTCCTGACGCATGGCTTTCAGCGCTCGTACACGGCCTTCGTTACGGGTACGACGAGCTTTGATGCCCTGACGGATCCACACTTCTTCCTGCGCCAATTTGCGATCGAACTCCGCATTTTGCAGATCTTCCACCCGCAGCGCTTCTTCTTTCCCTTCCAGATATTTATCGTAGTTGCCCGGCCAGGAAACCAGCTTGCCGCGGTCAAGATCGACAATGCGGGTCGCCATATTGCGAATAAACGAACGGTCATGGGAGATAAAGATAATGCTGCCCTGGAACGTTTTCAGGAAGGTTTCCAGCCAGTCAATCGTTTCAATATCCAGGTGGTTAGTCGGTTCATCCAGCAGCAGCACACGCGGCGAACTCACCAGCGCTCTGCCGAGTGCGGCTTTACGCAGCCAGCCACCGGAAAGTGAAGCCAGCGGAGCATCGGCGGACAGACCAAGCTGTTCCAGCACTTCGTGAATGCGGCTTTCCAACTGCCACAGACCCTGATGCTCCAGAACGTCCTGCAACTTAGCCAGTTGATTCAGGTTCTTTTCGCTCGGGTCGCTTTCTACCAGACGCAGCATAGCGTGATAGTTTTTCAGGTGATCCGCCTGTGCGGCGACCCCTTCAGCGACAAAATCAAAGACGCTACCGGCAACATCCCGCGGGGGATCCTGTTGCAGGCGCGCGACAATCAGATCCTGTTCATAGGTGATACGGCCATCATCCAGCGGGACCTCTTTGGCCAGAATTTTCAGCAGGGTCGATTTTCCGGCACCGTTGCGGCCAACCAGACAAACGCGTTCATTCTCTTCGATATGGAGTTCGGTGTTATCCAACAGCGGCGCATCGCTGAACGACAGCCACGCACCTGAAACACTGATTAAAGACATCGGTTACTTTTCCTCACCGGCATGCGTTAGCAGCCAGCAGTTATGAATTTGACGATTGCGGGCAAAATCCTGCGATTGGGTCTGCGCGGTAATTTCTTTGGCGTTCAGCCCCAGCGCGGTCAGGCCAGCGGTATCCATCTGGAAGCCGCGTTTATTATTCGAGAACATGATGGTGCCGCCACGGCGCAACAAGCGTTTGAGACCTTTCATCAGCGCCAAATGATCGCGCTGGACATCAAACGACTCTTCCATACGTTTTGAGTTGGAGAAGGTCGGCGGGTCAATGAAGATCACATCAAACTGTTCATTGCAGTTATGTAACCATGACAGGCAATCCGCCTGAATCAGGCGATGCTGACGCCCGGTCAGGCCATTCACCCGCAGGTTTTTTTCTGCCCATTCCAGATAGGTGCGTGACATATCAACGGTGGTCGTTGAGCGTGCACCGCCCAATCCCGCGTGCACACTCGCCGTGCCGGTGTAGGCAAACAGGTTGAGAAAATCTTTGCCACGGCTCATCTCACCCAGCATTTTGCGGGCAATACGGTGGTCGAGGAATAGGCCAGTATCGAGGTAGTCGGTCAGGTTGACCCACAGCTTGGCACCAAACTCTTCCATCAGCAGGAAGTCGCCTTTCTGCGCCAGTTTCTCGTACTGATTTTTCCCTTTCTGACGTTCGCGCGTTTTCAGCACCAAACGGTTCGACGGTAATTCCAGCACGCTCAGCGTCGCGTTGATCACATCAAACAGGCGCTGACGGGCTTTTTGCGCATCAATGGTTTTCGGTGGCGCATACTCTTGTACGACGACCCAACTGCCGTAGCGGTCAACCGCCACATTATATTCAGGCAGATCGGCATCATAAATACGATAGCACTCAATCCCCTGCTGCTTCGCCCACTTCTCCAGCTTGCGCAGGTTTTTACGCAGACGGTTGGCAAAGTCTTCCGCGATTTGTCCCGCAGATTCACCCTGCGTTTCCGCCAGTTGGTAGTTCTTCTGTACGCAGTCCAGCGGGCCGTTTTTCGCTTTGAATTGGCGCTCAGCACGCAGTTGCAGACAGCTCAGCAGCTCTGGCGATGCACTGAACAGCGAGAGCTGCCAGCCACCAAAGTCGCTTTTCATCTTACGACCCAACATATTATGCAGGGCGATCAGCGCAGGTTCACTTTCCAGACGCTCACCGTAAGGCGGGTTGCTGACAACCGTGCCTTTCGGACCTTCCGGCAGTGGATTTTTTAGCTGTGCGGCATCCCTCACGTCGAAAGAAATCAGTTCGGCCACGCCTGCACGACGCGCATTAGCTTTGGCGATCTCGATCACTCGACGATCGTTATCCGATCCGAAAAAGCGGGATGTCGTTGCCTGCAACCCCTGACGGGCGCGCTGCTGCGCTTCCGACGTCACTTCTCGCCACAGTTCGGCATCGTGTTTTAACCAGGCGTTAAATCCCCAGTGCGTACGATGTAAACCGGGCGCGCGATCGGATGCGATCATCGCCGCTTCGATCAGCAACGTACCGGAACCACACATTGGATCGACCAGCGGCGTGCCGTTCTGCCAGCCGGAGCGTAAAACAATCGCCGCCGCCAGATTCTCTTTTAGCGGTGCCAGCCCAGCCAGATCGCGGTAACCACGCTGATGTAAGCCGTCGCCGCTTAAATCCAGCGACACACTGGCCATATCACGCTGTAAAAAGACATTAACGCGAATATCCGGCTGCTGTTTCGCTACGTCTGGACGCTGCCCGGTTTTGCGTGTGAAGCTATCCACAATCGCATCTTTAACTTTTAATGCGCCGTACTGGCTGTTGCGGATATCTTCATTGGTACCGGTAAAATGCACGGCAAAGGTTTTATCGATGCTGAAGATCGTTGACCAGTCAATCGCCTGCACGCCCAGATATAAGTCCAGATCGCTGTGTACCTTGAATTCATTCAGCGGCAGCAGAATGCGCGATGCCAGACGGCTCCACAGCAGGCTCTGGTACAGCAGGCGATTGTCACCCTCAAAATGGACACCGCCCTGCACAACCGCACAGGACTGCGCACCCAATGATTCGAGTTCGCTTTTTAATAACTCTTCCAATCCCCGCGCCGTACTGGCAAACAAAGCATTCATGTCGTCACTATCACCAAAAAATAGATTCATAAAAGAAATTGAGGCGCATTATAGCTAATCCGAGACGCTTGTCATAAAGTTGCCGTTTTAGTTTGGCAAGGAACAGGTCAGTGATTGGCGTAACGCGGCTTTATATTCATCCGGTAAAATCGATGCGGGGGTTACAGCTGTCCCACGCGATGGCGTCTGTTAGCGGTTTGGCGAACGATCGTGCCTTCATGATTACCGAATCGGATGGCACATTTATTACTGCTCGCCAGTATCCGCAGATGGTGTTATTTACCCCCGCCTTGTTACCCGATGGACTGTTTATTGCCGCGCCAGATGGTCAAACGGCCACGATACGTTTTGCCGACTTCACCGAGGCACCTCAGCCGACAGAAGTCTGGGGAACGCACTTTACGGCGCTCGTCGCCCCTGAAGCCATCAACCTCTGGTTAAGCCACTATTTTCAGCGTGCCGTACAGCTTCGCTGGGTAGGCAATGAACCATCGCGGCGAGTTAAGCATTATCCTGATGTTCCTCTGGCATTTGCCGATGGCTATCCGTTTCTGTTAATTAATGATGCCTCATTTCAGGCGCTGCGCCAGCGCTGTTCCGCCGGCATTAAAATCGAACAATTTCGCCCCAATTTGGTCGTAACAGGCGCGGAAGCCTTTGCCGAAGACAGTTGGAAGACCATTCGGATTGGCGAGGTTATTTTTGACGTCGTCAAACCCTGTAGCCGCTGCATTTTCACCACGGTCAGCATCGAACGGGGCCGTAAGCACCCGTCAGGAGAACCGCTGGCCACGCTGCAATCTTTCCGTACTGCCGAGAACGGCGACGTCGATTTTGGACAAAATCTGGTCGCCAGAAATACGGGCATCATTCGCGTGGGCGACACATTGGAAGTGTTAGCAACCAAAGCGCCGCGTCCTTATGGTTCTGGTCAGGTGGTCGAAAGTCTTGTGGTTCCCGAAAAAAGCGAACAAGTCGTCACCATCCACTATCAGGGAAAAGCGTTACAAGGGAACAATCAGCAGATTTTACTGGAGCAGTTGGAGCAACAAGGGATTCGAATTCCCTATTCTTGTCGGGCAGGATTGTGCGGTTGCTGTAAATTGACGTTAGTCAGCGGAGAGGTTTCCGCACTGAAGCAAAGTGCGATTAAAGGAAACGGCGAAATTCTTACCTGTAGCTGTATTCCTCAGAGTGACGTTCATCTGCAATAGCCAAAAAATAGCGTACATGCAGTTTGAAGTACGCCGAGGTGGTTTAGACGACCTTAGCGTACTCAAACGCCGACGTGCCCTCGCCCAACGTGGTTTCCCACTCAGCCCTATTCTGAACGACGGCAGGCATGAGTCTGTCGTGCATGATTTTTATGGCGTCACCCAGCCCCATGGTTTTTCCACTTAATGACAGCTGTTCTTGCGCCAGCAAACAGAGGCAGGCTTTATCCCCTGCTTCTGCTACCAGAAAACAGGCCGTTTCATGGGTTTCAGTGAGCTGTACTTGTACAACATCACCCGCCTGCGGCGAATACGTTACGGCATCCGGCTGTTGGATGAAGTGCCAGCTTTTTGGCATCAGCGGTTTTAGGAACCGACTTGCAACCAGCGCATTCAGCACTAATTCGCCCTGGAGATCACGATGCAGTGCCGCTTTCTGACATTTGTCGTTATAGGTAAAAAATAACGCGGCATCGTCGACACAGAATGCACATTCATTGAATGCATCCGGCGTTAGCATTTTAGACGGAAAACGAGAACGGAATAACATGCCGTTAGCCAAATCCAACATCAGGCGGTCGTGTTCGGTATCAAAATACCAGCGCCAGTTATCGTCAGGTTTTAACTTCATATTATTTACCCTTCGCCTTCATAGTAGAAATATCAGAAATGGCCGATTGTGTTTTCTCACATCACAATAATCGTTCATCGTCACAAACATTGCGGTAAGAAGATCAGTCATCCGTTGATAGATTATTTACGCAAACGGATAAAATATAGACTAGCCAGGGGGATAAATAAACCCCCAGCTAAAAATGAAAGGCATTTCGGATTAAATATGTGTAACGATATCTTTAATCAGGCGCGGACCGTGGAAAATAAAGCCTGAATATATCTGTACCAGCGATGCGCCAGCCGCCATTTTTTCGCGTGCGGCGACCAAAGAATCAATTCCGCCAACGCCAATAATCGGTAAACGTCCCGCTAATTCCTGTGACAAACGGCGGATAATTTCCGTGCTGCTTGTCTGCAACGGACGTCCACTTAATCCCCCTGTCTGCCCGCAATGGTTTAATCCCTGAATCAGTTTTCTGTCGAGCGTCGTATTGGTGGCAATCACGCCGTCGATGTTATGACGAACCAGACTGTCGGCAATTTGGATCAATTCTTCTTCAGAAAGATCCGGAGCGATCTTTACCGCCACGGGAACATATTTCTGATGCTTATCTTTTAATTCTGTCTGCTTGTTCTTTATCGCCAGCAAAAGATCGTCCAGCGCTTCACCATATTGCAAGCTGCGTAACCCCGGCGTATTGGGTGACGAAATGTTGATCGCGATATAACCTGCGTGAGGGTAAACCTTATCCATGCAGATCAAATAATCGTCTTTACCTTGCTCAACCGGCGTATCTTTATTCTTACCGATGTTGATCCCTAATACACCGCCAAAACGTGTTTTCTTTACATTTTCGACCAGATAATCCACGCCTTTATTATTGAAACCCATCCGGTTGATTAATCCTTCCGCTTCCACTACGCGGAATAATCTCGGTTTGTCATTACCGGATTGTGGACGCGGCGTTACCGTCCCCACTTCAATAAAACCAAATCCCATTGCGCCTAACGCATCAATACATTCGCCGTCTTTATCTAATCCCGCCGCCAGACCGAGTGGGTTTTTAAAAGATAATCCCATGCAGGTAACGGGCTTAGTAGGAACGGATTGGCGGACGAGAAATTCAAAAGGCGTGTTGGTAATACGGCGTAATTGTTGGAAGGTCAGCTCATGTGCTCGCTCTGGATCGAGCTGAAACAGGGCTTTTTTGATAACGGGATAGAACATATTGTCTCCTGAGATCCCTATCGCAAAGGTATCTTGCCTACGCTGGAAGTAAGCAATAGTGGATTAGCGCTTGATAATAACGTACGTCACGCTGTGGTAAGGGATAGATCGTAAAGACGCTGCAAGTACATCCCTGTAAGCTCGAGCCGCGCCATCCCTGGCGCGGACGCTTTACTCTTCTATCCCCTACCACCGTTATCATTCCGCAAAAATAATCGTCACAATCTAAGATTGTGAATTCACGGTCGGTGATGGTAATTCCATCTTTGCGGAAAGTAAAACGTTTGCGGAAACGGGGAATCGTGATGCGGGAATTATCGCCACACGCGGCAGGATACCGCGTGTGGCTGTGCTAATCGCGTGGCAGGATTAGTCTTGCAATGCCTTGCTGATCTTCTCGAACAGATCGCCAGACAGATTTTCCAACGTCTTCAGTTGCTCCAGCGCCTGACGCATTTGCGCCTGACGTTTAGCATCATAGCGTTTCAGACGGATCAACGGTTCGATCACTCGCGCCGCGACCTGCGGATTGCGGGTGTTCAAGTCGCTCAGGATCTCCGTCAGGAAGCGATAGCCACTGCCGTCTTCAGCATGGAACGCCGACGGGTTCGAGGCTGCAAACGCCCCCACCAACGAGCGCAGACGGTTAGGGTTGTTCAGGCTGAATGAACGGTGTTGCAGCAGCTCACGCACGCGGGTCAGCACATCGGCTGCCGGGCTGGTCGCTTGCAGTACAAACCACTTATCCATGACCAAACCATCCTGATGCCAGCGGTTATCAAACTGCGTCAACAGTTCATCACGCACCGGCAGCTGAGCCTCAACCGCCGCCGACAGCGCCGCCAGCGAATCTGTCATGTTATCCGCCTGACGGAACTGCGCTTGCACCAGTTTATCCGCCTGATCGGCATCGTTGAATGCCAGATAGTGCAGGCAGACGTTGCGCAGTGCGCGTTTGCCCATATCTGCGTGTTCGATGCGATATTGCGGCGCGTGATTCGCGTGGTATACCGCCAGCCACTCGTCCGCCATCTCTTTCGCCATCGTACGCGTCATGCTTTCGCGCACCGCAGCGATCGCCGTCGGATCGATGATGTCAAACAGCTCGGCAATCTCGTTTTCGCTCGGCAATGTCAGAATCTGAGAAGCCAGCATCGGATCCAGTTTTTCATCCAGCAACACGCCACGGAAAGCATCCACAACATGCATCGGCACGGAAAGTGGCTGTTTCTGCTGATAGCGGGAAACGTTCAGACGGATATAGTTAGCCAGCAGGCTCTGTGCTGCATCCCAACGCGAGAACGCATTGCTGGCGTGGCGCATCAGGAATGTCAGCTGTTCATCGCTCCAGGCATAATTCAGTTTTACCGGCGCAGAGAACTCACGTAATAAAGAAGGAATCGGGCGGCAAGGCACCTGATCGAAAATGAACGTCTGTTCGGATTCGGTCACATTAAGCACCGACGCCAACAGTTGACCATCTTTCTGTAGCGGAATGACCTGCCCTTGCGGATCGTACAGTTCGATATCTAACGGAATGTGCAGCGGCAGCTTCGGCTGTTTGTCGGCACCGACTGGGGTCATCTGGCTCACGCTCAGCAGATATTGTTGCGTCTGCGGATCGTAATCATCACGCACAGTCAGCACCGGCGTGCCCGATTGGCTGTACCAGCGGCGGAACTGCGTGAGATCGACACCAGAGGCATCTTCCATCGCCAGCACAAAGTCATCACAGGTCGCTGCGCTGCCGTCATGACGCTCAAAATACAGACGAATACCGGCCTGGAAGCCTTCCTCACCTAATAAGGTGTGCATCATGCGGATCACTTCCGATCCCTTTTCATAGACCGTCAGCGTGTAGAAGTTATTCATCTCGATCACCTGATCGGGACGAATCGGATGCGACATCGGGCTGGCATCTTCAGCAAACTGCGCCCCGCGCATCACACGCACGTTATCAATACGGTTCACCGGGCGCGAACCCAGATCGGAGCTGAACTCCTGATCGCGGAACACCGTCAGCCCTTCTTTCAGGCTAAGCTGGAACCAGTCGCGGCAGGTGACGCGGTTACCTGTCCAGTTGTGGAAATATTCATGACCGATCACCGCTTCAATATTCAGATAGTCTTTATCCGTCGCGGTTTCCGCCTTGGCCAGCACGTATTTAGAGTTGAATACGTTCAGCCCCTTGTTTTCCATCGCCCCCATGTTGAAGAAATCAACAGCGACGATCATATAGATGTCGAGATCGTATTCCAGACCGAAACGCTCTTCATCCCACTTCATCGAATTCTTCAGCGAGGTCATCGCCCAACCGGCACGATCGAGGTTGCCACGGTCAACATACAGCTCCAGCGCCACATCGCGACCAGAACGTGTCGTAAAGCGATCCTCAAGGACATCAAAATCGCCAGCAACCAGCGCGAACAGATAAGCGGGTTTCGGGAAGGGATCCTGCCACTCAATCCAGTGGCGGCCGCCTTCCAGCTCTCCTTGCGCAATACGATTGCCGTTAGAGAGTAAATAAGGATAGCGAGCTTTATCCGCTATGATGCGCGTCGTGAATTTCGCCAGCACATCCGGTCGGTCGAGATAATAAGTAATGTGGCGGAATCCTTCGGCCTCACACTGCGTACAGAGCGCATCGCCAGAGAGGTATAGCCCTTCCAGCGCGCTATTGGCGGCGGGATTGATTTCCGTTTCGATGCTGAGCGTAAAACGTGCGGGTAATTGCGTCAGAGTCAGGCCATCATCCTGCTGCTGGTAATGTGTCCACGGCTGACCATCGACGCTCAGGCTAATCAGTTTCAGCCCTTCGCCATCCAACTTCAACGGCGCGCCAGCGTCCCCCTGCAACACCACCTGACTAACGGCTTTTACGTGAGTTTTTTCGGCATGGAGATCGAAATCCAGTGCAATATCAGTAATGGTGTAATCCGGCGCACGGTAGTCATGGCGATATTTTATTTGCGGCTGTTGATTCATATAAAGTTTCCACCTCGTCATAAGCATCAAAGATCAAGTCTAAGCCTGTTATCTTAATGTTACCACGACAAAATAATGAGGATAATCATCGTACCGCGGTTCACTCCCGCACGTCTCGCTATGTTGTCGTAATGTAATAAACGGATAATCAAGGTATACTGACTGAACATTGCTGATTGTCCCAATGGTGGATAGGCATCTTACAAGGATGCTGTAACGCATTATGACTTTGCACACTTCCCCGATTCTGCACTCATTGCTGGATACCGATGCCTACAAGCTGCACATGCAACAGGCGGTGTATCATCATTATTATGATGTCGACGTTGCGGCTGAATTTCGCTGTCGCGGTGATGAGTTATTAGGCGTTTACGCTGATGAGATAGCCCATCAGGTCGATCTGATGCGTTTCTTGTCATTGAGTGACGATGAGTTCACCTATCTTTCTTCTCTGCCGTTCTTTAAGCCGGATTATCTCCACTGGCTGCGGGACTTCCGTTTTAATCCGCAGCAGGTTTCGATCAAGAATCATGCTGGCAAGCTGGATATCCGCATCACAGGGCCATGGCGTGAAGTGATTTTGTGGGAAGTTCCCTTGTTGGCCGTGATCAGTGAAGTCGTGCATCGCGATCGTTCGCCCGACATCACAGCCGAGCAGGCACTCACCCAACTGTCTGCCTCACTGGAGAGCTTCCGCCAGAACAGCGCAGATGTGGATCTCAGCCAATTCAAGCTAATGGATTTCGGCACGCGCCGGCGTTTCTCTCGTGATGTCCAACAGACGATTGTTACGACGCTGCGAGCCGATTTCCCTTATCTCATCGGCACCAGCAATTACGATCTGGCACGTCGTTTGGATATCACGCCTGTCGGTACGCAGGCGCATGAGTGGTTTCAGGCACATCAGCAGATTAGTCCGACGCTGGCAAACAGCCAGCGCGCCGCGCTACAAATGTGGCTACGGGAATATCCCACACATTTGGGTATTGCGTTGACCGACTGCATCACTATGGATGCCTTCCTGCGCGATTTCGATTTACCGTTCGCCGAAGCCTATCAGGGGCTGCGTCACGATTCTGGCGATCCGGTCGATTGGGGCGAAAAAGCCATTGCACATTATCAGCGACTGAACATCGATCCGATGAGCAAAACGCTGGTCTTCTCCGATAACCTGAATCTGGATAAAGCGCTGACGCTGTACCGCCATTTCGGGCAGCGCGTGAATCTGGTGTTTGGTATCGGCACGCGCCTTACATGTGATATCCCCAGCGTGAAACCGCTGAATATCGTGATCAAGCTGGTGGAATGCAACGGCAAACCGGTGGCAAAGCTCTCCGATAGTCCGGGGAAAACCATCTGCCAGGATCAGAACTTCGTGTGTGAACTGCGCAAAGCGTTTGACTTACCCCGGGTGAAAAAGGCCAGCTGAAACGTCCCTCTTATCCCCTAATACCCTAAATAATTCGAGTTTCAGGCAGGCGGCAAGAGAAGGCATCCCGATGAGCTTACTCAGGTAAGTGATTCGAGTGACAAATCTGCCGGGAGCAGATTTGAACGCTGCTTGCAGCGGCCCTTCAGGGCGAGGCCCACGATGGGCCGAGTATTTGAGCGCAGCCAACGCATATGCAACTTGAAGGATGACGGGTATTGACCAACTTTGCAGCAGATTCACCAGCATGAGCGAAAACTTCGCGCCATTCCGGTGATTTCTGCTTGTGTCCTGTTGCATCGCAAGTAACATAGCAAATGGCTCGGATTGGGCCATTTAGCGTTTTAACCACGATATATTTCTTACAACACGATTAATTAAAGAGAGAATTTTATGAGCGTAGTGCCTGTAGTCGATGTACTGCAAGGCCGTGTCGCCGTTGACAGCGAAGTCACCGTGCGCGGCTGGGTACGTACCCGGAGAGATTCTAAAGCCGGTATCTCCTTTATCGCCGTTTATGACGGCTCCTGCTTTAATCCATTACAGGCTGTCGTTAATAATAATCTCTCCAATTATCAGGATGACGTACTGCGCCTGACTACTGGCTGCTCCGTTGAAATCACCGGTAACGTCGTCGCGTCTCCGGGTGAAGGCCAGAGCTTCGAACTGCAAGCCACCAACGTCAATGTTGTCGGCTGGGTTGACGATCCTGATACCTACCCGATGGCGGCAAAGCGTCACAGCATTGAGTATCTGCGTGAAGTGGCGCATTTGCGTCCGCGTACGAATCTGATCGGTGCTGTTGCCCGCGTTCGCCATACACTGGCGCAGGCAATTCACCGCTTCTTCCACGAGAACGGTTACTTCTGGGTATCTACCCCGCTGATTACCGCATCCGACACCGAAGGCGCGGGTGAGATGTTCCGCGTTTCTACCCTCGATCTGGAAAACCTGCCGCGTACCGAACAAGGTAAAGTAGATTTCAGCGAAGACTTCTTCGGTAAAGAAGCGTTCCTGACCGTATCCGGCCAGCTGAATGGCGAAACCTACGCCTGTGCACTGTCCAACGTCTATACCTTTGGCCCAACGTTCCGTGCAGAAAACTCTAACACCAGCCGCCATCTGGCTGAGTTTTGGATGATCGAACCGGAAGTCGCTTTCGCTACGTTGGATGACGTCGCGGGTCTGGCCGAAAACCTGCTGAAATATGTTTTCCAGGCCGTCCTGAACGAGCGTGCCGATGATATGGCATTCTTTGCTGAGCGCGTCGATAAAGAAGCCATCACCCGACTGGAAAAATTCGTCAGCTCCGACTTCGCACAGGTGGATTACACCGATGCCGTCGAGATCCTGCTGAATTGTGGACAGCAATTCGAGAACCCGGTTTACTGGGGTGTTGATCTCTCCTCCGAGCACGAGCGTTATCTGGCAGAGCAACACTTCAAAGCACCGGTTGTCGTTAAAAACTACCCGAAAGACATCAAAGCCTTCTATATGCGTATGAATGACGACGGTAAGACCGTTGCCGCAATGGATGTTCTGGCACCGGGAATCGGCGAAATCATCGGTGGTTCTCAGCGTGAAGAGCGTCTGGCGCAGTTGGATAGCCGTCTGGAAGAGATGGGACTGAATAAAGAAGACTACTGGTGGTATCGTGATTTACGTCGTTACGGCACCATTCCACATTCCGGTTTCGGTTTAGGTTTTGAACGATTGATTGCCTATGTTACCGGTGTACAAAATGTGCGCGATGTCATTCCTTTCCCACGCACACCACGGAACGCCAGTTTCTAAATAAAAATTTAATATAAGTAAAACAAATATGTAGAAAAGAAGAGTCGGGTTTCCCGGCTCTTTTTTTTTAATTTTTGTTATGCCTCACAAAGTTCCCTAGCTTTTACATTTAGAAACACATTATTTCCATTTGTTACTCGATTACGAACTTTGTAGCATCTTTAGGGTGGATTAACTGGCGAGTGAATGGAAAACTGCGTTCAGACACAGGAAGACACCAAACTTTCAGGAATAGTTCCGTAAAGAATTATTTATGGCAGTGGCAGGTGTCTAAATAACACCAATGAGGGTAATAATGATGAAACGCAACATTCTTGCAGTAGTAATCCCAGCTCTGTTAGTCGCAGGCGCAGCAAACGCCGCTGAAGTTTATAACAAAGACGGCAACAAGCTGAATCTGACTGGTCGTGTGCACGCAGGTTATACGTTCAATAACCAAAGCGAAGAGAACGCAGATAATACTACCGCTCGTCTGGGCTTCAAAGGTGAAACTCAGATCGCTGACCAACTGGTTGGTTTTGGCCGCTTCGAATACCAGTTCGATGCTAACTCAACTGAAGATTTGAACGGTGGCGCGGGCAAAGAAAAAACCCGTTACGCTTTTGCTGGTCTGAAATTCGGTGATTTCGGTTCTTTCGATTACGGTCGTAACCTGGGCGTTGCTTATGACGGTCTGGCTTATACCGACGTTCTGCCAGAAAATGGCGGCGACAGCAGCATCACTGATACCCTGACTGGTCGTATCGGTAACGCAGCAACTTACCGTACCACCAACCTGTTTGGTTTAGTTGATAACCTGGGTTTCGGTCTGCAATACGTTGCTAAAGACGAAGAGAAAAATAGCGCTGGTACATCAGTTGACAGACTGGATCGTCGCCATGGCGATGCATGGTCAACCTCTCTGTCCTATGACACTGATTTCGGTGTAGGCGTGGTTGCTTCTTACGGTTCTTATGGCCGTACAGCAACACAGCAGGGCGTAACTACTGGTGCTGTTGGCGGTGCCAAAGCTGACGTATGGTCTACTGGTCTGAAATATGACGCGAACAATGTTTATTTGGCAGCAGTTTATGGCGAAGCCAGCAACTTCTACAGAATCAACGGTGCCAACGGTATCGCTGATAAGAGCCAGATTTTTGAAGTTGTTGCTCAATATAACTTCGACTTCGGTTTGACTCCAACTCTGGCCTACGTTTCTCGTAAAGACAAAGTTGATAGCTCGAGCGCTACCAACACTGGCCGCAATGACTACGCAGTGAAATACGCAAGTATTGGTGCAACTTATGCATTCAACAAAAACTTCTCTGCTTACACTGAATACGATATCAGCCTGATCGATAAAGACAACGCTTATGGTATCGAAAACAACGATGTTGTAAACGTTGGTGTAATCTACCAGTTCTAAGTTGTCGCAGCATAACGTAACGAGTTAATCGTTCGTATTGCATGAAAAGACAGGGCTTCGGCTCTGTCTTTTTTATTGCGTGCTGAACAGAGCCCCTTACGGGCCGTCGCCCGCGACGTTGAAAAACGCTCCCCGGCATTTTTTGTTTCTGCTTTACGCCACGCTGCGCCAATTATTCTCGCCTAACCAGTCTTTTATTTCGTCTCTCTCCTTCTCCCTGTTATTTCCCTTTCTTTTTGACATCAACGGTTGGCAAAGCCTTTTACTGACGGTACTCTGAGAATTCTTATTTCATCTCAGTTATGGAACATTCTGGCAATGTTTGAAAATATCTCTGCCGCACCGGCCGATCCTATTCTCGGGCTGACCGATCTTTTCCGCGCCGATGACCGCGCGAATAAAATCAATCTGGGTATTGGTGTCTATAAAGATGAAACCGGTAAAACTCCGGTTCTGACCAGCGTAAAAAAAGCAGAACACTATCTGCTGGAAAATGAAACCACCAAAAATTATCTGGGCATTGACGGTCTGCCAGCATTCGGCCAGTGCACGCAGGAGCTGTTGTTTGGCAAGCAGAATGCCATCATTACCGACAAACGTGCCCGCACGGCGCAAACACCAGGCGGAACAGGTGCGTTGCGCGTAGCCGCTGATTTCATTGCAAATCAGACGTCTGCAAAACGCATTTGGATCAGCAATCCAACCTGGCCAAATCACAATAACGTCTTCTCTGCTGTCGGTCTGGAAGTATGCCAGTATGACTACTACGATGCTGCGAACCACGCGCTGGATTTTGATGGCCTGCTGAACAGCCTGAATGCCGCACAAGCCGGTGACGTGGTGCTGTTCCACGGCTGTTGCCACAACCCAACCGGTATCGATCCTACCGCTGAGCAGTGGGCTAAACTGGCCGAACTATCAGTAGCAAAAGGCTGGCTGCCGCTGTTTGACTTCGCCTATCAGGGCTTTGCTCGTGGGCTCGAAGAGGATGCGGAAGGCCTGCGTCTCTTCGCTGCGAAGCACGATGAGCTGATCGTATGCAGCTCGTACTCTAAAAACTTCGGTTTGTACAACGAGCGCGTCGGGGCCTGTACGCTGGTTGCAGCCGATGCCGCAACGGCAGATAAAGCATTCAGCCAGGTGAAAGCCGCTATTCGTGCAAACTACTCTAACCCGCCGTCACACGGCGCGACCGTTGTTGCGACCATTTTGGGCAACGACGCACTGAAGGCCATTTGGGTGCAGGAATTGACGGCGATGCGTGAACGCATTCAACGTATGCGTCAGCTGTTCGTGAATACCTTGCAGGAAAAAGGCGCGCAGCAGGATTTCTCCTTCATCATCGACCAGAATGGGATGTTCTCATTTAGCGGTTTGACCAAGGAGCAGGTTCTGCGTCTGCGTGACGAATTCGGCGTTTACGCAGTAAATTCTGGCCGTATCAACGTTGCAGGAATGACGCCGGAAAACATGGCTCCGCTCTGCGAAGCGATTGTTGCCGTACTCTAATCGTTCTGCGATCAAAAAAGCCGACACCCTGTGTCGGCTTTTTCATTTATGCTCTCTTATTTATAACAACGGCTTACTAAGAGGCAGCAAACTACCAAATCGCGGCATCTTCACGCAGGAAAGGATTCGTTTTACGTTCATGTCCTAAGGTCGACATCGGGCCGTGCCCCGGAATAAACGTCACATCATCGCCCAGCGGCAACAGCTTATTCTTGATGGACGCAATCAGCGCCTGATGATCCCCCTGTGGGAAATCGGTACGCCCTACACCGCCGTTGAAAATCACATCGCCCACCTGCGCCAGACGCGATTCCGCATCAAAGAAAACAATGTGGCCCGGCGTATGGCCTGGACAGTGGAAAACCGCCAGCGTCGTCTCACCCACGCTGACCTCATCGCCTTCCTGTAGCCAGCGCGATGGTGTCAGCGGCGCGCATTCTTCCAGACCAAACATCCGGCTCTGTGCCGGTAGCCCTTCCAGCCAGAACGCATCTTCAATCTGCGGGCCAATAATTGATACCTGATAGTGCTCGGCCAACTCGGCAGCCGCACCCACATGATCCAGATGGCCGTGCGTTAACAGAATCTGTTTAACTGAAATCCCTGCATCCGCGACGGCACGTTTGATTTTTTCTGCATCGCCACCGGGATCGACAATCGCCGCTTCATTCGTTTTTTCGCACCATAACAACGTGCAGTTCTGGCTAAATGCCGTTACCGGGACAATTTGATATTTCATATCACTCCATGTTGAATAAACTGAGCGGTTCGCTCTGCATTAGCGAACCGTATCAGAAAAAAATTTAACGCTGCGGTAGCGAATTACCAGGTGCGGACTGGGCCGGTATCGATGTGAACGAAATCGCTGCGGGGGTAGTAGCCGACGCCGCCGGCACGCATCTTCATCGCCGCTTTACGAATGTTAGCGAGTTGAACACCTTCAATATGGAAATCCATCGCCTGCCCTTTCGTGTGGTAGCTCTGCTTTGCCACACCTCTGCTATGCGCGCGTAATTCATTATTCGTATCTATCGCGCGATAACCAGAAATCAGCTGTACGGGCTTGTTGGTGCCCAACATCACCTGTAAGCGATAGAGCTGATCGAAGAGTTGGGGATCAATCGTTTTGACTTTATTGGCGCGATAGTCGCGGAAAAAGTGATTCAGGCGGGAAAGTTCTGACTTGTTATACCGTTTGCCATCAAAGAATTCCGTTTTCAGTCGCTCTCCGGTATTCAGATTGTTCAGCGTCAAAATTCGTGGTCGGGGTGTAGATAACGTCGCAAATGCCTGACCGGGAAGCAGTGCGATACCCAACGCGGCACCACCCAGTGCAAGCCACTTACGGCGATGATTGTCAATGTGATCCATAGAACAAGTACCCTGGCTAAAGAACGGTATAAAAGGAGGCACAAAACGTGCCGCCTTGAACCTTAACTGCCAGAGAAAAGTGAGTCAACCCGCTTTGCTTACAGGTTTGCGGGAGATCGCATCGATCACCCGCAAAACGATCAAATACCGATACCGCTAATGCTCGTGTTTTCAATACTTACTGAAGCAACAGCCCTGCTCTGGACAGCACTTTCGTCCCGGCACGAGCGGTGTCATCGTAATTGTAAATATCTGTTCGGAACTGTGGTCTACCATCTTCAGCCACCCACGCGGTCAGATAATAGAGGTTGACCGGAATCCGATGTTTCATCGACACGAAGGTGGTATTTCCCTGATCCAGCGTGGAAGAAATACGACTATTATTCCATCCCGCATCCTGCAATAGCATGCTAGCCAGTTCCGATGCCTTATTAACTCGCACGCAGCCGGAGCTCAGCGCCCGGATATCACGCTGGAACAGATTGTGATTAGGCGTGTCGTGCAGATAAATCGCTTCTGAATTGGGCATATTAAATTTATAGCGTCCTAGCGAGTTATTCGCACCTGGGGCCTGACGCAGTCGATAAGGGAAGCGCTCTGCTGAGACCATCGGCCAATCGATCATGGAAGGATCGATCGCTTCAGCATCCTGGCTCCAGCCGGACAACACCGTGTAGCCATGACGCTCTAGATAACCGGGATCGCGCACCACTTTAGGGATGATGTCTTGCCGAGTTAGCGTCGTAGGGACATTCCACGGCGGATTGACCACCACGTTATACAGCGAGCTGCTCATCAATGGCGTTTTGCGTTTAGGCTGCCCCACAATGACGCGCGATGATAAGCGTTCAGCGCCATCCTGATAATAGATCAGCGAATAATTGGGGATGTTCACCATGATACCGGTGTGAACATTGTCCGGTAACAGGCGCAGACGCTGGATATTCAGCGCCAGCAGGGTTGCGCGCATTTGCGGGGACACATTGAGCCAATCGCGCGTACGCTTACCAATAACGCCATCATCGTCCAGCCCTTGCCAGTGCTGGAAGCGTTTAACCGCGTCAACCAGTTCGCCAGTATAACGATCGTCGATAGCACCGCCCTCGACCAGCGGAGCCTGTCCTGTCGATACTGTCGTCGCTGCGGTATTTTCGTTAAATAGCGTAATGCTCTCCGTTGAAGACAGCATGCCAGTACGTTGCAGAATTTCACGCAGCACCGCCAGTTCCCGACTCTGCTGCTCTGGGCGCAGAGACTCCGCCAGATTCAAACTCGGCCACGGGCGATTGTCAGCCAGCATCGTCTTCAGCGCTTCATGCATTTTGGCGTATTGCGAATGCTGTGGCGCCAGCGAAACCACATAAGCCGCGCTGGTACCGGATTTCACGGCCTGTTGCCATTGCGAAACGATATTGAGCGCTGGCGATTGCAAACGGTAAGGTACGCTGCTGTACAGCCAGTCGTTACCGCTGCGTTCTACGCCCGAGACGAACTGCAAATAGCCCAGCATCGCATCCGATAGCACGATATCACGCGCAAATCCGGTCAATTGCGGGTCGGTCAGCCAGGTTACCCACGTAGTGAACTGCGGCTGTACGCCAGCTATCGCCAATTCGGCCAGCTGTTGCTGAAACTGTTGAACCGCACGGTTATCTGCCCACATAGGTTGCATCTGATGTTGGGCATAAAGCGATGATAAATCAGAGAGATAATGTAACGTCATACCGTGCGGCAGCGCTGCCAGAAGCCCTGCACGGCTATTTTCTACAGACACCACGCCCGAGCTTTGCGATAAGCCGGATACCACCGTCGGAGATGCTGCCAGCACCGAAAACGAAGGAGACAGGCTTCCGACCCAAATACAACCTACGCGTAACAGCAGCCTGACCATTTTTCGCTTATGTAACAACAACATCCATTTATCCCCTGTACTCATTAATCACTATGCTTTCACGACAATCCACGTTGGATATGGAAATAACAAACCGAATTCGCTCGTATACGGTCATACTCGCGTAAGCACATTCTTTAGGTTTTCTTGTGTAGAAAACGAGAAAGAATGAAATATGAGCATTTTTATATCGCGCCCGTTATTACGGTACGCCACCTTGCAACATAAAACCGCAAATCCTTCTACGGCCTGCAATCGTTTTATCGTCAGTATATAAAGAGAAAAATATTTTTGCTTCTTCTTCTGGTTATTATCTTACGCGTTTGATGAAGCTATTCGCATTCAACATTCCCTTTGCGCCACGCTTTACGAAAAAATAAAGCCGCTTAAAAAAGCGGCTTTATCATTATAGAGGAAAATAGCGGCAAGGTTTACAACGATAAAATTTACCGCTCCCCACTACGAGGCTTGCTCTTGTGTCTCTGTCTCTGGTGCTTCCGCTCCGAAACCGCGCAGCCCGACCACATGGACGTGCTCGTTGTTCTGGTAGACTTTACGCACCAGCTTATAGGTGGTTCCCTTCTCGGGGCTGATATTTTCTGGTGCCGCGATGACCAGCTGCATTTCCAGACGATCGCAAAGCTCGAACAGCGTCGCAATCGACTTGGCATCCAGACGCGCCGCCTCATCGAGGAACAGCAGACGACATGGAATAATATCTTTGCCACGCAGGCGCTTAGACTCTTCTTCCCAGCTCTGCACCACCATAACCAGAATCGACATCCCGGTACCGATGGCTTCCCCGGTCGACAGCGCCCCACTTTCCGCTCGCAGCCAGCCATCCGCGCCACGGTTAACCTCAACTTCCATTTCAAGGTAGTTTCGGTAATCCAGCAGCTCTTCACCGATAGTTTGCGGCGTGCGCTGTCCCATATCAATCTCAGGATTCAGGCGCTGATACAGTTTTGCCAACGCTTCCGAGAAGGTCAGACGGTTGCTGTTAAACAGATCCTGATGCATCTCCTGCTGTTCGGACAACACGTTGAGCAACGTGGTATGCGTTTCGCGCACGTTGACGTTGAGACGAACGCTCTTCACCTGACCAAACGCGACCGCTTGCAGCCCTTGGTTCAGCATCCGAATGCGGTTCTGCTCACGCTGGATCGTTTTACGAATGATGTTTGCCACGCTGCGTGAGCTGATGGCCAGCATCTGTTCACGCGCCGTCAGCTCTTCAGTCAGACGGTTAAGCTCGATCTCCATCTGCTCAATCGCTTCTACCGGATCATCGGTGCGGATAATATCCTGACGGATACGCTCGCGCAGATGCTGGTAAACGGCGATATAGAACTGGATCTTGCGTTCCGGCCGCTTCGGATCTTCGGAAAGCCGCAGCACATCGCGCAGATGTTCGTTATCCGCAACCGCCAAACGCAGCGCACCCAGCGCCTTATCCGACATGGAACGCAGTTCATCGCCTTCCATGTACGCCAGTTCACGACGGTGCAGACGACGCTCGACACCGTTGTCTTTCACCAAACGCATGACGGCACACCAACCCGCTTTCGCCGTCACAACCTGCTCACGCATCTGGTGATAATCACGCTCCAGCTTGCGCAATTTCTTCTGCAAGCTGTCCATTTCCGCTTCACAGAACGTAATCTGTTTTTCCAACTGATTCCGGCGTGAGCGGTTGGTGCTTAATGCGGCATGCAGCTCATCACGACGCTGACGGGCGCGCGCTTCGGCATCAGCGTCCGCACGTACGCCGATATCCTGAAGCTCTTGCGTCAGTTCCTTCAGCATGTCCTGCTTGGCATCGTAAGAGCTTTTCAGCGATGCCTGAACTTGGCTGTACTGCGTCAGCTGTGCCTGGTGCTGGCGTAGCTGCTCACGTGCTTTTGTTCGTTCCGTTTCAGCCTGTTCCAGACGATGACGCAGTTTGTCATTCAGACCCGCGTTTTCACCCAGCATTCCAGCCGAATCGGCGTAGCTGAAGTGCGCGCGACGCTGCACAACCTCAGTCAGTGCAAACGCCTGCTGTTTTGCCTGCCGCTGTGCGTTCTGCGCCTGCGTATAATCTTCCTGCAACTGCTCATGCTGCTGCGGGTCGCTTTGCAGGACAGAAACCAACGGTTCCAACTTAGCCAGCGTTGCACCGTGCTGCTGAATGAAGCGCGCAGACTCTTCGGTTTCATCCAGTTCCGCACGAATCTCTTCCACGCGATCCTGCAATGTCTCATCGCAAAGCAGGCTAATGCGCGGAATCAGTTTATTCAGCTGTGCGCTGGCTTCTTTCGCCTGATCGTACTGCTGACGCTGCTGCTGGTTTTCGCCATCAAAGCTGGCCATCGCGCGATCCAGCTCGCCGCGACGAGAACTGAGCGTACGAATTTCCGCTTCGGGATCTTCATCAAAAACGACGGCCAGATGCGTACCGATAAAGCGGCTAAAAGACTGGTGCAGGCGCTGCGTTTTTTGCACGTCAAACGACATCGTCGCGTACTGTTCCGCCAGCGTTTCTCGCTCATCACGCAAGCTTTCCAGACGCATTTCCCGCGCGGCGCGACCAAACAGCGGCACTTCTGGGAAGCGCGAATAACGCCATTGGCGCTCGGCGACTTTCACCACGACAGCACGTTCTAGCTCTTCAACGGCAAATACGCTGTCATCAAACGACTGCGGATCCCCCTCGATCAGATACAGGTCTTCCGGGCAATCTTCCAGACCGGCAAGCTGATCGCGCACCAGCGAAAGATCGGACACCACGATGGCATGGCGGGAGGGACCATAAAGCGCCGAGAAGTACGGTGCATCATCCAACGTCACGTCATCATAAATCTCAGACAGCAGCACGCCGCCAAAGCGTTCCGCCAGCGCGTTCAGGCGCGGGTCTTCCGAACCGCCGGGCTGACTCAGGCGCTCAATCTGCGTTTCGATCTGCCGCTTGCGGGCCGCGATGTCGTCACGTTCAACCGTGGTTTCACGCTCGCGCTCCAGCAACTGCTGCATGAATTCCGTCACCTGACGGCTATCTTCAAACGTTTCGCCGCTCTGCTCACTCAGCTGCGTCAGCATTTCCTGTGCAGCCAACCAGACTGGCGCACGTGCCGTCAGCTTCTGAATACGCTGTTGAGTCTGCTCCAGCTCCTGACGCAGCGCCATGCGACGCTCACCCGCTTCTGCCACCAGTGATGACAGCGTTTCGATGCGGGCATCAAGTTCTTGCTGGAGTGATTCCAGCTCTTCCGGTTGATAATCCTGGCCGTTGCGTTTACTGAAATCCTGCAATAACCGCTCGGCATCCTGCTGTTCGCGCAGGCGCTGTTCCAACTCAGACAGGCGCATCCGCAGCGGCTGTACCCGTTCTGCCTGATAGCGTTGTGAAGAGCTATCGCGCAACAGGTCGCGTGCAACCTGCCAGGCTTCGTTGCGATTCACCGCACCGGCAATCTTAGTCACCAGCTGATAGGCTTGTTCAAACTGGCCGTGCGCCGCATCGGCCACGCTCAGTTTCTGCTCCAGCATCAGCAGGATTTCTGTCGCTTCCTGCTCTTTCGCCTGATAGCTGTCCAGCCACTCATCCGCATTGTCTGCCGTTAAATCTGGCAACTGACACAGCGAGCGGGCGCGTTCCAGCGCCTGCTGCGCCTGCTGATACTGAATGGCGCGCGTCTGCTGCACGTCCAACGCCTGCTGATAGTCGGCAAGCTGGCTTTTCAGCTCATCCACTTCCAGTTCGGCAGCATCGGCGCGTTCTTCGTTTTCCGCCTGCTGCTCCCGCGCTTCTTCCACCACCTCGTTCTGTTCTTCGAGGCGATAGCTCAATTCTTCCAGGTCGGCGTTATAGCGCTCAATTTTTTCCTGCTGACGCATCGCTGTCTGCACCAGATTCAGGTGATCGCTGGCCGCCTGATAATCCGTTTCCAGATCGCCTTCGGCACCGCTCTGCTCTGCTAGCTCCCGCGCCATTTCTACATGACGATATTGCTCACTCGACAACTGCTTACGGCTGGAGAACAGGTCGCGACGCAGTTCTAACGCGCCATCCAGATGAATACGACGCTCATTGGCGTGCCGCATGTAGTCGGCGGCAACATAGGAGGTCGCTTCAGAGATCAGGTGCTTAAACAGGTCGCGATCGGACTGGGTGACGCGAATCGCCTCCAGCGTCATGCGGTTTTCACGCAGCGCGGCTTCCATATCCTGAAACGCTTTACGCACGCCGCTGTTTTCCGGCAGCAGGTAGTCACGCAGCGAGCGAGTAATGGCGCTGGAAATACCACCGTACAGCGAAGCTTCGATCAGGCGATAGAACTTACTGCGATCGGAAGCCGAACGCAGGCGACGCGGCACCACACCCAAATCAAACATCAGCGAGTGATAGTCGGTGATGGAGTTAAACTGCTTGAACTGAACGCCTTCCATCTCTTCTACGCGCTCTTTCAGCTCTTGCAATGAGAGCACGCGCGCCTGACGATCGCCGACCACTTGCGTCAGAATTTGCGTTGGCTGTATCGCCGTCGGTAATCCCTGAATGGTGAAAGGCTTGATGTCGACTTTACGGTCGCGCCCTGCAACCTGCTGGAGACGAACCCCAACCAGCACGCGCTGATGACGCGAGTTAACGACATCCAGCGTGGAGTAGCAGACGCCAGCGCGCAGTTTACCGTGCAAGCCTTTATCGCGTGAACCGCTGGTGGCACCGGCTTCGGTGGTGTTCCTGAAGTGCAACAGCGTCAGGTCAGGGATCAGCGCCGTAATAAAGGCGGCCATCGTGGTGGATTTCCCGGCACCGTTACCGCCGGATAGCGTGGTAACCAGTTCATCCAGATCGAAGGTGCGGGCGAAAAAGCCGTTCCAGTTGACCAGCGTTAGTGAGCGAAATTTACCGCGTTCAATCATTCCTGTTCATCCTCAACACTTATTCATCCTCGCCCGTTTCTGGCGCGGTATCATCGGTGCGATCGTTATCGTCGCTGTCATCTTTCAGCGACAAACTACCTTCAACAGGCATCGCTTCACCATCGCGAATCATACGTAGCTGTGCTTCGCGGGCATCATCGCCGCTGCGCACGTCAGCCCCGAAGCGGAACACTGATTCGGTAATTCTGAATTTGCTGCTGTCATTGCCCATAAAGTAGATCATGCCTAACCGACGTAAGCGGTTAAGCGAGGTTCTGACTTTCTCCTGCAGCTTCTGGCGATCCAGATCGGAACCGGTCGAACGCTGGTTAACCAGCTTCAGCAGTTTGCTTTCATCCGCCAGGCTCAGCAGCTCTTCATACAGCTCCTGCTGGCTGAAAATGCCTTCGTGCGCCAAACGCTCCGGGCTCAGATAGAGGTAGCAGAGAATTTTCCCTACCATCATATCCAGCTCAGACAGCACCGAGCGCGGGATCAGCGTGGTAGAGCGCGGTCGCAGATAGAAGAATCCCTCCGGCGCGCGGATCAGCTCCACGTTGTAACGGCTGTAGAACTCTTCCAGCACTTCCTGGAAATCCATCAGAAATACGTGGTTCTCCAGCTCTTCAATGCCAATATGACGCCCGGCGCGCAATTGGCTGTCCAGCGCAGGAAAGAGGTTATTCGACAGCGCGGTTGCCAGCTTCACTGGCATAAATTGTTCAATATTTGTCGATGACATGGGCCTGCACCTTGGCTCCGTAATCATTGATCGCCTGCCACAATGCAGGCAATCCGGTGAAATCTGTTTCGGCTACGCCCAGACGCACTGCCTGGTCGACCACGATTCGGGCAACATCAAAATGCCGCGAGCGAGGATGCTGCGCGAGGTACTCACGCATCACTTCACTCAAATCCAGCGGAATCTGTTGCGCTTTATATTTATGCAGCGCCTGCTCGACTAGCGCGATCAGCTGCTCGCGCATTTCACTAAACTCTTCGTATTCCAGCTCCGGCGGCAGTTCACCGGTGACTTCTTCACTACGCAACGTCAGCTCTTCGTCGCGCATATCCAGCAAGCGATCGGCGTTAGCGAAGGTCAGCGCCCAAGGGCTATCGAAATAGCTCTGCACCGACTGACGCAGCCGCTGGGCAAAGACGCGGTTTTTATCCATATCAATCGCGGTACGGATAAACTTATGTACGTGGCGGTCGTAACCAATCCACAGATCGATCGTCTGCTGTCCCCAGCTCACAATGCGATCGAGTTTGTTTTGCAGGTCAAACACCAGCTTGTCGACAAACTCCAGGTTATGCGGATTATTCATAATCGCATCCTGAATGCTCAACAGGCTCGTCTGCAATTTGTCGCCTGCGGCTTCCAGCGTATCCTGTAGCTCACGCAGCGTCGATGACGTTTCCGTCAGCAGTTGCTCACAGCTACTGATCGCCGCTCGCCAGTCCTGATTTAACAGCGCGGCGATATCGTCTTTAACGCCCTGCTGCTGCTCATCCATCACGCGCTGTGACAGATCGATACTGTCAAAAATTTCTGCAACGGAGTATTTCAGCGGCGCAAATACATTGCGGTGCCAGTGAAACTCATCACCGTCTTCCTCCGCCGCATCGGCTGCGCGACTGAGTTCTTGCGCCACGATAGAGAGCTGCATAGAAAGGCGCAGCGTTGAGAACTCACGCTGCCGAATGTAATAATCGGTAATGCCAATCCCCAGCGGCGTCAGACGATAAATCGCATTACCTTCGGCCTGCTCGCTGGTAAAGCGGTTAAGCAAGCGCTGGCGCACCAGATCGTTAATCGCGTTATTGGCGCGAAGGGTAATGGTTTCGTTTGTCTGATCGAATCCCTGACTCACATGACGGAAGGCATCAATCAGCTCACCTTCACTCATTTCACCATCCATGCGTTCGCCGTTAAGCGTGGCAATCGCCATCAAAAACGCCAGGCGTTCGGTGGGGAGGGAAATGGAGAAATCGTTTTTTCGTGCCCAGGCGACCAGTTCGGGTACAGTCTGGGAAAAATCACTCATAATGCATCCTTCAAATGGGGTTTATGCGCCATGACATGGATATAACGGCCCAAACTCACAAAAGGCTCTTGCCGACAATACCGCTGTTCAATCTCCAGAATGTCGTCAAATTTCTCAACTTGCTGCTGTTTATTTTTCAAGTAGTCATGAAACACGCGCACACCAGTTTTCCCGCTAATGGTCAGCCCCATCTCATCAAGCCAGCCGTACACCTCTTGCGGGTTCAGCGGGTGATCTGGCGAGAGCGAGCGCCGTTTACCCTTAGGCATCCCGGCCTGAACATAATCAAAGTTGCCCACTACCATGTTACGCATCAACAGCCCATGATGGTTATAGAACATCAGGGACAATGCGCCACCCGGCGACAGGCTATCGTACAGTATTTTCAGTACCTGCTGCGGTTGCGCGACCCACTCCAGCACCGCATGGAACAATATCAGATCGGCGGGACTATCCATATATTGCGCGATATCCTGTGCGGCACACTGCACAAAACGCATATTATGGGTAACGCCCTGCGCCGCTGCCGCATTTTTGGCGCGCTGAATCATCTCACCGGAAACATCGCACAACAATACCTGATGTCCTAAAGCCGCCAGACGACAGGCCATCTGCCCTTCGCCGCCTCCCGCATCAAGGATGCGCAAAGGCCGTGCCGGGAGCTGGGTCAAAAGATTGCTAAGATCCTGCCACAATACCGCCAGCCGAAGTCTCCCCTTCGTCGTGCCATAGATATTCTGAGCAAATTTTTCGGCGATATCGTTAAAATTGCGATCCTGCATCAGTCATTGTTCCGCATCATATAAACGGGGATCTCGTGCAGGACATGTCTGCGCGATGCGATTTTTTCCAGCCTGCCATTTTGGCACAGGCTGGCTTAGAATAAATGGCCTTACCGCATGATATCTTCCCGGATGCGGGTTTTTCACTCAAAAGGAATGCAATTTTATGCTTTTCACACTCAAAAAGTTCGTCGGTGGCCTTCTTCAGCCCCTTCCATTGCTATTGCTTCTGATGGGTGTTGGCCTGTTGCTGCTCTGGTTTACCCAGCGACAGCGCACGGGGAAAGCAATAATACTCGCCAGTTGGCTGATGCTTATTCTGCTCAGCTTGCAGCCTGTAGCCGATCGGTTGCTATTACCACTGGAATCACACTACCCAACCTGGCGACAAACGCCGCAGGCGAGCAAAGCCGAGTATATTGTCGTGCTAGGCGGGGGATATACCTATAACGCGGAATGGGCACCCAGTTCTAATCTCATCAGCAACAGTCTCCCGCGCGTCACGGAAGGTGTTCGCCTTTATCATGCCAATCCCGGCGCAAAGTTGATTTTTACCGGTGGAGCCGCGCAGGGTAACCCTGTCAGCAGCGCAAAAACTGCGGCGCTGGTCGCCGAAAGTCTGGGCATTCCCCAGCAGGATATCATCATTCTGGATACGCCAAGGGATACGGAAGAAGAAGCGGCTGCAACCGCCAAGATTGTTGGCGAACGCCCTTTCTTGCTGGTGACCTCGGCCAACCATTTGCCTCGTGCCATTCGATTCTTCCAGGCTCAAGGGCTAGCGCCGATTCCCGCGCCAGCAAATCAGATGGCAATTACCTCCGCGCTCAACCCGTGGGAAAAAGTGTTCCCTTCCGCTTACTATTTATCGCACAGCGAGCGCGCCTGGTACGAAACGCTTGGTCGCCTCTGGCAGGCACTGAAGGGAACCACGGCAGCACCGCACGATGCCGAACCACCGCAGGCTCACTCCAGCCAGGGAGATAGCTCTCGGGAAGCGACATCAAATAGCTGACGGTCTAGCTGTCCCGTATGGATATAGCGGGAGACGGCTTCCCAAATGACATATAGCCAGCGCCGGTAGACAAAGGATTCAGATACCGGTGCCTGTTTCAGGTAGTGATAAAGCAGCTGCTCCGGCATGCCAGATTCACAAAGCCGGAAGAGTTCATACTCTCTGGGCGCCCATAACATCATTCCCGGATTGATCATTGCCAATAGCTGATCGCTACGTGCGTCCTTCAGCATACTGCGCAGCGACAGGTTACCGTGTACCAACACACAGCCATCCTCGAAATCGTCAAACAGCATCTCTAAGCACTGACGCGAACGATACAGCACGCTCCGATCCTGCTGCGTAAGCTGCGGCGCATTAACATTGAGCAACGTGGACCACAGGACTTCCAGACGCTGTTGATACCAGCTAAACCAGTCATTATCCTGCGTGCTGTCCACAGAACCGACGCAGCCGTGACTATCAATTCGGTGCCAGGCCAATACATTTTCAACAATCTGATCCATCAGCAGCGTCCAACGCTGGCCGTTTCTTGGCGGCGCTTCCACCGACACACCGCGCAAGCGCTCAATCAGCAGCAGTTCCCGATAAGGCTGCTGTTGCGTCAGTACCAGCCCATAAACGGTTGGCAGACGCACGTCGCCCTCACGCGCCAGCATCGAAAGTTTGTAGGCTTCCTGCTGCGCCACGCCCTGACAAACATAACTTTTAGCCAACAAAGGAATGGCGTTGCCTTCTTTATCATACAAGGCATACAGATCCGCATACGGCTGCTCGCTTATGCGCTCAAGTCGGCTGAGGCTTTCCCCCAACACCGTACTGAGTTCTGATTTCAACTGTTCCATAAACGGCGATACCTCAGTTGAGCCAAATAGCTCCACTCACCATGATGCGGCGAGCAGGCAATAAATACTTCAACGCAGATCAAATAAAAGGGGATCAATGACGGCAGGGAGTACGCCCTACCGGAGCTGTTGCAGCGATATTCCCTACTCGTCAGCAGGGAATATCGTGAGTGACAGGCTAGCGTGTTAACACACTGCCATTATTCGCGCTCAAAGGCACCCAGGTCTGGGGCTGATCCTTTGTAAGGCAGTTTGACATCCCCACCCTTGTTGATCAGCGCACTACCTGACGCAAGACGCAGGCTTTTCAGTACAGGCAAGCTGCCGTCAGCCTGACGCGGTGCATCCCATCCGGTCACGGAAACGCTCTCGAAGTCAGAATCTGATACCGCAATTTTCAGATCCCACGAGTTATAGCGCATGTTCGCACCATCGGAGAACGACAGGTCTTTACCACCGTGAGAAACGTTGTTGCGCAGCGTACCCAACCCAATCGCTTTTCCGTTTGCATCGATTCCACGGATATTAAAGTTCGGGTTATTTTTATAGCCCGTGTTATTGAAGAAATCGTTCGCTACCGGATGGTGATTGGCATAAAAACCGGCCGCTTTATTTAAAAACGCAACCGAGTTACGCACGGTATGTTTCACCGCATTCGCCACATAAACACCACCGTAGCCGCCGATTTTAAAACCGTTACCGTTACCCGCAGCCAGTGATTGTGTCGTCCCCGGTAAATAACCGTGCGACCAGGCCCAGGAATTTTCAATCAACACCGGAGAATAGGCATTAATTAAATCGAAGCCATCATCCGAGTTTGACCACGCCCGGCAACCTCGGAAGATATTACCCGGTTGGTTAGCAGGGATATGCGCACCAAAACCATCTCCGCTTTGGCCAGCACCATTAGAGGTCAGTGGATCGTAATTATGGTGAGAGTCACTATTCAATACCAGGTTATTCCCTCCACGCTGGATGAACAATCCCGTCCCCATAATATGGTGAATATTCAACTGCTCGAATATATTATTGCTGCCCCTTATCCACACGCCCCAGGACTCATGGTTAAGGTTATTACGCTGTGGGACACCCGTTATTTCGAGTCCTTTTACGGAAACCCAATCTGCAACGACGTTGAACCCTTTAACCCGGCAATCATCTTGCATCTGGCTGAAATCAAAAATCGGCACTTCCCCGCTAGATGCCCAATACTCAATGCGCTTACCTTCAGTACCACTCTTACTCAGCGTGATCGCATTCACCACATCGGTACGCGTCGTACAGACATTTAGCCCTTTGGTAAACACATATTTACCGCCACGGATCCACAGGCGGTCACCAGGGTTTAATGTTTTCTGTGCGCGGTCGATTGTTTTCCAGGGGGAGTTTTTACTGCCGTTATTCGCGTCGTTGCCGTTGGGGGCCATGTAATAAACCGCCGCGCTGCTGCCCGCGGCAGCCCCCATTAACATACCGCCGAGAAAAATTTTTGCGATATAACGTTTAGCACTCATATCATTACCGTCCTTAGTTGAAATAACAAAAACGCCATGCGAAAACATGGCGAATTGATAGTAGCATTTAACTATGAAAATAAAAGTTCCACTCGCAACGAATCAATTCAGAATGGGAATAAGCCATCCGCATAAATAAAGCGGCACAGCGTAATTTTAGAGTTTTTAAGAATAGTTATCTAAATAAGTGCTAAATAATTTAAAAGATAATATATCGCATAAAGAAAAAACGTCATGGAGAAAATCTATTCCGGTAAGAATAGATTCCCCCATGACGTATTCATCACAGCATAGCGTGATAGATCTTACTGATTCGCCATGACGTGTCGTACACGGGCCAGATCTTCTGGGGTATCCACGCCGACGCTAGGAATAGCTTTGGCGACCGCAACGTGAATTTTCTCGCCGTACCACAGCACCCGCAGTTGCTCCAATAATTCGATTTGTTCCAGCTGGCTCGGCGCCCAAGTGACATAACGACGCACAAAGCCCGCACGGTAAGCATAGATGCCGATATGGCGCAGGAAGTGATCGCCAATGGTTTCCTTAGACTGAGCAAAACGCTCTCTGTCCCAGGGGATAGTCGCACGGGAAAAATAGAGCGCGTATCCTTCAGCGTCAGTAACGACTTTTACCGCATTCGGGTTGAATGCTTCTTCACTGGTTTCAATCGGCACCGCCAGCGTCGCCATCCCTGCTTTACTGGCAGCGAGGTTTTCTGCCACCTGACGAATGATAACGGAAGGAATGAGCGGTTCATCGCCCTGAACGTTCACGATGATGTCATCATCGGTAAAACCGTAACGCTCGATGACTTCAGCCAGACGCTCTGTGCCAGAATTATGATCGGCGCGGGTCAGGCACACTTCCCCACCGGCTTGCTGCACGGCAGCTTCGACGTCGGGATGATCGGTGGCCACAATAACGCGCTGCGCCCCCGATTCCAGCGCCCGCTCCATCACATGGACGACCATCGGTTTGCCATTGATGTCCGCCAACGGCTTACCCGGCAGTCGGCTTGACGCAAAACGCGCAGGAATGATCACAGTAAAGGTCATTGTGTTATCTCATCAGCCCCGAGTTTACGCGCTTCGTTTTCCAGCAGCACAGGGATACCATCACGAACCGGATAGGCCAAACCATCAACCTTGCAGATCAGTTCCAGTTTCTCTTTATTAAAGTACAGCCGACCATTACAAACAGGACAGGCAACAATCTCAAGTAAACGGTGATCCATGCTTCCTCCATCTTTGGCCGATCGATGACCGGCATATTCTTTCTCGCTATGACAGCGATCTAATAAGGTGATATCCACAAGGGATATCTGAAACCGTGGTAGCAGACCAATTCATGCTCTGCTGCCCGTATTCCGATTAAGCACATTTTCCAGTTTGTCGAGCAATTGCGTGCCGTAGGGCTCAGCCAGCACCGCATCGACGGGCAAGTACCACCAGTTATCCTGAGCAAATGCCTTACATTTTACGGCATCTTTTTCCGTCATCAGCAGCGGCTGTGTCGCATCCTGGGTCAGCGAGTTGAGCTGTTCTGGCTGGTACGATTGATGGTCAGCAAAAGCGACTTCACGTGAAATGCTAACACCAGCATCGCGCAGCGTGGCAAAAAAACGCGGAGGATGTCCGATGCCTGCCATCGCAACGACATCATGCAGTTGGCTCAGCGGCCGTGACTCTCCAGAAAGTAAGTTAATCGCCATACCCGCCGTTAATGTCATGCCTATCTCGTTTGTTCGCGGCGTGCCGCCGTTAACAATAACGGCATCCACCGACGCCAGACGACTTTCTCTTTCCCGCATTGGACCAGCAGGTAGCCACCATCCGTTGCCAAAACGCCGCACTCCGTCAATCACAACCAGCTCAATATCTCTTTCCAACGCATAGTGCTGTAATCCATCGTCGGTGATCACCATATCCAGCGAGTGCTGTGCCAATAACGCACTCACGGCATCTCGCCGACGGGGAGCGACCGCAACGGGCGCACCGGTACGCTGGAAAATCAGCACCGGTTCATCGCCAGCCTGCGCCGTCGTTACCGACTCATCCAGCAGCAGCGGGTAACGTTCAGCTTTCCCACCGTAACCGCGTGATACCACGCCAACACGATAGCCCCTGCGTTGCAGCTGTTCGACGAGCCAAATGACTACCGGTGTTTTCCCGTTGCCACCCGCCGTCAAATTCCCCACCACCACGACGGGCACGGGAGATCGCCAGCTTTTCCGCCATCCCAATCGATAGCTCTGGCGAATCAGAAACGTGATGAGTCCGTATAGCCACGAAAGCGGCAGCAACAGCCAATAGAGCGGCGACCGTCCAGACCAGATGCGCTCAATCATTCGCCAAACTGCATTTTATGCAACTGAGCATAAGCACCGTTCGCCGCCAGTAACGCAGCATGGCCACCACGTTCAATGATTCTGCCGTCTTCCACCACCAGAATCTCATCCGCCTTTTCAATCGTGGAAAGGCGATGTGCAATCACCAGCGCGGTACGATCTTTTTGCAACTCGTCTAATGCAGACTGAATGGCACGTTCAGATTCCGTGTCCAGTGCCGACGTCGCCTCATCCAATATCAGGATCGGGCTATCACGCAATAGCGCACGGGCAATCGCGATACGCTGCCGCTGTCCGCCAGAAAGCATCACGCCATTTTCACCAATGATCGTATCCAGACCGTGTTCCATCTTATTGATGAAATCCATCGCATACGCCATTGTCGCCGCACGCTCAATTTCCTCACGGCTGTAGTGCTCATTGCGTGCATAGGCGATGTTGTTCGCTACCGTATCGTTGAACAGATGGACGTTTTGAGAAACCAGCGCCACCTGATTACGCAAGGAGGCCAGGCGATACTCACGTAGGTCGTGACCATCGAGCAGGATTTCACCTGATTGAATGTCGTAAAAACGCGTGATCAAACTGGCAATCGTTGATTTACCGGAACCAGAGCGACCAACCAACGCTACCGTTTTACCCACGGGAATATGCAGATTGATATTCTTAAGCGCCAGATTTTCTCTTCCCGGATAAGCGAAATTCACCTGACGGAATTCGAGTTCACCTTTCGCACGCTCGATCTCGAGTTTGCCCGTGTCACGTTCCTGCTCCATGTCAAGAATCGCAAACAGCGTCTGGCACGCGGCCATACCACGCTGGAACTGCGCGTTAACGTTGGTCAGTGATTTTAACGGACGCATCAGGGCGATCATGGAAGAGAACACGACTGTGATTGTCCCCGCAGTTAGCGTTTCCATCACGCTGGGGAAGCTGGCGGCATACAGCACAAAGGCCAACGCCAGCGAAGCAATCAACTGGATAATAGGGTCGGAAATCGACGACGCGGATACCATTTTCATGCCCTGCTGACGCATCCGGTTGCTGACCTGATCAAAACGCTTGGTTTCAACTTCCTGACCGCCAAACATCAGCACTTCTTTGTGGCCTTTAAGCATTTGCTCCGTGCTGGTGGTGACATGCCCCATCGTATCCTGCATGTTTTTACTGATATTGCGGAAGCGTTTGGATACCACACGCATGGCAATCGATACGATTGGCGCAATCACAATCAGAATGATGGACAACTGCCAGCTGTAGTAGAACATCAGAATAAACAGGCCGATAATTGAGGCCCCTTCTCTGACAACCGTAATCAACGCACCAGATGACGACGCCGCAACCTGCTCCGAATCATAGGTGATGCGAGAAAGCAGCGTACCAGTTGACTGTTGATCGAAGAACGCCACGGGCATTCCCATGATATGGGAGAACAAGCGGCGACGCATATTCATCACCACTTTGCCGGAAACCCAGGCAACACAGTAGCTGGAGACAAAGCCAGAGAGCCCTCTTACTAGCATCAACCCAATGACGACCAGCGGCATCCAGAGCAATACGGAACGTTCCGCTTTGCCAAACCCTTCATCCAGCAAGGGCTTAAGCAGGGAGAGCATCAATGTATCGCCAGCGGCGTTAATAATGAGTGCGATTGCAGCAGCAGCAAGCCCTGCCTTGAAAGGAGAGATCATCGGCCATAGGCGGCGAAACGTCTGCCAGGTGGAGAGATCTTTATCATTCAGCATGTAGTGAACCTGAATCGGGAAGAAATAGCCGACCATTTTACTCATTATACCGCTCTACGCCAAACCACTGATGATACCAACGAGACGATATGTGATCCCTAAACCGCAAAATGCGCCATGAATCGCTGAAAAAACGAGCACTTAACTGCCCAAATGACGCGGTATCCAGCCATGAGTAGCCATATTGTCGATATCGTTCAACAATCTTTACTGAAGGCAACCGCCACGGGTTATAACGCGCCGCAGAAGCCATAGCAAACTCGGCATTAACCGCACGAATGAAGGGAGGCGATGATGATGTCTTACTGCCATGGTGAGGGATTTGTAACAAATTCGCACGCAGCGCACCGCGCTCTAGCCTAATCAATGCGTTTTCCGCATCCGACTCCAGATCGCCCGTCAGTAAGACGCTGTATTTTCCATCATCAACACGGATAACGCAGGAGTCGTTATTTTCTGCTCTCTCGACAAGCGCTAAGGGCCACAGCACGGTAAACGTGAGATCCTGCCAGCGCCAACGCTCGCCGCGTAGGCAAGAACGATGATTCATCGCGTTGGTCGCGCTATATATCGTTGCTTCAGGGTAAGCAAGCTGTAGTGTTTCCAGCCCCCCGATGTGATCCATATGGCTATGGCTCAGGATAATGTTTTCCACGTTAACTCCCCGCCATCGCAGGTAGGGTAGAATTTCTCGCGTCGCCATATCGCCCCCTTCCCAGCGGTTTCCCGTGTCGTATAGCACTGCTTTTCCACGCTGTTCGATCACAATCGCCAGACCATGACCGACATCCAACATGTCCACACGCCAATCCGGCTCATCAGTCTTTATGCGAAAGACCAGTAAAACCACAATCAGGGCACTGACACTTGTCGGATAGGCGCGCCACCAGCTAAAGCGCCATATCACAACCGCGCCCCAGCCCGCGACGCTCACGAGCAGCAGCGATGCGTCAAGATACACCCACCCCGTCTGTAAATAGGTCAACGGAGCAAATACCACACGCAGCGAAATATCCGCCAGCCACCAGAGCATTTCACTCAGCGGTGCGAATTCCAGCGTGCTCAATGCCAGCAAAATGAGCGGAGTGGTAACGAAGGATACCAAAGGCACAGCCCAAAGGTTTGCGGGCAGTGAAGTGATACTGAAGCCGTGGAAAATATGAAGCTGCAAGGGCATTAATAGCAGCGTGATTCCCGTTTGCAGGTGGATCCAGCGCAGCCAGAACCAACGCCGTCGGGTCTGCAGCCGATGAGGAAGCGGTGCCCATTGAAACCAGAAAATTAGCGATGCGACAGCAAGGCAAGATAGCCAAAAACTGTCTGACAGTACGCTCAATGGATCGCTGACCAGAATCAACGCGACACACCATAGCCAGACCTGCCAGGCTGAGCCGTTGACGCTCCACACTTTTAGGCAGACCCATACGCTAAGCGCCAGAGCAGATCGCACCGCAGGCGGATTTCCCCCTGCCAGCCAGACATATCCCCAGGCAACCACAGCGCTCGTCAGCAATGGGAAACGATAGCCAATCCACTGCACAGGAAAGCCGTACTGTAACGCCCGCGCCATTCCCCAACCAACCAGACCCGCAAGCACAATATGGAGGCCAGAGATCGCCATCAGGTGCATCGTCCCAGTATTCTGAAGCAGCGTCTTGAGTTCTGGGCTAACTGTTTTCATCTCACCAAACGTCAGCGCCAGTAAAATAGAACGCCACGCTAGTCCCTGTACCTGCTGCTCCGCCTGTACAATTGTGCGCTGGCGAAAGTCACAATGGCTATCAACCGCCTTTGCCGTTATCACACGACCCGACAACGGTTGCCGTTTGGCTATCGCCCAGCGTTGGCTATCAAAGCCGCCTTCATTGAGTCGACTGTGAATAGGCCGTAAGCTGGCGGTGATTGCCCAACGTTGACCACCACACCAGTTTTCCATAGCCGGTGATAAGGTCAGTTGGGCATATAACGGAGGGAAGATCCGGCGCTGATTGATCTCTTCCAGCCGAACCGTGATCCAATCATCATCATGCTCATTGAACCGTATGCTGCTGATCGTCACGACAGCGTTAACCTGACCCTGCGTAACGCGCTCAATCTGTAACAGTAAGGTTTGAGCATTCAACGATGCCCAGCAAAAACTCATGGCAACAAGCGCCACACACCGTATCCCCGCGTGACGATATCCAATAAGCATCACACAGGTGGATAGCCCAATACCCCACCACAGCAGCATTTGCGCGGGAATCTGTGGTAAGAAAAGCAACGGCAGAATACCCAGCACGCTCGCCCAAGCCAGACTATTTACTGACATCATCCCTGTTACTGACATCGTCCTTTGCCATGCCACATCCTTCCCTCTTCCCTTGTTGTTCGCTCAGGAATGTTGCAATAACTCAACCTCATGCAACAGAACAAAAAACGCAGGTAGGAAAGTGCCTCGCAAGAAAGTGGTTAACTTGCAAAAAACGGCATTCGGCATGCGAGCTGGATTCCAATTCTCGGGGCGTTTGACATCATCAGCAGCGACAAAATCATTAACGGTCACCACAGACCGTCAAATAAGTGGATAAGCAAAAAAGCAGGATGTGGCGTAAGAGCCAAAAGAAAAAGGACCGCAGAAGCGATCCTTTTACAGCGGAGCCGTTTACAGTAGCTATTTACCATAGCTGTTTACCATAAGAAATGGTGCGTCAGGTTACTTAACTTCGCCCATCGCCTTCAGCTTTTTAGACAGCTCACGGCGTTCTTTCGACAGATCGGCGTTTTTGATGATGTAGTCATCAACGCGGTCTTCATAATCACCGCGCATGTTGGCGATGATATTCTGTACGTCCTCAATGGACATGCCAGGTTTAAGATATTCGCTCAGGTTGTCCAGCAGCAGAACACGCTTCTGGTTATCACGAATTTTCTTTTCGTTGTCGACGATTTCACGCTGAAGTTTGTTTTTACGACGAAACATGCGCACGAATTCCAGCACATCCTGGAAACACGGCTTAGTGTCCTTATCCATCTTTTACCCTTACCTTAAGTCATACATAAATTCTTTATGCATTCACCATACAGGTTATACCCAGCGTCTTTCAAGCAGTGCTTACGCCCTTTGCGCTAACACCTCGCTGAGCGGATAATCTGTCATCAACCATCAACGATAATATACCGCGATACGCTGGTTATGAACCTGCTCGATAGCCACTTCCGTATCGAAGATATCCTCCAACACCTCGGGTACCATGATGTCTTCCGGTTTTCCCGTGTAGATGATCTGCCCTTTGCGCATCGCAATAATGTAATCCGAATAGGCAGACGCGAAGTTGATATCGTGGATAACCAGCACGATGGTTTTGCCTAGTTCATCGGCCGCACGGCGAATCTGTTTCATCATCGCCACCGCGTGTTTCATATCCAGATTATTCAGCGGTTCATCCAGCAGCACGTATTCCGTGTCCTGACACAGTACCATCGCGACATAGGCTCGTTGACGCTGGCCGCCGGAAAGCTCATCTAAAAAGCGATCTTTCAATTCGGTCAGGTTGAGGAATGCCAGCGCGGCGCTGATGCGTTCACGATCGTCAGCATTTAGTCGCCCTTTGGTATAAGGATAGCGACCGAAACCTACCAGCTCTGCTACCGTTAAGCGGCTGGTAAACTGGTTTTCCTGACGCAGCACGGACAAACACGTCGCCAGCTTATCGCTTGGCGTGGTCATCACGTCCATGCCGTTGACCTTTACCTGTCCGCGATCCGCGTCCAGCAGGCGGCTGATGATGGACAACAATGTCGACTTCCCTGCACCATTCGGGCCGATAATCGACGTGACGCCACCGCGCGGCACCGTCGCGGTGACATTATCTAATACCTTAACGTTGTTATACGCTTTGGTTACATTGCCGATCTCAATCACACGGAAACCTTTTTCAGTAGCAACACAATAAACAGCGATCCACCCACAAATTCGATCACGACCGACAGCGCCCCAGACATATCCAGCAGATGCTCAAGCACCAACTGTCCACCAACCAGTGAAATGACGCCCAGCAGGAAAGCCGCTGGCAGTAACAGGCGATGCTGGCTTGAACCAATCACTAAATAGGCAAGGTTTGCGACCATAAAGCCCAAAAAGGTGAGCGGCCCGACCAGCGCCGTTGAAATGGCAACCAGCACGGAAACCAGAAGCAGAATGATCGTGACGCTGCGCTTGTAGTCGATACCCAGGTTAATCGCGTTATTACGCCCCAGCGCCAGTACATCAAACCGAAAGCGCATACGCCAGATCACCACCGCGACCGCCAGCGTAATTCCAACCGACAGCGCCACCAGTTCAGGCACAGTACGGGTGAAGGTGGCAAACATCCGCCCCTGTAAGATGGCGAACTCGCCGGGCGTCAGCAGGCGTTGCATTAAGCCCGCCATGCTGCGAAACAGCGTGCCGCAGATAATCCCGACCAGTAAAACCAGATGCAGGTTATTTCGACTGCCAGTAAACAGCCAGCGATACAGCAGCGCGGAGAAGAGAATAAGCAGCAGCGTCTCAAGAACGAACTTGCCTTCAACACCCAGCCCCGGAATGCCGCTAATGCCGAAAACAAATACCAGCGAGGTCTGAATCAGGATAAACAGGGCTTCAAACCCCATAATCGACGGCGTCAGCACCCGGTTATTCGTCACCGTTTGAAACAGCACCGTCGACGCACTGGCGGCAAACGCTACCAGCAGCATCGTCGTCAACATCAGCCCGCGGTGCGTCAAAATGTAGCGCAGGTTGCTGCCTAGATTGATGGTCATAAACAGTACGATCACCACAGCAGCAGCGATAACCAGCCACATCAACCGCTGCGTCGGCGATAACCCTGCACGTTCTTCGCTGACGGGTCCGGTCAGCACCGTATTACGTTCATTGACTGACATGGCGTTTCTGGCTTAGCAATAAGAGAAGGAAAACGGCAGCGCCAATGACGCCAAGAATCACACTCACCGGAATCTCGAAAGGATAGCGAATCACGCGGCTAATGATATCGCAGCACAGCACCAGACCGCCGCCGAGCAGGCACACCCACGGGATCGTTTTGCGCACATTGTCGCCCATCATCATGCTGATCAGATTCGGCACGATCAGCCCGATAAACGGCAAGCTGCCGACCACCACGACTACCACACCGCTGACGATGGCGATAATGCTCAACCCCATCATCATCACTTGCCGATAATTAAGGCCGACATTAACGGAGAACTCGCGCCCCATGCCTGCGACCGTGAAGCGGTCAGCAATCCAGCAGGCCACCAGCGTTAACGCCCCAACCAGCCAGAGCAGCTCGTAACGCCCCTGCAAGACACCGGAGAAATCGCCGGACTCCCAACTGCCGAGCGCCTGTAGCAGATCAAAATACATCGCGCCAAACGTGGTGATTGAACTGATCACCGCACCCAGCATAATGCCAACCAGCGGCACTACCAGCGCAGATTTCAGCACAATCCGCTGGAGCAGCATCATGAACAGGAAGGTACCCGCTAAAGCGAACAGGCTCGCCACCACCATCTTGGTGAAAATCGTCGCACCGGGCACGGCGATCATCACCACCAGTAAACCTAAGCTAGCCGACTGTGTGGTCCCCGCCAGAGACGGTTCGACAAAACGGTTTTGCGTCAGCAGCTGCATGATGAGACCAGCCACACTCATGGCGCTGCCTGCCAGCAGCAAAGCTAGCGTGCGAGGAACGCGGCTGATAAAGAAAATATCGCGCATTTCCGGGTCGTTCCACACAGCCTGCATATTCAGTTGCCCTGCCCCAACAAACAGACTGACAACGATCATGCAGGCCAGAAAAACGAGGCCCAGCGAATAGTAAAGAGACTTCATTGATTCTGCCGTAACCTGCCGTTATTGCTTATCTAACGCGACACTGACGGTAGTCACGAGGTTTTTATAGCTTTGCAGCCCCCCAGCGATATACAGCGATGCAGAATCCAGATAGATCACGCGATTATTTTTCCAGGCGTTTGTTTTGTGAATCAACGGATTATCCAGCACCTGCTGTGCCGATTCGCCACCTGGGCGACCAATCGCACTGTCACGATCGAGGATGAACAGCCACTCTGGGTTCACGCTCAGCAAGAATTCTGAGGTCACCACGTTGCCATGACGGCCGGATTCAGGGAACTCGGTCGCGGGTTTAAAGCCCAGCTCATCAAACACGAAGCCAAAGCGCGACTTAGGACCGTAGGCAGACATTTTGCCGCCGCTGACCATCAGAACCAGCGCATTGCCTGCATTTTCCGTTTTAGCGCGCGTTTGGGAGATCTGCTGTTTGAAATCATCAATCTGTTTCTTCGCTTCATCTTCTTTGCCGAAGATGGTGCCCAGTTGCTCGATGCGTTGGATAAAGCTCGTCATAAACTGGTGCTCATCCACATCCATTGAGATCGTCGGCGCAATACCGCTCAACTTGTCGTAGGCATCGCGCGTACGTCCACCGGCAATAATCAGATCGGGCTTCGCACTGCTGAGCGCTTCATAGGCAGGTTCAAACAGCGTCCCGGCGTTCAGGTAAGTATCGCTGTTATATTTTGATAAGAACGCGGGCAGCGGCGTGCTGCTTTTTGGTACACCGGCAATCCCTTCAACCTTCAACGCGTCCAGCGTATCCAATGAGGCAGGATCAAACACAATCACTTTCTTCGGCGGCTGTGGAACCTGAGTGGTGCCCTGCGCATGCTCAATGCTGACCGTGTGACTTCCTTCTGAAGACGATGCCTGCTGATCGCAGCCGGCCAGAACAAACATAGATGCCAATAACGTCGCCTTCACTGCAAACGCTGCATTCAATCGCACCGCATTTAACCGCATAAGTGTGTTCTCCATTTCGCTGTTTGTTGCCGAATGCCACCTCGCAGAGTGATCTACGGGGTAATAAAGAATTTAATTATCATTCGCATTAGAACGAAAATTGTAACCGAATGGACACAGTCATGCCTAGCGATTCTGTCTACCCCCTATTGATGTAAGTCAGGGAAGTGATGCAAATCAGGGAAGTGATGCAAATCAGGAAAGCGCCACAGAAAAGTGGATTCAATGGTATCCTTGCCGTTTTCCAGATTGTTTTGCCTGATTTCAGGCTCAGCGCGCACACGTAGCTAACTGCATATATGGCCGAGAAAACACAACCCACTTTTTTCATACATGACTACGAGACGTTCGGTAAACATCCAGCACGCGATCGCCCCGCGCAGTTTGCGGGTGTCCGTACCGATATGGATTTCAATATTATCGGTGAGCCGCTCGTCATTTATTGTCGTCCGGCGGATGATTACCTGCCGGAACCAGAAGCGGTGATGATCACCGGCATTACGCCACAGGTCGCGCTGGCAAAAGGCGTCAATGAAGCGGAATTTGCCCGTCAGATCCACGACGCGTTCAGCGTGCCCGGCACCTGCATTATGGGCTACAACAACATTCGCTTTGATGATGAAGTCAGCCGCAACATTTTCTATCGCAACTTCTACGATCCTTACGCCTACAGCTGGCAAAACGGCAATTCCCGCTGGGATTTGTTGGATGCATTACGTGCCTGCTATGCCCTGCGACCGGAAGGTATCGTGTGGCCGGAAAACGATGACGGCCTGCCCAGTTTCCGCCTTGAGCATCTGACGAAAGCCAACGGTATTTCGCACGAACAGGCGCATGATGCGATGTCCGACGTTTATGCCACCATCGCTATGGCGAAGCTGTTCAAGCAGGCGCAGCCTAAACTGTTTGAATATCTGTTCCCGCTGCGTAACAAAAACAAAATTTCCGCGCTGATTGATATCCCGCAAATGAAGCCGCTCGTTCACGTGTCTGGCATGTTTGGCGCGGCGAGGAGCAATACCAGTTGGGTTGTGCCGCTCGCCTGGCATCCGGACAACCGTAATGCGGTCATCATGTGCGATCTGGCTGGCGATATGACACCGCTGCTGGAGCTGGACAGCGCAGCATTACGCGAGCGGTTATATACCCGCCGTGATGCGCTGGAAGCGAATCAGAGTGCCGTTCCACTCAAGCTGGTGCACATCAATAAATGTCCGGTCTTAGCACCGGCCAATACCTTACGGAAGGAAGATGCGGAAAGATTGGGCATCGATCGTCAGCGCTGTCTGGACAATTTGACGCTGCTGCGCAACAACGCGAGCGTCAGAGAAAAAGTGGTGGAGCTGTTTGCTGAAGCCCCCGCGTTCGCCGCATCTGATGATGTCGATTTACGGCTTTATGATGGTTTCTTTGGCGATGCCGACCGCATGGCGATGAAGATTATTCAGGAGACCGCCCCGCAGAACCTGCCCGCGCTAGATCTCACGTTTGCCGATAATCGTCTGGAACCGCTGCTCTTCCGCTATCGCGCCCGTAATTTCCCCGGCACGCTGGACGACCGCGAACAGCAGCGTTGGTTACAGCATCGGCGTGCAGTATTTACGCCGGAGCGCTTGCAGGACTATCTGTCAGAACTCAGCAATCTGTATCAACTGCACGAAGATGATAAAGAGAAGATGGCACAGCTAAAAGCGCTGTACGCCTATGCGCAGGAGCTGGTGGGCTAAGATAGCCACCTAGCGCCATAAAAAAAGCGGAGCACATGGGCTCCGCTTTTTCTTTCATGCAAGTCGTCGGTTTATTTAAACCGGCTCTTCGCTACATTGCGGTACTGGCTGACGGAAACTGCGCGTCACAAATGCCAGATAGAGCAATCCAATCGTTGCCCATACCAGACCCAGCGTCATCGAGCTGGCTTCCAGATTCACCCACAGTGCACCTACCGTCAACGCGCCCAGCACAGGCATCACGAGGAAGTTAATGGTGTCTTTCACCGTGCGGTTACGGCGCTCACGAATATAGAACTGTGAAATGACCGACAGGTTCACGAACGTAAACGCCACCAGCGCACCGAAGTTGATCAGCGCAGTGGCCGTCACCAGATCGAACGACACCGCAGACAGTGCAATCACGCCAACCAGCAAGACGTTCAAAGACGGCGTACGCCATTTCGGGTGGATATAGCCGAAGAAACGCTCTGGGAATACACCATCACGACCCATGACATACATCAGGCGAGACACGCCTGCATGTGCCGCCATACCAGATGCCAGTACGGTGACGCAGGAGAACACCAGAATAACGGACTGGAAGAATTTACCCGCAACGTACAGCATGATTTCCGGCTGAGATGCATCTGGCTCTTTAAAGCGCGAGATATCCGGGAAATACAGTTGCAGGAAGTACGCCACGGCAACAAAGATCACGCCGCCGATCAGCGCCGTCAGGAAGATGGCTTTTGGAATCACCCGACCGGCATCCTGCGTTTCTTCCGACAGCGAGCTGATGCCGTCAAAACCAAGGAACGAGAAGCAGAGAATGGTTGCACCGGTAATCATCGGCACCACGTGGGCGTTCTCAGACCAGAACGGACGCGTACTGGCCAGCGTACCAGCCCCTTCGCCCAGATAAACACCGTGAATCACCAGACCGAGGAATACCGCCATGATCGCAACCTGCACCACCACGATAATGGAGTTCAGGTTAGCAACCAGACTGATGCCGCGCAGGTTAAACAGCGTCATCAAGCCGACTAGCGCCGCCACAAAAATCCATGACGGTACACCGGGGAAGATCGCTTCCAGATAGATTTTCGCCAGCAGGATATTGATCATCGGCATGAACAGGTAGTCCAGCAGTGATGACCAGCCGACCATGAACCCAACGTGCGGGCTGATCGCTTTTTGCGCATAGGTATAAGCAGAACCCGCAGATGGGAAACGTTTTACCAATTTGCCATAGCTCAGCGCCGTGAACAGAATGGCGACCAGCGCAAACGCATAGGCCGTCGCCACATGACCGTCGGTCAGGCCAGACACGATACCGAAGGTATCAAAGATGGTCATCGGCTGCATGTACGCCAGCCCCATCATAACGACAGGCCACAGCGTGAGCGTTCTTTTTAACTGAGCACGTTTTGCGCCAGCATTAGGCAGCTGAGAATCAAGCGACATGGCGCACACCTCCGTTCATCACGGCAGGCGCATACGCACCGGAAACAAATGAATGGATACAGGACTCGCCTGAATCACGATGAGAAGAGGTGGCTGTAATAGCACCAGAGATAACTTGCGACTGCGTCGCGCCATAACCAATACCTTTGCAGCACAAACCGGCGGGCACCGGTGCGAAACGTGTTAATTGCCCCATCTTTCCTTTCCTCACTGTGCTCACAGGCACACACAAAATTATCTATCCGGATCGTTGTCCGGCCTCTTTGGTTGAAGACCCTATACCCAGCAAACTTGAGCTACAGAGAAGGTAAGAAACCACACCAATACCCCTGTAACCTTGAAGGTTGACGAGCATAAATGTAAAAAAATAACCGACGCTATTAGACGTCGGTTATTTGCAAGGCGCGTATTCTGCACCACTCGATCTCATCTGACAAGGCTCTGAGAACGTTGGAAACCATTTATTTATCCCTACCCTTCTTCGAGAAGCCCATACGTTGGCTTTTCGCATGACTTATGGGTAATAAGTAGGATAAATAAGCGAATACTCGTTATAAAAACGTTGCTGTTATGTGTGAAGCCCAAACAAAACGTTGTGCTTAAAAATTACAACTCCTGGAATCGCTTTTTCTTTTCGTTTTGTAATCTTTCCAACTCAAAAATCACCTGCTGAAGATCCCGTTCCTGCGACGCGTTCAGTGAAGGGAACTTGAAGCTCAAACGCTGCGTCAGTTTCAATTCACCTTTGTTATCGACGATCTTCACCATTGCCTGACCGACGAACTGCAAATCAACACAGAAAAAACCGTGGTCAGCCAGATCCATCTCCACGCTCTTAATGATGTCGCCTTCGGTCAACAGCCCCGTGGTATCACGGTCGGTATACAGACTCAATCCACCCAAAGAGAGATCTTTGATGGTGAACAGGAAAACGCTCTCATCCGGCAGTTCACCACGGCACGTCAACGGTGGCCACAGCGGCGTGTTGATGCGGAAATAGGTTCTGCGTTGGATAAGATAAAGCAGTTCAGGAATCTGCGCGCTAAAGGCTGGCAGCCCGTCGTAAGTTACCGTTTTCGCAATTTCAGCATTGAATTCAACTTTTGCACCGGCAGGTTCTGCAACAAAAGACAGCGCCCCCGCATACAGCGCGCGGTTATTCTCACGCTCAATGCCGCCTAAATCGAAGACAAACAGGTTGTTATCGGGTACAACGTCAAGAATTTTACTGATGAACTGTCCGTGAGAATGATGAACCATCAAAGACGTATCATTCTTCTTTAACTCGCGCAGTGTTGCACAGATGGCCAGTTTGTTGCGCTTAACAAACTGCTCTTTCAAATTTTCATTCACCGCTTTCATCCCCACCATTGTTTACACAGAGTATGTGTCAATGGCTTATATTGATGCACGCCTCTTCGTTATCTTTCAAGTCCCATGTGTGCCAACACGATGCACTGCACTGGCTGCATATTGAAAACGATTACTCGGAGTACCTAAAACAGCATGAAACCTACCTTAAATACATCGAATGACAGGACAAAACGCTATCGTTTTGAACCACGTAAAACGTTGGCCCTTAGGGCGAGGCACGCTTATGCGCCTCGTCACGTGACAAGCGAAGAACAAACTCGTAGAAAGGAATTTGAGCAGCCAGCACGTACGTAACTCGAAGTATGACGGGTAGAAGTTGGTGAAAACGATATCGGCAATTTTCTCAATAACTTTAGTGGAACAAGAGGAAAAGTGTTAAGGCGCGGTCAAATAATAAAATGTGCCGCGGCTACCAGCGCGTCGCTGCCAGCGTCTTTTATCGCCCCGTTCATTTGCTATTCGGCAGGATAGTGATACAGCAGCCAGGTTAACGCCAGTAGATCGGCGCTGCCGCCGGGGCTAAGATTTTTGGCAATCAGCGCGGCGTCCATTTCTCTCAACGCCTGACGATCCAGCGGACCAATCAGCAATCTCCGTGCGTAATCTTGCACAAACGCCAGTCCATCCATGCCGCCGCGTGAAACGACATTGGTGTCAGGATTGTGAGCCATCAACACCAGTAGCGTGTGTAACAACGCGGTGTCGTCATCCGCCCCGGCAGCCATTGCCTGCTGCAAGGCAGGCAACGCATACTGGCATACGGTATTGAAACCGCTGGCAGCTTCTCCCCTCGCCCCCGTCAGGCCATGACGCTGATAGAGATGTTCACCCGCCGTCGCCGCTCCAGAACACGTCTCCAGCTCATTTCGCACTAAATCGTGACACATTGCTGCCACGCTATCGCACAGGCTGCGCTGCGTTACACGCTCTCCCCGCCCTGCCAGCCAACCAGCGGCGGTACACAGCAGGCCAAACGCGAAAATCCCACCTTTATGGGTATTCACACCTTTCGTCGCTGACAGCATCGCCTGTTCGCAGGCTATACCGATAGGCCGAACCAGAGACAGCAACTGCGCTAGCGGTGTGTTAGCGTGCTGATAACCCGCGTCGGTAAAATGCCGGAACCAGGGGGAGATCGCCTGAATGCTGATCTGAAACAGCGCGACATCCATATCGCGGTGAGATCCGTTATTGGCGCGGTCCACCAGTCCGGGCTTCGGCGTCAGCATCACTTCCATCATCAGCGCATTCGCCACGCGCCGGTCGATATCCGGTAACGAGTCGCGCTCCCGATAATCGCCGACTACGGAACGGGATACCGCAACCGACAGTACACCGTCAGGCTGGCGTAAAGTAGGCATTGACCTTTTCCTCAATGTGCTCGAGTAGCTCAGGCAGCGAATGGCGGCGCGAACGACTACAGGCGTGTGCCATCTGGTCGCACAATAGGCAAGTGCGCCCGCTGTGCGCCAGCATCGACCGGCCAATCGATCCCTCTTCCGGGCTGAAGATGTCGAAATCCCATAGCCGTCCCAGCTCATGGTTATCTTCCAGCGCAATAGTCGCGGCTTTTACAGACAGCGCATCTTTGGTGATCGCCCACAGCCCTTCCGCGCCCGTTGCCAGCCAGAGTGTTTGCTGCTCCAGCACCGTCCACCCCCGCATCTGACACAGCAAGGCAAATGACGTAATGGCTTCGGCCATCACCTGCCGATAGCTTTCGCTATCTTTTATCGGCCCCGGCGTGACCAGCGTCAGCGACACCAGCGTCGCACCGTGGCGGGCAAGCCATTCTTGTTGGCGAACTGCGCGGCGTTCCTTCGCCGCGAGTAGGGTTTCCAGCGAGATGGAAACAGTCTTTGTCATCGTCGATTCCCTCATGCGTTTACCGCTTATTCGTCGGCTTCTTTCACCTGACGAACGACGTCAATCACGCTGCCATCGCGATAGCGAATCACACCGACGATGCGATCGTGAAACTCGATAGCGCGTGGTTCACCCACCAGCGCAATCGCACGCTGATACAGCGCTTCAATCGTCATCACTGTCAGCCCCGCCTGTTTCAGGCGTTCAGCTACCTCAGGGCGCGCCGGGTTGACGGCAATGCCGTGATCGGTCACCAGTACGTCAATGCTTTCTCCCGGCGTAACCCGCGTCGTCACCTGACGCACCACGGTCGGGATGCGGCTACGAATCAGCGGCGCAACAACGATGGTCAGGTTCGCTGCCGTTGCGACGTCACAGTGCCCGCCGGACGCACCGCGCATCACGCCGTCTGAACCGGTGATCACGTTGACATTAAAGTCGGTGTCAATTTCCAGCGCGCTGAGAATCACCATATCAAGCTGATCGCAGCAGGCCGCTTTAGAACTGGGGTTGGCGTAAACGTTAGTGGAGATCTCGACGTGATTTGGGTTCTTCGCCAGCGACGCCGCTGCATTGGCATCGAAACACTGGGTATCGATCAGTTTTTCGATCAGCCCTTTTTCGTGCAGATCGACAATACCGCCGGTGATACCGCCGAGGGCGAAGCGCGCCACGATATTCTGCTGACGCATTTTATCTTCGAGGAAACGCGTACACGCCGTCGAAGCCGCACCGGAACCGGTCTGGATCGAGAAACCATTTTTGAAATAACCGGCATGTTCAATCACGTCTGCCGCGGAACGGGCAATCAGCAGCTCGCGTGGGTTGCTGGTGACGCGCGCCGCACCGACGCTGATTTTGGCCGGATCGCCAACTTCATCGACCTGAACGATGTAGTCCACCTGATCCTGCACAATGCTGGCCGGCATGTTCGGGAATGGCACCAGCGCTTCGGTCAACAGCACCACTTTACGGGCAAACTGCGCATCGACCATCGCATAGCCCAGCGAACCGCAGCTTGATTTCCCGGCGGTGCCATTGGCATTGCCAAATTCATCGCTGCACGGCACCCCCAGAAACGCAACGTCAATATTCAGTTCACCGCTTTGCAGCAGATGGACGCGACCGCCGTGGGAATGAATCTGTACCGGTTCTTTCATTAACCCATGAGAAATGGCATCGGCCAGTTTGCCGCGCATCCCCGAGGTGTAAATCCGGCTGACTACGCCCGCTTTAATATGGTCGATCAGCGATGCGTTACAGCTCATCAGCGAGCTGGATGCCAGCGTCAGATCGCGAAACCCCATCCGTGCCAGCGTATCAATCACCCGATTAATGACTTTATCGCCTTCGCGGAAATGGTGGTGGAAAGAGATCGTCATCCCGTCTTTCAGTCCGCTATGACGAATCGCCTCTTCCAGATCGGCGCACAGTTTGCGTTCATGCTTTTGTGCGACATCATTCAGCCACGGCGTATGTTGATTAGCGTTGACGAAGGGTTGCAGATTGCGTTTTTCCGGGTACTGCTTTTGCAGTGCTTCAATAAAATGACTCATTGTCTAATCCTGTGATTCCTGAGAGCGGCAATTGCGGTGCAATCACGCAATGGCTATTTGCGAACGCCGGAGGCCTGAGCACGTCCCAGCACGCTTCTGGCGTGGTCGATAATCGGCCCGTCGATCATTTTCCCGTTCAGGGAAATCACGCCCAGACCGGCACGTTCGCCCTCTTCGGCGGCTTTGATCACCAGATGGGAATAGTCCACTTCATCCTGTGTCGGGGCATAAGCGTTGTGTAACAGCTCAATCTGACGTGGGTTGATCAGAGATTTACCGTTGAAACCCAGCCTGCGGATCAGATCGACTTCTTTCAGGAAGCCCGCATCGTCATTAACGTTGGGATAGACCACATCAAAAGCGTCGATACCGGCAGCGCGAGCCGCATGCAGCACCGCACAACGGGCATAAAACAGCTCCGTGCCGTCACCGCGTTCCGTTTGCATATCCATCACATAGTCGAACGCCGCTAGTGCAATGCCGATCATGCGTTCGGAAGAGCGTGCAATCGCGACGGCGTTAATCACGCCAACCGCCGACTCAATCGCGGCCATGATGCGCGTAGAGCCAACTTCACGACCGCAGGCTTTTTCGATACGAACCAGATGGTGTTCCAGCTCATCGACATCGTCAGTAGAGTCAGTTTTCGGCAGGCGAATCACATCGGCACCGCCGCGCACGGCCGCTTCCAGATCCAGCAGGCCAAACGGCGTACTGAGCTGGTTGATACGTACCACGGTTTCAATATCACGGTACATTGGGTGTTGGAGCGCATGGAAAACCAGCAGGCGCGCGGTATCTTTCTCGCGCAGGGAAACGGCATCTTCCAGATCGAACATAATGGAGTCAGGCTTGTAGATAAACGCATTGGACAGCATGGCGGCGTTCGCACCCGGGAGGAATAACATACTGCGGCGAAGTTTATTCATGACAATTTCTCCCATTCAATCTGCTGTCCGTCTGCGGCACGCAGTACCGCGCTTTGCACGCGAGCACGGATGACACAATCCAGCGCGCCTTTGTCATCCACAATGATCGTCCCTTCCTGTACGCCCAGCTCTTTCAGCGTGTCATTCACGACCTGTTTGATTTGGTGACCGAACTGTTTCATCACTTCACTGTTGATGACCACGGTGAGTTTCCCGTCTGCCGGTGCCACTTTGACCAGCAAATCGCTGGATTCAAAGGTGCCTGCAAGGGACTCCTTAACAATCTTCATAGACTTATCCTGATTAATTTTAATTACGCGTATTCGGGTTCGTAGTAGTGCTGTAAATGCGCAAAGGTTGAGGCCGGTACGATGTCCTGAATACGGCTGTACTGCCGAAGTTTGAGTAATTTCCTGACTTCCGAGGCGGAAATAGCCAGTCCTGAGGTTTGCCGTTTACGTTCAATTTCAACCACGTTTAACGCCGGGGAAGACACCGTCTGGTCTTTCTCCAGCCAGTAGTGCATGTCCTGGTTGTACTGATACGTCACTGGGCAAAAGGGTTCGGTGCCGACGAAGCGCTGGGTAATACCGAGCGCCGGCGCGATATATTTCCTGAAAATAATTAAATCCAGCGCCGCATGGGCACGGGTGATGAGTTTCTCTTCCTTCAGGAAATAGCCGGGAAAGGTCGCCTTAGAGATCATGTAGTTCGAACCAGCATGTACCGTCACATTGCGGATGTGTTCCACGCCGCGCTGCACCATATCCAGACGTTCACTGAACGGGAAAAAGGACACATCTTCCCGCACTACGAATACGTGCAGCCAGTCACACGACTGTGCCGCATGCTCCGCCAGATAGCGGTGACCCAGTGTGAAAGGGTTCGCGTTCATCACAATCGCGCCGATCTTTTTATCTGTTCGCGTAGCAAGCGGTTCAGAGTGCGCAAAGGCCGCCAAAGACTGGCAATACTGCTGGATGCCAATCGGCGTGTTTTCCATCAGCACCGCGCTATCCTGATAGCACGCCAGGGGGTAGAAGCCACATCCGCGAAAGATGTCGACATTTTCCGGTCGGGTATAGAGAAACAGGTGGAAGTGGCCGCGCAGCGCCGCCTGCTGCATGACTTCATTCACCACCTGCACGCCCAGATTGAGGTGTCTGAATTCCGGATCGACCGCAACGCACTTAATGGTGTTGGCGGCCAGCCCCGCGCAGGCAATCAGCCGCCCGCCACGTTTGCCAACCACCACGATGTCAATATCGTCATCCATGCCGAGCTGGCAATGTGCAAGGAACTGGCGCACCGCGTTCCTCTCCTGCTCCCGAAGGCGCACATCCAGCGTGTCAAAAAAGACGGAATCATTGGCATACATCACGGTTCTTCCTGCAACTCGAATTATTTAGACAATCTATTGCAGGCTGCCGGTTTAGTGCCGACAGCCTGGTACTGACACGGATATTCAGTGCGCGACGGCTTCAGCGGCTGCCGGAACTGATTTCACTGGCGCAGCGGCATCCACGATCGTGTTACGCAAATGGCCAATGTTTTCGATTTCAACTTCAATACAGTCGCCCGCTTTCATAAACAGCGGCGGATTGCGTTTTTTACCCACGCCGCCCGGTGAACCAGTAATGATCACGTCGCCGGCACTCAGCTCGGTGAAGGTACTGATGTACTCAATCAATTCCGCGACTTTGTGGATCATGCTGCTGGTATTGTCGTCCTGCACCATGCGGCCATTCAGATACGTGCGGATTGCCAGCACATGCGGATCGGGAATTTCATCCGTGGTGGTCAGATAGGGGCCGAATGCGCCGGTTTTCTGCCAGTTCTTGCCAGCGGTAAACCAGCTGTGCTGCCAGTCACGCGCAGAACCATCCATGTAGCAGCTGTAGCCTGCAACATGAGAGAGCGCGACATCCTGAGCTATATTCTGTCCACCTTTACCGATAACGACTGCCAGCTCGCCTTCATAATCGAACTCGCTGGAGTAATGCGGTTTGATCACCGGCGTCGCATGTCCGGTTTGCGAATCAGCAAAGCGCACAAATAATGTTGGTGCGGGATTCTCTTCATTAAATTCCTGACGTTTAGCGGCGTAATTCATCCCCACGCACAGTATTTTCCCCGGTGCGGTAATAACCGGTAAGAACGTCACATCTGCGACCGGAATATCCGGCGTGCTCATACTCAATTCGTGTGCCACATGTAGCGCATTCTGCGCCAGCAGTGTTTTCAGATCGGGGTAACGGTGGCCAATTTTACCGCCGAGATCGATTAATCCCGTTGGCGTATAAATGCCGTAACTGTCCTTACCGTTATAACGATAGCTTGCAAGTTTCATAATATTTCCTGTGCAAAATAAACCCACGCGCAGTGGCGGTTTTTATTCTGTTAACTCAGCTCATTTCTCAACGTAATACTTATTTAGCTCAGCGCCTTTTTATTTTCTGAATGACATCAGACTAAAAAGTTGGCGAGCACCAGCAGTGAAATCGAAACGTTAATCGCCCCGCCGATACGCGTCGCAATCTGCGCGAAGGGCATCAGCACCATACGGTTACCTGCCGTCAGAATCGCGACGTCACCGGTACCGCCCTGTCCGCTCTGGCAGCAGGAAATAATGGCAACATCAATCGGGTGCATACCGATTTTTCTACCCACAAAGAAACCGGTCGCGACCAGCGTCACCACGGTAGAAATAATCACCAGCAGGTTTTGAATCGTAAAAGCGTTCACCAGTTCCTGCCACGGCGTAATCGCCACGCCAACGGCAAACAGAATCGGATACGTCACAGAGGTCTGGAAGAATTTGTAAACGACCTGAGAACCTTCCAGCATTTTCGGTGAAACACCGTGAGCCAGCTTCACCAGCACCGCCGCGAACAGCATGCCAACCGGTGCAGGCAGGCCAATGACTTTGTGGCCAAGCATGCCCACCATGTACAGCAGGATTGCCAGCAGCGCGCCAGAGGCAATCGTCGTGACATCGGCTTTGCCGCTAAAGGCTGAAGCCGGTGTGCTGCTTGCGCCGCCGCCCAGATTATTGTCTTTATTCGGCATCAGTTCGCCTTCACCGGTCAGGTGTGGATAGCGTTTACCCAACTGATTCAGAACACCGGCAAGAATGATCGCAGTCAGGCTGCCCAGCATGACGATAGGCAAGACGCGCCCCAGCGCAACGCCCTGATCCATATGCAGAATCGTGGCATAGCCGATAGACAGCGGGATAGCACCTTCCCCCACCCCGCCCGCCATAATCGGCAGAATAAGGAAGAAGAAGATTTGGAACGGATCCAGGCCAAGCGCAATACCGACGCCCATGCCCACCAGCATGCCGGCGACTTCACCGCACAGCATAGGGAAGAAAATACGCAGGAAGCCCTGAATCAGCGTCTGCCGATTCATACTCATGATGCTGCCGACAATAATGCAGCAGATGTAGAGATACAGGATGTTGGTACTTTTATAGAACTTGGTCGTGGATTCAACGACAACGTCCGGCAGCAGGCCATAATGCACCATCGCCGAAGGGATAAAGGTCGCACAGATTGCCGCCGCCCCCATCTTGCCGATAATCGGCAGACGTTTACCAAACTCACCGCAGGCAAACCCGAAGAATGCCAGCGTCGCCACCATCACGACAATGTCGCTCGGCAACTTGCCACTCAGGCAGTCGATGCCGATTAATACCCCCGCCAGCATAAAGAGTGGCACAGGGATAATACCTACTTTATAGGTATCCAGAACGTGCCACCATTTTTCCTTTAATGAGGCCTTCCCAGCCGCCTCATTATTTACCACAATATATGAATCATCAGTCGTACTCATAACTCTGTCCCCGTTTTATTTTGTCCGCGAATGATAGGGGTCGACTGCCTATTATTATGTGATTCCCTTCAAATTAAAAAATGAGTTTTAAAGGCGTTTATGGTTTTTATGGTTTATATTCAAAAATCGTTTATTACGCAGGCGGTTAGATGATTTTACGATCAAAATAAACTTTACGGTTTCTATGGAGTTTATGGTTTTTATTTCCTAAAAATGACTATGTTGATAAAACGTAATTAAGTTGTTTATTAAAGAAAACAGATGCGTTTAATTTTATCTATTTATTACCGCCATCATATTGGTAACAACCTATTTAAACGTGTTATTGCTCACAAGTTTTTTCCTCTCAGCCCATTCTTATTACCATTCGTGATAAATTCATCAGCTATTTTTCGTTCACCAGCAGGCTACCGCACATCATGAGAGTGAGACTTTCCTTTCATATCAAATTATTTATCTATTTGATCGTCTTCTTCTCTTCGTTACTTCTGATGACAGGTATTTATTATTATCACGATATCGATAAGCAGCTCTATTCCGAGCTGGGTACACGAGCGCAGGTACAGGCCAGAGAAATCGCCATCATTCCGTCCCTGATTGAGTCGGTGAAGCATAAAGACATCAAGCAGATAAGCACGCTCGTCCAGCAATTGAAGCTGCGCAGCGACGCCAGCTATATCGTAGTCGGGGATAATCAAGCGCATCACCTGTTTCATTCTGAAGATGCCAGCCTTGTCGGCACGCAGATGGTGGGCGGTGATAACGTTGAGGTGCTGGCCGGGAAAAGCACTATCACCGTGCGCCGGGGCGGCATTGGCATCTCGCTACGCAGCAAAGCACCAATCGTGGCTGACGGTCAGGTCATTGGTATTGTCTCCGTCGGCTATCTGAAAACCCATATCGATAACCTGACGTTCAGTAAACTGGCGCATATCCTGCTGGCGATTCTGGCGATGTTTGTCGCACTGTTTCTCTTTTCCTGGTGGTTCTCGCGTAATCTAAAGAAACAGATGTTTGGCCTCGAACCCCTTGAGATTCGTATGCTGGTCAGGCAGCAGAAGGCGTTGCTCGAATCGATCTACGAAGGGGTGATCGCCATCGATAAGCAGCACCGCATTGCCGCCATTAATCATGCCGCCAAAGAAATCCTCGGGCTGAACGAACCGTCCTATCTGTTGCGCGGCAAGCCGATTGATACCGTCATTAAGCCCGTGCCCTTTTTCTCCGGCGAGGCCATGTGGAACAGCGACACCCACGATGAAATCTGCCGTTTTAACCACGCGACCGTGATTGCCAGCCGGGTGCGGATCATGCTGGAAGATGAGCTTCAGGGCTGGGTCATCAGCTTCCGCGGTAAAAACGATATTCATACGCTTAGCATGCAGCTCAGTCAGGTGAAGCGTTACGCGAATAGTCTGCGCATTTTGCGCCACGAGCAGCTGAACTGGACGGCAACGCTGGCCGGACTGCTGCACCTAAAACGCTATGACGAAGCCATCAAATATATTGAAGCGCAGTCGGAAAGCGCGCAGGTAGTGCTGGATTTTGTTTCTCGCCGCTTCTGTTCGCCCGCGCTGTGCGGGCTGCTACTGGGCAAGTACGCGACAGCACGGGAAAAAGGCATTGAGATTGTTTTCGACCCACGCTGCCAGCTCACCCACATTCCCCCCGCGCTGAGCGAAACGGAACTGATGTCTATCATTGGTAATTTGCTGGATAACGCGATGGAAGCCACATTAGCCACCACCGCGCCACATTATCCTGTCGAGGTGTACATCTATAACAGCGAACAAGAGCTGGTCATTGAAATCGCCGATCAGGGAACGGGTATCGATCCAGCCATTGCCGATAGCCTGTTTGAAATGGGCGTGACCAGCAAAACACAGGGCGATCACGGGCTGGGGCTGCATCTGGTGGCCAGCTACGTCAATCAGGCTCAGGGAATGATCGAGGTCTCGGCCAACCAGCCGAATGGCAGCATATTTTCCCTATTTATTCCGATGTCCCTCCCATAATTTGAGCGGCGCGTAGTGAACAACGCACAGGCCGCTTGAGGTATAGCGGACACACTATTTTATAATTCAGAGACTAACAGGGATTTACACCATGCAGCACACTGAACATTTCGATGTCTTAATCGTTGAAGATGAAAGTAAGCTGGCAAATATTCATGCTGAATTTATTGAGAAACATTTCAATCTGCGTGTCGTCGGGATTGCCGCTACGCTTTTTGAAGCTAAAAAGCTCCTTCAGCAGCACAGGCCGCGCCTGATCTTGCTGGATAACTATTTGCCCGACGGCGAAGGGGTTTCGCTAATTGAAAGCCAACTGCTCAAAGGGATGGATTGTTCCGTCATCTTTATTACCGCCGCCAGCGATATGAATACCTGTGCTCAGGCGATTCGCTGCGGGGCTTTTGATTACATTATCAAACCGCTCTCCTACCCACGGCTGCGTTCTTCGCTGGAGCGATTTATTCAATTCGTGAAAACCCAGCACACCTACAAAATTGTCGATCAGCAGAACGTCGATATTCTCTATCAACTGCAATCGTCCGGCACAGCCACCTCCTCGTCAGCAAAAGGCATTGAAGAGAACACACTGGGGCTGATCAAGCAGATTTTTGCCAACGATGGAGGCGATACCCCCTATTCTGTTGATGATATCGTCGATAAAACCGGACTCAGTAAAACGACGGCGCGCCGCTATCTGGAGTTCTGCGTTGAAAACCAGTTCCTCGACATCGAAATGCGTTACGGCAAGATTGGTCATCCACGCCGGCTGTATCGCACAAAAAGCACCGGCTAGATCCCGCCCCTATCCTATGGCGGCGAGGTTAGCCGTCATAGGGCATGCGGCACAGTTAGACGACGGTGTGCGATAAAATTGTGATCAAAGTCAGATAAAGTAATAACGTCATTCACGACTTGGGTACGCCTCCCCCGTATTACTGCCAAACTTAACCATTCGTTATTTTTATCCTATTTATATTTCAATATATGTCTAAATTAACCTATTCCCTCTCAAGTTTTTAAAAATTAAAAAACAATCACAATTTTCTGTGTTTATTCTTATAGCAGTTAGCATAACGCAGATTGGTAATTCAACCGGCGCCTGCTGTGCAGTTGTCCAAAAATAAGAGAGAAGCCTCACAAATTATTATTAGTTTCTTCACTCACACTAAAAAAAATCACTATAAACCCGATAAGCATTATGGGTCATTCCTTCATTAATTTTTTACCTGACACCAGTAATTCATCCCCGGAGAGACGTCATGTTCTTAGCCAAAAAAATCAGAAATCTTAAAATATCCCAAAAGCTGTATCTTGGGTTTGGGGTGATCCTGCTACTGGTCATCATTGCATCGCTACTGAGCGCAGGTCGCTTCAGAGAAATTCGTGATATTTATGAGAAAACCAATCTTATTTACAACATCAACATCGAAGTCTTTCAGGCCAAAATAAACCGCCTGAAGTATTTTTATTCGTATGAAGAGAAGTCCCGTGAAACCATGGCGGGCTTCGTTAAACATGCTTCAGAGTTAACCACAGAAGCAAAAACGCTCTCATGGAGTCCAGAAGGCACACCCCTCGTCAACGATCTCGGCCAGAACCTGACCGAATTCCAGAACGCGATCACCGAGATGGGGAAAGCCACGCAGCGCGTGGTAGAAAATCGCGACAAAATCAGCGCCGCTAACGGGCAAAACATTACCACGGATTTTTACGCCAAACTGCGTCAGCAGCCTTCTGATAGCGCAACGCAATATCAGGCTGAAGATTTGGCAGCGCAGGTTTCAGATCTCAAGCAGTTATCTTATGAGTTACAGCTTAAGCAAAATGCCGATGCTGCAAAGAAGCTCGATGAGGCTTTTAGCCGCTTTGACAGCAGCTACCAGGCCGCCACTGCGGCACTGTCGCCTGAACAGCAGGTCGCCGCAGAGGGCCTGCGAAGCTATGTCACCAGCTATAAAAAGCTCAACGCTGACTACTTCCAGAGCGTCAGCAATCTGAAAAAAGCCGAAGACGGCGTGAAGGTCGGCGGGGATAAAAGCAGCGCCTCTATTAAAGCGCTTATCGCTATCGTCAAAGAGAAGAATGACGCACTGGCATACGGTTCCGCGACCATCACGATGATCATTGGCCTCATCGCCGTCGTGATCGGCATTATCATCTCGCTGCTGATTACCCGCCAAATCACCCGCCCTGTGATTCACAACCTTTCTCTGGCGGAAAAAATCGCCGCAGGGGATCTGACGTCAACCATCGTGGCTGACCGCGATGATGAGCTGGGTCAGCTAACGGCCGCCATGGGGAGAATGAACGAGAAACTGCGCCATATGATCAGCGATGTGCGTGACAGCGTGGACAGCGTGTCAACCTCTGCGGCCAAGATTGCCGCGGGTAACAGCGACCTTTCCTCGCGCACCGAGCAGCAGTCTGCCGCCGTGGTAGAAACTGCCGCCAGCATGGAAGAACTGACGTCGACCGTGAAAAACAACGCCGAAAACGCCAAACAAGCGAGCCAAATCAGTACTGAAGCCTCGCAAAATGCGCATAAAGGCGGCGAAGTGGTACGGGATGTTGTCGATACTATGTCAGGCATTTCAGACAGCTCGCGGAAGATTGCCGACATCACCGCAGTCATCAACAGCATTGCTTTCCAGACCAATATTCTGGCGCTGAACGCCGCGGTAGAGGCCGCACGCGCCGGTGAGCAAGGCCGTGGATTCGCCGTGGTTGCCAGCGAGGTGCGGACGCTTTCTCAACGCACCTCACAAGCGGCAAAAGAAATCGCCAGCCTGATATCTGAATCAGTGTCGCGTATCAATGTGGGCACGCAGCTGGTGGCCAATGCGGGAACGGCGATGGATCAGATCGTTTCCTCTGTCTCGCGGGTTAACGACATCATGGGGGAAATTGCCTCCGCCTCCGATGAGCAAAGCCGCGGTATTGAGCAAATCTCGCGTGCCATCAGCGAACTGGACACCACCACACAGCAGAATGCGGCGCTGGTGATGGAATCCTCGATCTCCGCTAACTCGCTGGAAGAACAGTCTGCGATACTGGAAAGCATGGTAGCGAACTTCCGCCTATCCGATCACGAGGGGCGCAAACCCAAAGCGGGTCTCTCCGGTTTACCGCCACAGCAGAAACGCCTGCCGCCTGCATCAAAACAATCGCAGGATTCCGGCTGGACAACGTTCTAGCTCCTAACTTCTAACTTCTAACGTTCGATCCCTCAGCCCTGATATGACGTCAGGGCTGAGTTCATCAATAGAATATTCTTCCAACGATAAATAAATCGTTAAATAATCAGTAAGCTACGTTATTTTGGCCGTATTCCCATAAAACACTATGCATTTGCACAGCCCGCCTTGATACCCATCACAAAATGTTATTATCCCCTACTTTGGCTCTAACATCGTGATAAGAAAACCCGATAACTCATAGTAGTTACAGTAGTTAGAAACGACATCGTCGTTAACCGCGAAATAATCGTTAGCAATAAAACCGTAGTCATTATTATTAAAATCGTTATACATGGAGAGTTGTAATGCAGAATCTTGCTAGTCGAATCCGTAACACAAAAATCGCTCATAAACTGTATGCGGGATTTGGCATTATTTTATTACTCGTTATTGTTGCCTCATCGCTTAGTACAAAAAGATTTAAAGACATCAAAGATATCTATGAGAAAACCAATCTTATATACAGCATCAATATTGAGGTATTTCAGGCAAAAATAAATCGTGTTAAATATTTATACGCCCCCGATGAGAAGACAAAAGATATTCTGGCGAAATTTGTTAAAAGCGCGACAGATTTAACAGACAGCGCAAAAACTCTGGCCTGGAGCGCCGATGAATTAGGCCACATCAACAGCTTAAAAGAAAACTTAGAGGGCTTTCAGACCTCAGTATCCGCTATGTCTGTTGCAACACAAAAAGCGGTTGAGATTCAGGGAAAAATGAATCAACTCCATGCACAAGCCACGCTAGAACCTGTTGCACAGACCATTCAGAGCACAAGTTCATTTCCCGATAACGATGCTTATTACGCGATGAGCAGACTGGCTTTCTTGTTAAGTGAAGTGCAAAAGCTGAGTTATGAGCTGCAAATAACAAAAGATGAGAAAACAATCACTGCACTGAATAACCGTTATGCGGAAACGGAATCAGCCTATCAGGCCTTACCGATTTTACCTGCCGACCTGAAAAGCCAGGCTGACGCGTTACGCAATTACATCAAGCAATATCAACAGATTAACGCAGACTATTACACCGCTTTCGATGACGTGAAAAAAGCAGAGTATCTGGTCATGAGAGCAGGAACGAAAAGCAGCGCAGACATCAACGCGCTGACGGCCATTATCAAAGCGAAAAACGATGAACTGGCCTATCACTCCGCCACCGTTACCATGATTATCGGTCTCATCGCCGTCATCATCGGTATCATCATTTCGATCTACATCACCCGGATTATCACCAGACCCATCATCCATAATCTATCGCTGGCGGAACGCATTGCCAGTGGCGATCTGACTACCTCGATTCAGACCGATCGCCACGATGAGTTGGGACGGCTTACCCACGCGATGGGGACGATGAATGAACAGCTGCGCCACGTTATCTCCGAAGTGCGGGACAGCGTCGGTAGCGTCAGCCAGTCAGCAAGCAAAATTGCCACAGGCAATAGCGATCTGTCATCGCGCACCGAGCAGCAGTCAGCAGCCGTCGTTGAAACCGCGGCTAGCATGGAAGAATTGACGTCAACGGTGAAAAACAACGCCGACAACGCCAAACATGCCAGCCAGATCGCTGCCGATGCCTCCAAGAATGCGCTGAAAGGCGGCGAAGTCGTGAAACAGGTTGTGACGACTATGGACAATATCGCGGCCAGCTCCAAAAAAATCGCCGATATCACTACCGTCATCAATAGTATTGCTTTCCAGACCAACATTCTGGCGCTGAACGCGGCGGTAGAAGCCGCACGTGCCGGTGAACAAGGACGTGGTTTTGCCGTGGTCGCCGGTGAAGTACGCAGTTTATCGCAGCGCAGTTCTCAGGCCGCCAAAGACATCGAGTCCCTGATCGCAGAGTCCGTAGAGCGTACCAATGCGGGGAGTCATCTTGTGGCGGTTGCGGGAGAAACCATGGAGCAAATCGTCGATTCCGTTTCCCGCGTGAACGACATCATGGGGGAAATTTCTTCCGCCTCTGAGGAACAGAGTCGGGGAATTGGGCAAATCGCGCAGGCGATCAGTGAACTGGACACCACGACGCAGCAGAACGCCTCGCTGGTGATGGAATCCTCGATTTCCGCCAACTCGCTGGAAGAACAGGCCGTGTTGTTAGAGAAGCTGCTTGAGCACTTCCGCGTGTCCCAATCTGACAACCGCGCGGGTTCACGCGCCTCATCCTCTACGCCACGACACGCGCTGCCAAAACGTGTGTCAACGGCAGACAAAAAAGCTACGTCGTCAGAAGGCGACTGGACGTCGTTTTAACACCTCACGCCCGGATGCTTCACACACATCCGGGCGCATCAGAACCCTGTCGCGGTATCAAAAGCAGCACCGATTTCGGTTAGCGCTACAAGCCTTCATTCAGCGGCATCGTTGAGGGATTAGGGTACTGATACTCGAACCCAAGTTCATGGCAGATACGCTGCCCATCAACAATCTTCCCCTGATCGTTGTCGGTTACGGGTGCAAACTGCGGCGGAGACAGGTGTAATCTGCGCGCCTGCTCAGGATAAAAATCCTGTTTGGCCGGATGTTCTGGCGCACACAGGTTATAGATATGCCCACCGTTCGGAAGCTTAAGCAGCAACAGGATCGCCGCCAGCACATCTTCCTGATGCACCAGATTCACGCCCTGATTACCACGTGGCAGATTGGTTTTGCCCGCAAGGAAACGCCCAGGATGGCGTTCACCGCCGACCAGCCCCGCAAGACGCAAGATATCCACTGAGGTATCAGGTAGATGCTGCAACCACTGTTCGAGGGACACCAGCGTTTTCCCTGCTACCGTCGTCGGCTGTAGCGGCGAGTTTTCTCTTGCTGTGCCGCTGCTATCGCCATAAACCGAGGTTGAACTGGTGAAGATAATACGCGGGACATGAAACACACGCGCCATATTCACCAACTGCTGTACCGCTTGCGCATACCCTTCGCCCCCTTCCGCCGTTCGGCTGGCGGGCAATGTCACGATCAGCACGTCAACCTGTAGTATCGCGCTAAGCTCGTCTGCGTCACATTCCAGCTCCGGCGTCAGCGCCAGTTGATAGCACTCAATGCCGCTCATGCGCGCTGCTTCCACGCCATCCTGAGTGGTTTTCGTCCCTGTCACGTGGTAACCGTGCCCATTCAGCGCCAGAGCCAGCGGCATACCCAGCCAGCCCAATCCAACAATCGATACTTTTTTCATCAGCTGTTCTCCCCTGCAAGGAGCCTGTTAATTAACATCATGCACCAACAACAGAGTAAACGGCTTTTACACCCATCGCTACGGCTGCCTGTTCGATTTCAGTAACGTTTTCTGTCTATCACAAGCCGATAACGCGTGCGATTTGGCAAGCACATCACGCAACCAAAACGAACTTCCCACATCTGCTAAAAAAATGTTGCACAACAACCCGAACATGGTTTAGGTTATTCGACAGAAATCGTTACTGATTTAATCAATACTGACACAACAAAGAGACAATTTATGACACGCGTTCTGTTTAACCACCATCATCACCATCATCCTGATTAGTCTTTCGGGCAGTTGGTGCTGGAAGACGTTAAGATCTTCCAGTGGCGCAGAACACAAAGAGAGCCCTCGGAAGATCAACTTCCGAGGGTTTTTTTATGGCCCAATGTTTCTAAAAATTTTAAATTTGACAGGTTAATGAGGTTTCCATGCTGGATAAAACACGTTTACGGATAGCAATGCAGAAGTCAGGCCGCCTGAGCGACGATTCACGCGAACTGCTGGCACGCTGTGGGATCAAAATCAACTTACAGCAACAGCGTCTGATCGCGTTCGCAGAGAATATGCCGATTGATATCCTGCGCGTACGCGATGACGATATCCCCGGTCTGGTCATGGATGGTGTGGTCGATCTGGGCATCATCGGCGAAAACGTGCTGGAAGAAGAGCTGTTAAACCGCCGTGCACAGGGCGAAGACCCGCGTTACTTCACGCTGCGCCGTCTGGATTTCGGCGGCTGCCGCCTGTCGCTGGCGATGCCGCTGGACGAAGCCTATACCGGTCCTGAATGTCTGCAAAACAAACGTATCGCCACCTCTTATCCTCACCTGCTCAAACAATATCTCGACAGACAATCTGTCAATTTCAAATCCTGTCTGCTCAACGGTTCCGTCGAAGTCGCACCGCGCGCCGGTCTGGCCGATGCCATCTGCGATTTGGTATCAACCGGTGCCACGCTGGAAGCCAACGGCCTGCGCGAAGTGGAAGTGATTTACCGTTCCAAAGCCTGCCTGATTCAGCGCGACGGCGAAATGCCAGAAGAGAAACAACTGCTGATCGATAAACTGCTGACCCGTATGCAAGGCGTGATTCAGGCGCGTGAATCGAAATACATCATGCTGCACGCGCCTAGCGAACGTCTGGAAGAAGTCATCGCCCTGTTGCCTGGCGCCGAACGCCCGACCATTCTGCCGCTGGCTGGCGATCAAAGCCGCGTTGCCATGCACATGGTCAGCAGCGAAACACTGTTCTGGGAAACGATGGAAAAGCTGAAATCGTTGGGCGCCAGCTCCATTCTGGTTCTGCCTATTGAAAAAATGATGGAGTGATGACGATGGCTGATAACACCAACAGCACCGGCAGTTTCAGCACGCTCGTTGACTGGCAGCGCTGTTCCGCAGAAGAGCAGCGTCAGTTACTGACTCGCCCGGCCATTTCTGCGTCAGACCGTATTACCGCCATCGTGAGCGATATTCTGGCAAACGTAAAAAGCCGTGGTGATAGCGCCTTGCGCGACTACAGCGCGCAGTTCGATAAGGTTCAGGTGAATGCGATTCGCGTCACCGAGGCTGAGATCGCCGCCGCCTCCACCCGTCTGGGCGATGACGTCAAACAGGCGATGGCGATCGCCGTGCGTAATATCGAGACATTCCACAACGCGCAAAAACTGCCGATTGTCGATATCGAAACGCAGCCGGGCGTACGCTGCCAGCAGCTCACCCGCCCTATCGCGACCGTCGGGCTGTATATTCCCGGGGGCTCTGCCCCGCTGCCGTCAACCGTGCTGATGCTGGGAACGCCTTCGCGCATCGCTGGCTGTGGTCGCGTGGTGCTGTGCTCGCCGCCGCCGATTGCCGATGAAATCCTGTATGCCGCCCAGCTGTGCGGCATTAAAGAAGTCTTTCAGCTCGGTGGCGCGCAAGCGATTGCTGCGATGGCATTTGGCACCGAGAGCGTGCCGAAAGTAGATAAAATTTTTGGCCCCGGCAACGCGTACGTCACGGAAGCCAAGCGTCAGGTCAGTCAGCAGCTCGATGGTGCGGCCATTGATATGCCAGCCGGCCCATCCGAAGTTCTGGTGATCGCCGACAGCGGTGCGACACCCGCGTTTGTCGCCTCCGATCTGTTGTCACAGGCAGAGCACGGCCCGGATTCTCAGGTCATTCTGCTCACGCCAGACGCAGCAATGGCCAAAGCCGTGGCCGACGCCGTTGAAGAGCAGCTCACGCAGTTGTCCCGTGCGGACATCGCGCGTCAGGCGCTTGCCAGCAGCCGCGTCATCGTCGCGCGTGATTTAGCGCAGTGCGTTGAAATCAGCAATCAATATGGTCCAGAACACCTGATCATTCAGACACGCGACGCCGAATCACTGGTTGATAGCATCACCAGCGCGGGTTCAGTCTTCCTTGGCGACTGGTCGCCGGAATCCGCTGGCGACTACGCCTCCGGTACAAATCACGTTCTGCCGACCTATGGCTATACCTCAACCTATTCGAGCCTGGGTTTAGCCGATTTCCAGAAACGCATGACCGTACAGCAGCTCACGCCGCAGGGGTTACTGCAACTGGCACCGACCATAGAAATATTGGCACAGGCCGAACAGCTGACCGCCCACAAAAACGCCGTTACCCTGCGTGTTGCAGCACTGAAGGAGCAAGCATGAGCAGCATTGAAGAACTGGCACGTGCCAACGTCCGTGCGTTGACCCCCTACCAATCTGCCCGTCGTCTGGGCGGTAACGGCGATGTCTGGTTGAATGCCAATGAATATCCTGAAGCACCAGAGTTTCAGTTAACGCGGCAAACGCTGAATCGCTACCCAGAATGTCAGCCAGTCACCGTGATCAACCGTTACGCCGAGTATTCTGGCGTCACGCCGGAGCAGGTTCTGGTCAGCCGCGGTGCCGACGAAGGTATCGAGCTGCTGATCCGCGCGTTCTGCGAACCGGGGAAAGATGCCATCCTGTTCTGTCCGCCAACCTACGGCATGTACGCCGTCAGCGCCGAAACATTTGGCGTGGAACGTCGCACCGTAGCCAGCAAATCAGACTGGCAGTTGGATCTCGATGCGATTGAAGCACAGCTGGACGGTACGAAGGTCATTTACGTGTGCAGTCCGAACAACCCGACCGGCAACCTGATTGCACGGGAAGATTTACGCCAGCTGCTCACGCTGGCACAGGGCAAAGCGCTGGTCGTTATCGATGAAGCCTATATTGAATTCTGTCCGCAGGCGACCACATCAGTCTGGCTGGCCGAGTTTCCTCATTTGGTGATTCTGCGTACCTTGTCCAAAGCCTTCTCACTCGCCGGATTGCGCTGTGGCTTCACGCTGGCAAACCCTGAAGTGATTCAGCTTCTGCTGAAGGTGATTGCCCCTTATCCGCTGTCTACCCCGGTGGCAGATATCGCCGCGCAGGCGCTGAGTCACGAAGGGATCGCCAAAATGAAGGCGAATGTTGAGGAAATTACCTCCGCTCGCCGCTGGTTGAGCGATGCCTTAAAAGACATTCCCTGCATTGAAGAAATCTTCCCCAGCGAGAGTAACTATTTGCTGGTGCGCTTTACCGCCTCTCCTTCTGTATTTAAAACGCTGTGGGATCAAGGCATTATTCTGCGTGACCAAAATAAGCAACCGAGCCTCGCAGGCTGTTTGCGCATTACTATCGGCAACCGCTACGAATGTGAACGCGTTGTTGCTGCATTACAATCATTGCCGGGCATCAACGCTTAATTTTAAGGAGCTCACGTGGGCCAGAAATACCTCTTTATCGACCGTGACGGAACATTGATTGCTGAACCGCCTGAGGATTTTCAGGTTGACCGTCTGGATAAACTGGCGCTGGAACCAGATGTCATCCCCTCACTGCTGGCGCTGCAAAAAGCGGGCTATACGCTGGTGATGATCACCAATCAGGATGGTCTGGGAACCGATAGTTTTCCGCAGGAAACCTTCGATCCACCGCACAACCTGATGATGCAGATTCTAACATCGCAGGGCATCAATTTTGAGCATGTGCTGATTTGCCCGCATTTGCCAGCGGATAACTGCACCTGCCGCAAGCCCAAGACCGAACTGGTCACGGCCTATTTAAATAGTGGCCTGATGGATGTGGCGAATAGCTACGTCATCGGCGACCGCCAGACCGATATTCAACTGGCACAGAATATGGGCATAACCGGCCTGCTTTACCAACGTGGTGGACTGAACTGGCAAGCCATTACCAACCAACTGACCAAACGTGACCGTCATGCGCACGTCAACCGCGTCACGCGTGAAACGGCGATTGATGTGAACGTCTGGCTGGATCAGGAAGGCGGCAGCAAAATCAACACCGGCGTCGGTTTCTTCGATCACATGCTGGATCAAATCGCCACCCACGGCGGGTTCCGCATGAACATTGAAGTGAAAGGCGACCTGTACATTGACGATCACCACACGGTGGAAGATACCGGTCTGGCGCTGGGCGAAGCCCTGAATAAAGCGCTGGGCGACAAACGCGGTATTGGCCGTTTTGGCTTCGTCCTGCCGATGGATGAGTGTCTGGCGCGCTGTGCGCTGGATATTTCCGGGCGTCCGCATCTGGAATACAAAGCGGAATTCAGCTACCAGCGCGTCGGCGATCTGAGTACGGAAATGGTCGAACACTTCTTCCGATCGCTGTCTTATTCCATGGCCTGTACGCTGCACCTGAAAACCAAGGGGCGTAACGATCATCACCGTGTGGAAAGCCTGTTTAAAGTCTTCGGACGTACGCTGCGTCAGGCCATTCGCGTCGAGGGTGATACGCTGCCGAGCTCGAAAGGAGTGCTCTGATGAAGGTCGTCATTCTTGATACCGGCTGCGCTAACCTCTCTTCGGTGACCTACGCCGTGCAGCGGCTGGGGTATACGCCCGTGGTGAGCCGTGAGGCCGAGATTGTCCTGCAAGCGGACAAGCTGTTTCTACCGGGTGTTGGCACCGCACAGGCCGCGATGAACCAACTGGAAGAGCGCGACCTGATTGCGTTGATCAAGGCCTGTACCCAGCCCGTTCTCGGCATTTGCCTCGGCATGCAGTTGCTGGGCACAAACAGCGACGAAAACGGTGGCATCCCCACGTTGGGGATTGTCGATACACCAGTGAAAAAGATGGTTGACCACGGTTTACCACTGCCGCATATGGGCTGGAATCAGGTCATTCCGAAGGCCGGACATCGTTTGTTCCGCGATATCGATGACGGTGCCTATTTCTATTTCGTTCACAGCTATGCCATGCCGGTCTGCGAAAACACGATTGCACAAGCCAACTATGGCGAAGCCTTCACCGCCGCGCTGGAAAAAGATAACTTCTTCGGCGTGCAGTTCCACCCTGAGCGTTCGGGTGCTGCGGGCGCGCAGCTGCTGAAAAACTTTCTGGAGATGTAGAACGTCATGATTATTCCCGCATTAGATCTGATTGATGGACAGGTTGTCCGTCTGCATCAGGGTGATTATGGCCAACAGCGCCAGTACGGCAGCGATCCGCTTCCTCGTTTACAGGATTACCAGCAACAAGGCGCAGGCGTGCTGCATTTGGTGGATTTGACCGGTGCAAAAGATCCTTCTGCCCGCCAGATCCCCTTGTTAACCACGCTGTTAGCAGGCGTGAGCGTACCGGTTCAAATCGGCGGCGGTATCCGCACCGAACAGGACGTGGAAGCGTTATTAAAAGCCGGTGCCAGCCGTGTCGTTATCGGCTCCACCGCGATTAAGCAGCCGGAACTCGTTCAGCAATGGTTCACCCGCTACGGCGCAGAAGCACTGGTGCTGGCGCTAGACGTGCGTATCGACGCCAACGGCACAAAGTTCGTCGCCATCAGCGGCTGGCAGGAAAATTCAGACGCCACGCTTGAGCAGGTCGTCGAACAATATCTGCCGTTCGGTCTGAAACATGTACTGTGCACCGACATTTCCCGTGACGGTACGCTGAGCGGCTCCAACGTCGAGCTCTATCGTGAAATCAGCCAGCGCTACCCGCAGATCGCCTTTCAGGCATCCGGCGGCATCGGCAACCTGGAAGATATCGCCAATTTGCGCGGTAGCGGTGTGCAAGGCGTTATCGTGGGTCGTGCGCTGCTGGAAGGTAAATTTAACGTCGCGGAGGCTATTTCATGCTGGCAAAACGGATAATCCCCTGTCTGGACGTGCGTAACGGTCAGGTCGTCAAAGGCGTACAGTTCCGCAACCACGAAATCATCGGCGACATCGTTCCGCTGGCGCAGCGCTACGCGCAGGAAGGGGCCGATGAGTTAGTCTTTTATGATATCACCGCCTCTTCCGACGGCCGAGTGGTCGATAAAAGCTGGGTATCCCGTGTCGCGGAAGTAATTGATATTCCTTTCTGCGTGGCGGGCGGCATTAAAAGCGTGGAAGAAGCAGGTCAAATTCTCTCTTTCGGCGCGGATAAAATCTCCATCAACTCACCGGCGCTGGCCGACCCTGAGTTGATTACTCGCCTGGCCGATCGTTATGGTGTGCAGTGTATCGTCGTCGGGATTGATACCTGGCACGATGCGGCGACAGGCCGCTACCATGTCAATCAGTACACCGGCGATGAAGCGCGCACCAAAGTCACGACCTGGGAAACGCTGGATTGGGTAGAAGAAGTGCAAAAACGCGGTGCGGGTGAGATTGTCCTGAACATGATGAATCAGGACGGCGTGCGCAACGGCTACGATTTACACCAGTTAAATTTGGTGCGTGATGTCTGCCATGTCCCGCTTATCGCTTCCGGCGGCGCAGGCACCATGGAGCATTTTCTGGATGCGTTCCAAACCGCCCACGTTGATGGCGCGCTGGCCGCATCGGTGTTTCACAAGCAAATTATTAATATTGGCGAACTGAAACAATATCTTAAGCAACAGGGTGTGGAGATTCGAGTGTGTTAAGCGAAGCAGTTTTTCTAAACGACGAACAACGAAACCAACTCGATTGGGAAAAAACAGACGGCATGCTGCCAGTTGTCGTGCAACATGCGGTGTCCGGTGAAGTGTTAATGCTGGGCTACATGAACCAGGATGCCTTGCAGGCCACGGAAGCAAGCGGAAAGGTCACGTTTTTCTCGCGTACCAAGCAGCGGTTGTGGACGAAAGGCGAATCTTCCGGCCATTTCCTGAATGTCGTCTCTATCACGCCAGACTGCGATAACGACACGCTGCTGATTCTGGTTAATCCTATCGGCCCAACCTGTCACCTTGGCACCAGCAGCTGTTTCTCACCTGCAGCCAGCGACTGGACGTTCCTCTATCAGTTAGAGCAACTGCTGGCCGAGCGTAAGCATGCTGACCCGGATAGTTCTTACACTGCACGGCTGTATGCCAGCGGCACCAAGCGCATTGCGCAGAAAGTCGGTGAGGAAGGATTGGAAGCGGCATTAGCAGCCACGGTGCATGACCGCGAGGAACTGACCAACGAAGCCGCGGATTTAATGTACCACCTGCTGGTGCTGTTGCAGGATCAGGATTTAGATCTGGCGACCATCATTAATCGCCTGAAAGCGCGTCACAATAAGTAAACCTGTTCCCGCGTTATCAGTCGTTGATAACGCGGGCTTTATCACTGCGATATTACGGCGTTAGGAATGAACGTCACCTGAATGTACCTTACGCCCGCCTTTCCAGGTTTCCAGAACCGGAATATCACGCATATCTTTAACTGGGTTATTCTTATCTGCTGAGTCATAGGTCAGAGGAGAATCCGCCAGAATAACAAAGTCCGCACATTTACCTGCAACCAGCGAACCAACCCATTGCTCCGCATGACACTGCCAGGCTGCATCATAGGTCGCGGCTTTAAGTGCGGCAAAACGAGAAATCCGTTCATGAACATTCAGCACAGCTGAAGGAGCATCCTGAGGTACACCTTCCATTACGCGAGAAATGGCTTGTTCCATCATACGCAGCGGGCCAAGCGGCGTAACACAGTTATCGCTGTGTAGTGTAATCCTCATCTCGTTATTAAGAGCGGACTGGCAGCGGTCAAGGCGAGCAGCCCGCTCCTCTCCCAATATGGTTTGCTGAAACGCCCAGCCCCAATATCCCACATGACCAATTAAGAAACTGGGAGAAATACCAAGTTGCTTCATTTCAGACAGATTGTCATCAGTCAGCAGGGATGCATGTTCCAGACGATCGCGGCGCTGTTCATAGGTAGCCGATGTCACACCAGCCTCTCTAAATGATTCTAACGTCAGCCTAATGGCTTCGTCGCCATTCGTATGAATCATCAACGGCCATTCATGCTGCACAACGCTACCTACCAGCCTATCGATCTCAGTTGGCGGAGCAAAGTTAAAAGCACCGACATTTGTCTCACTCGGCGTTTTTTGATAGTGGTTATCACAGCAGTACGGCGTGGATTGATACCCCGTCAGCCCTTGGTTTGAACCATCTGAAATAATCTTGATATACGGCAAGTGAAAATGTTCATCTCCATAGCCTGGAGAGTAATGGTCCACCACTTTATTATTGAAATCGTCACTACTCGTAACGATCAGCGCCCCACCTATCCGCACCGGACAGATCGGCAGATGCGCCCATTTGTCCAGAAAGTTAACTTGATCGAAGCCCGGCTGAGCCCCTTTGGGTTCAACGCCAGCATCGAGCATATACGTTACGCCGCGCTGACTCGCCACACCAAACAGCTTGCTGACCGCCGCAATGAGCTTTACCGCCAATTCCGCTTTGGGGTAACTATTAACAATGACATTCACGACGGGCTGTATACCTTCTATTTCTTTAAGGATGCCATCTTCATTAATCGGCGGAATAGGGAGTTTTTTATCTGCATAATAGTCTCTAACACACTTAATCGCCGTATGATTGATATAGGCTAGGTGCATTGAAGCATTGATGACGAACACCGGTTGTGTATTCGTGATGTGATCGAGATCATCAGCATCAAATCCCTTATCTCCGTCAATAAATAATGAGGGATCGGCACCAAATCCAATAAGCCATTCCTTTTTTTTATCCGGTTTCGCCTTAGCCTTAAGATCGGATGTCACCCAGTTCTTATTATAATTTTTGCGTAATCTCTGTTCATCAAACGGGCTAACATCATGGCCGATAGCAGAAACCAACGCAGTATTAATGATGTGCACATGCGGCTCGATCAGCCCCGGTAACAGTGTTTGTTTACCTGAGAGTTGATGTTCCGAGGTGTTTTTCGGCATTTTGGCCTTCACGTCTTGATATGAACCCGTCGCCACAACCAGTCCACCATGAATGCCCATAGCTTCAACCGCAACCTCCAACCCATCCTCCAATGTCAGAATCGCTTTTCCAGGGCTACCATCCTTATTTAGCGCGGAACGGAATAACTTCGTTTCGATGAACAGACTGTTCTCACTTTCTGGGACATCGATAGAGGTATCGGGAAGAAACGATTTCCACAGAGGGCTACAGCAGGAACAGCTTATGCTGCCAGAATGACTACACGCTTCACTCATACACTTTCCTTATTTAGAGGTAACGCATTAGAAATGTTAATGTACCGAATAAAAAATAGGCAATAACATTAGAAACTTCAACGTCCAAGCAGTTGAAAATCAAAAAATTCATATTTCGTGTGCTGACGATCACTTAGCAGCGTGAAGGGCAAAAAGGAAAGCGTATTACGTGAGATCGCACTCTGATAAGTAATCAGACCTAATCGTCAATCATGAGAAAATTTGGAGAGGAAAAGAGGCCATAAATGTAAAAAAGCACCCGAGGTGGGTGCTTTTATAAGGCTGGTATTTAAGACTAACGATTAGCCGTAAATATTAGCGCGGTCGCGGAGTTCCTTACCCGGTTTAAAGTGAGGGACGTACTTACCTTCCAACTCAACTTTGTCACCCGTTTTCGGATTACGACCTACACGAGGTGCACGGTAGTGAAGTGAAAAACTGCCAAACCCACGGATTTCAATACGGTCGCCTTCGGCTAGCGTAGAAGCCATTTGTTCGAGCATTTCTTTCACTGCATCCTCAACCACTTTGGCTGGGATATGAGATTGCTGTCCAGCAAGCCTTTCAATAAGTTCAGACTTGGTCATAGCTCCTCCAAGTGCGGTTATCAATAACCAGGATAACTGACTACCGTTACAAGAATGAGCAACTTACGTTGCTCATTCCACCGTAGTGATTACTCGCCTTTAGCTGCTTTGAACGCTTCTGCCATCGCGCTGGAGAAATTGTTTTCTTCCGGCTTGTTGTTAACAGTTGCGATTGCATCTTTCTCGTCAGCTTCGTCTTTCGCACGAACAGACAGGCTAACAACGCGGTTTTTACGATCAACACCAGTGTATTTAGCTTCAACGCTGTCGCCAACGCTCAGTACCAGAGTTGCATCTTCAACACGGTCACGTGAAGCGTCAGAAGCACGCAGATAGCCTTCAACACCGTCTGCTAATTCAACTGTAGCACCTTTGGCGTCAACTGCTGTAACTTTACCAGTAACAATAGCACCTTTCTTGTTAACAGACAGGTAGTTATTGAACGGGTCTTCAGCCAGTTGTTTCACGCCCAGGGAGATACGCTCGCGCTCTGCGTCAACCTGCAGAACAACAGCGGCGATTTCATCACCTTTCTTGAATTCGCGAACGGCTTCTTCGCCAGCCACGTTCCAAGAGATGTCGGACAGGTGCACCAGACCGTCGATGCCGCCATCCAGACCGATGAAGATACCAAAGTCAGTGATAGACTTGATTTTACCTTCAACGCGGTCGCCCTTGTTGTGGGTTTCTGCGAACAGCTGCCATGGGTTGGATTTACACTGTTTCAGGCCCAGAGAGATACGACGACGTTCTTCGTCGATGTCCAGAACCATTACTTCCACTACATCACCAACGTTAACAACTTTGGATGGGTGGATGTTTTTGTTGGTCCAATCCATTTCAGAAACGTGTACCAGACCTTCAACGCCTTCTTCGATTTCAACGAAGCAGCCGTAGTCAGTCAGGTTGGTCACGCGGCCAGTCAGACGAGTGCTTTCTGGGTAACGCTTAGCGATAGCGACCCATGGATCTTCGCCCAGCTGTTTCAGACCCAGAGACACACGAGTACGCTCGCGGTCGAACTTCAGCACTTTAACAGTGATTTCGTCGCCCACATTGACGATTTCGCTTGGGTGTTTAACACGTTTCCAAGCCATATCAGTGATGTGCAGCAGGCCATCAACGCCGCCCAGATCAACGAATGCACCGTAGTCAGTAAGGTTCTTAACGATACCTTTAACTTCCATGCCTTCCTGCAGGTTTTCCAGCAGTTGATCGCGCTCAGCGCTGTTTTCAGATTCGATAACTGCACGGCGGGAAACAACAACGTTGTTGCGTTTCTGATCCAGCTTGATAACTTTGAACTCAAGCTCTTTGCCTTCCAGATGCAGCGTATCGCGAACCGGACGAACGTCTACCAGAGAACCTGGCAGGAACGCACGAATGCCGTTCAGCTCAACAGTGAAACCGCCTTTAACTTTACCGTTGATAATACCAGTAACAGTTGCAGCTTCTTCGTAGGCTTTTTCCAGCGTCAGCCATGCTTCATGACGTTTAGCTTTTTCGCGAGAAAGCAGCGTTTCACCGAAGCCATCTTCGATAGCGTCCAGAGCAACGTCAACTTCATCACCAACCTGAATTTCCAGTTCGCCCTGTGCGTTCTTGAATTGCTCTACCGGAATGGCAGATTCAGATTTCAGACCGGCGTCAACCAGTACGACATCTTTATCAATAGCAACAACAACACCACGTACGATGGAACCAGGACGGGTTTCGATTTCTTTCAGGGATTCTTCAAAGAGTTGAGCAAAAGATTCAGTCATGTTTGATAATCTTAAGGGTTTCAATTTAACGTCCATCTGGCATCCTGCTCGATGGGGTTGTTTAACATGCCCCGCTGTGCATCCTTACAGCGAGGTAAAAATTCAGTTTTCTGTGATTACGCTAAAATTTCGCGGGCATAAGCCAACGCGCGCGCTATCACTTCATCGATTGTCATTTCCGTTGAATCCAGCACCAACGCATCGGCAGCAGGCACTAACGGCGCAACGGGGCGGCTGCGATCGCGCTCATCCCGTTCTTTTATCTCAGACAAAAGACGTTCAAAGTTAACATTAAAGCCCTTCCCCTGCAACTGTAGCATGCGACGTTGTGCACGTTCTTCCGCACTGGCATCCAAAAAAATCTTCACTGGCGCATCAGGAAAGACTACCGTTCCCATGTCTCGGCCATCAGCAATCAACCCTGGGGCCTCGCGAAATGCGCGCTGCCGACGTAATAATGCTTCACGAACGCGAGGGAAAGCCGCGGCCTGAGACGCCGTGTTGCCTACCGCTTCAGTACGAATTTCATGGCTAACGTCTTCACCTTCCAGGATGACTTTCAGCTGCCCGTCTTCTGCAACAAAGCGTACATCAAGATGAGAGGCTAACGGAACCAGTGCGTCTTCCGAACTGATATCCACATGGTGGTGCAATGCCGCCAGAGCCAAAACACGATAGATAGCCCCCGAGTCCAGCAGGTTCCATTGTAAAGCTTCAGCCAATGCCTTACACAAAGTACCTTTGCCTGCGCCGCTCGGTCCGTCAACCGTAATTACCGGTGCCATCACCGTCATTTCTCTCTCCTTTAATACTGGGAAGTTCCGCTTATGCCGTTTTATGGCATCACGGAGCCTCATTATACGCATCAATACAGAGAAAGGTTACCCCAATGCCGGAATGGCGGGAAAAATAAGGCATTCTCTGAACGCGGTGCGCAATTTCAGAAGAAAAGCTGAGCGTAGCTCGGGGAAAATCGATAAAGGAAAAAGGCACGGAAGCCGTGCCTTAGAGAGGAATCAAGCCAGCTCGCTGAGGCGCGCCAGTTGTTCAAAGTAGTCAGGGAAGGTTTTAGCCGTACATTTCGGATCCAGAATCGTAACTGGCGTATCCGATAGCGCAACCAGCGAGAAACACATCGCCATACGGTGATCGTTGTACGTGCCGATTTCTGCCACTTTCAGCTTGGTCGGTGGCGTAATGCGAATGTAGTCATTACCCTCTTCCACTTCCGCGCCAACTTTACGCAGTTCAATCGCCATTGCAGCCAGACGATCGGTTTCTTTCACGCGCCAGTTGTAGATATTACGTAGCGTAGTGGTGCCACCTTGAGCGAAAAGCGCCGCCGTCGCGATAGTCATCGCAGCATCAGGAATGTGATTCATATCCATGTCAATCGCGTGCAATTCACCGCGTTCACATTCAATATAATCGTCACCCCAGCGCACGATTGCCCCCATTTTTTCCAGCACATCAGCAAAGCGAATGTCGCCCTGTACGCTATTACGGCCTACGCCGGTCACACGCACAACACCGCCTTTAATCGCCGCCGCGGCCAGGAAGTAAGAAGCCGATGACGCATCGCCTTCCACCAGATAATCACCCGGTGAACGATACTGCTGGCGACCCGTCACGAAGAAGCGTTGATAGTTTTCATGACGCACTTCAATACCAAACGCTTTCATCATATGCAGCGTGATATCGATATACGGTTTGGAAACCAGATCGCCCTGAATGCTGATGTGCGTATCCTGCACGGCCAGAGGCGCAGTCATCAGCAGTGCAGTCAGGAACTGGCTTGATACGCTGCCATCTACGCTGATTTCGCCGCCCTGAAAACCACCGTGCAGACGAAGCGGTGGGTAATTTTCCTGCTCCAGATAGTCAATTTTCGCCCCGCCCTGACGCAGTGCATCGACCAGATGCCCGATCGGGCGCTCTTTCATCCGCGGTTCGCCTGTCAGCACAATGTCGCCATCGGTCAGACACAGCGCGGCAGCCAGTGGGCGCATCGCTGTACCTGCATTCCCTAAAAACAGTTCCAGCGGTTGCGATGCTGTAAACGCACCACCCAGCCCCGTAATCTCACACACGGTCCGGTCAGACGACAGGTGGTAGTCCACTCCCAACGCCGCTAGAGCGGTAAGCATATGGCGGACATCGTCACTGTCTAACAGGTTAGTCAGCCGGGTCTTTCCTTCAGCCAACGCCGCCAGCAACAGCGCACGGTTAGAGACGCTTTTTGAGCCAGGAAGGTTAAGGGTACCGTTAATCAGTTTGATGGGTTGTAGCGTCAGGGATTCCTGCATGTAAAGCCTATTCTTTCAACGTGGACATAAAAACCCCGGAAAGTCCGGGGCTTAACAAAATGTATCGAGGGACGGTCTTAATCAACCGTGGCGACGAGCGAAGTCAGCCATAAATTCCGTCAGCGCTTTCACGCCTTCCAACGGCATCGCATTGTAGATAGAAGCACGCATGCCGCCCACTACGCGATGGCCTTTCAGCGCGTGCAGACCTGCAGCAACGGATTCTTCCAGGAAGACTTTATCCAGCGCAGAGTCCGCCAGCAGGAATGGCACATTCATGCGAGAACGGTTCGCTACTGCGACGTCATTACGATAGAAATCGTTACCGTCAATCGCGCTATACAGCAGGTCGGCTTTCTCTTGGTTACGTTTTTCCATTTCAGCCAGACCGCCGTACTCTTTCAGCCATTTGAAGACCATACCGGACAGGTACCAGGCAAATGTTGGCGGCGTGTTAAACATGGAGTCATTGTCCGCCAGAACCTGGTAATCCAGAATCGATGGCAGTTCACGGCGCGCTTTGCCCAGCAAATCTTCACGTACGATAACCAGCGTCAGACCGGCCGGGCCGATGTTTTTCTGCGCACCAGCATAAATCACGCCGTAACGGCTGACATCAATACGGCGAGACAGGATGCTGGAAGAATAGTCGGCGACCACAATTTTATCGCCAAAGTCCGGCTCTTCTTCGATCGCAATACCGTCGATGGTTTCATTCGGGCAGTAATGCACAAACGCCGCGTCATCAGACAATTTCCATTCACGCATCGGCTTAATGCCGCGCAGATCGCCTACGCGCGTTTTCACGTCAATCACGTTAGGCGTGCAGTACTTTTCTGCTTCATTGATTGCACTGTGTGCCCAATATCCGCCGTCGATGTAGTCAGCCGTTGAGCGTTCGCCCAAGAGATTTAACGGCACTGCGGCGAATTGCGCGCGAGCACCGCCGTGGCAAAAGAGCACTTTGTAGTTGGAGGGGATTTTCAGCAAATCACGCAGATCTTGTTCGGATTCAGCGGCAACCTGCATAAACTCTTTACTGCGGTGGCTGATTTCCATAACCGATGTGCCCAGGCCATTCCAATTACACAATTCCTGTTCAGCACGACGCAGTACTTCAACCGGCAGCATTGCTGGACCGGCGCTAAAATTAAAAATCTGAGTCATTTCCCCTCACCACACCTGAAAAATAGCGGCTCTTTTTATCACCGTTGTTACAAATACCATTTTTATAAACCTGACGGTTATAAAAATACCGCTGTTACAAGATAGTAGTTATAACGGAACGACCGCTATAACCACACTACTTTTACCCTGCTATCGGTTTTATCACTCGTCAATCGCGGCTGCAACGCTTATTGCGCTTTCATTATGCAAAACGGCACGTTACGCAGTCTGTTCTTTTTCACTGTTGCCGATCGGTTATGAATAAATAGAGTCTGAACAGAAAAATCCGTATCATGCCGCTTCCGCTAATCTCGATAAGAGTGAACACCATGACTCAAACGTTTATCCCAGGCAAAGACGCCGCCCTGGAAGATTCCATCGCCCGTTTTCAACAACAGCTCCAGGACCTGGGGTTTAACATCGAAGAAGCGTCATGGCTGAACCCGGTGCCAAACGTCTGGTCTGTCCATATTCGAGACCGCGATTGCCCGCTCTGCTTTACTAACGGTAAAGGTGCCAGTAAGAAAGCGGCGCTGGCCTCTGCGTTAGGCGAGTATTTCGAGCGTCTGTCCACCAACTATTTCTTTGCTGACTTCTATCTCGGCAAAAACATCGCTAACGGCGATTTCGTTCACTACCCGAATGAAAAATGGTTCCCGATTCCAGAAGATGATGCCTTGCCGGAAGGTATTCTGGATGCCCGTCTGCACCAGTTTTACGATCCTGAGCAGGAACTGAGCGCCAGCGATCTGATCGATCTGCAATCTGGCAATGCCGACAGAGGCATTTGCGCACTGCCATTTACGCGTCAGTCCGATCAGCAAACTGTCTATATTCCGATGAACATCATCGGTAACCTGTACGTTTCTAACGGGATGTCCGCAGGTAACACCGCCAACGAAGCCCGCGTTCAGGGTCTGTCTGAAGTGTTTGAGCGCAGCATCAAGAACCGCATCATTGCCGAATCCATCAGCCTGCCAGAAATTCCGCAAGAGGTGCTAAATCGCTACCCAGGTGTGGTCGAAGCAATTGCGACGCTGGAAAAAGAAGGTTTCCCGATTTTCTCTTACGATGCCTCACTGGGCGGGAAATATCCGGTCATCTGCGTGGTGCTGTTTAACCCGGCTAACGGCACCTGTTTTGCCTCCTTCGGCGCACACCCTGACTTCGGCGTAGCGCTGGAACGTACCGTCACCGAACTGCTGCAAGGTCGTGGCCTGAAAGATCTGGACGTGTTCACCCCACCAACGTTTGATGATGAAGAAGTGGCCGAGCATGCCAATCTGGAAACCCACTTTATCGATTCCAGCGGTCTGATCTCCTGGGATACGTTCAAGAAAACAGCGGATTATGAATTTGTCGACTGGAGCTTTAAAGGATCGACGGAAGAAGAATTCGCTACATTGATGGCGATCTTCAAGCAGGAAGATAAAGAAGTCTACATTGCTGACTATGAGCATCTGGCCGTTTATGCCTGCCGTATCATCGTGCCGGGAATGTCGGACATCTACCCTGCCGACGATCTGTTGTTAGCCAATAACAGCATGGGCGCTCACCTGCGTGACACACTGCTGGCGCTGCCTGACAGCAAATGGGAACAAGAAGACTATCTGGCGCTGTTGCAACAATTGGATGACGAAGGGCTGGATGACTTCACCCGCGTACGCGAGCTGCTCGGCATTGCCACCGGCAAAGATAACGGCTGGTTCACTCTGCGCGTTGGCGAACTAAAAGCCATGCTGGCACTGGCCGGCGGCGATCTGGATCAGGCGTTAAGTTGGACAGAATGGACACAGGACTTCAACGACTCCGTCTTTACGGCACAGCGCAGCAACTACTACCGTTGCCTGCAAACGCTGCTGTTACTGGCGCAAGAGCCTGAGCGCGATCCGGCAGAATATTACGATGCCTTTACCAAAATGTACGGCAGTGAAGCCGTCGATGCCGCTAGCGCCGCTGTTGCTGGCGAAGCGTGCTTCTATGGTCTGTTTGCCGTGGATGACACTTTTGCCTCTTTACCTGCGCACCAGTCGCTGCTGGCAGCCTATGAAAAACTGCAACAGGCGAAACGTCGTTATTGGCAAGCAAAATAATGCCAGAGTGATGCAGTCAGCACGCGTCTTATATCGATGAGTGCGATCGCGTACAAATAACACCGACAAATGGCCCTTTATTTTAAAGGGCTATTTTATTATCCAAAGGGCAATATTTATTATTCGTAATGCATAATCAGAACATTGTTATTGAATAGTGAAGTTTTAATTAAATTACTTCGACAAGGTGGTACTGAAATTCTACAAAACGTGATTTTTATTAACGCTAAATCGGTAGGTTTAACGTATCCCATTCAACTCTTTTTGCAAAATTTAAAATATTTTTTTATCATAAAATTCAAATATTTACCCTTAAAAACACGGTATCCGACCCTCTTCACCACCTTGTTAATTTCTTGCAATATGATCCACGTCAATTTTTACCGTATACTGCTTTGTTAGTATCTCAATGCTGATAATTTTTAAGAGAGAGTTAGTGTGAAAGCTGACAACCCCTTTACTCTATTACTCCCGGCTGCGATGGCAAAAGTTGCTGAAGACGCCGGAGTCTATAAAGCTACTAAACAACCGTGTACGACGTTTTATTTAGCGATCACAGCGGGTGTGTTTATTTCGATCGCCTTCGTCTTTTATATTACGGCCACCACGGGAACCGCGACGATGCCTTTCGGCATTGCGAAATTGATCGGTGGTATCTGTTTCTCCCTTGGCCTCATGTTGGTAGTCGTCTGCGGTGCGGACCTGTTTACCTCAACCGTTCTCATCGTGATTGCCAAAGCCAGTGGACGTATTACCTGGAAGCAACTAGCCTGTAACTGGGCAAATGTCTATGTCGGCAACCTTATTGGCGCGCTTTTCTTCGTTGGACTTATCTGGTTCTCGGGAGAGCATATGGTCGCAAACGGTGCGTGGGGTCTTAACGTCCTGCAAACAGCTGAACACAAACTTGAACACACGTTTGTTGAAGCGCTGTGTCTGGGGATTCTCGCCAACCTGCTGGTTTGTCTGGCCGTGTGGATGAGCTATTCAGGCCGTACGCTTACAGACAAAATGTTTGCCATGATTCTGCCTGTCGCCATGTTCGTTTCCAGCGGATTTGAGCACAGTATCGCCAACATGTTCATGATTCCTATGGGCATCGTTATCAAAAATTTTGCGGCCCCGGAATTCTGGAATGCCATTGGCATGGTGCCGTCTCAGTTTGAACATTTAACCGTTAGCCACTTCATTACCGATAACCTGATTCCCGTCACCCTGGGGAACATCATCGGCGGCGGCGTAATGGTCGGTTTGACATATTGGGTAATTTATTTGCGCGGTGGAGACAAGCACCACTAAGGTGCAATCGGCCGCAACGTCGGGTTTTAAGAAATCCATATCAAAGGTAGGTGTAAAATGACCGAGCTGAATGAAAAATTGGCCAATGCATGGCAAGGCTTTAGCAAAGGTGAATGGCAGGATAACGTCAACGTTCGTGACTTTATCCAGAAAAACTACACGCCGTATGAAGGTGATGAGTCTTTCCTGGCTGGCGCAACCAAAGCGACCTCAGCGCTGTGGGACAGCGTCATGGAAGGCATCAAACAGGAAAACCGTACTCACGCGCCTGTTGATTTTGATACCAATGTTGCTGCAACTATCACGTCTCACGACGCGGGATACATCAACAAAGGTCTGGAAAAAATCGTTGGTCTGCAAACTGACGCTCCGCTGAAACGTGCGTTAATTCCGTTCGGCGGCATCAAAATGGTTGAAGGTTCATGCAAAGTTTACGGTCGTGAACTGGATCCTCAACTGAAAAAAATCTTCACCGAATACCGCAAAACGCACAATCAGGGCGTGTTCGATGTTTACACTCCAGACATCCTGCGTTGTCGTAAATCAGGCGTTCTGACGGGTCTGCCAGATGCCTACGGTCGTGGCCGTATCATCGGTGACTACCGTCGCGTTGCGCTGTACGGTATCGACTACCTGATGAAAGACAAGTTTGCTCAGTTCACTTCTCTGCAATCCAAACTGGAAAACGGCGAAGATCTGGAAGCAACAATCCGTCTGCGTGAAGAAATTGCCGATCAGCATCATGCACTGAGCCAAATTAAAGAAATGGCCGCTAAATATGGCTGTGACATTTCAGGCCCAGCAGCAACAGCTCAGGAAGCCGTGCAGTGGACTTACTTCGGTTACCTGGCTGCGGTGAAATCACAGAATGGTGCGGCAATGTCCTTCGGACGTGTCTCTACCTTCCTGGATATCTACCTTGAGCGCGATCTGGCTGCAGGCAAAATCACTGAGGAAGAAGCTCAGGAAATGATTGACCACCTGGTCATGAAACTGCGCATGGTACGTTTCCTGCGTACGCCTGAGTATGATGAACTGTTCTCTGGTGACCCAATTTGGGCAACAGAATCTCTGGCTGGTATGGGTCTGGATGGTCGTACACTGGTGAGCAAAACCAGCTTCCGCTTCCTGAACACCCTGTACACCATGGGGCCGTCTCCAGAGCCAAACATGACCATTCTGTGGTCTGAAAAACTGCCACAAAGCTTTAAAAACTATGCGGCTAAAGTCTCCATCGATACCTCTTCTCTGCAATACGAGAATGACGATCTGATGCGTCCTGACTTTAACAACGATGACTACGCGATTGCTTGTTGCGTAAGCCCAATGATCGTTGGTAAACAAATGCAGTTCTTCGGCGCTCGTGCAAACCTGGCGAAAACCATGCTGTACGCGATTAACGGCGGCGTGGACGAAAAACTGAAAATGCAGGTTGGTCCGAAATCAGAACCGATCAAAGGCGATGTTCTGGACTTCGACGAAGTGATGGATCGTATGGATCACTTCATGGACTGGCTGGCTAAACAATACGTCACCTCTCTGAACATCATTCACTACATGCACGACAAATACAGCTACGAAGCGTCGCTGATGGCACTGCATGACCGTGACGTGTTCCGTACTATGGCGTGTGGTATCGCAGGTCTGTCTGTTGCTGCTGACTCCCTGTCTGCCATCAAATATGCCAAAGTTAAACCAATTCGTGATGAAGACGGCCTGGCTATCGACTTTGATATCGAAGGCGAATATCCGCAGTTCGGTAACAACGATGCTCGCGTAGATGAACTGGCTTGTGACCTGGTTGAACGTTTCATGAAGAAAATTCAGAAACTGAATACCTACCGTGGCGCAACACCAACGCAGTCTGTTCTGACCATCACCTCTAACGTGGTATATGGTAAGAAAACGGGTAACACTCCAGATGGTCGCCGCGCAGGTGCGCCATTCGGACCAGGTGCTAACCCAATGCACGGTCGCGATCAGAAAGGCGCCGTGGCTTCTCTGACTTCCGTTGCCAAACTGCCGTTTGCTTACGCGAAAGATGGTATTTCTTATACCTTCTCCATCGTACCTAACGCGTTAGGTAAAGATGACAACGTGCGTAAAGCTAACCTTGCCGGCCTGATGGATGGTTACTTCCACCACGAAGCCAGCATCGAAGGCGGTCAGCACCTGAACGTCAACGTCATGAACCGTGAAATGCTGCTTGATGCGATGGAAAACCCGGAGAAATATCCGCAGTTGACTATCCGTGTATCTGGCTACGCAGTGCGTTTCAACTCACTGACGAAAGAACAGCAACAAGACGTCATTACTCGTACTTTCACCCAGTCAATGTAATTTCCATGACTGTCTGAAAAGGCGTAAAATAAAGGCTCCACGTCAGTGGGGCCTTTTTCTCACCCTCGCTTGTCGTTCAGGTTGTTAGCCTGTTTTGCCAGCCCGCTATGTTGCTCCCTTCATGTGGATGGCTCGCAAAACAGATTCGACGCAGCATCTGTCACACGGTGTTTTTCTGTCAGCAATCCCTGTCAGATTGATACTTGCTTTCTTATGACTGCGCTCATAAAGACCGCTATTGTTCGGTCAAATTTGGAGAAAACCTCGCAATGTCACTTATCGGTCGCATCCACTCCTTTGAATCCTGTGGCACCGTCGATGGCCCAGGCATCCGTTTCATCATCTTCTTTCAAGGCTGCCTGATGCGCTGCCTGTACTGCCATAACCGTGATACCTGGGATACACACGGCGGTAAGGAAGTGACGGTTGAAGAACTTATGAAAGAAGTCGTGACCTACCGCCACTTTATGAATGCATCCGGCGGCGGCGTTACAGCATCCGGCGGCGAGGCTATTCTCCAGGCCGAATTTGTGCGCGACTGGTTCCGTGCCTGCAAGGCAGAAGGCATCAATACCTGTCTGGACACCAATGGGTTCGTGCGTCGTTACGACCCCGTCATTGACGAGCTATTGGACGTCAGCGATTTAGTGATGCTCGACCTGAAGCAAATGAATGACGACATACACCAGAATTTAGTTGGCGTATCCAATCACCGTACTCTGGATTTCGCTCGCTATTTGGCAAAGCGCAACCAGCGCACCTGGATACGTTACGTGGTCGTTCCCGGTTGGTCTGACGATGATGCGTCCGCACACAAGCTGGGCGAATTCACCAAAGATATGACGAACATCGAGAAAATTGAGCTTCTCCCCTACCATGAGCTTGGGAAACACAAGTGGATCGCGATGGGTGAAGAGTACAAATTAGACGGCGTTAAACCGCCGAAGGCCGATACGATGGATCGCGTTAAATCGATTCTTGAAAGCTATGGTCACAAGGTCATGTACTAACAACCTCTGACACTTTCTGGAAAAATAGCGCGCTCAGGGCGCGCTATTTGCATTTTAGCGGGTAGATATCATTGGAGTGTTAATACCCTGCGCTAAGCCAGATTTCCTGCTGCCTTGATTTTCACCTGTACCGCATTCCCCGGCAGATACGCCAACGGAATTTCCTGATAATCGATGATCTCAACGCTGCCCGGCCTCGCTCCCATCTCTTCTGCAAGGCAAATGCTTTGCTGCTGCAATTCGTTTTTTATCTTTTCACGATCGTTATCCGGCATTTTAACCACACGTTCGATCTGTGCGCCCACCGCTCCTAACGCCACACCAACCGCATTGGCTGCATCAAAGTTCTGCGGACGCATGACCTGACTGACACCGGATAAAACGTCAGGCAGTAAAATGCTGCCGCCGCCCACAAGCACGGCGGGAATAGCTGCGCTTGACGATTTAATCCGGTCGATAGCACTTTCCACTTTCTCAATCATCTGACGATAAGCCTGCTGGCAAAGTGCTTTATCCAGTTCGGGCAGCGTATGAGGAAGAGCCGTAATCCATCGTTCACGATGAAGTTGCAGCATGATATCGCTGAGCGTTAACGTCTCCCCACCAAAGCTGACGCCCTGTTCAAGCAGGCGATAGCCGACACTATCCGGCCCAAGGGTAAGTTTTCCATCCTGAGACTGCCGCACGCAGGTTCCACCGCCAATGCCGATAGAAATAATGTCTGGCATTCTGAAATTCGTCCGCACATCGCCGACTTCAACAGCAATTGCCGATTCACGTGGAAAGCCATTCACCAACACGCCAATATCCGTCGTCGTGCCGCCGACATCGATAATCAGCGCATTATCCAACCCCGAAAGGTGACATGCCCCGCGAATCGAGTTCGTTGGCCCACAGGCCATCGTCAGAATGGGATATTGCTTCACCATGCTCTCGGACATCAATGTGCCATCGTTTTGCCCGAAGAACGGCGTAGCTTTGATACCGTGCCGAACTAGCGCTTGCGTAAAACCGTTAACAAAGCGGTTCGCGGTACTTTGCAACGATGCATTGAGGATGGTCGCGTTTTCCCTTTCCAATAGTCCCGTACTGCCTATCCGGTGGGATAGCGATAGGGAGACATCCGGTAGTGCCGCATTCACCCACTGGGCAACCCGCAGTTCCTGCTCATTATTTACGGGAGAAAATACGCCACAGATAGCCACGCTATCGACATGCCCGCGCATCTTGTCACAAACCGCGATCACTTCATCCCGCAGTACGGGATGAATCTCTCTACCATCAAACTCATAGCCGCCATGAATCTGGTAGAAATGCTCGCCTAACACCCTTTGCCACTCGTCATCCCAGCCACACAGCGGTGGGACGCTATCGCTACTTGGCAGGCTCAGGCGCAGTAACCCAACGCGATCCAGCCCTTTGCGCTCAACAATCGCATTGGTACATTGAGTTGTGCCCAACATCGCATAGCGAATATGCTGCGGTGCAATGCCAGACTGCGCCAATACCTCAGCAATAACACGCTCAATGCCGCTGTAGATATCCAGACTGGTAGGAAATTTGGCCGTCGCGACGCAGCGTAGGTTTGCATCTAAAATTGCCGCATCCGTGTTGGTGCCGCCGACATCAATCCCGAGTCGGTAATCATTTTTATGTAACATCGGGAAAGCCTCAGCGATTCGCAAGCAGTTCTATCGGTACATACTGCACCGGATAACCGAAATACTCCGGCCCCGCAACGTCAATCCCTTTTGGCGTGCGCCACTTGTCATTGCACGGATAGGCAATCACATCAACTCGCTGCCCATAACGTAAATGTTCCGTGATGATCGGACGTCCGGTTTCACTATCTACTATGGAGATTAAATCAGGCACAACGGCCAGCAGATTATCCTGCGTAGGTTCTACCGTCTGTGAAGAACGATAAGCCAGCAGGAGCTCATTCTGGAAAAGCACCGTAAACGATTCGCCTTTGTCGCTTCCCAAGCCATCCAGCACAACTTTACCCCGAGCAAAACCGCCCGTTGTGCGCCGGCCTACATCAACAATTTTGCCAGATGCAACGATATGGCCATTCAAGACCGTCAGTAGGGACTGTACCGGATGGCTGCCTGACTGATGAGCCTGACGCAGCATTCTTCCGATATCCTGCGCCAGCGTCAGCGTGCCTTTGATGGCGCTACGCTTAAGTTGACTACCGCGTAAGGGGTAATCACACATCGCGCAAGCAGCGCCCATTTGTTCAACAATCGCGCGGGCCAACCGTTCCGACCACATACCATCTATGGGATTAAGAATGACGGTATTGCCCTTCTCATCTGCCAATGTATTCGGTGCGGAGGTTAAATCATCGAGAAAAAAGGTCACCATCTGCGCTTCGGGGAAGGCTCTCCCCATCGCGTCACAGTCGATAACAGGTAGCCCTTTTGCGGCCGCAACCACTAAGGGTATTAGTGAATTGATGCCGCCGACTTCGATAGAAAAAGTCCCAGATGCTGATTCAGCGAGATAATTCTCCATTGTTTCAAATGCCAAGAGAATTTGCCGCGGTGAAATGATTTTTTCTACGGAAACCGTCGGTGCACCCATCGTACTGCACGGGATAAAGAGCTCGTTATCCTTTACGTCGTCCAGATTGCACAACGTTACAGGCTTTCCATGGCGCAAAGCATTTTTCGCAATTAGCGATCCTAAATAAGGATCTCCACCACCGCCGGTGCCAAGGATTGACGCTCCCAGAGCGATATCATCTATCATTTCAAAATCAATATAGCGGACCATTACTTATCCAATAACCACTGAGCAACCTAGGATTTAGAGAACGAATGGGCAGACTCTGCCAACTGCGGGAACATTTTCCGCATAGCGATATACATCACCAGGCTGATTATTATGCCATCCAATGTAGAAACGGATGTGATCGTAAACAAATCAAAGAAATCTGTAGCGGTTAATAAGCTTACAAAACTGCCACATAACCATGCGATAGAGGCACAAATATTCAGTAAAGGTGGTTGTGATGCATCCTGCTTTAGGCGCGAGGAATCAAAAAAGTAATATTCAGCAAGGTAAACCCCTGCAATAGGGGAAATCAGAACACCGAGTAACGAGAGAAACTGGGTGAAGTTATTAATCATCCCGTAATAGGCCAGAAACAGACCCGCAAATGCCATCAACACAACTAGTCTTGGCCGAGATATTACTCTGATAACAACAGATAAACCTAATGAGGCGGAAATTAGATTAGAGCTATTCGTCGTCCATTGAGCGAAAATTAAAATCACAATCGCTGAAATACCGAGTCCAATGCTAAAAAATATTTCAACTAAATCGTCGCTACCAACCATATGAGTCAATACGAGTGCGACAAGAATCGTTGCGCTGTTTCCCAATAAGAATCCCAAGCCTGAGCCTAATATGGCATCTTTACGCGTTCTGGAATAACGAGCGATATCAGGTGATACGATACTGGCCGCCACTATCCAGATAGAAACAACGTAAGAAATAGCGCTTCCTAAACTTATCGGATTTTTAATGACAACTTCAGCAGGAGAAGAATGGCCGTTAGCGGCGAGATATATTCCTGAAACGATGAGTATAAGCATTAGCGGGACACTTAATACGCTTAACTTCCCTAACGCCCTAACGCCCCAAATGGCCGTCAGTGCCATTAATATCATGCCGAAAAGCAGGATAAAAAAACGTCCAGGTTCAAATTGATAATGTAATAATGCTTTTTGCAGCATCACGCCAAAGAAATCGAGTTGAAAGGCAAACCATCCAACCAGTGAAACAGCGGAGAATACGCCGATCACTTTTCCACCTAGTCGCCCAAAAACAGAGATACTCAGTAGCGTTGTTGACAGCCCACAGCCATAACCAACATTCGCACATAATGCGGCAAGAATACCCAGTAAGGCGGAGCCAATAAGTGTGGCGCTGACAGCCTGAGAAAACGGTAATCCGCTACTTAGAAAAGATCCGAGAAACAAACCAGAAATGTCGATCCCTACGGCCAGCCATATTAAGGCAGTGACATACCAACTTTTCCTTGCTTCGACAGGAACTTTTTCGTATTCGTAATCATAGATTTGCCGCTCCTGTTGTTCTTTTTCAGGTACAGCTTTCCCTTGAGACATATTTCCTCCATTAAATAAGCAGCAAATAATTATTGTATCGTTGTGATATTTTATAGAGGTTGCCTGGCGGCGTATAGAACAATGGTGCCGTCAGCAAGCTAACAACACCATTGTGCTTATGAGAGACCCTGATGTGACGCATAAAACCACACTTTTCGTGGCAACCACATCAGTGATGTGGCGTGACAACAAGATAAATGGGTTTCATATCGATTAATACAGATATATTTTGATGTTAACATTCAGATATGTAATGTATGCGAAGGACATGCTATGCGCTTAGATAAACTGGAGATCCGCTGGTTAAAGCTTTTTTGTAAAATCGTTGAAAAACAAGGAATTACCAACGCACAAGCCGCAACAGGCTTAAGCCAACCTGTACTCAGTCACTACCTGTCTCGCCTCGAGGATACGCTCGGGCTTGTCTTGTGCGAACGTGGCCGTGGTGGTTTTGCCTTAACAACCGAAGGTGAGGTCGTCTATCAGGAGGCAAAATCTGTCATTTCCACACTTGATGACTTTGCGAACAGGCTAGCCCGTATCAAGCACCAACTGATAGGTAAAGTCAAATTAGGCTGTCTGGATAACATTGCAACCCACCCCAATAATGTTGTATCTCAGGCGATAACTCAGCTTTATGCCCAAAGCCCAGAAGTTAATGTCGAACTTGAAATTATGGAATACCTTCCACTCATGGAGCGGTTAAAAAACGGACATCTCGACATCGTTCTCAGTGCCCTGCCCGATGATATTCCCTCAGACATTTTTTATGAGCCTGTATTCGTTGAACACAGTTACTTTTATTCACTAGCAGAAAATGCTGAAATTATAGAGCGTGAATGGCTCAGTGGTGAATTAAATCCTCGTCGACTGCTAATCGGTGGACATGCCTTCAACGAAATATCTAAACAGCTAGGCCCTGTATCAAAGCAAGGTTTCCATCAAACAGCCTGGCATCTTGAGGGAAGCCTACTGCTTCTGCTGGCAGGAACGCATATTGGCTTTCTTCCCGATCATTATGCCAACGCCTGGGTTGAAAAAGGAAAGCTTGCTGCAGTCGCTCCAGACCGTTTAAAGCTCACCAGCATATTTTATCTGGTGCGAAACGCGAAACAGCGCCTTAGCCCAGTGGCCGAAGCGCTGTGGAATAACATGGTGGAAGCTGGACAAAGTTCGCTGGCCAGCCTCGATGTCGTTAGCTCAAGCAGCAGCTAATGGCGTTGGGTGGTGATCGGCCTTTCTGAGCAACATCATCAGGTAGATCATGGCGACAACAGCGATTAGGACAAACAGCAAGCGATCGGAGTAGCTCTGCATCAATACCGCAGCAACGCTTGGTCCGCAAAGACTGCCAAGCGTATAGCTGAGGAGCAACGCCTGATTCATCGCGACCAGTTCGTCAGGGCGCACTTTTTCACATGCCCAAGACATGGCAACGGGATACAGCGTAAACCCTGCGCATCCCAGCAGGAACAGCGACGGTGCCATGGCATAGTGGCTAATGCTCAGCATAGCAATACAGCCAATAATCACCACAAAGACTAATACCCGCAGAACCAACAATCGACCATAACGATCGGCCATACGTCCAACAGGCCATTGCCCGATAATCCCGGAGCTGATCAGCAGCGCCATCCAGTATCCGACCTGCGCATCATTCATTCCCTGATGGGAGAGATACAGCGGCATCAGACCATACAGCGATCCTAAAATTGCGCCGGAAATAATACAGCCGTGAACACCTAAACGGGCACTGCGGTACGTCAGCATTTTCCACATGTTGACATGCTTTTCTTGCTGCTCTGGTGGCGTAGGGAGACGAGTAAACAGCAGCGGTAATACAGCCAAAATAACTAACGCTACCATCCACGGCAGCACGTTCAGCAATGCGCTCGGCAATATGCCAAGCAGGAGCTGTCCAACTACGCTACCGAGGTAATAGGCAATCATATAGGCAGCCAGTAGTTGCCCTCTCTGCGTCGGTGTTCCGCTACATAACAAAGCGCTTTCGACCACGACCCAGATTAATGCACAGCCGATACCGGCAAGGAAGCGCCAGAACAGCCAGCTACCGATATCCCCAGAAATACCGAGGCCAACGATCGCGATACCAAATAATAAAGCCGCGAAATAATAGCTACGGTTAAATCCATAAAGTTTGATTAACTTACCGGCTAATAACGTGCCAACCAAATTGCCGCCGAAGTAGGATGACCCAACAAGGCCAACCTGCCAGACAGGAAGAGATTGATAACTCAGCCACAGTGGTACCAGGGTATTTAATACCGCAATACAAACCGTCAGCAGCAAAAGTCCGCAGAGCAATAACAGCACTGGGCGGGAATAAGCAGACATAGCGAAGTGGATAACCAAACAACCGGAGAAGAGTGAGCGCATCATGCCACTGCGTATATAAAAGTCAATCCGGGCAAAAAGTGCTAAAAGTCCTTTCCCAAATTATGGATTGAAAGTATTCATCAACGTCCATAGGAAGGCCGTCACGTTTAAAAACAGGACGCTGCTATTTCGCTGATTTTAAATCATTTTTAACTGAAAAATTAAGTCGCTCGAGTTGATAAGTTATTTTTACGATGAAAAAATATTACCGATGCTATGGCATAAAAAAAGCGCCCTTAGGCGCTTTATTCAGATAACCGCAATTAGCCAATAAATTCCAGTCCGCCCATATACGGACGCAACACTTCTGGAACTTCAATACGGCCATCAGCCTGCTGGTAGTTTTCCAGAACAGCAACCAGTGTACGACCGACTGCCAGACCAGAACCGTTCAATGTGTGAACCAGTCGAGTCTTCTTATCGGACTTACTGCGGCAGCGAGCCTGCATACGGCGCGCCTGGAAATCCCACATATTTGAGCAAGAAGAGATTTCACGGTACGTGTCCTGCGCCGGCAACCAGACTTCCAGATCGTAAGTTTTTGTGGAGCCAAAGCCCATATCGCCCGTACACAGCAAGACCTTACGATAAGGTAATTTCAGCAGTTGCAGCACGGTTTCGGCGTGAGTAGTCAACTCTTCCAGCGCCTGCATGGAATCTTCAGGGCGGACGATTTGTACCAGTTCAACCTTGTCAAACTGGTGCATACGAATCAACCCACGTGTATCGCGACCGTACGAGCCCGCTTCTGAACGGAAGCACGGCGTGTGTGCAGTCATTTTCAACGGTAAGGATTCTTCATCAAGAATCTCGTCACGCACCAGGTTGGTCAGCGGAACTTCAGCCGTCGGAATCAGCGCATAGCTGCTGCTTTCCGCTTCTTCGCTCAGCGGAGTGGTATGGAACAGGTCTTCACCAAACTTAGGCAGTTGGCCTGTACCGTATAACGTGGCGTGGTTGACCAGATAAGGGACGTACGCTTCCTGATAGCCATGCTGCTGTGTGTGCAAATCCAGCATGAACTGGGCAAGCGCACGATGCAGACGGGCAATCTGTCCTTTCATCACGACAAAACGCGCACCGGTTAATTTCACCGCAGCGGCAAAATCCAGCCCGGCAGCCATCTCTCCGAGTTCAACATGGTCACGTACGGGGAAATCGTACTTACGTGGCTCACCCCAGCGAGTTACTTCCTGATTCTGCGTGTCATCCTTTCCAAGCGGCACAGAGTCGTCCGGCAGGTTCGGGATTGTTAACGCCAGATCGCGAATGTCATTCTGCAACTGGTCCAGCTCGGCTTTTGCGGCATCCAGTTTTTCGCCTAATGTGTTAACTTCACGACGCAAAGGCTCGATATCTTCACCGCGTGCTTTCGCTGCACCAATCTCTTTCGATCGGGAATTACGCTCTGCCTGCAGGTTTTCAGTTTCTACCTGCAATACTTTACGACGTTCTTCCTGCTTACGCAGGGTCTCAACATCCAGCTTAAAGCCTCTGCGAGCCAGTAACTTTTCGGCGACTGCGTCTAGCTCATTGCGCAGTAAATTGGGATCGAGCATGCTAATCCTGTGCTTATGATTATCAAATGAAATAGTGGCGTACACGGCGCGCTACGCGGCCGGTTTCAGAAAATACCGCAATAACCTTACCGCAACGCTTAGTTCAACGGTAGCGTTTTGTCGGGCTATTTTGATCCTGAGTGGCAAGCCAGGCGAGCTTTTCACCAATTTTGCCCTCAAGGCCGCGTGAGGTCGGCGCGTAATAGTGTGTATCGGCCATTTCCGGCGGAAAATAGCTCTCGCCAGCGGCATAGGCATTGGGTTCGTTGTGTGCGTACCGATACTCTGCACCGAGCCCCATTTCTTTCATCAACCGGGTAGGCGCATTGCGCAAATGCTCGGGAACATCATAGTCTGGCTTCTCGCGTGCATCCTGCATCGCGGCTTTAAACGCGCTATAGACGGCGTTACTTTTAGGGGCACAGGCCAGATAAACAATCGCCTGAGCAATGGCGCGCTCCCCTTCTGCGGGGCCGACACGAGTGAAGCAATCCCAGGCGGAGATAGCCACCTGCATCGCACGCGGATCGGCGTTGCCGACATCTTCCGACGCGATAGCCAACAGCCGTCGGGCAACATACAGCGGATCGCCACCGGCGGTAATGATTCTGGCATACCAATAAAGCGCCGCGTCCGGTGAGGAGCCTCTTACCGATTTATGCAACGCCGAAATCAGGTCGTAATAGCGGTCCCCTTTGTTATCAAAGCGGGCACTGCGCTCGCCAGCGATTTCGTTGAGGAGTGCTGGCGTCAGAACACGCATGCCCTGCGCGTCGATTTCCGCCATGTCGGCCATCATTTCCAGACTATTCAGCGCACGTCTGGCATCGCCGTTGACCAGTTCGGCAAGCATCCGAGCGGTTTCGTCAGGCAGAACAATATTCTGTCCGCCATATCCTCGCTCGCTGTCGCTCATGGCCTGCTGCAAGACCTGCTCGATATCTTCTGCCGTCAGCGCTTTTAGCAAATAGACGCGGGCGCGCGATAACAACGCGGAATTGAGTTCGAAAGAGGGGTTTTCCGTTGTCGCACCAATGAAGGTGATCGTTCCATCTTCGATATGTGGCAGAAACGCATCCTGCTGACTTTTGTTGAAACGATGGACTTCATCGACAAACAAAATAGTGCGGCGCCCCGCATTGCGATTTTGTCGGGCACGCTCAATCGCTTCGCGAATTTCTTTAATGCCGGACGTCACGGCAGAAATACGTTCAACATCGGCCTGCCCGTAATGCCCAATCAGTTCTGCCAGCGTGGTTTTTCCCGTTCCTGGCGGCCCCCAGAGAATCATGGAGTGCAACTGCCCTGCCTCAATGGCTCGTGGCAGAGGCTTACCGGCCCCTAACAGGTGCTGTTGGCCGATATACTGTGCCAACGTCGCTGGCCGCATGCGCGCGGCCAGCGGTTGGAATTCATTATGGGAAAAATCAAGTGACAGGTTGCTCACTCTGGCCTCACTGACGCTGGTCATCCAGCGTGACGCCTTTCGGCGGTGTGAACGTGAATTGCGCGGCATCAACGGCGCCGTTTTGCTGGTTCTTCAGCACATAAGTGCTCCGCTGCCCATCTTGTTCCGTCGCGGTAAACTGTTTGATTGTGCCGCTTGTCGTCACATTAATCGCAAACTGCTTCAGATTGCCGCTCGCTGACTTCGGCGTAAGCTCAAAATCATCGCCTTTCTGGCGCACATCGTATTTATTCCAGTCGCTGGCATCGTTACGCGTAATCAGAATGAACGGCGTATTCCCTGTCGCATCTTTCAGCCAGGTTGCCGTGACTTGTTCAACAAACGGATTGTAGAACCAAAGCGTTTTGCCGTCAGAAATCAACGTACTTTCGTCAGGTGATGTGGTTTTCCAGTTAAATAGGTTTGGACGTTTCAACCACAGTTCGCCTTCCCCTTCCTGCACCGCTGCGCCGTCAGCGCTGGTGACTTTCTGGCTAAAATTGGCGTGGAAACTGTTTACTTTATTGAGGCGACCCTGCAAATCTTTTGCCGCGTCCGCATAGACAGCGGTTGAGGTAACACCGGCAATCAGGCAACTGATAGCTAACCACTTTTTCATACGCATAATCCTTTGAATTTCTTAATATAACGAACCTTCATCTATCGAAGTCAGACGCTTTTCATAGCGCCTATGTTCTTTACAGATCGGTGTTATTCGTCAAGCTACGGTATCTATAGATCTATGTTATCTGAACCCACTCGGACGGTGATAGGTGAATTATCTGCTTATTGCCGCTTTTACGCTTCTTTGCATAAGGGCTGCGCGAGCAGCCCTTAGTGGATTGACGTCAATCAGTACAGCATGCTTATTCCATCGATGGCGGAGCCAATACTTCACGGTTACCGTTGTGCCCTGGAGAGCTGACGATACCCTGGGCCTCCATTTGCTCAACGATTCGCGCAGCACGGTTATAACCGATTCGGAACTGACGCTGTACGCCAGAGATTGATGCACGACGCTTATCGACCACAAACTCTACCGCCTGATCGAACAGCGGATCGAGTTCTTCATCGCCATCAAGACCGAGGCTTCCGCCTTCAGCATCGTCGCCACCGCTGACAATATTATCGATATATTGAGGGCGACCACGCGCTTTCCAGTCCTGAACAACAGCGTGAACTTCCTCATCACGCACAAAAGCGCCATGAACACGGACGGGTATCGAGGAGTTAGGTGCCATATACAGCATATCCCCCATCCCCAATAGCGACTCTGCACCACCTTGATCGAGGATAGTCCGTGAGTCGATCTTGCTGGAAACGGTAAACGCGATACGCGTCGGAATGTTCGCCTTGATCAATCCGGTGATGACATCAACCGAAGGACGCTGCGTCGCCAGCACCAAGTGAATCCCCGCCGCACGCGCTTTTTGTGCCAGTCGGGCAATCAATTCTTCAACCTTCTTACCCACCGCCATCATCAGGTCAGCAAACTCATCGACCATAACCACAATATACGGCAGCTTTTCCAGCACTGGTGGCGTCATATCCATGCTGTCACCCGGCTTCCAGAACGGATCGGGGATCGGACGGCCCATCGCATTTGCCGTCATCACCCGTTCGTTGTATCCCGCCAGATTACGTACGCCAAGCGCCGACATCAGTTTGTAACGACGTTCCATTTCACCGACACACCAGCGCAACGCATTGGCCGCATCTTTCATGTCGGTCACGACTTCCGTCAACAAATGCGGAATGCCTTCGTACACCGAGAGCTCCAGCATTTTCGGGTCGATCATGATAAAGCGTACGTCTTCCGGCGTGGCTTTATACAACATACTGATGATCATGGCGTTGACGCCGACCGATTTACCCGACCCGGTCGTACCCGCAACCAGCAGGTGTGGCATTTTCGCTAAATCGGCAACGACAGGTTCGCCCGCAATATCTTTACCCAGCACAATCGACAGCGGCGATGGATTATCACGGAACTGATCGCAGTCCAGCACTTCTCGCAGATAAACTGTCTGGCGATGCGCATTCGGTAACTCCAACCCGACGTACGGTCGGCCGGGGATAACTTCAACAATACGCACCGCAACAACCGACAGTGAACGTGCCAAATCGCGCGACAGGTTCGAGATACGTGCGGCTTTAACACCCGGAGCCAGATCCAATTCAAATCGTGTGATCACCGGCCCAGGGGAGTGATCGACCACATCGGCTTTTACCCGGAAATCAGCCAGGCGCGCTTCAATCAATCGCGCCGTCTGTTCCAGTGCAAAATTATCAACAGGCGCTTCGCTAGCCGGCGGTGGGGTCAACAAATCCAACGTTGGCAGCGGCGTAGTTGGCTTCTGCAGCGGTTGTTCATTACGCATCAAGAACGGGTGAATCAAGCCATCCATTGCCGGATGATGCGTTGGTGTTGCCGCAGTTTCCTGTTTTGCGACCTCAACAGGCGCTGACGTTGGTTGCGCTGGCTGACTAAACGTCAACGGGTTGTGCTCATCCTCGTCGTTCTCATCTTCACCAGCATGCATCGGCGGAAGCTCGGGTTCAACACGGTAGGACGGCTGCGAATAGGTGGATTCACTGAACGTATGCGACTCAGGCTCGCGTTCATTCTCCGCACTAAACGGCGAGAATGAAAAAGCGTTATGCGATGTAACAGGATTTGGCTGAACGGGCGCACTGACCACAGGCGGTGCTATCGGAGCAGGGATTTCCTCAGCGCGCTGCGATGCGCTGTCATCATAACGTGACTGCTGCTGTGCCGCAAAATCTCTGGCTAGCTGCGCTTGCAGAAGTGCGTCTTCATCGTCTTCCTGTAACGGGTATTCATCACCGTAACGCTGGCGTTGCTGATCCAGATACGCTTGCTGCAATGCGGCTTCCTGCTGGGCGATATCATCCGGTGTCTCTTCCTGATACACGTCATTCGCCACTTCCGCTTCTTCGCTACCGTTCTGCGCCTGCAGCCGGGCTTGCTCTTCAGCCAGCCGCTGCGACGGCAATTTGATTCCGTATGACGCCAGCTCGCGGCGAGTAGGGATACGTACTGGATTAGGGCGCGGCAGTTCAGGCCCTACGCCGCGTTTAATCTGCGGGTTATCATCCCCATCGGCACTGAACGCCGGCATAAAGGTGTTATTCTCGTCGAAACCTGTATCGCGTGCAGGTTGTGGCGGCTCAGCAAACGGTTGAACCACCGGTGCTGTGACAATTGGCGGTACGGCACTCTCTCCGTAACTATTGCCGTAAGGTGCATACGCACTGCTATGGAGGTCAGGCGAGCTTGCGATCTCTGGCATTGTCGCTGGAGTTTCAGGGACTTCAAACGAATACAGCGGCGGATTTAGCGACGGCGTCGAATCAATCGCAGAGGGAGTAACAGGCGGCACAATGCCAGCCGATGAGCCGGATAATGCTGATCCTGGTAATGCTGAATCAGACGCTGCCACATCAGACAATGTTGACCCTGCCACTGGCGTTTCAGCGGAGAGAGCCGTTTGTGTCACTGTCGGTGCGTTCTCAGCGAGCGGTGATGACGCTTCTATCGTATTGTCTGCCGCCGTGTCGTTTAACGCATCAGCCACGGAAGGCGCAGAAAACAGAACGTCATCGTCATCACGCTGTTGTGTTACTGCCTCACCCGACGCCTCATCGTGGCGCAGATTAAGCGCATCACGCTCATCGTCTTCACGATCGTGTTCTTCACGGTAGTCCTCATCGCGGCGCGAACGGTTTGACATAAACGTCAAACAACCCAAGACACCCGCACCAATTTTTTCAGCGATCGTTAACCATGACCAGCCGGTAAACAGCGTTAACCCTGCCCCCCACACGCACAGCAGAATCAGCGTTGCGCCCATGCTGTTGAAGCGCGGGATCATTGAGCTGCTCAACAGGCTTCCCAAAACACCACCGGAAGCAAAATAGTAGAGATCGTCAATATTCAACGCAGCCAAACCGCAAGAGGTCAGGATCAGCGCCAATGTCCCAATCAGGCGAAGTGAAAAGGTAAAGTAGTCTATCGTCTGGTTGTTATCACGCTGGCGGAAAGCCGCCCAGCACAGAGATAACATAATCGGCGGAATGGCATAGGCCAGCACACCAAAAATGAAGAACAGCGTATCCGCCAGCCATGCACCTGCTACACCACCAAGGTTGTGAATAGGTTCATGCCATGCAGTCTGTGACCAACTGGGGTCGGAGGGGCTGAAACTGAGTAGTGCGACACTAAGATAAACCGCAAAAAGTGCCACAACGATTAAAATCGCTTCAAGCAAACGACGTGTTCCACTGAGCTTTTTCAGGGTAACGTCTTTATCTTCTGTATATTCCTGGCTCAAGAGTCTCTCCAGGGGCCTGTAAGGTTTATGACAAAGCGCCGAGAAAACCCGGCGCTGGGACTGTATAAATTCACAGGAGTGTAGCTGAATTTATCGGGTTTTGCACCCACACGTTTATCGCGTCTTAATGACCAGACGGTTGCTTTGCTTCACTTCTTCCATTACCACGTAGGTACGGGTGTCGTTTACGCCCGGCAAACGCAGCAGCGTTTCGCCCAGGAGCTTACGGTAAGCGGACATGTCTGGCACACGCGTTTTCAACAGGTAGTCAAAATCACCGGAAACCAGATGACATTCCTGAATTTCTTCCAGCTTCTGCACCGCAGCATTGAACTGTTCAAATACATCAGGCGCGCCGCGGTTTAGCGTTATCTCAACAAAAACCAGCAGTGACGCATCCAGATAATGCGGGTTTAGCAGCGCTGTATAACCGTTAATGAAACCCTGTCTTTCCAGACGACGTACACGTTCCAGACAAGGCGTTGGCGACAGCCCAACACGTTTGGAAAGCTCGACATTGGAAATACGTCCATCTTTTTGCAATTCGTTCAGGATGTTACGATCAATACGATCGAGATCTTTGCCTGGTCGTTTTTTAGTGTCTACCATTATTATTGTCTCTCTTCACTTTTCCCTGCACCCGCTTTACCCCGATAGACCTCATGTATCAGAGTTACCCTTAAAGAAGACACGCTGCCCATTTTGTATATCAACAGTCATTAACTTCTCGTTCTCGCCCCACGTATTGCTCACCCGCGAAAAGACCATCACGTCATATCCGTGGCCCAAAGGCCTACTACCTGCGCAAAAACGAATAAAAAGCCGAGCTTTTAACTGTTCACATACAAAAAATTTCCTCTTACCCAGATGTTTTCGCAAATGCACAGCCGATTGTCAAAGCAAAACAACGAAAATCAGAAGAAACTGCCAGATTGGATAAGCCAGAGCCATTCTCCGAGGTGACTTCAATCATTTTACTTATGAATGTGGCTGATTTTTCAGCGATTTGTCATCCTCATCGTCATTAACGATTAAACAAATAGCCAGCAACTTTTCTGCATACTTTTTTTACTCTTGTAATTTCCTTACAATCGTTCGCATTGTCCGTGGTAGAGACTGTTCGTAGTAAGGAAGCAGGTTTGTTGTAGAGACCGTTCATATGAGCATTATCCGCCGTCATGAAATGAGGAAAGCATGGGTACTGTTAAACATCACAAGTTATTGATTCTGGGTTCAGGCCCGGCTGGCTACACTGCCGCTGTTTATGCTGCACGGGCGAATTTACAGCCAGTATTAATCACGGGTATGGAAAAAGGCGGTCAGCTGACAACCACGACCGAAGTCGAAAATTGGCCGGGTGATGCCGATGATTTAACTGGCCCGCTGTTAATGGAGCGTATGCACGCACACGCGACCAAATTCAATACCGAAGTGATCTTCGATCATATTGAACGTGTTGATTTGCAGAACCGTCCCTTCCGTTTATTCGGCGATAGCGCCGAGTACACCTGTGACGCGCTGATCATTGCCACGGGGGCATCGGCTCGTTATCTCGGCCTGCCTTCTGAAGAGGCATTTAAAGGCAAAGGGGTTTCTGCCTGCGCAACTTGTGACGGTTTCTTCTACCGTAACCAGAAAGTCGCCGTCGTTGGCGGCGGGAATACCGCAGTAGAAGAAGCCTTGTATTTGTCTAACATTGCGGCGGAAGTGCATTTGATCCACCGTCGCGAGACGTTCCGTTCTGAGAAAATTCTGATCGACCGCCTGATGGACAAAGTTAAAAACGGCAACATCATCCTGCATACCAATCGTACGCTGGACGAAGTGTTGGGCGATGACATGGGTGTAACCGGTGTCCGCATCCGCGATACGCAGAGCGACGCAGCAGAAGAACTGGAGCTGGCTGGCGTGTTTATCGCTATCGGCCACAGTCCGAACACCGCCGTATTTGGCGGTCAGTTGGAACTGGAAAACGGTTATATCAAAGTGCAGTCCGGTATTCATGGCAACGCGACACAAACCAGCATTCCTGGCGTTTTTGCCGCAGGTGACGTCATGGATCACATCTACCGTCAGGCCATTACCTCCGCAGGTACCGGCTGTATGGCAGCACTGGATGCTGAGCGTTACCTTGACGGGCTGACCGTCAACAAGTAATACGTTGCTGATAACGGAGCGGCGACAGCCGTTCCGTTTTCTTTACGTCTGGCTTACCTTCCGCAACACAAAATTGATCGCCTCCCCCATTTCCCCTCTCCTTTTCGTTTGCAGCGCGCCCCTGTCGCGGTAACATGGCGTCATTCTGCGTGATAGAAGATAATTTTGTTAACTAACAGTTACATGAGAGTTATTTTCTGTTAAGTCCATTTCTGCAATACAACGAACTGGTGCCTGATGAAAAAAACCAGACAGCAAGAACTGACCGCCTGGCTGAAACAACAGAGTAAGCTGGCGCAACGTTGGCTACGGATTTCACTCCTGCTTGGGTTCCTGAGCGGCGCGTTAATCGTGGCACAAGCCTGGCTGTTAGCTACGCTGCTTCACGCCTTGATCATCGAGCATGCCACGCGCGAATCGTTGCTCTCCCCTTTCCTTCTGCTGATTGCCACATTTATTCTGCGCGCACTCAACAGTGTGTTACGCGAGCGTGTTGGCTTTCTTTGTGGACAAGCCGTGCGACAGCAAATTCGTAAGCTGGTACTGGATCGATTGCAACAGCTTGGCCCTGCCTGGGTACAGGGCAAACCCGCTGGCAGTTGGGCAACAATGATTCTTGAGCAGGTTGATGATATGCAGGATTATTACGCCCGCTACCTGCCGCAGATGTATCTTGCCGCGCTGATTCCTCTGCTTATCTTAATCACGATTTTCCCGCTCAACTGGGCTGCGGGCCTGATTCTGTTTCTCACTGCCCCGCTCATCCCGCTTTTTATGGCGCTGGTTGGCATGGGCGCTGCGGATGCCAACCGACGTAACTTTCTGGCGCTGGCACGCCTGAGTGGGCACTTCCTCGATCGCCTGCGCGGGATGGAGACGCTACGCCTGTTCCACCGTGGCAAAGCTGAAACCGAACAAATCCGTCATGCTTCCGAAGATTTCCGTAGTCGTACGATGGAAGTGCTACGCATGGCGTTTCTCTCTTCGGGCGTACTGGAGTTTTTCGCCTCTATTTCGATTGCCGTTGTCGCCGTTTATTTCGGTTTCTCTTATCTCGGGGAACTGGATTTTGGTCATTACGGCATGGGGGTGACGCTCTTCGCTGGCTTTCTCGTATTGATTCTGGCTCCAGAATTCTTTCAGCCTTTACGCGATCTAGGCACCTTCTATCATGCCAAGGCTCAGGCTATCGGGGCAGCGGAATCGCTGGTGACGTTTTTGTCAGAGGAAGGCGAAACAGTCGGCTTTGGCACACACGAATTCAGCAGCAATACCGCCATTGCCATCCGAGCGGAAGATCTGGTTGTCCTCGCGCCGAATGGCACACCGCTGACCCAACCGTTGACGTTCGATATTCGCGCAGGTGAACGTATCGCACTAGTCGGCCTCAGCGGAGCAGGAAAAAGCTCACTGCTTAATGTACTGCTGGGATTCCTGCCCTACCGCGGTTCACTCACCGTCAACGGTCAGGCATTAAACACGCTGACGCCTGAATCATGGCGTAAGCAGTTAAGTTGGGTCGGACAAAATCCCCACTTGCCGGAACAGACGCTACGCAGCAATATTCTGCTGGGTAATCCGCAGGCCAGCCCCTTGGAATTGCAGTGTGCGATTGAGCGCGCGTATGTACAGGAATTTTTACCGCAACTTCCGCAAGGGCTGGAAACGACCGTCGGTGACGGTGCGGCACGCCTCTCCGTCGGACAGGCACAGCGCGTTGCCGTTGCCCGCGCGCTCATTCACCCTTGCAACTTACTGCTGCTGGATGAACCTTCAGCCAGCCTGGATGCTCATAGCGAGGAGCTAGTTATGACGGCGCTGAACGACGCGGCGCGTTCGCAGACCACGCTGCTGGTCACGCATCAGCTCACCGAGATCGCCGAGTATGACACGATCTGGGTCATGGACGGCGGTCGGTTAGTTCAACAGGGTGACTACCAAACACTCCGAGCCGAAGCGGGTCCCTTCGCAACGCTGCTGGCACAACGACAGGAGGCGCTGTAATGGCTCAGATGAAAACGATGCAGGTATTAAAACCGTTTCTGGCACTTTATCGTCAGCACTTCTGGTATTTGAGTCTGGGCGTGGTATTGGCCATTGCTACGCTGCTGGCCAGCATTGGTCTACTCGCGCTATCCGGCTGGTTTCTGGCGGGTGCCGCGCTGGCAGGGATCGTCGGGCTGCTCACCTTTAACTATATGCTGCCCGCCGCTGGCGTGCGGGGCGCAGCGATTGCACGTACGGCCGGACGCTACGGGGAAAGAGTCGTCAGCCACGATGCCACCTTCCGCGTTTTGCTGCGCTTACGTGTTTTCACCTTTTCTCGCATTCTGCCGCTCTCTCCGGGAGGACTGGCGCAATTTCGTCAGGCTGAACTGCTAAACCGGCTCGTAGCGGACGTTGATACGCTCGACCACCTCTATCTCCGCGTGATTTCCCCCATCGTCAGCGCTTTTGCCGTCATTCTTATCGTTTGCTATGGCCTGAGTTTCATTGATGCCTCACTGGCTCTGACGCTGGGTGCCATTATGCTGACACTGTTGCTGTGCCTGCCGATTGTTTTCTATAGGGCGGGAAACGGCATCGGACAGGATTTGACCGCGCTGCGTGCACAATACCGCCTGCAGTTAACGACCTGGCTGCAAGGTCAGGCGGAACTCACCGTCTTCGGCGCACTCAGTCGCGTCCGTCAACAGCTGGCGCTGGTGGAAATTAACTGGCTGCGCCGCCAGCGTCAGCAGGCCAATCTTACCGGCTTGTCTCAGGCAGTGATGATTTTATGCAGCGGACTGACCGTTACTTTGATTCTGTGGCTGGCAGCGGATGGCGTTGGCGGTAATCCACAGCCCGGCGCGTTGATTGCGCTATTCGTGTTCGCCTCACTTGCTGCTTTTGAAGCACTGGCTCCCGTTACGGTGGCCTTCCAGCATATGGGGCAAGTGATTGCCTCTGCCGCTCGGGTCGATCAAATCATTCGCCAGCCCGTTGACGTCACGTTCCCAGAGCATGGGCCAGAAACGTCGCGCGAGGCGTCACTTGATGTCTCACATGTCGGTTTCACGTATCCCGGCCAGCCACAACCCGTATTGCAGAATATTACGCTTTCCATTCAACCGGGTGAGCATCTGGCGCTGCTGGGGCGTACCGGATGCGGGAAATCGACGCTATTGCAATTGCTGACCCGTGCATGGAATTGTGAATACGGAGAAATTACGCTGAATGGGCATCCTCTTGCCGATTGGCGCGAAGAAGATCTCCGCGCCATGATGAGCGTGGTGCCACAACGCGTGCATATTTTCAGCGCATCACTGCGTGATAACCTGCTGCTAGCAGCATCAGCCGCACGGGATGAAAAACTGGCCGAGGTATTACAGCAGGTTGGGTTAGAAAAACTGCTGGAAAACGAAGGGCTGAATGCCTGGCTGGGCGAAGGCGGTCGACAGCTGTCCGGTGGCGAGCAGCGCCGTATCGCATTAGCACGCGCCTTATTGCACGACGCACCGCTCGTGCTATTGGATGAACCGACTGAAGGGTTGGATGCAGAAACCGAAAAGCGTATTCTGCAACTGCTCCGCCAGCACTGTGCCGATAAAACGCTGATCGTCATCACTCACCGGCTATATGGTTTAGAATCAATGGATCGCATCTGTATTCTGGATGATGGCAAAGTGATCGAACAGGGGAGCCATCAGGACTTAATGGCACAACAAGGTCGTTATTGGCAGTTCCGCCAACACGTTTAGGGCAAACTCTGTTGAAACATAACGTTTGAAAAACATGCGTCTATACCAACTTTCGCTTCAATCGCTTCAGTTCCCTGATCCGAATCATGCGCTAGATGACCCCAACGGCCTGCTGGCCGTTGGCGGCGACCTCTCCGTTGCCCGCCTAAAGGCAGCTTACCGACAGGGCATTTTCCCCTGGTTCTCTCCCGGTGAGCCGATCTTATGGTGGTCTCCAAATCCACGCGCGGTCCTGTTTCCTGGTGAACTCCATCTCAGCCGCAGCATGAAAAAATTTCTGAAGCGCCATACGTTCCACGCGACGCTGAATCAGGCCTTTGATGATGTCATTCACGCCTGTGCACATGAGCACCATGACGGCACCTGGATTACGCCAGACATTATCTCGGCTTATCGCCAACTTCATCAGGCCGGAAAAGCGCACTCTGTCGAAGTGTGGCAGAATGGCGCACTGGTTGGTGGGTTATATGGTATTGAGCAAGGACGGCTGTTTTGTGGCGAGTCGATGTTCAGCCGCACGGATAATGCGTCAAAATACGCGCTGCTGGCATTTCAACAGCATTTTATTCGCCACGGTGGTGAGCTGATCGATTGTCAGGTGCTTAACGCCCATACGGCTTCTCTGGGCGTGAGTGAAATACCCCGCGATCGCTTTCTGCAACAGCTTTCTCAGTGGCAGGATCTTGCTGTCGATAACGGCTGTTGGCTACCACAACTGCTCGCAGAACCCGCATTTTGATAGAGAAATCGGGTAAATAACGCCCCAAACGTGAACGCTTCTTTACATAATGTCGGTTTTTCGGCATTATCTTGCGGTTAAAAAATAAAGGTAGTTAGACCTAGAGGATTCGATGGCCAAAGAAGACAATATTGAAATGCAAGGCACCGTGCTTGATACGCTGCCCAACACCATGTTCCGCGTTGAATTGGAAAACGGGCACGTGGTTACCGCTCATATCTCCGGTAAAATGCGTAAAAACTATATCCGCATCCTGACGGGTGACAAAGTCACTGTAGAGTTAACCCCGTACGACCTGAGTAAAGGCCGCATTGTCTTCCGCAGCCGCTAACCGGTTCGCTCATCGCTGATCACAGCGATATATGAGGATGTGACTCCCTCCCCAGCCCTTCCCTTCATGGCAAGGGCTTTTGTTTTTTAAAACATTTTCCGGGGAGCCAACAGTTTCAGGGGCAACAGCCTGCTTGTCATGGATTCCCTATATGAAACCTGACTCTCCCCTATTTTCTCCCCTTTCCTTTCAGGAGAGTACGCCGCTCTATCGTCAGCTTTACGAGCGCGTGCATCGGGCTATCAGCACAGGCTTATTGTCACCGGGTGACCGTCTGCCTTCCGCACGTATGCTGGCGAAAGAGCTCGGCGTCGCACGCGGAACGATAGAACAGGCGTACTCGTTGCTGATTGCCGAAGGTTATCTGCAAGCTCGTGGGCAGGCAGGAACGCTGGTGAATCCCGATTTACCCTTAGCGCCAACGTCCATTACCGATGCGGCGGTATCCCCCTCAGCGCCAGACGATGAACAGAACATACTGTGGCGTCCATCGCAACTGTTGCCTTTCCAAATGGGCGTTCCCGCTTTTGACGCCTTTCCGCGCAAACTCTGGGCTCGACTGGGTGCACGCTATCTTCGCAGCATGCAGTTACCGGATTGGGATTACCCTGTACCTTATGGCTTGCCAGCACTAAGAAACACTATCGCCTCTTATCTACAAGTAGCGCGTGGCATTGACTGTACCGCCAGTCAGGTATTCATCACCTCTGGGTGGCGCACCAATTTACAACTCGCCGTTCTGGCCTTGCTGAAATCCGGGCAGCGCATCTGGGTTGAAGATCCCGGCTATCCGCCGACTCGCCAGTTGCTATCACAGTCTGGGTTATGTCCGGTTCCGGTCACCGTCGATCGTGAAGGACTCAACGTGGAGCGCGGTATCGCGCTGGCGAATGATGCCAGTATGGCCGTTGTCACGCCCGCGCATCAAAGCCCCTTGTCGATGTCGTTATCGCTTCCTCGGCGACAGGCATTATTGCAATGGGCAACCGAGCAGAATGCCTGGATAGTAGAGGATGATTATGATGGGGAATATCGCTACGTCAGTCGCCCACTTCCCGCGCTAGCCAGTCTGGATCGCAATGGTCGGGTGCTGTATGCAGGCACCTTCAGCAAGGTGTTATTTCCGGGGATTCGGTTGGCTTATTTGGTTGTACCGCTGGCGCAGATTGCCACCTTTGAACACATCAGCCGCATTTTCTTCGCTTCCGCATCGCCAACCATGACGCAGTCTATCGTTGCCAGCTTCATCGCTGAAGGCCATTTTGCCCGACACATTCAGCGCACACGACGCCTTTATGCAGAACGTCGCACCGCCACCATCGCTGCGCTACAAGGTATTTTGGGGAACCGCATACATATCGACGCGCAGCCCGGCGGCATGCATTTAGTGTTACGCCTGCCGGATAACATAAGCGATCGGCTGCTTGCCGACCGCTTGCTGGCTCAGGGGATTGCCGTCCAGCCACTATCACGTTGGGCTGTATCAGGAAACGGTGACAACGCACTACTCGCCAGCTTCACCAACTGCGCCACGATGGCAGAACCAGAGCGGCTTGCCACGCTGATTCTGGTCGAGCTTGAACAGCACAGGCGTTAATTAGCTCAGATTGGCTTTTTCCAGACCGTACAGCTTATCTGCGGAGCCGGGAACGACCTGAAACGCGACGCCCAAACGATTCCAGCCATTAATCGCGATAATCATGAAAGATAAGTCAGCCAGATCTTCTTCTGACAGCTGTTCACGAACGCGCGTAAACACCTCGTCCGGCACACCGTGCGGCGGAAGATGAGTCAATACTTCAGTCCACTCAAGCGCAGCACGTTCACGCGGGGAGAAAAGCGGTGATTCACGCCAGACAGACACATGATGCAGGCGTAGTTCGCGCTCCCCATTAATCTTGGCTTCTTTAACGTGCATATCAACGCAAAATGCACAGCCGTTAAGCTGAGAGGCACGCAGCGTAACCAGATGGCCTATTTCAGCCAGAAATGGTTTCTTGTGCAGAATGTTATTGAACTCCAGATACTTCTTGGCAGCATCGGGAGACTTGCTGTAGTAATCAAGACGTTGGCTCATAGTGAACTCCAAAACGAGACGGGATGAAAGAGAAGAGCGACAGCCGCATGCCAGTGACAACGCACAGGGCGACTACTCGGTAGCCAGAATTGTGCAAAATCTTGGCCTATCCGAAAAGATCCAAGAATCGTGTTTTTAACTGGACCATAATGCAAAATAGCGCACCAAGAGCGGTTTGCGGTCCAATAAAAAAGGGATGCCTCAGCATCCCTCTTAGATCACACGTATTGATTAATTAACGCTTTCTGCTTTCCGCTTCTGTGCGCTCTGGAAGCCGTACGTCAGCTGTTGCGTCTCTTTATCCAGTTCCACCGTAACAGAGCCACCGTCCACCAGCGAACCAAACAGCAGCTCGTTGGCCAGCGGTTTCTTGAGGCTTTCCTGCATCACGCGTGCCATTGGTCGGGCACCCATCGCTTTGTCGTAGCCTTTTTCTGCCAGCCAGTCGCGCGCTTCATCGCTCACTTCCAGCGATACGCCTTTCGCATCCAACTGCGCCTGAAGCTCTACGATAAACTTATCGACAACCTGCTGAATGACGTCAGTCGACAGATGGTTGAACCAAATAATGCCATCCAGACGGTTGCGGAACTCCGGCGTAAAGACCTTTTTGATCTCTTCCATCGCATCCGTACTGTTGTCCTGATGGATGATACCAATGGATTTACGCTGTGTTTCCCGCACGCCTGCGTTGGTGGTCATGACAACAATGACATTGCGGAAATCCGCTTTACGGCCATTGTTGTCCGTCAGCGTACCGTTATCCATCACCTGCAACAGCAGGTTAAAGACGTCAGGATGCGCTTTTTCGATCTCATCCAACAGCAGCACCGCGTGAGGATGCTTAATCACGGCATCCGTTAGCAGACCGCCCTGATCGTAGCCCACATAGCCCGGAGGTGCACCAATCAAACGGCTAACCGTATGGCGTTCCATGTATTCGGACATATCAAAGCGCAGCAGTTCGATATCCAGCGCCTTGGCCAGCTGTAACGTAACTTCCGTCTTACCGACACCGGTAGGACCAGCAAGCAGGAAGGAACCAACCGGTTTACGCTCCTGACCCAACCCTGCACGACTCATCTTGATCGATTCGGACAGCGCTTCGATTGCCTTGTCCTGCCCAAACACCAGCATTTTCAGGCGATCGCTGAGGTTTTTCAGCACATCGCGATCGCTGGCGGAGACAGTTTTTTCAGGAATACGGGCGATACGAGCGACAACCGATTCGATGTCACTCACGTTGACCGTTTTCTTACGTTTGCTAACCGGCACCAGACGGCTGCGCGCGCCCGCTTCATCGATCACATCAATCGCTTTATCAGGCAGGTGACGATCGTTGATGTATTTCACCGCCAGCTCTACCGCCGCACGAACCGCTTTCGACGTATAGCGAACATCATGGTGAGCCTCATACTTCGGCTTCAGGCCATTAATGATTTGTATGGTTTCTTCCACGCTAGGTTCAGTGATATCGATTTTCTGGAAACGACGCGCCAGCGCCCGATCCTTTTCAAAGATATTGCTGAACTCCTGATAGGTGGTCGAGCCGATAACGCGAATCTTGCCGCTGGAAAGCAGCGGTTTAATCAGATTAGCCGCATCAACCTGACCGCCAGACGCCGCACCCGCGCCGATAATCGTGTGGATTTCATCAATGAACAGAATGCTGTTTTTATCCTGTTCCAACTGTTTCAACAGCGCCTTGAAGCGTTTTTCAAAGTCACCGCGGTATTTGGTGCCTGCGAGTAGCGCGCCGATATCCAGCGAGTACAGCGTGCACTCCGCCATCACTTCCGGTACATCACCCTGCACAATACGCCAGGCCAGCCCTTCAGCAATCGCCGTTTTACCGACGCCAGATTCGCCGACCAGCAGCGGGTTATTTTTACGGCGGCGGCACAATACCTGAATCGTGCGCTCCAGTTCCTTATCCCGGCCAATGAGCGGATCGATACCGCCAACGCGAGCCAGTTGATTCAGATTGGTGGTGAAGTTTTCCATACGATCTTCCCCTCCTGCCTGTTCTTCATTGACGGGACTTTCAGGGTTCGGCGCCTGATCGGATTCTTCTTTACGCGTGCCGTGAGAAATAAAATTCACCACATCCAGACGGCTGACGTCATGCTTGCGCAGCAGGTAGGCGGCCTGAGACTCCTGTTCGCTAAAAATGGCGACCAGGACGTTGGCACCGGACACTTCGCTGCGGCCAGAGGACTGCACGTGGAAGACGGCGCGTTGGAGTACGCGCTGGAAGCTGAGCGTGGGCTGAGTTTCGCGCTCGTCGTCACTCTGCGGTAATGTTGGTGTGGTTTGCTCAATGAACGCTTCCAGTTCCTGACGCAGCGCAGCTAAATCTACCGTGCAGGCTTCCAATGCTTCACGGGCGGCTGGGTTACTGAGCAGAGCCAACAGCAGGTGCTCCACGGTCATAAACTCGTGTCGGTGCTCACGCGCTCTGGCGAAAGCCATGTTGAGACTGAGTTCCAGTTCTTGATTGAGCATAGGCACCTCTCCCAATAAATCGCCTGACTTCAGGCTTTTTCCAGCGTACAGAGCAGCGGGTGCTCATTTTCTCTGGCATAACGATTGACTTGTACGACCTTGGTCTCAGCCACTTCAGCGCTGAATACGCCGCAAATCGCTTTACCCTGATAATGCACGGTTAACATAAGCTGTGTGGCACGTTCAATATCATAAGAAAAGAACTTTTGCAGAACGTCAATAACAAATTCCATCGGGGTGTAATCATCGTTATTCAACACCACGTTATACATGGAAGGCGGCTGCAATTTTTCTTTCTGTTTATCGGCGGTCAGGTTCTCAGATTGTGACCACGTACTGTTGTTTCCCATTCTCTATCCACATCATGTAACGAATATCGCGACTCACGACATTGGTCTGTTTATTCCTAATAGATCCGAGAAGCAGGAGGTGAGCGCCTGCGACTTGAAAGATGACGGGTATCTCTACATTTACAGTAGCACGTCTGCTTTTTATTTTACCACCTGAGGGATTAAATGGTTCCCGGAAAGCAAAATTCAAGGCCTGTAACCGATATCTTGATTACGCAACACGATCGTGGGTTCATCAATAGCGTTATCTGCATCAAACTTTGACACACTGCCCTCCTTACCACGCGGTGGATCGCTTGACGCCGGGATCGATTTCACTAAAGTGTACGGATGAATTGATGGGGTTTTAATCAATTCGTATTCGTAGTAACCAAATAACCACACCTTACTGAAAAGAATACTCTTGCGAAGGATGTCAATGCATGGAGACAGGTACTGTTAAATGGTTCAATAATGCCAAAGGGTTTGGTTTTATCTGTCCAGAAGGGGGCGGTGACGATATCTTCGCGCACTACTCAACCATTCAAATGGATGGCTACCGGACTCTGAAAGCCGGACAGGTTGTCAGGTTTGATGTTCATCAAGGGCCGAAAGGCAATCATGCCTGCCTGATCGTCCCGCAAGTCGCCGAGGCCGCATCCTGACCCCTGCTACACCCTACACGTCTACTCAGAACACGCTACGCTAAACCGTAAAATGACTATAATGCGACAAATGCCGTTCGTTATATCGAACGGCATTTTTTTATATGTTTACACTAATCCGCACGCCCGCGGGCTAGCCACAGTACGCGGGAGAACATGCTGCGAATAAGCGGTGGGATTGCCTCGCTGCCCATCGCCGCGGCTTCCATCGCTACTTCAATCGCCAGATCGGGCTTGGATGAACGATGGATAGCCTTGATGATGATTTTATGCATCGAGAGCGGCACTTTTTCCGGCAACTGCGCGATGCGGTGATAAACGTGGCTGAATCCCTCACGGTACATGTAGTGTTCCATGTCCGATGCGGGCAAGACGGTCAAATGATCGCGCTCGCGCTCGTCCTGTACGGTTAACATGCTTTTTGCCGTCGCGGCATATTTTTTCCCTGCATCGTCGCCATCGACCAGCACATGCCATTCAATCCCCATATGACGTGCGAACCTCAGCAATGGCCGGAGCCCAGACTGGGCAAATTCAATCACTTTCACCCCTTCTGCCTCAAAATGATGTCCACATTGGCGCGCCAGTTCATTCAGCATCCAAACTTCGGTTTCCCCTTCCACCAGCAGCCAGCAGCGGGCAAAGAGTGACGCGGGTCGATTCATACGAATGTGAAATGCAATGCGTCGGCTATCTTCCGCACTCATCCCCTGGCGACCAATGCGGTATGTCGCCACCCGTGAGGATTCCCGCACCAGACGGCACACCTGCTCCATCGGCACCAGCGACAGCAGCTCGCCTGAATTCGTTGTGGTGACTTTTTGGAGTGGCAACTGCACCAAAAGCCCCCAGGCGACGGATAGCATAATCGGGTGCAGCCGGGTTTCCGGGTCTTCAATCAGCAAAAGCGGACGCGCATGGGGATCCAACGCAACCGCTCCTTTCGCCTGTAACAGCGTAGAAAACAACTCCAGCAGGATAATTCGGCGACTGCGGCTATTGGGATCAGCAATCAGGCGATTGATGTTGTCCAGCGATCGCCACGATTTACCGTTATGCGTTCGCGCATGCCGATGATGGCGCCGGTCATTACCTGTGGCATTCTGCTCGGAAAAATAGTGCTCCAGCAGTTGCCGCATCGCCACCAGCCCCTGACGCAGCTCTTTATCCGTCAGCTTCTGCGGATTTTGCACCAGTTCACGCATCAGTTGCTCGAACTGCTGAGCCAGCTTTTCATTGCTGCTATCTAACGTCGCAGCCAGCGTCCCTGAGCGCAAACGCCGCATAAAACGTGCGTCACGCAGCCGCAGCACCGGATGCAGGCGGATAATTTCTCTGGCCAGTTCATCAATATCATCCAGCGGTATCGGGTGCCCGTCGGCGTCCAGAAAGCTGCGCCAGGTGAAGACCGACTGACTTTCGTCCACCTCACCTTCTAATCGATAAAAAACGCGGTATAGCGACGCCTCGCCTTCCACCCAAACGGGACTAAGCGAACGGTAGCGAGGAGATAGATGATGGCCAGGTGCCGTCTCGCAGAACGTGAAAATAACCTGAAGGTGCTTTTCCCGACTATTTTCATCTCCCGGCGTGAAGTGAAAATCCTGCATATCAAAATGGTAAAGCGGCAACGTCGGTGCCAGCAGCAGCGAAAGCGCATCCAGCAGGCTTGATTTCCCCCAGGCGTTCTCACCAATCAGTACGTTGTTCTCGTCCAGCGCCAGCGACAAACGATTGATTCCCCGAAATCCCAGGATTTCAATACTTTCCAGATGCATCTTTCTCTCCTGTAGCAGCTGCCTGCGAGTTTATGCTGCAAAAATGCTCACTGTATAGAATATCCTGCCAGACAGCGCTTTACTCACTCCGATAATTTGTTTAATTTTAATAGATTATCGTTTTTCTTCCCGCCAAGTGTAGCCGATGAATCCCACGATGCTGTTAATGACGATGTTATCAACGCACGGTTTGTGTTTCTGCCGTGTCGATGCCTATCGGGTTAGAACTGAAGAAGAAAAGCCTCATGGTTTAACTACGGCAACCCCCGCCAATCCTAAAATACGGGTTAGCGCCGTTTTTCTCGCGTAAGGACATCAATTCTGTGATGTATTCAGGATTATTAATTATTTTATTACCGCTCATCATTGGCTATCTGGTACCGCTGCGCGGCAAAAAAGGATTACAGCGGGTTAACCAACTGCTGAGTTGGATGGTGTACGTTATTCTGTTTTTGATGGGCATAAGCCTGGCTTTTCTGGAAAATCTCAGCAGCAATTTGTTACTGATCTTCCGTTACACCGCCGTCTTCGCTTTCTGTATTGTCGCGGCAAACGGCATTGCCTTGTGGCTGTGGGAAAAACGCAGCGCATGGCGTAGCAAGTACAAAGACGCGACTCCGCCGTCCAGACTGCGAATGATCCTTGAATCGTTCAAACTCTGTGGCGTGGTATTCGGTGGTTTTTTGCTGGGCTTAACGCAATGGCCGGGGTTCACCTACGCCAGTAAAGGTAGCGAATATGCCCTGATATTCCTGCTCTTTCTCGTGGGCGTTCAACTGCGTAACAGCGGGATGACGCTGCGCCAAATCGTATTAAACCGTCGCGGTCTGGTCATCGCACTTATCGTCGGTATCAGTGCGCTCGGTGGTGGCCTGCTGGCCGCATGGATTCTGGGTCTGCCGCTGAAAACCGGTCTGGCGATGGCATCCGGCTATGGATGGTATTCGCTGTCGGGCATTCTGCTGACCGATGCCCTCGGGCCTGTCATCGGCAGCACCGCGTTTTTCAACGACCTGACTCGCGAGCTACTGGCGATTATGCTGGTTCCCGTGCTAGCACAGCGTAATCGCTCCGGTGCATTAGGCCTTTGCGGCGCCACCTCGATGGATTTCACGCTGCCCGTTTTGCAGCGCAGCGCGGGTATCGATGTCGTACCTGCTGCCATCGTACATGGTTTCTTATTAAGCCTCGCAGCTCCCATATTGATGGCGTTATTTTCTTCATAAGCGCACACTGAGCACCGTTTCCCCCCTCGTTTATGGGCTGTGATTGAGAGTGATTTTCATTGCCCATCGCCAAACTTGCGCTAAATCAAATTTACCTAAAGTTGCAGTAAAAAAGCCTTTTTACCTGCCTCGGCTAACACTATGCTTTAAACAAGCATTTAAAATGCAACTTAAAAAAAGGAAGTCATTATGTTTTGTGTGCAATGTGAACAAACGATTCGTACCCCTGTTGGAAACGGCTGCTCTTACGCGCAGGGCATGTGCGGCAAAACCGCAGAAACCTCCGATCTGCAAGACCTGCTGGTCGCTGTGCTGCAAGGGCTTTCTGCCTGGGCGCTGAAAGCGCGCGAGCTGGATATCATTGATCACGATGTCGACAACTTTGCGCCACGCGCCTTCTTCTCTACGCTGACTAATGTTAACTTCGATTCCCAGCGCATTATTGGCTACGCACAGGAAGCCATTACACTGCGTGAATCATTGGCTGTTCGCTGCCGTCTGCACGATGCCACCGCGACCGTAGATCATCCAATGGCAGCCCTGCAACTGGCGGGTAACGATATTCCGACCTTACTGCAACAGGCGGCGGATTTTGCGCTGGACAGCGATAAAGCCAGCGTTGGTGACGACGTTCACGGTTTGCGCATGCTCAACCTTTACGGCCTGAAAGGTGCGGCAGCTTATATGGAGCACGCCCACGTTCTCGGTCAGTATGACAACGCGATCTATGCCGAATATCACGCCTTCATGGCGTGGCTGGGTACACAGCCATCCGATGTTGACACCCTGCTGAACAACGCAATGGGCATCGGCAAAATGAACTTCAACGTTATGGCGATCCTCGACCATGGCGAGACTAATGCTTACGGCCATCCACAGCCAACCTCCGTTAACGTCCGCCCAATTGCGGGTAAAGCGATTCTGATTTCGGGTCATGACCTGAAAGATCTGCGCATGCTGCTGGAGCAAACCGAAGGCACCGGCGTGAATATTTATACCCACGGTGAAATGCTGCCTGCACACGGTTACCCAGAGCTGAAAAAATTCAAGCATCTGGCAGGTAACTACGGCAGCGGCTGGCAGAACCAGCAGACTGAGTTTGCCAAATTCCCTGGCGCAATCGTCATGACCTCCAACTGCATTATCGATCCAAACGTAGGCAACTACGGCGACCGCATCTGGACGCGTAGCATCGTTGGCTGGCCGGGCGTGAACCACCTGGAAGGCGACGATTTCAGCCCGGTTATCGAACAGGCACAGGGTCTGGCTGGTTTCCCATACAGCGAAATCGAGCACATGATCACCGTCGGTTTTGGTCGTGAAACCCTGCTGAGCGCCGCGGATACCGTAATCGATCTGGTTGCACAGAAAAAACTGCGCCACGTCTTCTTGGTTGGCGGATGTGACGGTAGCCGTGAAGAACGTAGCTACTTCACTGACTTTACGCTGAACGTTCCGCAAGATTGCCTGATCATGACGCTGGCTTGTGGTAAATACCGTTTCAACAAACTGGACTTCGGTACGCTGGAAGGCCTGCCACGTCTGCTAGATGTCGGCCAGTGTAATGACGCCTACGCGGCAATTATTCTGGCCGTTAAGCTGGCGGAGAAACTGGGCTGTGGCGTGAACGACCTGCCGCTGAGTCTGGTGCTGTCCTGGTTTGAACAGAAAGCGATTGTCATCCTGCTCACCCTGCTGTCCCTCGGCGTGAAGAATATCTACACCGGGCCAACGGCTCCGGGTTTCCTGACGGACAACCTGCTTGCCATTCTGAACGACAAATTCGGTATGCGAGCGATTACCACCGTTGAACAGGACATGAACACCATTCTGGCCGCTTGATAAATCAATGCGGACGGAGGAGCGCGTTCCTCGTCACGCAGCGTGAGGTGTCGGCATTGATGCCTCACGCTAAGCCCACTGTCTTATGGGCCGCCATTTTTACACGCTTCACCGTACCCGTTTGTTATGGAGATTGATTATGACTATGCCCGCACTACAGATTGGGCCGACACCGCTTTGCTCTAACCGCATGCAGGTACATTCGATTACTCAGGAAACGCCTGATGTCTGGACGATTTCACTGGTTAATCATGATTTTTATCCGTATCAGCCGGGTCAGTATGCGTTAGTCAGCATTGCCAACAGCGCGGAGACGCTACGGGCTTATACGATTTCATCTTCACCAGGCCTCAGCCGTTTTATTACCTTGACGGTCAGAAGACTGGACGACGGCGTCGGTTCCCGCTGGCTGACCCAAGCGCTGAAAGTCGGTGATTATCTGTGGCTGTCCGATGCACAGGGCGAGTTTACCTGCGCCAACGCGGTCAGCGATCGTTACCTGATGGCGGCAGCAGGCTGTGGCGTCACGCCGATTATGTCGATGTGCCGCTGGCTGCTGGCAAACAAACCGCAAACCGATATCCACGTTATTTTCAACGTGCGCAATCCGTTGCAGGTGATCTTCGCCAAAGAATGGCAGGATCTGGTGCAGCGCTATCCGCAGCAGTTGCATCTGACGCTGATGGCAGAGTTTGACGCTGCGCCCGGTTTCCTCTCTGGACGTATCAGCGGCGACCTGCTGGTCGAACACGTGCCGGATATCGCCAGCCGCACCGTGATGACCTGCGGCCCAGCACCTTACATGAACCAGATTGAAACCCTGAGTCAGCAGCTTGGCGTTGCCTCAAACCGCATCTTCAAAGAACAGTTCCGCCCGGCAGATGAAGTACTGGATGAAGATGCCGATCAGCTCACGCTGACCATCAGCCGTCCGCTGAAAAACCTGCGCGTTCCGGTCGGCATCAGTCTGCTGGCCGCACTGGAAGCCAATAAGGTGCCAGTTGTCGCCGCCTGCCGCGCCGGTGTTTGCGGGAGCTGTAAAACCCGCGTGCTATCTGGTAATTACACCACCAGCAGTACCATGACGCTAACACCAGCCGAGATCGAACAGGGTTATGTTTTAGCCTGTAGTTGCCAGCTGCAAGGCGACACCGTTCTGGCCTGATACGCCCGCGTTTTACCCCCTTCTGCCCGATAGCTTCAGCTATCGGGCAGGTAGGCTATGTTAAATCACGCTTGGTTTCAGACGAGCATTAACGCCATAGTTTTCATCGCTTTTTGCCCTTTCCCTATTCATCTTTTCCCGATTTGTCTTTTCCAGATTTGCCTTTTCCCGATTATAGTAAGCCATGGTTATATTTTGCTGTGGAGCCGCTGGCACATGACATCCCCCTCAGCCCCGATCCTGATTCTGGGCGCAACTGGCTACATTGGCCGCCATTTAACCGAACGCTTGAGCAAACAAGGCAACCGAGTCATCGCTGCCGGTCGGAATATCGAATCCCTCGCGTCACGCAATTGGCCGGGCGTCGACTGCCAGCAGGTTGATCTCGCTAAGCCAGAAAGCCTGCCTGATGGTCTGTGGGGCGCGGAGACGATCTATTATCTGGTGCACAGCATGGGGGACGGTGCGGACTTCGTCGCAAGAGAACGAATGACCGCCATGAACCTGCTGCTGGCACTGGCCTCCAGCAATGTAAAACAGATTATTTATCTGGGGTCGCTTCAGGCGAAAGACGATACCTCACCGCACATGCAGGCACGCCAGATCACGGGAGATGTTTTACGCAGCAGCGGTATTCCCGTCACAGAACTGCGTGCAGGCATTATTATCGGTACCGGTTCTGCGGCGTTCGAGATCATGCGCGATATGGTCTATAACCTGCCGATACTGACGCCGCCGCGCTGGGTGCGTTCTAAATCGTCCCCCATTGCACTGGAAAACCTGCTGGTGTATCTGATCGGCATCGCGCAGCATCCCGCGACAGAAAACCGCATCATGGATGCCGCAGGCCCCGAATACATCAGCTACCAGACCATGTTCGAGCGTTTCATCCAGATAAGCGGCAAACGCCGGTTGCTGATTCCCGTTCCCATGCCGACGCATCTGGTGTCCGTCTGGTTCTTGCATCTGGTGACCTCGGTTCCTCCCTCCATAGCCCGCGCCCTCATTCAGGGGCTAAAACACGACTTACAGGCCGATGGCAGCGAATTGCAGGCATTAATCCCACAAACGCTGATGAGCTTTGATGACGCCGTGCGCCTCACGCTGCAAAGCGAAATGGAGAGCGTACAGCAGGCCGACTGGGGCGATGATACAGAGGTCCGCGCACGCTGGAAGCCAAATTACGGTTTTTACCCTAAACAGGCAGGCCATACGATAGAGACGACAGCCTCCAGTCAGGCGCTCTGGCAAGTCATCCAGCAGGTCGGCGGCAAGGAAGGCTATTTTTACGCGAATACGCTGTGGAACATCCGCGCCCGGCTGGACGATCTTTGCGGTAACGGCGTCACTTATGGACGCCCCGAGCGTCCAACGCTGGAAGTGGGCGACAAGATTGACGGCTGGAAGGTTATCTCGATCAAGCCACAACGTCAGTTGGTGCTGTTATTCGGCATGAAAGCACCGGGGCTGGGGAAACTCAACTTTACTATCACGGACAAAGGCACTCACCGAACCGTCGACGTCCGCGCCCGCTGGCACCCTTCTGGGTTCAACGGGCTAGTCTACTGGTTCCTGATGATGCCTGCTCACCTGTTTATCTTCCGTGGTATGGCGGCGCGTATTGCGAAACTGGCAGAGAAGGAAACGGTTTAGCGGCTGCCGTATTTCTCCAGCAGCGCGTCGACAATCGCTTCACTCTGCGCATCCGGCTGGCCTTGATAGTTCTCGGGGCGGAAATGCATCTGGAAAGCGGCGATCACCTGCCGCTTCTCACGCGTGGTCATCGTGTCCTGCACCGAGTAGCCATAGCGCCCGAGCTTTTCCAGCAGAACCGCTTCATCCACCGGATGCATCGTCGGTCGTCCGTTTAAATAAAATGCTACCCGCTGCGCATCCGGCCAGGCACCAATGCCTGCTTGCGCCAGCGCCTGCCAGGGGAACAGCGGCCCAGGGTCTTGTTTGCGCTGTGGGGCAATATCGCTGTGCGCCACCACGTTCTGCGGCGCAATCTGATAGCGGTCGACAATATCGCGGGCGATCGCAGTCACAAGCTGAATCTGCGAGGCGGTAAACGGCTCCCACGTATAGCCCGTTAGCGTGCGTTGATAGCCTGCGTTTTCAATCTCAATACCAATTGAGGAATTATTCAGTCGACTAAATCCGCGCCAGCTGCTGGCTCCAGCATGCCAGGCTGCCTGAGATTCCGGCACCAGTTGCCAGGCAAGCAGCTTGCCGCGCTGCAAAGGTGGGTGGGCTGGAATCAGATAATGGGCGCTGACGTGCTCATCCGTCAGAATATTCAGCGAGGTGGCAAAGTCTTCCGCCGTATAGTGAATCACCAGAAAGCGGATACGCGATTCCTGCGCTCGCGACTGCAATGCCGTCTCCAGCACATAATTATTCTGTTCTTTCAACGAAGAGGCTGATTGGCAACCCGCCAACAACCCCAGCGCTATGCAGACCATCCATTTCAACATCGTTATTCCACTATATACGCTTTACACACCATCTCTTCGCCAACCCACTATATATACTCTAAATAATTCGAGTTTCAGGAAGGCGGCAAGAGAGAGAATCCCGATGAGCTTACTTGAGTAAGTGATTCGGGTGAGTGAACGCAGCCAACGCACATGCAACTTGAAGTATGACGAGTATAAGCGATTAGCGGCGAACTTTTACTGCAGTACCGCTAACGGTCACCATCAGCATACTGCCGTCCTTCCCGACGGTTTCATAGTCAAGATCAATGCCCACAATGGCGTTCGCCCCTAAATCTTCGGCTTGCTCCTGTAATTCTTTGAACGCAATCTGCCGCGCCTTACGCAGTTCCTTCTCATAGGCACCGGAGCGGCCGCCGACGACATCGCGGATACTGGCAAAAAAGTCACGGAAGATGTTCGCACCCAGAATGGCCTCGCCAGTCACGACGCCACAATATTCAGTAATGGTGAAGCCTTCCAGATTCGGCGTAGTGGATAATTGCATGTCGTCTCCTTTCACTACGTTTTAATGTCAATACTCAGCGCTGCTGATGAGAAAGCGCGTGCTCAGTCGTAAGTCACTATTTTGTGCTATTATTTAACCAACAAATCGCTTATTGGCAAATTTTAACCCACGGTGATTGCATAACTATTCTGCCGACGTTAACATTCGCCGCATCAATGTCTATTCAATTCTTACGCATGAGTATTCAACTAAACGGCATTAACTGTTTCTACGGCACATACCAGGCGCTATTTGATATCACCCTCGATTGTCCTGCGGGTGAAACGCTGGTGCTTCTTGGTCCCAGCGGTGCGGGAAAGAGCTCGCTGATACGCGTTCTTAATCTGTTGGAAATGCCACGTTCTGGCAAGCTTTCCATCGCCGGTAATCAGTTTGATTTTCAGCGCACGCCATCCGACAGCGCGATCCGTGAATTGCGTCAGAATGTCGGGATGGTGTTCCAGCAATATAATTTGTGGCCGCATCTGACCGTGGTGCAGAACCTGATCGAAGCGCCCTGCCGTGTGCTGGGGCTGAGTAAGGAAGAAGCGAAAGCGCGGGCCGACAAGCTGCTGACGCGCCTGCGCCTCAATGACTTTGCCGATCGCTTCCCTCTTCATCTTTCTGGCGGACAGCAACAGCGTGTCGCGATTGCCCGTGCGCTGATGATGGAACCTCAGGTTCTACTGTTTGATGAACCGACTGCCGCGCTGGATCCAGAAATTACCGCTCAGGTCGTCAACATCATCCGTGAATTGGCAGAAACCGGCATTACGCAGGTGATTGTGACCCACGAAGTTGAATTTGCCCGTAAAACGGCCAGCCGTGTGGTGTATATGGAAAACGGCCGCATCGTTGAACAAGGGGATGCGACGCACTTTACCCAGCCGCAGACGCCTGAATTCGCTGGTTATTTGTCACATTGATTACTATCAGGAAAATGATAATGAAAAAATTGATTGTTGCAGCCTTATTCGCCGTTGGTGCCGCCTCTGCTAATGCCGCAGACACTATCCGTTTCGCGACGGAAGCCTCCTACCCTCCGTTCGAATTTGTCGATGCTAATAACCAGATCCAGGGTTTTGATATCGATCTGGCCAATGCGCTGTGCAAAGAAATGCAGGCAACCTGCACGTTCAGCAATCAGGCTTTCGACAGCCTGATCCCTGGCCTGAAATTCCGTCGCTTCGAAGCCGTCATCGCGGGAATGGATATTACGCCTGAACGTCAGCAGCAGGTGTCGTTCACCCAGCCTTACTATGATAACTCCGCGCAGTTTATTGCCCAGAAAGGGAAAGTGGCCGATATCGCCGCGCTGACAGGCAAACGCGTTGGCGTACAGAATGGCACCACCCACCAGAAATACCTGATGGAAAAGCATAGCGATATCAAAACCGTGCCTTACGACAGCTACCAGAATGCCGTACTGGATCTGAAAAATGGTCGTCTGGATGCCGTGTTCGGTGATACCGCCGTAGTTAACGAATGGCTGAAACAAAACGATACGTTGAGCACCGTAGGCCAGAAGGTGACGGATAAAGGTTACTTCGGTATCGGTCTGGGCATCGCCGTGCGCCAGAACAACGATGAGCTGCTGAAGAAATTCGACACTGCGCTCAACAAAATCAAGCAGGATGGTACTTACGAGACCATCTACAAAAAATGGTTCCAGCAGTAATCTGACGCTCAATGATTGAATTTCAACCTCTTGCAAGCGCCGCCGGGATGACCGTCGGCCTTGCCGTTTGTGCACTGGTGCTCGGCCTCGTGCTGGCGATGCTGTTTGCCGTTTGGGAAACTGTCCGCTGGAAAGCCGTTAGCTGGACGGGAACCGCCGTCGTGACGCTGCTGCGCGGCCTGCCAGAAATTCTGGTCGTGCTGTTCATCTATTTCGGCTCTTCTCAGCTGCTGATGATGCTGGCAGACGGGTTTACCCTGAATCTCTTCATCGTGCATATTCCGGTAAAACTGGATATCGGCATGTTTGAAATCAGCCCATTCCTGTGCGGCGTGATTGCGCTGGCGCTGCTGTATGCGGCCTACGCCTCCCAAACGCTACGCGGCGCGCTGAAAGCCGTTCCGCAAGGGCAATGGGAATCGGGTCAGGCGCTGGGACTCAGCAAAGCCGCGATCTTTTTCCGTCTGATTATGCCGCAGATGTGGCGTCACGCCCTGCCGGGATTGGGTAATCAGTGGCTGGTATTGCTGAAAGATACCGCGCTGGTGTCGCTGATCAGCGTGAACGATTTGATGCTGCAAACTAAAAGCATTGCGACACGGACGCAGGAGCCCTTTACCTGGTACGTTGTCGCGGCGGCGATCTATTTGATTATTACGCTGTTAAGTCAGTACGTGCTGAAACGCATTGAACTGCGCACCACACGTTTTGAGCGGAGGCCTTCCTGATGCTCGCTTATTTACCTGAGCTCGTAAAAGGCCTGCATACCAGCCTGACCTTAACGGCGGTCTCCATCGTCGTGGCACTGGTGTTGTCGCTGCTGCTGACTGTGGTGCTGACGCTCAAAACGCCGGTCATATCGCTGTTGGCGAAAGGCTACATTACGCTGTTTACCGGTACGCCGCTGCTGGTGCAAATCTTTCTGATTTACTACGGCCCTGGGCAATTTACCTCTATCCAGCAAATCCCCTGGCTGTGGAACCTGCTTTCACAGCCGTGGCTATGTGCGATGGTGGCACTGGCGCTCAATAGCGCGGCTTATACTACGCAGCTGTTCTATGGCGCGGTAAAAGCGATTCCCGCCGGGCAGTGGCAATCCTGTGCCGCGCTGGGCATGGACCAGAAGCAGACATTACGTATTTTGCTGCCGTTTGCGTTTAAACGCGCGCTGTCTTCTTATTCAAATGAAGTGGTGCTGGTGTTTAAGAGTACCTCACTGGCTTACACCATCACGCTGATGGAAGTCATGGGCTACAGCCAGTTGATGTACGGCCGGACGTATGACGTGATGGTGTTTGGTGCCGCTGGGATTATCTACCTGTGCGTCAACGGGTTACTGACGCTGCTGATGCGCTGGGTCGAGCGTCGTTCGCTGGCATTCGAACGCCGCAATTAATCCTTATTGCATTTATCCGCACATTTATCTACTTAGAAAGCAGGCTTTGATAGCCTGCTTTTTTTATTGCCAGTTGATGTAAAAACATGCAATAAATCGAATCATTAATCATTTTAATTGCATATAAATTCAATCAATGGCATGGTAATCGCCATGACGTCGGAACCCTTCCGCAAGTCTATTGATGAACAATAAGAAAAACAGACAGGAGTAGGTAATGAAAAAATTAGTGCTCGCCACGTTACTGGCAGGAATCGCCTTCAGCGCCACCGCCGCAGACACCATCCGTTTTGCATCATCAGCTACCTACCCGCCATTTGAGTCACTGGACGCCAGCAACGAAATCGTCGGTTTCGATATGGATCTGGCGAAAGCGCTGTGTAAGCAAATGCAGGCGACCTGTACGTTCACCAATCAGGCGTTTGACAGCCTGATCCCGGCGCTGAAATTCCGTCGCTATGACGCCGTGATTTCCGGTATGGACATCACGCCAGAGCGCAGCAAGCAGGTCGCGTTCACGCAGCCGTACTATGCCAACTCAGCCGTGGTTATCGCGCAGAAAGGGAAATTCAGCGACTTTGCCGCGATGAAGGGCAAACGCATTGGTATGGAAAACGGCACGACACACCAGAAGTACATGCATGATAAGCACCCAGAAGTGCAAACCGTTTCTTATGACAGCTACCAGAACGCGGTACTGGATCTGAAAAACGGCCGTATTGATGGCGTATTCGGTGATACCGCCGTCGTCAACGAGTGGATTAAAACGAACCCTGAACTGGCAACGGTTGGCGAGCATGTAACTGACGCGGAATACTTCGGCACCGGACTTGGCATTGCCGTTCGTCCTGATGACAAAGCGCTGCTGGAGAAACTGAATAAAGCGCTGGACGCCATCAAAGCGGACGGCACGTACAAAACCATCAACGACAAGTGGTTCCCGCAATAAGGTTCGATCTGAGCGGTATGATATCGCATGAAATCATGCATATAACGCCGCTTTTTTGTCGTCCAGGCGTAAGAAATTGCGCTGAGGTGATCGTTACCGTCGAGTGAGCGGCAGGACGCCGCGAAAGACAGTGCCGCGTCGGGAACGCGTCACTGGCGGCTCGAAAAACGGGAACGACCACCGAAGGCACCGCGCAGCGGCGCAATTCACGCCAAAAGCCAGTGGTCAAGGAGCTGCGGCAGTTGAGCGCTCCTTGTCGGGCGTGTGATGAAATCATAGAAAAGCACCAGAATTGACACGCCCGAAACTTTCATACTGTCGAACATGGATACAATAACGTAGTAAACTGTCATCAATATATTGTTTTATTACATATAGTTATCGCTTATCAAGCGCGTTTCAGTAACGTCAGCACTTCGTAATGCGCCGTGTGCGGGAACATGTCGAACAGCTGTACGCGCAGCGCACGGTAATTCGTCAGCTCGGTCATGTCTTTCGCCATGCTTTCCGCGTTACAGCTGGAATAGAGAATATAGTCCGGTGCCATGCGGCTCAGGTAGGCGCACAGTTCACTGCCGATACCACGGCGCGGCGGGTTGACTAGCACCAGATCCGGGATTTCCGCTTTAGCGGTCGCAAACTGCGTTGAATCCAACGCCTGAAACTCCACCTGCTTCAATCCTAACTGTTCCGCAGAGCGACGCGCGCAGGCTATCGCCTCAGCGCTGATTTCAATCCCCGTCAGACGCATCTCCGATGACGCACAATGCAGGCCAAAACCCCCTACCCCGCAAAACAGATCCCACATGCTGGTAATATTCAGCTCTGCCACCCAGTCGCGAGCCGTCGCATACAGGGCGGCTGCCACCTGCGGGTTCGTCTGGAAAAAGCTTTGTGGCCGGATATACAACGGCACCTGATTGAACTGTTCAGCCAGCGCGGCAGCATCACTCAGGATAATTTCCGTTTTCCCTTCCATAATCGCCTGATGCACGGGCTGAATATTGGCGGATATCACCTCAAGCTGAGGCAACTGCTGCTGTAGCCAGGGCAATGCGGCACGCAGCTGCGCCAGCTTGGTTTCCGAGCGTAAGACAAAGCGCAGCATGAATGTGCCGTGCTGCGTACTTTCCGTCAGCAGCAGGTATTTCAGCTCCCCGCGGCGTCGAGCCACGTTATAAGGCGTTAGCCCCGCCCGAGCGATGAAGACTTTAAGCACGTCGAAAATCGGTGCAAAGCTGGACGGATAAAGCGGACAATCGCAGAGATCCACCGCCGTTCCATCACGATGTAGCATCCCCAGCAGCGGGCGTTCCACGCTGCCACTCACCACCATTTTGGCTTTATTACGAAAGGCAGACTGCGCAGAAGGCTGCACGGGCAACCAGCGCTGCACGGCATGCGGTTGTAGCAAACCTTCAAGATGCTGCTGTTTATCAGACAATTGCTGCGGGTAGGCTTTTTCCAGCCATTGGCAGGAACGACAGGTTCCCGTGCTGTAGCGGGCACAATGCATAGAAATCTAACTATTAAAATAATACGGAATGCGAGGATTATATCACTCTGATGGCGTCACCCTGCGACCTTTTGCCGATTTATGGGCGACGCCTGCAGCCAGAGTAGCTTATAAGAGAGAAATGTCTATTTCTGCCGCAGAAAAAAACGCTTACTGCGTCGTGGCAGAAACAGTAAAACAATCACCAGAAGATCGGGGATCTTTTGCAGCAGGAGCTGATGCAGCACGGCAGCATTGTTCTCGCCTGAGATATGAAATATCGCCGGCATAAATTCACTCAGCGATGCCAGCAGCAGGTAACACACCACGACGGCCTGACAGGCCACATAGCCCCACCGCCCCCAGTTCACGCCGGCCAAAACGGCAAAGCCACAGCGAATTTCAACGCCGACGACAACCAGCGACAGCAGTAGCACCAGTGTTGAATCCCAGGCTTCCGCGTTACTGCCAATCCAGCCGCTCAAATCGCTGAACCCTAGCTCCCAGACAAGCAGCAAAATCCCCAAAATGCGGGTAGCAATAATCGCAATCCCCGCCACCATCACAGGCACCGGGGTATAAACTTTGCGTTGTGTTATTTCCTTCTTCATATACAGAATTTCAACGCTCTCCCTTCATGCGGCATTTACCCGCCCAAAATACAGCATCAATATAAAGTCTGATGCCAATATAAAACTTGATAGTCATGCAAAACTTGATTGTCATACAAAACAGCAACGCCCCCATACTCTGGCGGCGTTGCTGGTCATCTTCGCTAGGCTAATAAATTACGGTGAGAGATCGAATCAGCCGCGTCTCGCTTTTTGCATATCGCGATAGCGCTGCTTTTCTGCTCTCGCCATAAACCACCAGGCGATAAACCCAATAATACCAACGACTAACAATATCAGGGAAGCCAATGCGTTAATTTGTGGATTAACGCCCATTCTGACGCTGGAGAACACCAGCATTGGCAGCGTTGTCGAGCCGGGCCCTGCTACGAAGCTGGCGATAACCAGATCGTCCAGCGACAGCGTAAACGCCAGCAGCCAGCCGGAAAGTAGCGCAGGAGCAATCATCGGCACCGTGATAATGAAGAACACCTTGAGCGGGTTCGCCCCCAGATCCATCGCCGCTTCTTCAATTGAACGGTCCAGCTCACGCAGGCGCGCGCTGATCACCACGGTGACATACGCGGTACAGAACGTGACGTGTGCCAGCCAGATGGTGAACATCCCTCTTTCCGCTGGCCAGCCAATGGCATGCCCTAATGCCACAAAGAGCAATAGCAGCGACAGGCCGGTAATCACATCTGGCATAACCAGCGGCGCTGTCAGCATAAAGGCAAACCCATTGGAGCCACGGAAACGGCCAAAACGCACCATGACCACGGCGGCGATCGTCCCAAGAATCACGGCCATCGTTGCCGAGGCGGCAGCAATCGTCAGGCTCAGGAGCACTGCGCTGATCATCGCCGTATTGTGGAACAGCTCGACGTACCAACGTGCCGACCAGCCAGCCCATACGGTCACCAGCTTGGAGCTGTTGAACGAGTAGATCACCAGCATCAGCATCGGCGCATAGAGGAACGTAAAGCACAGCACCAAAATCACAATACGCCACGGTGAGCGAACAACAGGTAAATTATTCACGCTTCACCCTCCGCCGTTTTACTCTGATGTTTGTGGAACCAGATAATCGGCATAATCAACAGCAGCAGCATGACGACGGCAACGGCAGATGCCACTGGCCAATCGCGGTTATTGAAGAATTCCTGCCACAGAATACGGCCAATCATGATGCTGTCCGGCCCGCCGAGCAGTTCTGGAATCACGTACTCCCCCACCGCGGGGATAAAGACCAGCATCGAGCCCGCGATAATTCCGCCTTTCGTTAAGGGGACGATCACGCTGAAAAAGGTTTTCAGCGGTCGCGCGCCGAGATCCAACGACGCTTCCACTAACGAATAGTCCAGACGCATCAGCGCGGTATAGATCGGCAGCACCATAAACGGCAGATAGGAATATACAACGCCGATATACACCGCCAAATTGGTATGCAGAATAACCAGCGGTTCATCGATCACGCCCAGCCACAGCAGGAAGTTATTCAGGATACCGTTATTTTTCAGAATCCCCATCCAGGCGTAGACGCGAATCAGGAATGACGTCCACGATGGAAGAATCACCAGCAACAACAGGATATTACGCGTCGACGGTTTACTGTGTGCCACAGCCCAGGCTAACGGGTAGCCGATAAGCAGGCAGCACAGCGTCGACACGGCAGCAACCTGAAGCGATTGCATATAGGCATCGAAATACAGCGGATCGTCCAACAGATGCAGGTAATTCCCAAGGTTCAGGGAAATATCCAGCTTGCCGTCCAGCCACGAAACCAGATCGGTATAAGGCGGGATCGCCCTCGCCATCTCTGCAAGACTGATTTTGAACACGATCAGGAACGGCAGCATGAACAGCAGCAGCAGCCACAGATATGGCAGCGCGATGACCAGCTTGCGTCCGTGTTTTTGACGCCAGCGCGCCATCAGCACACGGAGCCAGAGTCTGGCCTTGCCCGGTGGTTCCGCCGTGTTATGTTCGGGAAATAGAGTCATGACATTCTTCCTCGCTACACCGTCAGAACCACACAGCTATCCGCATCCCAACACAGCCGGACCTCATCTCCCCAGGTCGGCGTGCCCTTGCGATAGCGGTAGGCATTTTGTAACTGCGCGCTGATGATTTGCCCGCTGTTGAGCCTGACGTGGTAAATCGACAGGTCGCCCAGATAGGCGATGTGGACCACTTCCCCTACCGCGAAGTTACAGCCATCAGCCGGCACCTCTTCGCACAGCATGATTTTCTCAGGACGCAACGCGATGTAGACCGGAACGCCATCGATCACCGAGACATCCGAATCCACCTTCAGCGGATGGACCAGCCCAGGGCTTTTGATGATCAGCGCATCGTCCTGACGCTCCTGCAAGATCCCTTCAAACATATTGACCGAGCCGATGAACTCCGCGCTGAAACGCGTGTTCGGGTGCTCATAAATCTCTTCCGGCTCGCCAATCTGTACGAACTTACCGCGATTCATAATCGCAATACGGCCCGCCATCGTCATGGCTTCTTCCTGATCGTGCGTCACCATCACACAGGTCACACCCACGCGTTCCAGAATATCGACGACTTCAAGCTGCATGCGGTCGCGCAGTTTCTTGTCCAGCGCCCCCATCGGCTCGTCCAGCAACAGCAATTTGGGACGCTTCGCCAGACTGCGAGCCAGCGCAACACGCTGACGTTGACCGCCGGAAAGCTGATGCGGTTTACGATTGGCGAACTCTTGCATGTGCACCAGCGACAACATCTCTTCCACACGATCTTTGATTTCTGCACGCGGCAGTTTGTCCTGCTTCAGACCAAACGCGATATTCTTTTCCACCGTCATGTGTGGGAACAGCGCATAAGACTGGAACATCATATTGATGGGACGCTGGTAAGGCGGCACCAATGACAAATCCTGACCATCCAGAACAATCTGCCCTTGCGTGGGAAGCTCAAAACCCGCCAGCATACGCAGCAGCGTGGATTTCCCACAGCCGGATGCCCCCAGCAGCGCAAAAATTTCGCCTTTATAAATAGTCAGACTGACATCATCGACGGCGGCCTGACCGTCGAACGACTTCGTCAGGTTACGCACTTCCAGCAGCGGTGTGGCTGCTTTTTGAGGTTTTGATTGAGGGCGGGGGATCGCGTCATTCACTTCGCATTGCTCTCCGGCAAAAGCAGAACAAGCCACACCGCAGATGCCGCCATTCGGCGCTTTTTGCATTCAGCGATGTGACACAATATAGAGCGCGAACAGGCGGATTATCCGCCTGTTCTTTGCCACGTTTTATACCCATCTATTCTCAGGTTGCCGAAACCAGCAACCGTCAAGCGTTTGGGTAACGGTTCAGATCCAAGAGGCTACTTGCCGCTTTTAACCTTAGTCCATGCACGCGTACGCGTACGGTCAATCTGAGGAGATTGCACCTTAAGCGTAAACAGTTTGGCACGCACATCCGCTGGCGGATAAACGCCTGGGTTATTACGAATCTCTGCGTTCACCAGCGGCAAGGAGGCCAGATTACCGCTCGCGTAATACACGTGGTTACTGATTCCCGCCATCACTTCCGGCTTCATCAGGTAATCCAGAAACGCATAAGCTTCATCAAGATTTTTAGCATCTTTTGGAATGGCAAGCACATCAAAGAATGCCAGTGCGCCCTCTTTCGGAATGCTGTATTGGATATTCACCCCGTTCTTCGCTTCTTTCGCACGGTTTCCTGCCTGCAGGATATCGCCCGCCCAGCCTACTGCGACGCAGATATCGCCGTTTGCCAGGTCGTTGATGTACTGTGATGAATGGAAGTAGCGAATGCTCGGACGCAGTTTCAGCAGCAGATCGGTCGCTGACGTGGTGTAATCGCCCGGCTTAGTACTGTTCGGATCTTTACCCTGATAGTTCAGCACGGTTGCGAAGATCTCTTCCGGTGCATCCAGGAAGGAGACACCGCAGCTTTTCAGTTTTTCCAGATTCTCTGGCTTCAGAACCAGATCCCAGCTGTCAACCGGTGCATCAGCACCCAGCGCGGCTTTCACTTTCTCAACGTTATAGCCGATGCCCGTGGTCGCCCACAGGTAAGGCAGGGCATATTTATTGTCTGGATCGTGCTGTGCAATCAACTTCATCAGCTCAGGATCCAGATTTTTGTAATTCGGTAACTTGCTCTTGTCTAATGGCTGAAAAACTCCCGCAGAGAGCTGGCGCTCCAGGAAGCTGGCAGAAGGTACCACCAGATCAAAACCCGTGCTGCCCGCCATGAGCTTGCCTTCCAACACTTCGTTGGAGTCAAACACGTCATAGACGACTTTAATGCCGGTTTCTTTCTGGAAATTGGCTAACGTGTCCGGCGCGATATAGTCGGACCAGTTATAAACATGCAGCGTTTTCTCTTCCGCAGATGCGGTGACGGACGCGGCCATCAGCAAGCCGGTAACAACACCCGATAGCCATTTTTTACGTTGGGTGAACATCCGTTCCTTCCTCCATTCAAGGGGGTGATTCATGGGAGTAGTATGTATCGTTCCGATACAAAATATGTCCTGCCGCGCTATCCAAGCGGTGAATGAGTATGCACCGATTTTTATTCGCCCAGACACAGACATAGCACTGATTCCGCTGTCTGAGTCTTACAGGAATAAAGCATAACCCCACAACATCGTGTGCACCATACTTGAACGTAAAAAATGGGTTTTAACGATTATTTATTCACATTTTATCGATGTGATGAAGGCGTTTAGCGGCAAACAAAGAGAAATATCTGGCAATAATGCGAAATAACCAGAATAAATGGCGGTGAAAGGAAAATAAGTAAAACCAATTGCTGCCGTTGGCAGCAACCGTATCAATGCAGATGAGAGGTATTGACTCTGGCAGCAGAGCCCTCTTCTTCCTCGCCGATAAACAGCAGATTATTAGCGCCGGCCTCAAGGATCACCATTGAGATTTGTTCTTCGGACTGCTGCATGAAATGTCTGAACTGTTCCAGCGTCATGCCAGCGGCCACGCTGAATGACTGGCAGACAATCAGCTTCGGCAGGTTATCGTCCTGAACGTCGATAAATGCCTTGACGGTCAACGAGCTGGCATTGATTTGGCTCAGGTCGCCAACCAGAGGAATCAACGCGCTGGGCTTCACTTCGGCAAGGGCAGAAAACAGGATCACGTTATCTACCAGATCAACTTTCGCATCGAACACGCCATCAAAATTTTGCATATGAGGAAGATGGAGCGCCTGGCAGGAATCACATTCGAAATACAGAATGTTCAGTTGATCCAGCCACCGCCGTAGCATAGCCAAATCCGGGACGATGAGTGAATCCATCATGTTTGCCTCATACCTGCCGCCGTACAGACAGCGTTGTTGAAAAGAAAACACCGTTTACACAGAAGCGATGTTGAAACAAAAACAGCCTTAAAAACGGCCCATAGCTTACGGAATATTGCGCGACGATGCCATGATAAAAGCGCCCCATGTGCCGCTTTCCTCGTTCCGCGACACGTAACGTACCGCATAGCGCCGCTGTCCGGTACGTCACGCCAAAATAAGGAACGCCGTATTTTACGGCGCGGTCCCTGTTTCAGAAAGCTAACTTTTGCTTATTGTTGCCGATATTGCGAAGCGCCTCTGGGTATTTTGCTCAATAAACTCAATCATCATGTCGGCAATATCGAGTCCGGTCGTCGTTTCAATCCCTTCCAGCCCCGGCGAGGCGTTAACTTCCATCACCAACGGCCCCCGTTCGGCACGCAAGATATCGACGCCCGCGATATTCAGCCCCAGCGTTTTTGTCGCCTTGATAGCAATCGCACGCTCCTTCGCCGTAATTTTCACTTTATTCGCCGATCCGCCGCGATGCAGGTTTGAACGGAATTCCCCCGCTTTCGCCTGTCGCTCAATCGCCGCAACAACGCGGTTGCCGATCACAAAACAGCGGATATCTTTACCCTGCGCTTCATGCACGTACTCCTGCACCAGAATGTGCGCATTCAGCCCGCGAAAGGCATCAATCACGCTTTCCGCCGCCTGTCGCGTTTCGGCCAATACCACCCCGATTCCCTGCGTGCCTTCCACTAGTTTTACAACCAGTGGCGCACCGCCCACCATCGCAATCAGATCGCCGGTATCATCCGGCGAGTGGGCAAATCCGGTGATCGGCAGGTCAATCCCCTCACGTGCAAGCAGTTGCAATGAATGCAGCTTGTCGCGAGCGCGAATGATGGCGACAGAATTATTCAGCGGGTAGCTGCCCAGCATTTCAAACTGGCGCAATACCGCCGTACCATAAAACGTGATCTGTGAACCGATACGCGGAATAACCGCATCAAATTTATCCAGCCGACGCCCGCGGTAATGCACCGATGGCGCCGCCGAATTGATATTCATGTAGCAAGAAAGCGGGTCGATAATCTCAATGCTGTGTTGGCGCGCCTCAGCCGCTTCACGCAGACGTTTGCAGGAATATAACGCCCCATCACGAGACAGAATGGCTATCTTCATAAATATCCTACGGATACTAGCGTATCGCCCATCCTTGTTGATGTAAGTAGTCCAGCATGAATGGACGTAACTCCTTTTTCAGCGTCCGTTCCACGTGCTCACTCCAGCTTTCACGACGACTACCGGTACGTTGCAGATAATATTCCACCATCTGCTGGTCGTATTGCGCCAGCACATCACGGTCAAGCGGCTGATAGACATTTTCATGCAGCATCATCGCGGTTGGCATGCGCGGTTTCAGCATGGGTTCCGCGTCTGGGTACCCTAAGCACAGACCAAACAACGGCAGAACTAACGGTGGCAGTTGCAACAACTGCGTCACGTCAGCGATGCGATTGCGGATCCCGCCGATAAATACCCCACCCAACCCCAGCGATTCGGCGGCAACCAGTGCATTCTGCGCCATGAGCGCGGTATCGACGCAGCCAATCAGCAATTGCTCAGCCAGCCCGGTTTCTGCCTGTGGGAAGATCGCCACATGCCGATGGAAATCGGCACAAAAGACCCAAAATTCTGCCGCCTGCGCCACATAGCCTTGCTCGCCAGTATAGTGAACGAGCGTTTCACGCACCGCAGGATCGGTAATACGGATAATTGAGCTGCATTGTAAAAAACTGGAGCTGGACGCACTTTGTGCGGCGGTAATGATGGCGTGGCGTTGCTCATCCGTTATGGCCTGAGACGTAAACGCGCGAATAGAACGGTGGCGCTGTAGCAAATCAATCGTTGGTGTCACACTGGCATCCTTCAGTCGGTAAAGTACATCTCATAGGCAGCTTGAAGTATGACGAAATTATATCGTAGCTCGGGTGGAATCTGCATTACCCCACCGCCTAATAGCTTCAGCAAATCGTTGTAACAGGTAATGACTACTTTTTTTCATCAATGAATACGGGCATAGTAGCGCGATTCGCAGTAACCTCATTAACCGTAACACTTTTAGCCGTGACCTTGTCTGTAATAGGCGTCACGCTATGCGTTTCAAGAATGAGAACATTTTTCTAATTTTACAAAGGAGTTTACATGTTCGCTGTAATTTTCGGGCGCCCCGCTTGCCCTTATTGTGTACGTGCGAAAGAACTGGCAGAGAAATTGGCCGAGCAACGTGATGACTTCAGCTTCCGCTATGTAGACATCCACGCAGAAGGCATTTCGAAAGAAGATTTGTCCAAGACGGTAGGAAAACCGGTTGAAACCGTACCGCAGATTTTCCTGGATGAAAAACACATCGGCGGCTGCACCGACTTTGAAGCCTATGCTAAAGAGCATCTGGCCCTGTTCCAGTCATAATCATCAAACTGATCAGAACAATAGCGCGGCGACAGTCCGCGCTTTTTTATGGGTTCGGAATAGAACACCACTTAGAGCCTATTCCAGTAGGCGTTATTGGCGCAGCTAGTTTGGACACGGACAGCGCGCAGAAACCGGAGCGTACACGTAGTACGTGAGGATTTAGAGCACTGCCCAGGGCCAAAATGGCAAGTGAAATAGTCCTAATGGGATAGGCTCTCAACGAAGATAGCGTCGATACAGACTCCGTAAACACAACACGCCCATCGCCCCCAGCACGCACCAAAAGACCGCACTCATCACGTAGGCCAGCTCTTGCCAGAAAGAGCGCATTGGGGTATTCCAAAGGTGGAGCACCAGCAAACACACGGGCATTGCCGCCAGTGCGCCAAACAGCGGGTAAAGCAGGCGACCGCGCGCGGAAAGAAAACAGGCCACCATACCGGGCAACAGAAAAAGCAACATCCCTGGACTACCGCGTAGCCCATCACTCACCGCAACCTCTGATACCTCAATCTTTTGGCTCAGAAACACGACGGTGAACAATAAAAAACAGCAGGTCGCACCAACCCAGCCTTTATTTCTTGCCATAAATCGCCCCCACTCAATATGCCTCCCAACCTACATCAGCCAGATACCGAAAATATGCGGCATGGTAAAAATGATTGGTGTATCTATTCCCCGATATGAAAAACATGAGGCTTCGCTACGATTTATTCGACACGCTGGCCATCTACAGAAAAAGACGATAACCCAACGCATTTCTTCAACAGCGGCACCACAATCATCAAATTAAACAATAATTACACTGAACAATTTTTATCGGATAAATTATACTGAACGAGGCTGATTCCTTTCAGCTGACGCGTATTGATACCGTCACGGGAATTCATGAATTTCATGGCTAAATCTAGCCGCTATAATGAATAACATCAAGAACTTACTGGTAAACAACAAGTTACATTCCATGAATATAAACGTCGCTGATTTGTTAAATGGGAATTACATTCTACTTTTATTCGTGGTTCTTTCATTAGGACTCTGCCTGGGGAAATTGCGCCTTGGGCCAGTACAACTCGGTAATTCTATTGGAGTTTTAGTTGTTTCTTTATTACTCGGCCAACAGCATTTTTCGATTAATACTGAAGCGCTGAGCCTCGGCTTTATGTTATTTATTTTTTGCGTGGGCGTGGAAGCCGGGCCGAATTTCTTTTCTATTTTCTTCCGCGACGGAAAAAATTATTTCATGCTGGCGCTGGTGATGGTCGGCAGCGCTATGTTACTGGCGTTAGGCTTAGGTAAATTCTTTGGTTGGGGAATTGGCCTGACGGCGGGGATGCTGGCCGGGTCCATGACCTCAACGCCGGTGCTGGTCGGTGCGGGCGACACGCTGCGCAACACGGCCAGCTTGGGTAATCAGCTCGGTATTGAGCAAGATCATCTGAGTTTGGGCTATGCGCTGACGTATCTGGTCGGGTTGGTCAGCCTCATTTTTGGCGCACGCTACCTGCCCAAACTCCAGCATCAAGATTTGCCTACCAGCGCTCAGCAGATTGCACGCGAGCGCGGATTAGACCCAGACAGCCAGAGAAAAGTGTATCTGCCGGTGATTCGCGCCTACCGCGTTGGGCCGGAATTGGTTGACTGGGCGGACGGCAAGAATCTGCGCGAGCTGGGGATTTATCGCCAGACTGGCTGCTACATCGAGCGCATCCGACGCAACGGGATTTTGGCTAGCCCTGATGGTGACGCCGTCTTGCAAATCGGCGATGAGATCGCGCTGGTCGGCTATCCCGACGCCCATTCTCGCCTGAACTCCAATTTCCGCGATGGCAAAGAGGTTTTCGACCGCGATTTGCTGGATATGCGCATCGTAACGGAAGAGATCGTCGTCAAGAACCACAATGCCGTCGGCAAACGCCTAAGCCAATTGAAACTGACCGATCACGGCTGCTTCCTCAACCGTATTGTCCGTAGCCAAATTGAAATGCCGATTGACGATAACGTCGTGCTGAATAAAGGCGATGTCTTGCAGGTCAGCGGTGACGCCCGCCGGGTCAAAAGCATTGCTGACAGAATCGGGTTCATTTCTATTCATAGCCAGGTCACCGACCTGCTGGCCTTCTGCGCCTTTTTCGTTATCGGCGTGATGGTCGGGCTGATCACCATCCAATTCAGCAACTTCACCTTTGGCATCGGTAACGCGGCTGGGTTGCTGTTCGCCGGTATCATGCTCGGGTTCCTGCGCGCCAACCACCCGACCTTCGGCTATATTCCGCAAGGCGCACTTAACATGGTCAAAGAATTCGGCCTGATGGTTTTTATGGCCGGCGTTGGCCTGAGCGCAGGTAGCACCATCAACAGTAGCCTGGGAGAAGTCGGTATTCAGATGCTGGCTTCAGGGCTAATTGTTAGCCTGCTGCCGGTGGTGATTTGTTTTCTGTTTGGTGCGTATGTGCTGAAAATGAACCGTGCGCTGCTGTTTGGCGCCATGATGGGAGCACGAACCTGCGCCCCTGCGATGGAAATTATCAGCGATACGGCGCGCAGTAACATCCCTGCGCTCGGCTATGCAGGCACCTATGCCATCGCTAACGTGCTACTCACCTTAGCAGGTTCACTTATCGTGGTTATCTGGCCTGAACTGCCCGGCTGAGAAAGTGTAAAAAACCGTCAATATTATTTTCTAAACGCCAGAACTTTTTCTTTGCCCTACAGTCTGAATAAGTGCCACTGCTTTTCTTTGATTCCCCTTATTGAGGAGCCCATCGTTCCCGCCTTTCAGGTTCAAGAACGATGGGCGTTTTCTTTTCTGCTTATACTCGTCATACTTCAAATTGCATGTGCGTTGGCTACGTTCAGTCACCCGAATCACTTACCTGTGTAAGCTCATCGGGATTCCTTCGCTTGCCGCCTTCCTGAAATTTGAATTATTTAGAGTATACCTCTTCCCTATTGCCCGATATCCACACATCCACTATCACATTCGCTTCATTTTTTGTTATTAAAATAACAAAAATTAATTTTATTGTTATTTTTGTGACATAAAAATCATTGAGTGTCATAATCACGCTATCTGATTTCTTATCTCTACCCTAAATAATTTGAGTTGCGTGACAAAACGTGAGCGTTTTGAACAACGCTCTGCGTTGGTCCTTTAGGACAAGGCCGCATGGCCTTGTAACGCGGCAACCGCGCGACAAATCGGTCTTACCGATTTGAACAGCGCTAGCGCTGGCCCGAAGGGTGAGCTTCATTTATGAGGCTCATTAATCCCCAGGAGCTTACACAAGTAAGTGACTGGGGTAAGTAAGGACAAATCAGCTTAGCTGATTTGAACGCCGCTTGCGGCGGCCCTTCAGGGCGAGGCTCAGAGATGAGCCGAGTATTGCCAACGCACAAGCAGCTTGAAGTATGACGGGTATACACCCCAAGGATTTACCATGACTGATTACGCACGCTATATCGACCACACACTGCTGGCAGCCAATGCCACCGAACAGCAAATCGCCACCCTGTGTGATGAAGCGATCGCTCACCGTTTTTATGCCGTCTGTGTTAACTCAGGTTACGTTCCCTTAGTGGCCGAAAAGCTGAAAGGTACTGAAGTACAGGTATGTTCTGTTATCGGTTTCCCTCTTGGTGCAGGCCTGACATCCAGCAAAGCTTTTGAAGCGAAAGCGGCGATTGATGCCGGTGCGCAAGAAATCGATATGGTGATTAACGTCGGCTGGCTGAAAAGCGGGAATGTTGCCGCCGTCAAAGCGGATATTCAGGCCGTGCGTGAGGTTTGCGCCGCTATACCGTTGAAGGTAATATTGGAAACCTGTCTGCTTGATGACGAACAGATTGTCCTGGTGTGTGAAATGTGTCGTCAGTTGGATGTCGCGTTCGTCAAAACGTCTACCGGTTTCAGCACCGGCGGCGCACGTGAAGAACACGTTCGACTGATGCGTAGCACCGTCGGCAGCGAGATGGGTGTCAAAGCATCCGGCGCGGTTCGCGATCGCCAAACGGCACAGCGTATGATTGAAGCAGGCGCCACACGTATCGGCACCAGTTCAGGCGTCGCTATCGTTTCAGGTGAAACGGCCGCAGCAGGAAACTACTAACAACAAAAATAGCTTACTAGCAGGGAATTTTATGGAAACGCGGCGCGACGAACGAATCGGCAGACTGGCTCAGGCATTAAAGAAAACCGATAAACTCCATCTTAAAGACGCCGCACAGCTACTCGGCGTGTCCGAGATGACCGTGCGCCGCGATCTGAATGCAGATTCCACCAGCGTCATGCTGCTCGGCGGCTACGTTGTTAGCGACCTGAAGAATAACGGTGTCACGAACTATTTTGTCTCCGACCAGCAGACCAAGCACGTAAGAGAGAAGCAGGCTATCGGTACTGCGGCTGCCTATCTGGTGGAAGCAAACGATACCGTTTTTTTCGACTGTGGCACCACGATCCCCTTCATCATTGATGCCATTCCTGATGAGTTGCCCTTTACCGCGATTTGCTATTCCCTGAACACCTTTTTAGCACTACAGGAAAAAAAGGCGTGCAGAGTAATTTTATGCGGCGGGGAATACCATCCAGATAACGCGATTTTTACCCCACTCAACCAGCGAAGCGAGCTGGACAACGTCTGTCCGAACAAAGCCTTTATCTCTGCGGCGGGTATCGAACTGACTGCGGGTGCCACCTGCTTTAACTTTGCCGAACTGGGCATGAAGCAACGCGCGATGGCAACCGCACAGCGAATCATTATTGTGGCGGACAGCAGCAAGTTCGGTCAGATTAAACGCGCCTGCATCGGCCCGATGACGCTGTTTGATACCGTCATTTCCGACAGCGCCCCGAGCGACGCCTACTTACGCTATTTTTCCAACAACGGCATTCAGTTAATCCACCCCGGAAATTAGAGTCTGTCCGAGTAGGCGTTATTAGTGCAGCCAGTTTGGACACGGACAGCGCGCAAAAACCGGAGCGTACACGCAGTACGTGAGGATTATTCGCTACGCTCACCCTACGGGCCGCCCCAAGGGGCGTTCAAACGCAATTGCGTTTGTTTGAGTACTGCCCAGGTTCAAAATGGCAAATAAAATAGCCCTAATGGGATAGACTCTTAACCGAATATCCCACCGAACCACTGTTGCACCTTCATCACCACCGTATCCCAGAGGCGGCTAAAGAAGCCAGCCTCGGGGATATCATCCATCGCGACCAGTTCGCGCTGTCCGATACTTTTACCGTCCAGTTGGAAGTCGATAGTGCCGACAACCTGATTCTTAATCAGTGGTGCGGAAAGTTGCGGCTGATTGAGCGTAAAGCTGGCCTTCAGGTTCTTCATTTGCCCTTTCGGGATGGTCAGCGCAGCATCCTGTGCGACGCCGAGCCGTGCCTCTTTCTCAGTACCAAACCAGACTCGCTGCGTAGTAAAAGGCGCATCCGTCTTGATAGGCGTTACCGTTTCGAAAAAGCGGAAGCCCCAGGTGAGCAGTTTTTCACTTTCACGGAAGCGAATGGCATCCGTTTGCGCCCCCAGCACCACGGAAATCAGGCGCATATTGCCTTCGGTGGCCGAGGCCACCAGATTGTGCCCCGCTCCGTTGGTATGGCCGGTTTTCACACCGTCTACATTCAGGTTAGTGCTCCAGAGCAGACGGTTACGGTTAGGCTGGCGAATGTTATTGAAGGTGAACTCTTTTTCCTTATGCAACGCGTATTCTTCCGGCACATCGCGAATTAGCGCCTGCCCTAACAGCGCCATATCACGTGCGGTGCTGTACTGCCCCGGCGCATCGAGACCGTGCACGGTCAGAAAATTCGTATTCGTCAGGTTAAGAGCCTTCGCATAATTGTTCATCAGGCTAACGAACGCATCCTGACTACCCGCGACGTAATCCGCCAGCGCGATACTGGCATCATTGCCTGACTGAATGACAATGCCTTTATTTAACTCAGAAACGGGGATACGGTCGCCCGGCTTAAGGAACATCAGCGACGAACCACGCAGCGCCGGGTTGCCCGTTGCCCAGGCATCTTTTCCGACGGTCACTTCATCCGTCGGACGAATTTTACCGGATTTGATCGCCTGCCCAATCACATAGCTCGCCATAATTTTTGTCAGGCTGGCAGGGTCAAGACGCTCATCAGCATTGCTTTCCGCCAGCACTTTACCGCTGTGGTGATCGATCAGGATATAGGCTTTAGCATCAATCTGCGGCACCGCTGGCAACTGTTCGGCATAGGTGAATGGCACTAAACCAACAAGCAATACCGTACCTACAGAGAAAGATGTGAGTCTGGTCAGGAAAGGAGTTGTTTTCATGAGTTCGCCGCGATATCCATCAGTCGTTAAAAATTCTTAATTTTCAATATGTTTTGAAAACTTTAGTAACATACAAAGGTAACGCGTCATCTGTGGGATGAAAACCGTTCATTCTGTAAAGATAGTCAAAGAAATGAAAGTTTCTAAAAAAACGCAGATAAAAAAAGGACTTAGGGGAAATTAAGGAATGTCTGAAAATTCAGACAGCAGGACTACCAGAAAAATAGCGGATAGCACGAGGGACATAGCAGCGTAGCTTCCCTCGTGCCAGTGATGGACATTTCCTTAGCGGCGTTCGCGCTTATCTGCACGTTTTGACAGCCAGTCGCCCAGCGTCTGTACCACCTGAACCAGAATAACCAGCGCAATAACGGTAATCACCATCACCTCGGTTTCATAGCGGTAATAGCCGAAGCGGATCGCCAAATCCCCCACCCCGCCGCCGCCGACAATGCCCGCCATCGCCGAATAACCAATAAGGCTCACCAGCGTGATCGTCAGGCCACGCAATAATCCCGCTTTCGCCTCTGGCAGCAGCACCGTGCCGATAATACGCATCGGGCTGGCTCCAAATGCTTCGGCCGCTTCCACGATACCGGGGTCGATTTCACGCAGTGCGCTATCCACCAAACGCGCATAAAACGCGATAGCAGCGACCGACATCGGCACCGCCGCCGCTACAGGTCCAATCGTGTTGCCTAAGAGACACTGCGTCAGCGGTAACAGCAAGACCAGCAGAATCACGAAGGGAATAGAACGGATAATATTCACCAGCACCGTACCAAACAGATAAACGGCGCGGTTTTGCCAGAACAGGTTCCTGTCGGTGACATAAATCAGCAGCCCCAGCGGTAAACCGCCAATCACGGCGAGCAGCGTGGAGATTCCCACCATCTGGAACGTTTCGCCAAACGCCGCGACCAGATCGATCCATAAATCAGCCATGCAGCACCTCCACGTTCGCCGTTCTTACCTGAATATGTTCCACTGCTTCGGTCACTTTTCCGGGATCGGATGGATGAGTCAGTAGCGCGACGAGGATGCCTAGCGCACGATTGCCGATGTATTCAATCTTGCCGTGCAGAATGTTAACAGACACGCCAAAGCGCGTTGCAACGTCCGACAGCACGGGTTGCTCCGCCGATTCGCCAACGAACAGAATTTTCAGTAGTGTGCCCTGCAAATCCACCAGCAAGCGAGGCGGCAATGCAAGATCGAGCGTGTGGGATACCAGTTGACGCGTAAATGCGTGCTGCGGCGTCGCGAAAATATCAAAAACATCGCCCTCTTCTACAACCCGCCCACCCGTCATTACCGCCACCCGATCGCAGACGGCCTTAATCACACTCATCTCATGAGAAATCAGCACGATGGTAATGCCCAGCGTCTCGTTAATCTCTTTCAGCAGCGCCAGAATAGCGGCTGAGGTTTCCAGATCGAGCGCCGAGGTCGGTTCATCGCACAGCAACACTTCGGGATCGTTGGCAATCGCTCTGGCGATACCCACACGCTGTTTCTGACCGCCGCTGAGCTGCGCCGGATAAGACGATGCTTTATCCGTCAGCCCTACCACGTTCAGGATTTCCGGCACGCGTGCCGCGATATCCGCACTGGATTTCCCAGCGGCTTTCAGGCTGAACGCCACGTTTTCCGCCACGGTACGCGTCTGCATCAGGTTGAAATGCTGAAAGATCATACCGATTTTCTGCCGCTGTTCCCGCAACGGCTGCCCCGCTAATTCGCTGATGAGCACGCCATTGACGAGCACGCGGCCAGCCGTCGGTCGCTGCAAGAGATTAATGGTCCGCAGCAGCGTGCTTTTCCCCGCGCCGCTGGTGCCGACAATCCCGTAGACCTCACCACGTTGGATGTGCAACGACACGTTGTCCACCGCAAGATTTTCTGGTTGCTTCCCTTGTGAGAAGTCAACGCTTACCCCTTCTAGCTGAATCATTATCCGCAAACTCCTGGCCTGAGCGGAAAAGAAGAAAGCCGGTCATAGACCGGCCAAAGGATATTCTGTCTAGCCTAAAACTTACTGTGCGGGCGCTGGCGTTTTCGCCTGCATCCACTCTGGTTTCTGGAACTGGCTATACATCAACGCAGGATCGTTGATCACCGCAGCATACGCCGGTGATTCCACAATCGCTTTGGTATCTTTAACAAAGGGCTTATCGAGATCGTCGGTACGCACGGCAATAATATTTTTCAGGTTCTCATCCAGCGTTTCCAGCTTGATAGCCGATGACAGTTTCATACCGGACGCCAGCGCAAAATTACCGTTCACCAGCGATGCCGTCACGCTATCCAGCGTGCGGGGTAACTGCGCCGCTTCCATCGGTTTGAAGACCAAGCCGCGCGGGTTTTCAAGAATATCTTTCTCAGATGCTTTGGTCGGATCGATATCGGCCTTGATCGTAACCAACCCTATCGATTGCAGGAAACGCAGACCGCGCGCCAGATTAGTGGCGTCGTTAGAGAGCGTGACTACATCGCCTTTTTTCAGCTCATCCAGCGATTTGATTTTCTTCGAGTAGAAGCCCATGCTGGCTGTCGGTACGGTAATCAGCGGGGAAATTTTTAACCCTTTATCAGCGGCGAATTTTTCCAGATACAGCGTATGCTGGAAGAGATTGGCATCAATACTGCCGTTGGCCAGCGCCAGATTGGGCTGAACGTAATCACTGAATTCACGCACGACGACCTTGTAGCCTTTTTTCACCAGCTCAGATTTGATGGCCAGATTCACCATGTCGCCATACGGCCCGGGTGCTACGCCAAACGTGATCGTCTGTGGATCGCTGCTGGCCAGCGCCAGTTGCATACCGGCGGCAAGCAGTGTGATGCCCAGCGCGGCGCGAACAGAATGCGTCAATTTCATTGTGTAACTTTCCTGTCTGAATGTAACTTGCTGTCATTATTAAGAATGACGAGTTAAATCATAAAGACTAAAAAGGCATATCATTATTTCTCATCGACTGTCGCGGATAACCGGGACAGGCTTCACGAAGAAAGGGGGCAATTATGATAACGATTTGGGGTCGTGATAACTCGACCAACGTAAAGAAAGTCCTGTGGTGTGCGGAAGAACTTGCGCTGCCTTATCAGCATATTGTGGCAGGCGGACAATTCGGTCTTAACCATGAAGCCGACTATCTGGCGATGAATCCTAATGGCCTCATCCCCTGTTTACGTGACGACGATCTGGTGCTGTGGGAATCCAATACCATCGTACGTTATCTGGCGGCACAGTACGGTCAGGATTCGCTGTATATTGCCGATGCGGGAAAACGCGCCAGTGCCGAGAAGTGGATGGACTGGGCCACCTCCTTCGCCGTCTCTTTCGGGCCAGTGTTCATTAATATGGTGCGCGTCGCGCCAGAAAAACGCGATATGGCGTTAGTACAGAAAGGTATCGCCGAATGCGAACGTTTGTTCGATATTGTGGATACCGTTCTGGCTAATCAGCCGTGGCTATCCGGCGATCAATTCGGCGTTGGCGATATTCCGCTAGGCTGTATTGCTTACGGCTGGCTGAATATGCCGATTGAACAACAGTCGCATCCGCATTTGGAACGCTGGTATCAGCAGCTCACCGAGCGCCCGGCGTATCAGAAGCACGTCATGATTCCTCTGTCTTAAGTGAAACAGGCACCATAAGGTGCCTGATTTCTTACTCCAGCCCGACTTTCAGCAACTTGCCATTGTCGTGATCGGTCAGCAGATAGAGGTAGCCGTCTGGCCCCAGTCTTACGTCGCGGATGCGTTCGCCGCGATCGCCCAGCAGGCGCTCTTGGGAAGCCACCTTATCGCCATCAAGCGTCAACCGAATCAGGTTCTTCTCTGCCAGCGCGCCGATAAAGACTGAGTTTTTCCACTGCGGGAAACGGTCGCTGTTATAGAAAGCCATTCCGCTGATGCCCGGTGATTTCTCCCAATAAAAATCGGGATTCACCATACCGGCGATCTCTTTTCCTTTCGCTTCTGGAATCTTCAGCCCGGAATAGTTAATGCCATGCGTTGCAATCGGCCAGCCGTAATTTTCGCCCGCTTTGGGAATATTGATTTCATCGCCGCCTTTCGGGCCATGCTCATTTTCCCACAGCACGCCAGACCACGGATTAATCGCCAATCCCTGCGGATTACGATGTCCATAAGACCAGATTTCCGGTCGTGCGTTAGGTGTATTCACAAACGGGTTATCGGACGGCACCTTGCCATCTGCTGTCAGGCGAACAATTTTGCCCTGTAATTTATCCAAATCTTGTGCGGTCGGGCGTTCGTTGTTTTCGCCCAGTGCGATAAACAGATGCCCTTGTCGATCAAAGGCCAGCTTGCCGCCGAAATGGTTACCCGTCGATAGCTTCGGTTCCTGACGGAAGAAGACCGTGAAATTCTCTAACCGCTTATTATCCTCGGAGAGTTTACCGTAGCCGACAGCGGTTCCCGCTTTACCATCATTCCCCTCTTCGGCAAAGCTCAGGTAGATGCGTCGATTCTGCGCAAAGTCCGGCGATAGCGCGACTTCCAGCAATCCGCCCTGTGATTTAGCGAAGACCTTCGGTACGCCGGCTATCGGCGCAGACAGCGCACTGCCCGCTTTCCATAAGCGCAAATTCCCGGCGCGTTCCGTAATCAGAATTCCCTGATCTTCAGGCAAAAACGCTAATGACCACGGGTGATCCAGCTTATCCTGCAATTCCGTCACTTTCGGTTCCGCCGCCAAGAGCTGGCTGGAAAATAGCAGCGTTGCACTAAGCAGCAGCCAATGTGGCGCAGCAGAAAATCGTCGTAACAGGGTATGTGAAGCAGAATTGCGAGGCGTCAGGCGATAGGGCATAGCGTTGTCTCCATCCAACAAAAAGTCCTGTAAATTTAGGCGGCAGGCCGTGTTTGTGCAAAAAAACGTGGCAAGGTTTACATTTATTGAAGAAATTCAGAGAAACCAGAAGCTAAAGCGGCGGAAATGATAAGTTGGATTATCTCGGCTGAATCGTCCTGATTTTATTTTCATCCCACGACATCATCACATTTTTGTACAACCACATAGGCTGCACGTTATCAAACGCTTCCTCGACGATATCAAGAAAGCCATCCGGCGTAACCTCACCAAGAAACGTCAGTGTAGTCGTTGAATTATCGAAGAAGTAAGCGCGATGGCAGAGTCGGATCATCTCGGAGAGATACATCAAGCTACGCTGATAACGCCCAAAGACCTTATCCTTCGGCACACTATGCCCGCCTAATGCGACACGCTGAGTTATTCGCTCCTCGTTGAGTTCTGGATCTGACGTACAAACATAGTAAAGGTAGGGTTTATAGCCGTTTTTTCTTGCCGTCTTTACAAAATCGAGGTGACTTTCGTGACTCATCACGGACTCATAGGTAAAAGAAAGCCGATCGCGAATCCAGTCCTCTCTCAAACCTAAGGAAATTCTCTGTGCCAGCCTGGCGGCTGATTCATCAGACAACAGTGCTTTATCGACCGTTTCCCCCAGCAACGCAGGGAGATCAATATGCTTTGCAATATCATCGGGGTTAAGGTACTGCCCCAAAGGAACGGCGTATGTCTCTCTCAATTCTTTAGTCAACGTCGTTTTGCCCGATCCATTTGGGCCTGCAACCAGTCTCAAGCTCGGCAAAGCAGCTCCCTAAGCTTAATTGGTGGTTGGCCGTCCACGGGTTTAATTTCTGAGAGCGTACCATCAGGTGCTTGGCTGACCAGCCAGCCATCTTTGATATAAGCGATTGATACACCGGAATCCAACGCTTCTTTGATCGCCTGCTTTGAGGCACGGGCACCGATCTGCATTAAGGTCCGATTATCATCAATTTTGCTTTTACGCTGATGCTTACGCACGACTTTAATTCGCTGCACCATCATGCCTCCAGAATCATGGTAATGATGAAAAAGTATACCATAACGTTCTGTGCGCATTTACTATTTAGCCCTTCTTTGCGAAGCGCCTTCCACAAAAGCGTCACCACCACGGCGATAAAATGCTGAGTTTTACACCACTGACTATAAGGATAATCAACTATGGTGTAGAATCCTCCGGTTTTTATTTTCAGTTTATTTTGTGAGCGAATAATATGCAACAACCACGTATCGGCTTTGTTTCCCTCGGTTGCCCGAAAAACCTCGTCGACTCCGAGAGGATTCTGACCGAACTGCGTACTGAAGGTTATCAGGTCGTCCCACGTTATGACGACGCTGAACTGGTGATCGTCAATACCTGTGGTTTTATTGACAGCGCCGTACAAGAGTCGCTGGAAGCCATCGGCGAAGCGCTGAATGAGAACGGTAAAGTCATCGTAACGGGCTGTCTGGGTGCCAAAGAAAATCAAATACGCGAAGTGCACCCCAAGGTTCTGGAAATTACCGGTCCGCACAGCTACGAGCAGGTGCTGTCGCACGTGCATCAATACGTCCCGAAACCGACGCATAACCCGTTTACCAGTTTAGTTCCCGAACAGGGAGTGAAGCTCACGCCGCGCCATTACGCCTATCTGAAAATTTCAGAAGGCTGTAACCACCGCTGCACGTTCTGCATCATCCCTTCTATGCGTGGCGATTTGGACAGCCGTCCAATCGGTTCGGTGTTGGATGAAGCAAAACGTCTGGTGGATGCCGGGGTAAAAGAGCTGCTGGTAATTTCTCAGGATACCTCAGCGTACGGCGCGGATGTGAAGCAACGTACCGGCTTTTGGAACGGGCAACCGGTCAAAACCAGCATGGTCAGCCTGTGTGAGCAACTGGCATCGCTCGGCGTGTGGGTGCGCCTGCACTACGTCTACCCGTATCCGCACGTAGACGATGTGATCCCGTTAATGGCAGAAGGCAAAATCCTGCCTTATCTGGACATTCCGCTCCAGCACGCCAGCCCGAAAATTCTCAAGCTGATGAAGCGCCCTGGCGCAGTAGAAAGAACGTTGGAGCGCATTAAGCGCTGGCGCGAAATCTGCCCAGACTTAACGCTGCGTTCTACCTTTATTGTCGGCTTCCCCGGCGAAACAGAAGAAGATTTCCAGATGCTGCTCGACTTCCTGACAGAAGCCAAGCTCGACCGCGTAGGCTGCTTTAAATTCAGTCCGGTCGAAGGCGCATCGGCAAATGAATTGCCAGATCAGGTACCGGAAGAGATCAAAGAAGAGCGTTTCCACCGCTTCATGCAGCTTCAGCAGGCGATTTCTACCCAGCGTTTGCAGGATAAAATTGGCCGTGAAGTGCTGGTGCTGATCGATGAAATCGACGAAGAAGGCGCGATTGGCCGCAGCATGGCCGATGCCCCTGAGATCGACGGCGCGGTTTACCTGAACGGCGAAACCGGCGTGAAAGTCGGTGACATCGTTAAAGTGAAAGTCGAACACGCAGACGAGTACGATCTGTGGGGTAGCCGAGTTTAACGCGCCCATTACGCCTAATACCGCTCGTTTAAGGATCGAGATACACGGGGCGACCACAGGGGTGAGGCCTCCCTGCGGGAACCTCCCCCTGTGTTTCCCCTAACAACGGGCTAAGTAACCAGTATTATCCATCACGCCAGCTTTTCTGCCCGAAAGGCTGGCGTTTTATTTTTACGCCATCACGTCCCGAACGCTGAAAATTCAATCAATAAACCGCCCGTTCCTCGCCTTCGTCTTGCGTCCCTCTGTCAGGTAAAGTAGCCTTGGGGCATGATTAGTCTACTCGCCTTACCTGAGGCATAAGCATGTGGAAACGCCTGACATTCGGTTTGTTAGCCCTCATTGGCGTGCTGCTGCTCTCTGCTTTTGCCCTCGATCGTTGGATCAGCTGGAAAACCGCGCCATTTATTTACGATGAGCTTCAGACCTTGCCGAAACGTCAGGTCGGCGTCGTATTGGGGACAGCGAAATACTACCGTACCGGCGTAATCAATCAGTATTACCTGTTCCGCATGCAAGGGACGATTAACGCTTACAACAGCGGTAAAGTCAGCTATCTGCTATTAAGCGGCGATAACGCGCTGCAAAGTTACAATGAACCGATGACGATGCGTCGCGATTTGATCGCCGCAGGCGTTCCACCTTCGGATATCGTGCTGGACTATGCAGGGTTCCGTACGCTGGATTCCATCATCAGAACGCGCAAAGTGTTTGATACCAACGATTTCACCATCATCACTCAGCGTTTCCACTGTGAGCGCGCGCTATTCATCGCACTGCACCTTGGCATTCAGGCACAGTGTTACGCTGTGCCCTCCCCGAAAAACATGATGACCGTACGGGTTCGTGAATTTGGCGCTCGTTTGGGCGCGCTGTTCGATCTGTATATCCTCAAACGCGAACCACGCTTTTTAGGGCCGCAGGTGCCGATTCCCGCCGAGCATACCATCCCAGAGGATGCCCCAGATTATCCTGCCGTCCTGCCGGAACAGGTGGTTCCAGCGCCAGCGCATCAGGCTAAACCGGAGCAACCAGCAAAAGCCGAATCCGAACCGCACCACGATCACGCTGCACCGTAGCGTCTATCGCTACGCCGTTTTGCCTATCGCATTGGTGAGCGTGCGCCATAACCATTCAAGCGGCCCCTGACGAAAATAGCGCAGCCAGTAGTGAGAAAAGACCAGATTGACGATCCAAATAGCGGGAACCAGTGCCAGCAGTTGCAGGCGGTTGAACGCCATAAACAGGCCAAGCTGATTAAACAACGCGACGCAAATCAGCGTTTGCAGCAAATAGTTGGTTAACGCCATGCGCCCAACATCCGTAATCCAGTAGGTGATGCGCCATTGGCACAGCGTGGCCCAGAAGCCGTAACACAGCGCCAGATAACCTATCGCCTGCAAAGGTGAACTCAGCTCGCGCGGAATCTGCAATAACAGCCCGCTCCAGCGATATTCCCAGTCCACCAGCCACTGCCCCACTACGCCAACGCTGTTAATCGCCACACCCAGCGGAATCAACCACAGTGCAACCTTACGATAGTGCGCCGTGCTGAATTCACCTTTCAACCAACCGCTACGCATCAACCCTGCCCCCAGCAGCATCGATCCCGCCAGCAGCCAGCCGTACTGCACGCCCAGCGACAACAGGCTTTCCGTGAGCAGACCGACGCGATTACTCCACGCTTCCGGCCCACCTAACGCCCGCCAGTAAGATTCATAGGCGATATCCGCCATACCCGGCAGCCAAAATCGCCCCGGTTGCAGGCTCAAAATCTGGCTTAATACAAACAGTACGCCGATCCCCACCAGATACAGAACCGCTCCCGTCCGCATTAGCAATCGGCTGCTTTCCGCATGACGAATCATGCCGTAACACACCAGCCCAATCAGCGCATAGTCGAGCAATATGTCGCCATCCCACAGGAAAATGGCATGAATCAGACCGATGATCATCAACCAGAACAGGCGTGCATGTACCCAGCGTTTCCCCCGCGACAGCAGCAGCTGTAGCCCCGCACCAAAAAGAAGAGAAAACAGCGTCAGAAATTTCGCCTGCGCAAGCAGATCCATCGCCGCCCAGGTTAAGACATCAGACAGCGTGGGTTCCCCTTGCCAGGCGGGATTCAGATAGGCCGCATGCGGTAAACCAAACGCCGTAATATTCAGCAGTAAAATGCCCAAGATGGCGATGCCGCGCGCGAAATCCAGCGCAACGATCCGCGAGGGTGGCGAATGAGGTGACGGTATAGAGTGAGAAGGCATACAAATTACATTTTCAAATCATCGAAGTAGCGATTGTATGCACATACAGAGAAAAAGCGAAGATGCTTGCTGATTTGACGATGACCGATTTGACGATGACAAAGCGTATTTTCTTCATCATCGTCAATAAGAAGGATTAATTGTGGTGACGTACCGCGCGCAAGAATTCCTGACGCGTATTTTGGCTGGATTTAAACAGACCACCGAGCGATGTTGTGGTCGTGGCGCTGGTCGCATCACGAATGCCGCGTGCCTTCACACAGTAGTGCACCGCATCAATCGAGACCGCAACGTTATTGGTTCCCAACAGCGTTTGTAGCGCAACCAGAATCTGCTGCGTTAAGCGCTCCTGCACCTGAGGGCGCTGAGAGAAAAACTGGACGATTCGGTTAAGTTTCGACAAGCCGATGACGCCATCTTTCGGAATATACGCCACCGTCGCTTTCCCATCGATCGTCACGAAATGGTGTTCGCAGGTGCTGGTCAGCGTGATATCCCGCACGGTAACCATTTCATCGACCTTCATTTTGTTTTCAATGATGGTGATTTTGGGGAAATTGGCGTAGTCCAAGCCGGAGAATATTTCATCAACGTACATTTTAGCGATACGAGTCGGTGTTTCAGCCAGGCTGTCATCGCTCAGATCGAGACTCAGCAAATTCATAATTTCCGTCATATGCTCGGCAATACGTTGCTTACGCGTATCCCGATCCAACAACGCCCCGCGCAGCGGCGTTTCCAGACCGCGTGCCAGCAGTGCTTCGTGCACCATAACGGCTTCTTTACTTAGTGATGACATTATTATTCTCCTGCAGGTGTAACTATGCCTATCGCACTATCACGGCCTTGGTCAGACCCTAGCGCCGTCAACACTCTAGTTGAGAGAGTCACGATTATCCAGCGATTGTATGTCATGATTGTTGAAATAGATTCAAGTTATCAAGCGTGGCGGATATGCCCGTACGCAGTAACAAGGCCGAATCATATGCATAAAAAAACGCCTGTTCAGTCTTAACTATTCAGTGATAAACAAAAAAGTCAGTGATAAATAAAAAAGCACCAGGAGGCTATCCCAGTGCTTTTAACGATAAATCACCTGATTTTTGCGGCTGTCAGTGCCCTAACACCGCGTGTTGTCGGGTTATCAGAAGGTTTCCCAGTTATCGTTGGCGTTGCCTTTCTTACCACCAGCGGCTGCTAATAACATCGGCTTCTGCGCTGCTGGCGCTTTCTCTGCCAAACGCTGCTGAGAACGACGCGGAGCATCTGCGGCCGACAGCTGGAATACCGATACTGCTTCAGTTAACTGACGTGCCTGATCTTCCAGCGATGCAGCGGCGGCGGCAGATTCCTGTACCAGTGCGGAGTTCTGCTGTGTGACGCCATCCATCTCGGTAACAGCCTGACCAATCTGGGTAATCCCACGACTCTGTTCATCCGATGCTGATGCAATTTCACCCATCAGATCATTCACTCGGGTAATGGCGGAAATGATGGAATCCATCGCATCGCCGGTTTGGGTGACCTGATTCGAACCCACGTTGATACGTTCAACCGATTCCGTAATCAGACTTTCAATTTCTTTCGCCGCCTGCGCACTGCGCTGCGCCAGATTGCGAACTTCACCCGCAACCACCGCAAAACCACGTCCTTGCTCACCGGCTCTGGCGGCTTCTACGGCTGCGTTCAGCGCCAGAATATTGGTCTGGAAGGCAATACCGTTGATCACGCTGGTGATATCGGCAATTTTCTTCGAACTGGTCGTAATACTTGCCATCGTCGCCATCACATCAGCCGTGACGTCGCCACCTTTCTTCGCCGCAACAGAAGCGTCCTGCGCCAGCTTGGTAGCCTGATGGACGTTATCGGCATTCTGTTTCACCGTCGCGCTCAACTCTTCCATACTGGCAGCGGTCTGCTCCAGTGCCGCGGCCTGCTGCTCTGTACGTGCCGACAGATCGTTGTTACCGCTTTTGATTTCGCTCGAGCCCTGATGAATCGATGCAGAACTGTCACGGATAATGGAAACGGTATTAACCAGACTGCCCTGCATCTCTTTCAGATAAGGAATCAACTGTCCGGCACAGTTGCGGCCAAACTCTTCAAGTGGGTGACCAAGCTGCCCGGCGGCCAGTACCTGGAAATAGCCTTTGATCATATTCAACGGCTTGACCAGATAGTTAACCAGATAGCGATCCGTCAACAGCAGGATAAGCAGCCCAATAACCGCTGCGCTCAGCAGAATACGATTACTCCAGTCAACCAGGCCGTAGACCTCGCTCATTGATCGCTCTGACGACGACATAATCGCGGTCTGGTATTTATCCATATTCGCGCCAAACGCCACGCTCAGTGGCGGGTAAGTTTTCCGGAAAAGCTGGCGAAACTCTTCTTGACGATTCTCACGCGCGGCATTCAGCATCGGCGTCAACCCGTTATCCAGTAGTTGGGTCCACGCAGCGATCATATTGTCTGCCGTTTCTTTATCGACGCCGACATGCCCAACGGCTTTGAACGCAGCCAGTTGATCTGACGTGTTTTTAAACGCGGTTGTTGCTGACGTAAATACTTTTTCTGCTTCCGCAGTTTCACCTGTTTGCTGGAAATCCATAGAACGCAACAAGCGAGTAACCGTACGAAAATACTGGTCATTGCCTTTCACCAGCATCTCTACGTTTTTACGCTGAGTTTCGCCGGACTCCAATAGTTTGGTCATGCTGCTTAATGAGGTGGTAGTAAAGAAAGACGCGCCCCCCCATACAACCAGAAACAGACCCAATATTGTTAAAAGCATTGCCCTGATGGTGATATTTTTTAAAAAATTCACAGAAGACTCCTATAAATTATCTGGCGATTTTCCTCTGCGCTTTCTGCAAGATAGCCGCACATTTTTAATTGGAAATACGCCGGGTGTTACGTCATTTAATGAAGAGCAGAGGCTCTCATTAGTTAGAGTTATTTTCCTTTAATGACAAAAAGAAACACTTCCTTACAATAATGATAAAGTATTCCTACGATACATTAACATTATCGGCACTTTAGGCAGGCACTTTACGCTTTCCCATCAATAAATGCGATAAAAATGAAGAATTGCGATAGTTTCTGGCTATTGCTCCGATACAACAATTTATCTTCACATTTAACTGTCTATTTTAATTATCTATTTATTTTCGCGCTTCCGCTATTGTGTCAGGGTAAAATACGGTTTTATTTTTCTGTGATTATTCTTATTTTTTCATTCTGCCCTATTCATTAGAAAATATGCCCCTATTCGAGATAATAGTTGATTGTGGTGCTATTAATTCCGGCCGCGATCATTTTATCGCTTTCTTCTCTTTTTCATCTCTCCATTATTAATCCTGATGATAATTACGTCCGTCATTTTTATCATTCAGAGCACATCCCATCACGCTGAGTTTACGTTACGTTCACATCCGTGTGGCGTAAGCCAGTTGCGAAATGCTCCACTTGCCGCTACACTTCACAAAAAATGAATAATCAAATGCCAGTTCATTACAAAAAGAGAAAGATATGGATTTGACCCAGCTCCGCATGTTCTGTCTCGTTGCCGAAACGGGCTCCGTCGCGCGCGCCGCAGAGCAGCTTCATCGGGTACCCTCAAATCTGACCACGCGGCTGCGCCAGTTGGAACAAGAGCTGGGCACCGATCTGTTTATCCGTGAGAAGCAGCGCCTGCGCCTGTCCCCTATTGGTCACAATTTTTTATGTTATGCGCAGCGCATTCTGGCGCTGAGTGAGGAAGCAATCAGCATGACGCGCACAGGTGAACCCGCCGGTAACTTCGCGCTCGGTTCGATGGAAAGCACTGCAGCAACCCGTTTGCCTACGTTATTAGCGGCTTACCATCAGCGTTACCCCAATGTTTCGCTGTCCCTGAATACCGGTACATCGGGGGAGATCATCGAACGCGTGCGGGCGGGAACGCTGGCTGCCGCGTTAGTCGATGGACCCGTCGTCTACGATGAGCTGAATGGGTGTTCGTGTTTTGCGGAACGATTAGTGCTGATATCTGACCCTGCGCACGCGCCGATTACCCATGCGCGGGATGCCAGCCACGATACGCTGTTTGCCTTCCGCCCCAGTTGTTCCTATAGAAAGCGCCTTGAGAACTGGTTCAGGCAGGATGGCGTGGTGCCCGGTACTATCATGGAAATCCACTCATACCATGCCATGCTTGCCTGTGTAGCCAGCGGTGCCGGACTCGCCATGCTCCCGTATGCCGTTCTTGAATCGCTGCCCGCGGGCACGCGCGTTCAGGTGCATGAATTACCGCCAGACATCGCCGCCGCGTCCACCTGGCTTGTCTGGAGACGCGACGCCTTCGGCCCGAATGTCGAGGCGCTTAAAAAGCTCATTATTGAACAGGGCAGCATTATTGAACCACTCGCTCAGCAGGAATGAGCCCATTATTTTCCTGAGCACCCCTTTTCAAGAGAGGACGATACAGTGAGTAATGCCACGTCCTGTCATTTAATTTACCACCCATAACGGAATGCCATTAGGAGCCTCCACCATGCAAATGATTAAAACCCGTGCCGCTATCGCCTGGGGTCCCAACCAGCCACTGTCGGTTGAAGAAGTGGATCTGATGCCACCGCAGAAAGGTGAAGTATTGGTGCGCATCGTCGCAACCGGCGTATGCCACACAGATGCCTACACGCTGTCCGGTAAAGATCCTGAAGGTGTGTTCCCGGCGATTCTTGGCCATGAAGGCGGCGGGATTGTCGAAGCCATCGGGGAAGGCGTGACCAGCGTTGCCGTTGGCGATCACGTTATTCCGCTCTACACCCCAGAGTGTGGCGAATGTAAATTCTGTCGCTCCGGCAAAACCAACCTGTGTCAGGCTATTCGCTCCACGCAGGGTAAAGGCCTGATGCCAGACGGCACCACCCGTTTCTCTAAAAACGGCCAGCCGATTTTCCATTACATGGGCACCTCTACCTTCGCAGAGCACACCGTTGTGCCTGAAATTTCGCTGGCGAAAGTGAATAAAGAAGCACCACTGGAAGAAGTTTGCCTGCTGGGCTGTGGCGTGACCACCGGTATGGGTGCCGTGCTGAATACCGCCAAAGTAAAAGCGGGCGATACCGTTGCGATTTTCGGCCTCGGCGGCATTGGTCTGTCGGCGATTATCGGTGCGCAAATGGCCGGTGCCGGACGTATCATCGGTATCGATCTCAACACCAGCAAATTCGATCTGGCGCGTAAACTGGGGGCGACCGATCTGATCAACCCGAAAGATTACGATAAGCCGATTCAGGACGTCATCGTTGAACTGACCGATGGCGGCGTGGATTTCTCCTTCGAATGTATCGGTAACGTTAATGTCATGCGTTCTGCGCTAGAGTGCTGTCATAAAGGCTGGGGTGAATCCATCATCATCGGCGTAGCGGGTGCAGGTGAAGAAATCGCCACTCGTCCGTTCCAACTGGTGACTGGCCGCGTATGGCGCGGTTCTGCTTTCGGTGGCGTGAAAGGCCGTAGCGAGCTGCCAGGCATTGTCGATCGTTACCTGAAAGGTGAATTCCCGCTGAATGACTTCATCACCCATACCATGGGGCTGGACGAAATCAACACAGCATTCGATTTAATGCACGAAGGCAAATCGATTCGCTCTGTGATTCATTTCGGTTAATTGCGCTACTGTCAGGAACAGAATAAAGGAGGCTGTACAGCGATGACCTCATCACTGGAACTGCTGGAAGAACACCGTATGTTTGGCGGCTGGCAACAGCGCTACCGCCATGTGTCAGAAACGCTGAACACCGCGATGACGTTCAGCATTTATCTGCCGCCGACACAGGATGACACACCGCCGCCCGTGCTGTACTGGCTGTCTGGGTTAACCTGCAACGACGAAAACTTTACGACGAAAGCCGGTGCGCAGCGCGTTGCCTCCGAGCTGGGTCTGGTGCTGGTCATGCCGGACACCAGCCCACGCGGCGATGACGTAGCAGACGACGCGGGATACGATCTGGGTCAGGGTGCGGGATTCTACGTGAATGCCACGCAGGCCCCCTGGGCGGCACACTACCGGATGTATGACTACATCAGCAGCGAATTGCCGGCGCTGATCCAGCAACATTTTAACGTGAGTCGCCGTCAGTCCATCAGCGGACATTCGATGGGCGGCCACGGCGCGCTGATGCTGGCGCTACGCAACCCGGATCAATTCCAGTCTGCGTCGGCGTTCGCACCGATCGTTAACCCAAGTCAGGTTCCTTGGGGGCGCAAGGCGCTGACCGCCTACCTCGGTGAGGATGAAACGCAGTGGTTGCAGTATGACAGCTGCCATTTGCTGGCAAATAGCCAGAAGAAGCTGCCAATGCTGGTCGATCAGGGCGATTGCGATCAGTTCCTTCCCGATCAGCTGCAACCGGCGAAACTGGAAGAACTGGCAAGCCAGTATGACTGGCCGCTGACGCTGCGGACCCAGTCCGGCTATGACCACAGCTATTTCTTCATCGCCAGTTTCATCGAAGATCATCTGCGCTTCCACGCTCGCTATTTGTTGGAAGAATAGTTGTTGGAAGAATAGCGCTTCGAATAATGGTGCTATGCTTACCTTGTTGAGCGCCGCGCTCAGGAGTCTCCTGAGCGCGTTTTCTCTCCCTGTAATGACTCAATCGTCATACCCCCTGAAAGACATGAGCGCACCTGCCGCGTGCAACATGACGGATAAAAAAAGAAAAAAAGGAAACCTTGATGATACACGTTCATCACCTCGAGAAATCCCGTTCAACCCGCGCGACCTGGCTACTGGAAGAGCTGGGCGTTGACTATGAAATCATTCGCTACGCCCGTGATCCAAAAACGTTTAGCGCTCCGGCATCACTCAAACAAATCCATCCATTAGGGAAATCACCGGTGATTACCGATGGCGAACTGACGATTGCCGAATCCGGGGCCATTGTGGAATACCTGATTGAGACTTACGGCAACGGCAGGCTCCGTCCACAGAGCGGGCAGGCACTGCTGGACTATCGCTTCTGGCTGCATTTTGCGGAAGGTTCACTCATGCCGCTGCTGGTGATGCGTTTAGTCTTGGCGAAAACAGAATCCGCGCCGATGCCGTTTTTCATCCGCCCCATCGCACGCAAAATTGTGCAAAGCATCGAGCAGGCCTTTATTGTACCGCGACTGACGACGCAACTTCAGTTCATCGAACAGCATTTGAGTAAACAAGAGTGGTTTGCGGGAGAGTCGCTCAGCGGTGCCGATATACAAATGGCCGTCCCACTGGTTTTGGCGAAAACACGTCTGGACTTCAATCTCTACCCACACATCGGGCAATACATCGAGCGGATAGAAAGCCAGCCAGCGTTTCAGCGGGCTCTCGCTCAGGATTAACGGTGCGATTGGAATATCACCTCATCGACAACGACAAACAAAGTTGGTCGCTGGACGACAGAGCAAAAATTCTGTGAGCGTTTACTGATTATTCATGAGCTGATAACGATATGCTGCTGTTTACCCGCGATATATTTCGAGCTATAACACTGTTCTTCAGGCTATAACACTATTTTTCAGGTTATAACACACTGTAGTTAGAAAGCTCGAAAGGTGGTATACCGTCAGGATGCGGCATTGATACGTTGGGAGTGATTAATTTTGCAGAGAAAACGAGTTTCATCAACAGAGTTGTTTTCAGTCGGATACGATGCAGAAAAAAGCCAGTTGGAAGTCGAACTGCTGAACGGGAGCATCTATCTCTACAGCGGCGTAGCACGCATGATTTATGAAGAGCTGATGGCAAGCAAAACGAAGTACCGTTACTACGCCAGCTTTATCAAAAATTCATTCCCCTATGAGAAAACGCAGTAGTTTTTAAAGGCAACAGAGCAGTAATTTTTAGAGATAAACAATCGTCTTTAGGGCAGAGAATGTTCTCCGCCCTTCGCTTTCTACCCGCTTATTTTCCAGCAGACTCAACGGTGTTAAACGCCGCTAGCAGGACCTCTTCATTAAGCGTCAACGGCAGATAATGAATGGATTCTCCTGCCTGCAACGTGCGGGCAATAACGGCCTGAAGCGCGGCGCGATCGTGAATATCCACGTCCAGAGCCGCCAGAGAGGTCGGCAAACCAAACGCCTTAAACGCTTCCTTCAACTGGAGCAGCGTGTCGCTATCGCCCAGTAAAGCGCTTTGCACCAGAATGCCATAAGCCACCTTGGTACCGTGCAGGAAGCGTTCAGTTTGTGGCAACACCGTTAAACCGTTATGCACCGCATGCGCCGCCGCCACGCGGGTATAGCGCTCACCCAATCCGCCAACCATGCCGCCACCGGCAATGATCGCATCGACGACATCCAGAAAATCCTGCGTCAGTTCACCACGCTCAACGGCTTCCAGCGCCGCTGCACTTTGTTGCAGTAATACATTGCGGATATCCAGCGCAGCCTGTAAGCCCAACCGAACAGAAAGCGGTAGCGTTTCCGGCTGAGGACTGAGAACGACGGCTTCATACCATTTCGCCAGCGTATCACCGACGCCAGCCAGCAGATATTCCACCGGTGCCGCCAGCATAATCCGCGGTTCCACCAGCACCAGATGGTTAGCATCAGTGAAAATCTCGAAGCGCAGCGCCTGTCCGGCATCGTTATACCACACGGACAGCGGCGTCCAGGCCGCACAGGTCGCAGCAATAGTCGGAATAGCCACCAGCGGCACGCCGATATGACGCGCAGCGACCTTCGCGGTATCCAGCACCGCCCCGCCGCCGACGCCAATGACGACCTGACATGCATCGCCCGCCTGCGCCACCAGTTTTGCGACTTCCCCTTCGCTACAATGCGCACCAAACTGAACGCGGCGGGCTGAAGGCGCATCGAACTCGGCCGGTAAATACGGTCGAGCAGCGGCAATCGCCCGTTCGCCGTAGATCCACAGCGCGTTTTTCAGCACGTCCGGTGGATAAAACTCCAGCAGCTTATCGATAGCGCCAGAGAAAGAGAAATAGTTAGCAGGGCCAACCTGTACGCGGACTGTCGTTGTGTGCATGTTTGAATCTTCCTCGCCGCGCCCTCTCTTGAACACGGTTCTATATTATGTTTGTCTGATAGATGAATCTGCTGCGCTACCCTATTGATAAACCCATCTTATTCACTTGCCTGCGCCAGCTTAAGAACTTTTTTATTTAATTTATGCCTTTTCGTTCATAGCCAATAACTCTCAAACACTTGAAGCTGTATTAAATTCTCTGGGATATGTGCTACCTTTCTTTTCCGTTATTTCATGACCTTGACCGCCAAGAGCGTTACCGACCATGATTCCTACCTCCCAAAGCCGACTGGAAATGCACAACATTTCCATCTCCTTTTCTGGCTTCCACGCCCTCAAGCAGGTTAATTTCACACTGGAAGGTGGTTCGATTCATGCCCTGACTGGCGCAAACGGCGCGGGTAAATCCACGCTCATGACGATCTTATCAGGCGCTTACGATCACTATCAGGGCGATATTCTGATTAATGGTAAGCAGGTCGATGTCCATTCACCGCGTGATGCCAAGCGGTACGGCATTCATCTGGTGCAGCAGGAAGTCGATGTCGCGCTGGTTCCCACGCTGTCCGTGGCGGAAAACATTATGCTGGATACGCTGGCGCAGGACGGACACCTGCTGAGTTGGCCGCAGATCTATCGTCAGGCGCAGGCGCTGCTTGACCAGCTTGGCGTTCACCTCAATGTTCGTCAACGGCTGGATACCTGTTCGCTCGCTGAGAAACAGCAAATTCTGCTCGCCCGCGCGTTATCTCACGAATGTCGCTTTCTTATTCTGGATGAACCTACCGCCCCGCTGGATCAGGCCGAAAGCGCGCGCCTCTTCGAGGTGGTACGTCGTTTACAGGCCGATGGCATCGGGATCGTATTTATTTCCCACCGTATTCATGAGCTGAGCGAAATCTGCGATACGTTGACCGTTCTGCGTGACGGCGAGTTTGTCAGCAGCGGTGCGATGCAGGGACTCAGCGGCGAAGAGATCGTAGAGAGAATGCTGGGGCACCGGCTTGACGATATCTTCCCACCGCGCCGAACGACGCCTGCCGCAGAGACGCTGCTTCAGGTTACGGGTTTGCACGACGAAACGCTGTTGCACAATATTTCTCTCACGCTGCGCAAAGGGGAAATTCTGGGTATTGCCGGACTGGCTGGCGCGGGGAAAACCGAGCTGTGTAAAGCGCTGTTCGGCGCGGAACCCTGCCAGATCGCGCAGGGGGAATATCGAGGTAAACCCTGGCGGCCGCATTCGCCGCACCAGTCCGTCGAACAGGGTCTGGCGCTGGTTCCTGAAGAGCGGCGCAAAGAAGGCATTTTTATCGATGAATCCGTCACCATGAATCTCAGCATCACTGCCACCGATAGCTTTTCCCACTGGGCACTGTTCAGCCGTCGCAAGGCGTTGAACTGGGCAAAACAGATCGTTGAGCGACTGGCGGTTCGTACTACGGGTCCGGCGCAAAAGCTGGCGCGTCTGTCGGGCGGGAATCAGCAGAAAGTGGCTATCGGCAAGTGGCTACGCGGTGAAGCACAGGTTCTGATTTTTGACGAACCTACCAAAGGCGTGGATATCAAGGCCAAACAGGACTTGTTCACCCTGATTGACGGCCTCGCCCGTCAGGGCAAAGGCATTATTTATGCGTCGGGCGAGTTCTCTGAACTTGTCGGGCTCTGCGATCGCATCTGCGTGCTATGGGATGGCCGGATTGTCGCAGAGTTAAATGCCGCTGAGATTGACGAAGAAACCCTACTTTTATATTCAACTGGAGGAACTCCCGCGTGAGTCACCCACTTTCATCTAACGGGGCGCTCCCCTTCCGTCACCATGTTTTCGAGTTTCTCTATAAGTGGGGCATGCTGATCACGGTTGTTGCGCTGATTGCCCTATTCGGGCTTGCGTCGGAGAACTTTCTCGATCCGTATAACATCATCAATATTCTGCGTTCTATCGCCATCGTGACGGTGATTGCCATTGGCGTCTCCATTTCGCTGTCCGTAGGCGGATTCGACCTTTCCGTAGGATCGACCGCCTCGCTGGCTAATGCGCTGGTCATCTCGCTTTTCGTCTGGCATGGATTCGGCACCACCGGAGCGATTGTCCTGACGCTGCTGCTGTGTACGCTGGTCGGGCTATTCAACGCCTTCCTCATCGTCGTGTTGAAGATTCCCGATATGCTGGCGACGCTCGCCAGCCTGTTCGTCATTCAGGGCGTGGCGATGACCTACAGCTATGGCGGCTCCATCACGCAGAACATGGTGCTGCCTAGCGGCGAAATGGCGGAAGGCGTGATTCCTGAGTTCTTTGCCACGCTGGGCCAGGTGCCGGTCATTGTTGTCATCATGCTGGCGGTAACGGTACTGGTGCAGCTGTACCTATCCCTCACCAAGCACGGTCGCCGGATGTATGCCATCGGCGGAAACCCAGAAGCCGCGCGACTGGCGGGCATTCGTACGGCGCGTTATCGGGTACAGGCGTATGTGTTTTCTTCACTACTCGCAGCGCTGGGCGGCATCTTACTGGCATCGCGCATCGGCTCTTCGCAGGTCAATGCTGGGGGAGGCTATTTGATGGATGCCGTTGCCGCGGCCTACATCGGCTTCTCGCTGGCGGGATCCGGCAAGCCGAACGCGCTGGGTACGCTGCTCGGTGCCGTGATTCTTGGCGTCTTGCAGAATGGACTGGTGATGCTCTCCGTGCCTTATTACGCGATGGATATCATCAAAGGGCTGGTTCTGGCACTCGCGCTAGCCATGACGTATATCCAAAAGCGCTAATTTCTCTCATTTTCAGTAACGTCTCGCTTCCGCCCCCTTCATCCGAATTCGGGGCGGATTCACAATACCGCTCACCAATGCCTTCCCTGATTAAGCGGCGTTTGCCGCCGACACATGTCGCTGCACTCGCTCTATTATTTACTTCCGTTATTATTAAGAAATAAATATTCGCTCATACAATCAAGAGTGGCTCAGAATAATCACAAATAATAACGTTTTCACTTTAGATCTGACGTGCGCCGATTTCATTCCCTGCGGATATAGCGAGAACGACAGAGATAATCGACAGGGAAAGATTCAATCCGATGAAACGTTCAATTTTGATAATCAATTAAAATTGATGAATATCATCATTCCTCTGCCGGGCAATATTCCGTCATACCCGGCTAAATCAAACTATATCCAGATAAATCAAACTACACGTTATTTGTATCCGTTCTGCTGAGCATACTCATCAATATTTTCAATCGTCTTTTCCATCAGTAATTGCAGCGATGAGGCAGACGTCCAGGAGATATGTGGAGTAATCAGAAGATTAGGCAGGGTTTTCGCCGCGACCATCAATGGATTGTCTTTTGCTGGCGGTTCCTGCGTCAGGCAGTCTAGCGCAGCACCGGCAATGACGCGCTGCTGCAAGGCTTCTGCCAGAGCGTGTTCATCAATCAGCCCGCCTCTGGCAGTGTTAATAATAAACGCGGTGGGCTTACACAGTGCGAGCGTCTCCGCATTAATCAGATGCTGCGTGCTCTCATTGAGCGGGCAGTTGAGTGAAATCACATTCGCCAACCGCAGAACGTCTTCAAACGGCAGATACCCCGCGCGACACTGTGCGGCTCCTCGGTGCTCGGCAAAAATCACCTTCATCCCCAGCGCCTGTGCCAGACGTGCGACTTCCCGCCCAATCGTACCCGCACCGATGATGCCCAGCGTAGCACCGGCGATGTCCTTGACCGGATGATCAAAATAAGCAAATTGAGATTGGCTGGCCCAGCGGTCACCCAGTTGATCGCGATACCACGCCATCAGGCTGTGCTTCAGCGCAAAAATCATGGCAATCACGTGCTCGGATACGGCTTGCGTCGAGTAGCCTGGTACATTTTTGACTGTGATACCCAGTTCTTTGGCAGCAACAAGATCGATATTGTCGGTGCCCGTTGCCGTTACGGCAATCAGCTTCAACGCAGGTAACGCGGCCAAAGTGTCTCGCGTTAATAGGGCTTTATTCGTGATGATAACGTGGGTGTCTTTTGCTCGGGCGATAACGTGATCGGGCGAGGTATAGTTATATTCAATCCATTCATGGCGGCACTGTGGACGCCTAAAACTCGTCTTTTTCAGGAAAATGGTTTCAGGCAGTGAGCCTTTATCCAAAAAGGTAATTTTTAACATCATCGTGCCCTGGTTGCTATTCATACACTGATTCCGCTTGCAGATATCAAGGGCTCCGCAGTCGGCAATCACGACAGGTATTCTCATACAAAAATAATGAATTAAATTCTCTGTATGACACAAGACAACGAACGTATTAATAACGTTACACTTCCTGCCTCATCGGAAATCCATCACTCCGTAACGTGAAGCGTAGTCAGCATTAAAGCAATTAACAATACTTAATATAATGAATTTCACTCATCGACATTGTTAGCGTCGATATTCAGAAATATCACAAAAATATAACAGCAAGCCATAATCAAAATAGAAAGGATAAATGTGCAGTGAGGAATGGGCTGAATTTGCGTAAACGGCGTGAATCTGAAAGGTAGATGAAAGAATCTGTGAGCGTAGCAGGTTAGCTCCCCAAAACGGATGGAAACCCGCTTTGGGGAAGAAGGGTTATCAGAAATTAATGTTTACTGACATCCAGTAGTTACGACCCGGCAGTACGGAACCCGTAGTCACCTGGCTTGACGTAAAGTAATCACCAGCCGTCGTGGTACCCGTACCAACTGGGAAAACATAGGTTTTAGTGAAGTCTTTATCTAACAGGTTATTGACTGACCCGTTCAATGTTACATCTTTAGAGATCTTATACGACCCGCCCAGATTTACGACGGTAAATGATTTGAAATCCGAGCCAAGATTGTCATAGACGACTCTGTTTGCTTGATTGTTCGCTGCGGCAAGCGTGGAATAATTTTCCGTAAAGCGTGCCGTCTTACCCCTATATTCAGCTTTAAGCCAGGTACTTAACTGCTCGTTCACATTCCAGTTTAAACGGGCATTTGCCATGTGCTTAGGCGTATTGGTCAAGCGAGCACCGGGATTTTCTCCGCCTTTCTGTTCGCTGTCGGTAAAGGTGTAATTCACATTCAGCGTCCAGTTATCCGACCAGAGCGGGATCGTCGACCCCAGTTCCAGACCTTGCGTGTTAGCTTTACCGATATTACGATAGCTAGACGTTACTGTATCAATGTCGTAACTATCGATCTTATTGCGGAAGCGGTTATGGAAAAGCGTAGCGTTAGTAGAGAAACCGCTAAAATGCTCATAGTACGCACCCAGTTCCGTATTCACGCTTTCTTCTGGCTTCAGATTAGGATTACCGACCGTATTGATCGTTCCTTGACCCGTTACGCCACTGATCCCATTATGTAACCGAGCCAATGATGGCGTCTTGTAGCCAGTGCTCACCCCACCTTTAATCGTTAATTCATCCAGCGCATTCCACACCAAATAAGCACGCGGGCTTACATGGCCACCAAATGCTTCATGATGTTCATAACGAGCACCTGTCGTTAGTGCGAGCGAATCAACAATACGCCATTCATCTTCAGCAAAAAGTGACCACGAATTCTGTTCGAATTTTTCACCAGTATTCGCCAGAACAATCCCGTCTTTCATGACGGCATTCCAATATTGCCCACCTAACGTCAGTAAATGACTGTCTCCCAGCGGACTCACCAGTTTCGTATCAAGGATGTAGTTAGTGTTTTTAAGCTCGCGCTTTTGCCCTGCCGTTGCTGAGCCCGCAGGTACCGTAGAGCGAGGGATCAAACGTCCTTTATTTTCAGTCTGGTTGAAGGACAAGCTTGAATTCCATGTACCAAAATCGAGTTGATTATCGCTACCCAGCGTAATCTTGCGACGCTCATAACGCAGTGTATCTTCATAACCGCCGCCCCGAGTTGCGGCACCCGCTCCCAGCGCGCCAAGCTGTTCTTGCTTGTTATCATATTTCTGGTTGGAGACTTCACCATCGAGCCATAGGGTATTACGGCTATCCAGCAGCCAGGATAGCTTGCCACCGAGGAGATAATTATCTGACTTAACTGGATTCGGGCCGCGTGTACTAAGTTCCTGTCCAGTCGAGGATGAACTTACCTCTGACGCATCACGGCGTAAAATATTACCGCGCAGGGCGAGTCCCAGTTTGTCTTCGATCAGCGCACCGCTGGAATAAATCGAGAACTTGGAAGCATCACCATAGTCTCTGTCCTCCTGGAAGGTATGATCCAGCGTGATATTCCCAACCCACTCTTTCGACGCTTTTTTGGTGATGATATTTACCACACCGCCCATCGCATCAGAGCCATATAGCGTTGACATCGGCCCACGGATAACTTCAATACGTTCGATCGCTGCCAACGGTGGAATGAAACCGGTGTTCATCGTACCAAACCCATTCGGGGTGACATCAGATGAACCATTCTGGCGAATACCATCAACCAGAATCAGCGTGTAGTCACTTGGCATACCGCGAATGCTGATGTCCAGACCGCCCGTTTTGCCCGTTGAACTACGCACATCCACGCCTTCCACGTCGCTGAGCGCTTCGCCAAGATCGTTATATTTACGCTTCGTCAGTTCATCCTGACTGACAACGGAAATACTCGCTGCCGCCTCAGTGATTTTTTGTTCATAGCCAGAAGCCGTTACAACTAGCGTATCGTCCTGTGCGGCGATAACGGGTGTCGATACGGTTGTAGCAAGTGCCAATGCGACCGATTTTCTTATATTTATTGCCATGCGTCTGTGTCCTCAGAACGAATATTTTACATTGAGTTTTTTTGTCGGACACATTGTAATGATCGGGAAATAATTGTAAATGAAAATTAAAATCATTTGCATGCGCAATAAAAACAAATGGAAATTAATATAAAATCATTAATAAACAATAAATTAATCGTTATTTTCAATCATTAAATCGCGTTAATGTAAAATACCCCTAAAAAATCAATGTGAATAAATTTGATTTAAATCAACATGCGAGAGTAAAGAAAGACATGAGACGTAACGGCAGAACAGAAGAAAACCAATAAAAAAGGCGACACCCATAAGGGAGTCGCCCGTTAACCACGCTTTACGATTTAGTCTTTGTGATCGGGGTACGTCATCTCTTGATACTTGATGAAGTGCGTTCCACGGCACAGCTTATAGCCGAACCAAATCAGCAGGAACAGCGGAATACCGATGTACGTCGCTGTCACGCCATACCAGTCGATTTTATCTTCCAGAAACGCCTGATAGTTTTGCCCCAGCGTAATGATCAGACAGAGCACAAACGCAAAGATCGGCCCCAGCGGGAAGAAGCTCGACTGATAAGGCAGACGATTCAGATCATGCCCTTGCATGACATAGCCACGACGGAAACGGTAATGGCTGATCGCAATCCCCAGCCAGGCAATAAAGCCTGTCATGCCGGAAGTATTCAACAGCCACAGGTAAACCGTTTGGTTGCCATATAAAGAAGACAGGAAACACAACGCCGCCACCACGGTGGTAGCGTACAGCGCATTACGCGGCACGCCGCCTTTTGACAGTCTGGCGAAAATTCGCGGCGCTTTACCTTCCGATGCCAGCGTAAACAGCATACGCGTAGAAGCGTACATCCCGGAGTTACCCGCCGACAGCACCGCCGTCAGGATAACCGCATTCATGACCGCCGCTGCAGACAGCAGGCCCGCGTTCTCAAACACCAGCGTGAACGGGCTTACCGTAATGTCTTTTACATCATTACGCAGCAGGTTCGGATCGGTATACGGAATGATTAAGCTGATAATCAGAATCGCGAAGATGTAGAACAACAGAATGCGCCAGAAAACCTGACGGATGGCACGCGGAATGTTTTTGCTTGGTTCCTGAGATTCGCCAGCCGCCACGCCGATCAGTTCCGTTCCCTGAAAAGAGAAGCCGACGATCATCGCCACACCGATCATGGCAGAGAAGCCGCCAGCAAACGGCGCATCACCAATTTCCCAGTTGTGGAATCCGGCATTTTCCGCGCCGCTCATGATGCCCGTAATCATCATCACGCCAACGGCAATGAAAACGACGACCGTGACCACTTTAATCAGCGAGAACCAGTATTCCGCTTCGCCAAATCCTTTTACGGAAATGTAGTTAAGCAGGAACATCAGCGCGAGGAACAGCGCGCTCCAGATCCAGCCGGAGACATCGGGGAACCAATATCCCATCACCAGCTGTGCCGCCACCAGATCGACCGCGATGGTCACCGCCCAGTTGTACCAGTAGTTCCAGCCCAGCGCGAAGCCGAACCCTTCTTCTACATAGCGGGAACCGTAGCTGGAGAACGAACCGGAAACCGGCATAAACGCCGCCAGTTCGCCCAGACTGGTCATCAGGAAGTAAACCATCAGCCCAATCAGGGCATAAGACAGAAGTGCGCCACCTGGGCCTGCTTGTGAAACCGTCGCACCAGACGCGACAAATAATCCGGTACCAATCGATCCGCCAATGGCGATCATCGTTAAATGCCGTGCTTTCAGTTCACGGCGCAGGGTCGGTGCGCCCTGTGTAGTTTGTTGAATATCGTGCTGAGCCATTGTTATCCTGCATGCTCGTGCTAAAAATCGAGGCGGGATTGTAGCAAATAGCGTTGTGCTGAATAGTTAAGATCGTCGAGTTATAAGAGAGGTTAATAACTCGCGTCCGATTATTAGCAGCAGAAAATATTTTCGCTATGGCACTTCGCAGCAATAACTCAAGAAACGCTGTAGCACATTTGAAAGATGTTTCTGTCGGTGATGAACCAGATACAGCGTCCGCGTGAGTTTAGGCAGCGGCACCTTTAGCTCCACCAGCGAACCTGACGCCAGCTGCTCGGCAATGACATGCCGCGACAGGCAGCTGATGCCAATTCCGTGGCGAACCGCATGTTTGATCGCCTCTGAATTACCCAATTCCATCACCAGATGAAAATGCGACAGGTGCGTCAGCAGCAGATGATCCAGCACTTCGCGCGTGCCTGAGCCACGTTCACGCAGGATCCAGTGCGCATCTGCCAGCGCGGTTAATGAAACAGAACCCCGGCTGAGCGGATGTTCGGGAGAGCAGAACACCACCAGCTCATCTTCCAGCCAGGGCTGCGTAATCAAATCAGGGTGATGGCAAGGCCCTTCGATCAAGCCCAAGTCGACACTGAATTCAGATACGCGCGTGATCACATCTTTCGTATTGCCAACATGCAGTTCCAGCGGAATATCAGGGTAGTCATGACGATAGCGGGCAATCATCGCAGGCAATAAATAGTTGCCAATGGTGCTGCTGGCATACACCCGCAGAGCCCCATTATCACGTCGGAACAGTTGCTCAATTTCCATCGACTGTTCAAGCAGTGCCAGTGCTTTGGGATACAGCAGGCGGCCATGCTCATTAACCACCAGACGTTTACCCACGCGGTCGAAAAGTTGAACCCCCAACTGCCCTTCTAAATCCGCCAGAGCCGCGCTGACAGCCGATTGAGACAGGGCAAGCACAACGGAGGCCTGTGTCGTTGAACCACTTTTCAGGACTTCGGCAAAGACTTCCAGTTGACGTAACGTGATATGCATAGTGCGCTCTTTATCTGAAATACTTATAGGTTATAAATATATAATCAATTTCTCTTTTAATCTCGTGGATTATAAGCTGGCTTTCAATTTTCGGTACGGTCAGAATAGGCACCTAATCCATGGCTCTTCCTGCGACATTACACACGATAGCCCCGCCCGATGGAGCAAAAGCGCGATTACCCGGCCTGTTGTTAGTAAGTTTAATGACTTTTTCGCTCCTCTGGCTGGCAAATATTCCGAAAATCGCCCACTGGGGACCGGGTTCACTGACATTGGCGATTTTGATTGGGATCGTGCTCGGAAATAGCGTTTATCCACGTCTTCATCCGCTGTGCGATCCGGGCGTGCAGTGGGCCAAACAGCATTTACTTCGCTGGGGCATCATACTTTATGGTTTTCGTCTCAGCTTTCAGCAGGTTGCTGCCGTTGGCTTTACCGGTGTCGCGGTCGATCTTACCGTCGTCACGCTGACGTTTTTACTCGCCTGCTGGGTCGGCAAACGCTGGCTGAAACTCGACAATGAAACCGTGATTCTCATCGGCGCTGGCAGCAGCATCTGCGGCGCCGCGGCGATCATGGCAACCGCACCCGTTGTCAAAGCGTCCAGCAATGCGATTGCCGTCTCCGTTTCCACCGTGGTGATTTTCGGTACAACGGCGATGTTTTTGTATCCGTGGATCTATCAGCTCAATCTCGAACATCACTGGATTGACGTCCCCCCCCAGATCGTCGGTCTGTACTTCGGCTCAACGATACACGAAGTCGCTCAGGTCGTTGCTGCCGGACATGCCATTGATGGCGCGACGGAAAACATCGCCGTCATCAGCAAGATGCTGCGCGTGATGATGCTGGCCCCTTTTCTTCTCATTCTTGGGTTTTACCTGAAAAAAACGACGCACAAAAGTGACGCGCAAGACGCGATTCCACTGATGTTCCCGTGGTTTGCACTGGGGTTTATCGCCGTAGCTGCCTTCAATTCTTTTCAGCTACTTTCTCCTGCGCTCGTCACACATCTGGTACAGCTCGATAATGTACTGTTGACCATGGCGATGGTTGCGCTGGGGCTCACAACCCGATTCAGCGCCATCCGCCAGGCCGGAGCAAAACCGCTGCTGCTGGCACTCGTTCTGTTTCTCTGGCTGGTGGTTGGCGGTGCGGGCATCAATCTGTTCTTCGAGCATTTCGCACATGCAACTTGAAGTATGACGGGTATGCAGGTCGATGCCATAATGTCTCCGTTACCAAAGGAGACCAACATGAAATACATCGGGGCGCACGTTAGCGCATCTGGCGGGGTCGATCAGGCCGTGATTCGCGCACATGAGATAAAGGCGACGGCCTTCGCTTTATTTACCAAGAACCAGCGCCAATGGCAGGCTGCACCGCTCAGCGCCGAGGTCATCGAGCGTTTTAAAACCGCCTGTGAGCAATACGCGTATACGTCAGCACAGATTCTGCCCCACGATAGCTACCTGATTAATCTGGGCCACCCGGACGCCGAGGCGCTGGATAAGTCACGCCTCGCGTTTATTGATGAAATGTCCCGCTGCCAGCAGCTTGGGCTGAGCCTGCTGAATTTTCACCCCGGCAGCCATCTAAAGCAGATAGAGGAAGCTGACTGTCTGGCACGTATCGCCGAGTCCATCAACATTGCGCTGGCGGAAACGGACGGGGTCACCGCGGTGATTGAAAACACCGCCGGGCAAGGCAGTAATTTGGGTTTCCGCTTTGAACATCTGGCGGCCATCATCGATGGCGTAGAAGATAAAAGCCGCGTCGGCGTCTGTATCGATACCTGCCACGCCTTCGCTGGTGGCTACGATCTGCGGACGGAAGCAGATTGCGAAGCCACCTTCGCTGAATTCGATCGCATTGTTGGGTTTCGCTATCTGCGCGGAATGCATTTGAATGATGCCAAAAGCGCGTTCGCTAGTCGCGTTGACCGACACCATAGTCTGGGGGAAGGCAATATCGGCAAAACCGCTTTCAGCTATATCATGAAAGATGCTCGCTTTGACGGTATCCCGATGATTCTGGAAACGATCAACCCCGATATTTGGGCCGACGAAATCGCCTGGCTCAAATCTGAAGCCCAGCACTAGCTAGTTTTTATCCCGTAAAAAAGCGCCAGTCGGCAAATACCAACTGGCGCTATCTCATCCACATCCTTGTGTTATGGCATTACTTTTTATTCACGACGATGATCAAACTTACGCAACTTTCGCCAGTTGTTCATCAGAGCGTTTCAGCAGTGCGTACAGCACGCCAGCGACGACAGTACCTGCAACGATCGCTAACAGGTAGCCGATAACCGGGGTAATCGCGCCAGGAATCAACAACACGAACAGACCGCCGTGTGGTGCCATCAACTTAGCGCCCACCGCCATTGACAGCGCACCCGTCAGTGCCCCACCGATGATGCAGCAAGGCAGAACGCGCATCGGGTCACGCGCCGCGTAAGGAATCGCCCCTTCGGAGATAAAGCACAGGCCCAGTACAAACGCCGCTTTGCCCCCTTCACGCTCGGTCGGGTTGAATTTTTTGCTTGCCAGTACAGTCGCCAGACCCATTGCCAACGGTGGCACCATACCGGCTGCCATAACGGCGGCCATCGGCGCGTAAATCTGGCTACTGAGTAAGGTCGTACCGAAGACGTAAGCCACTTTGTTAACTGGCCCGCCCATATCCGTACACATCATCGCACCCAGGATCGCACCCAGAATCACCGCATTCGCCGTGCCCATGGATTGCAGCCAGCCTGTCAGGCCAGTCAGGATTTTCGCCACTGGCGTGCCAACGACGTAAATCATGATTAGACCGGTGATCAACGTAGCAAACAGCGGAATAATCAAGATCGGTTTTAGCGCAGTCAAACTTTGCGGCAGAATCAGTTTATTGTTGATCGCTCTGGCAATATAGCCCGCCAGGAAACCGGCAATGATCCCACCGAGGAAGCCTGCTCCCGTACTCACCGCCAACATCCCGCCAACCAGACCTGGCGTTAAGCCCGGACGATCTGCAATGGAGAACGCGATATAGCCCGCCAGCACCGGCACCATCAGCGCAAAAGCAGAACCGCCGCCGATCTTCATCAGCGCCGCTGCCAGCGTACCTTCTTGTTTAAAGGCTTCAATACCAAAGACAAACGACAGTGCGATACACAAACCACCCGCGACAACCATCGGCAGCATGTAAGACACGCCGGTCAACAGGTGACGATACGGGCCTGCTCCGCCTTTCTGGCCAGACTCGCTAGCACTTGACGCACTGGCTTGCCCAGATGGCTGATACACTTTCGCTTCAGCCTGCGCTTTATCTAACTCCTGCGCCGTCTTCTTCAGTGCCAGCCCGGTCGACGTGCGATACATCTTCTTACCAGCAAATTTCGCCAGATCGACTTCAATGTCCGCAGCAACGATCACCAGATCGGCCTGTTCCACTTCTTCAGGGGTAATCGCGTTGCCCGCGCCAACAGAGCCGCGCGTTTCTACTTTTACCCACCAGCCGCGTTTTTTCGCTTCGCTTTCAATCGCTTCTGCTGCCATAAACGTGTGCGCGACGCCCGTCGGGCACGCCGTTATCGCCACAATACGCTTGGCAGCTGCGGGCTGCTGAACAGGTGCTGACGCAGCGGCCTGATAGACCGTCGCTTCAGCCTGTGCTTTCGCCAAAAAGGCTTCCGGCTGCGAAACTGCCAGTTCGATGTCACCGACATAAACCCGCTTGCCATTCAGTGCGCTGTCCGCCGCAGCGGATGCACCCAGAACGATCGCCAGTTCAGCGTCGTTAACCTGTTCTGTAAACGTCACCCCTGCTTTCGCAGCGGCAGCGCCGAGTAGGTTCTTCACCAGTTGGCTTCTCGCCAGGCCCAGTGATTTATCCAAAATCAGCAGCGTTTTCATTGTTTATCTCCTGCTGTATCAGTTAAAGGGTTTGAGGTCGACACGCGCCATCATTGCGGCCAACTGAGGACGATCGGTAATACCAACATTACTTTGGCTGACGGCCAGCGCTGAAACCGCCGTAGCCAAACGCAGAGTGTGCTCACTGGACTCACGCATTAATAAGCCATAAATCAACCCCCCAACCATGGAGTCGCCCGCACCTACCGTACTTACCACATCACAAGCCGGTGGTTTTGCCAGCCAGGCACCTGATGCATTCACCCACAGCGCGCCTTCCGCACCTAGTGAGATCACAACATGCGCGATACCCTGTTCACGCAGCGCGTGGGCGGCATCCACCACATCAGCCAGCGTAGGTAATTTACGCCCAGCCCATATCTCCAGCTCCCGGCGGTTTGGTTTCACCAACCAAGGAGAGGCTTTCAGTCCCGCCACCAGCGCTTCACGGCTGCTGTCGAAAATAATGCAAGGACACTGCGTGCGCAGACGCGACATCCAGTCGGTAAATGCATCAGGATCAACGCCAGCAGGCAGACTGCCGCTCACCGCGACCATGTCGAACTGCCCCAGCCAACTCAGCGAGTCATTGACGAAACGCTGCCAGTCCTGCTGTGTCACTTCAAAACCGGAAAAGTTGAAGTCGGTTACGTCGCCATCTTTTTCGGTTAATTTGACATTAATACGCGTACGTCCTGGCACAACCTGGAAACGGTTGGCAATGCCCAGCTCGCTGAACAATTGCTGAAAACCATCCTGATTGTCTTTACCCAGAAAGCCACCTACCGTGACATCAATCCCGAGATCTTTCAGCACCTTGGCAACGTTAATACCTTTGCCTGCGGCGTGCAGACCCGCTGTCTGAACCAGATTGACTTCGCCTTTCTCAACTTCCGGGCAATAGCCAACCAGGTCATAAGCTGGATTCAGGGTGATTGTGGCTACTCTCCTGCTCATGCTGCCCCCTCGCCCAAACCGGACGTAATCGCGTCGCCAATAGCGGCCAGTGCTTGTTCTGCATCGCTACCGCTCGCGGTGAAACGCAATTTGTGACCTTTCTTCACGCCTAGCGCGACGACTTTCATCAGGCTGCGGCCATTTGCCGGTTTACCTGTGCCATCCAGATTGGTGACGGTGATGTCACTGCTGAACTGCTTGATCACGTTCACCAGCATGGTGCCCGGACGCGCGTGCAGACCGTGTTCGTTGCGAATAGTGAACTCTGCCGTCAGCACTTCGCTTTCTTCTGGTACGTCGCTGGTCAAGAGTGCCAGCAGGGTCGGTGCGTCAGCCGTCAGCAGACGTTCCGCTTTTTGCGCAATCAGTAAGTTGCTCAGGTAATCGATCGGGGCAAAAGCCTGATCGTCAGCCGCGGCTACTGTCACCAGTAAGGCCACGTTTTCGCCATCAACGCTGAAAGGCGTAGCCGGACGTGCCACCGCAGCCGCGCTGCTGAGGTTACCGACAGCGCTATCGCTGAACCACACACCTTGCCCCAGATTCAGCGGCTTGTTGCTGACTGCGGTGCTGACGAAGCTGGCGTCTGCTGCACCGATCTGCTGAAGACGACCGGCGTTCAGCGCCTGAAGCGTCAACAGATTATCGGTCGCCACATCCAGCGCAATCAGCGAGGTATCAAAGCGGAACTCCGCCAGTTGCTGCTCACCCATCAACAGGCTACGCAGTTCTTCTGCTGAAGTTGTACTTGCCAAACGTGCCGCTACGCGATCGTCGCTCAGGACGTGGGTCAGCTGACGCAGCAACGCAAGGTGTTCATCAGAACGGGCTGCAATCCCCAACACCACGTAGGCGGTTTGATCTTCACCCCAGGAAATACCCTGAGGAAATTGAAATACTTGAACCCCGGTCTTCAGTACCAGATCGCGGGTATCGGTTGTGCCGTGAGGGATAGCAATGCCGCTTCCCAAATAGGTGGATGTTTGCTGTTCACGCTGGAGCATGCCGTCGACATACCCTGCGTTAACGCACCCGGCCTCGGTCAGTGCTGAAGCAACAAGCTGGATAGCTTCCTGCTTAGTACTGGCCGCTGCGCCCAAATGAATATCTTGCTGTGACAACTGGAACATGGCACTCCTCTCTTGCTGAAAGTTGAATCGTTTCAGCTTTTATGAGAAAAAAATGTGTCGATTGTTAGGGCGTTTCAAAAAAAATTCCGCTGAAACGTTTCAAAAGTCTCATTCTATTACACCATTTATGCAAGCTTTCTACGCTGCTGACGTAACAGAATTTTGACATCACGCACATTTTACCGTGGATGACGCGCTGCCCGCCAACAAAAATCCGCAAAAGGCTGAAGCCGTGCTGACGAAAAATAATGAAACAAGATTTCTGTTTCATTATAAACCCGAGTAGTATGTCGCGCTCGACAGCCTCTGCCTATTTTCCAAGCGCCATCAATTTATGTTCACTCCTGCAAACACAACGCGACGTCCGCTCGATCTGACATCGTCAGCATTTTTAGTTATTGCCTTCCTGACCGGAACGGCTGGCGCCCTACAGCTGCCTACGCTCAGCCTCTTTCTTTCCAGCGAAGTACAGGCTCGTCCTTTCTTAGTCGGGATGTTTTATACCGGTAGCGCCGTTATCGGTATTGTCGTCAGCCAAATGCTGGCCACGCGCTCGGATCGTCAGGGCGATCGCAAATCGCTGATTTTCGTCTGCTGCCTGCTAGGCGCACTGGCCTGCATGCTGTTTGCCTGGAACCGTAACTACTTTATTCTGCTCTTTATCGGCGTGTTGCTGAGCAGCTTTGGCTCGACCGCGAACCCACAGCTTTTTGCGCTGGCGCGGGAGCATGCGGATAAAACCGGTCGTGAAGCGGCGATGTTCAGCTCCATCCTCCGCGCGCAAATTTCCCTCGCCTGGGTTGTCGGCCCGCCCATCGCCTTTGCGCTGGCACTGGGATTCGGCTTCACGGCGATGTACCTGACCGCCGCAGTCGTCTTTATCCTGTGCGGCATTCTGGTAAAACTCTTTCTGCCTTCCATGCCCAAAGCCGTGGAAAAGACCACCTCTACGCTGGAATCACCGCGCCGCAACCGCCGGGACACGCTCTTGCTGTTCGTAGCCTGTACCTTGATGTGGACCTGCAACGGTATTTACCTCATTAATATGCCGCTGTATCTGGTGCATGAGCTGCATCTGCCGGAAAAGCTGGCGGGTATCATGATGGGGGTGGCCGCCGGGCTGGAAATTCCGGTGATGCTGATTGCTGGCTACGTTGCTAAACGCTTCGGTAAACGTTTCCTGATGCGGCTTGCCGTTGCTTCCGGTTTGCTGTTCTTCGGCGGCTTACTGGTTCTTGATGGCGAAATAGCGCTGCTGGCGTTACAAGCGTTGAACGCCGTTTTCATCGGTATTCTGGCAGGAATCGGCATGCTTTACTTTCAGGACTTGATGCCCGGACAGGCAGGCGCAGCAACCACGCTGTTTACCAATACCACACGCGTTGGCTGGATCATCTCCGGTTCACTGGCTGGGATTGTTGCTGAAATCTGGAACTATCACGCCGTCTTCTTCTTCGCGCTGCTGATGATCGCCGGCTCCATCTATTGTATGTGGCGCATCAAAGACGCCTGATCGCTGCACATTAAGGGGCGGTGTCGGCTTCCAGTTTCAGTAGGTAAATCAGCGCTTCATCACGATGGCTGAAACACATATCCGCGCGCGGCTTTAGCCCCGCGCAAACCGCAGGCCGCAGTGGAGAATGGAACAACCCGCAGCGCATCGCCTCATCAAGATGAATACAAGGTGTGTTGGCAGGCTTACCGTGCGGCAGCCCCGGCATGGGGGTTGAAATCGATGGCGCGGTACAACAGGCACCGCAATGGGAGCGACAGTCCATCAGCAAACTCTCCGGTGGGCTGACAAGAAGTAGAGAGCGCCACGATAGCAGCCTCATCGTCAAAAACCAATATCAGCCCTTTTTCCTTATACTCTAAATAATTCGAATTTCAGGCAGGCGGCAAGCGAAGGCATCCCGATGAGCTTACACAAGTAAGTGATTCGGGTGAGTGAGCGTAGCCAACGTACATGAAATTTGAAGGATGACGAGTATATACTTGCCTGAACTCTTCGGCGCGAGTAACGTGTCGCCACAAAAATCACACTCCTTATAGCAGGTAATTTTTATGGCAAGAGCGAACGAGATTAAACGCGGAATGGTCGTTAACTATAACGACAAGTTATTGCTGGTAAAGGACATCGACGTCCAGAGTCCCAGCGCCCGCGGTGCCAGCACGCTGTACAAAATGCGTTTTTCTGATGTCCGCACGGGATTGAAAGTGGAAGAGCGTTTTAAAGGCGACGACATTATCGATACCATCACGCTGACGCGCCGCACGGTGACTTTCTCCTATATTGACGGCGACGAGTACGTCTTTATGGATGATGAGGATTACACCCCTTACCTCTTCAAAAAAGATCAAATAGAAGAAGAACTGCTGTTTATCCCTGAAGGCGGTATGCCAGGGATTCAGGTATTGAGCTGGGACGGCCAAATCATCGCGCTGGAACTGCCGCAAACGGTCGATCTGGAAATTGTTGAGACGGCACCGGGCATTAAAGGCGCCTCCGCCAGTTCACGCAACAAACCTGCGACCATGAGCACCGGTCTGGTTATCCCCGTTCCAGAATATCTGAGCGCGGGTGAAAAGATCCGTATTCATATTCCAGAACGTCGCTACATGGGTCGTGCAGACTAACATTCTACATTGTGCTTCCCGCGCAATACTTGTCGCCGGATGATCTATCCGGCACACGTCAACTCTCCCCCGCATTAGGAGCCAGCCATGCTAACGAAAGTCAATTTGATTACAGGGTTTCTCGGTAGTGGAAAAACCACCACGATCCGTCATCTTCTGTCGCAAAAGCCTGAAGACGAAGTCTGGGCGGTGCTGGTCAATGAATTCGGCGAAGTGGGCATTGACGGCGCGCTACTGGCGGACAGCGGTGCGGTGTTGAAAGAGATTCCCGGCGGCTGCATGTGCTGCGTAAACGGCTTGCCGATGCAGGTTGGCCTGAATATGCTGCTGCAACAGAAGAAGCCCCATCGGTTGCTCATCGAACCTACGGGACTCGGCCACCCGAAACAAATTCTCTCCTTGCTGACGAGTGATATCTATCAGCCCTGGCTGACATTACAGGCTACGCTGTGTCTGTTGGATGCTCGCCAGTTAAGTGAAACTCGTTATACGGAAAATGAGAACTTCCGCGATCAGCTTGCCGCCGCGGATATGATTATCGCTAACAAGCGTGATACTTATACCGCCGACGATCTCGCGGCCTTACAGCAGTGGCAGCAGGCAAATGGTGATGGTCGACAAATTATCGAAGCCAGTCAGGGAAATGTGGGCTGGCAACTGCTCGACCAACCGCGACACAACATGCGTGAACTGCCGGACGGTGCGCATCACCACGCGCATCAGCCCCAAAATGGCTTGGCTGCGCTGCAATTACCGGGTGGGCAACCCTGGCGTCGCTCTCTCAATCAGGGACAGGGCTACCACGCCTGTGGCTGGATATTCGCACCTGAAACCGCTTTTGATACCGCTGCCCTGCTGGACTGGGTCCGCCTTTCTCCCGTGAGTCGGGTCAAAGGAGTGATGCGTATAAAGGAAGGGACGCTCGTCGTGAACCGTCAAGGACACGATCTGCATATAGAAACCCGATCGGCAGCACCGATTGATAGCCGTATCGAAGTCATTAATGAAACGCCAGCAGAATGGAACACGTTACAAGCCTCATTGTTAAAGGCTCGTTTAGCTAACGTGGAGTAAACTGGAGTTTTTTCGTCTTTGTTTGGATGGTTTGCCTTATGTCATTTGCCCGTTTTTCTTCTATTGTAGTGCTCAATGTGTTGGGCATCGGTCTGTTTTTATCCTGGTATCTACCGGAAAATCATGGTTTTTGGCTCACGCTCGACAGCCATATCTTTTTCTATTTCAACCGTCTCTTGGTTGATAGCCCGACGTTTTTACATCTGGTTGCCATTACCAATAACCGCGCTTTTGACGGTTTTGCGCTCGTTGCGATGGGATTGCTGTATCTGTCGTTTTATCTAAAAGCGACCTCCACAGAGCGCCGCCGTTTGTTGGTCCTCGGTTTTATCATGCTGTTAACTGCCGTCGTGCTGAATCAGGCAGGACATTTATTACCTGTGCAACACGCCAGCCCGACGCTCTATTTTAGTGACGTCAACCGCGTTTCAGACCTAACCGGTATACCGACCAAAGATGCGTCATCGGACAGCTTCCCCGGCGACCACGGCATGATGTTGATGATCTTTGCGGCTTTTATGCTGCGCTATTTTACCCGTACCGCTTTCGCTATCGGTCTGGCCATCATGGTGATTTTCTCATTACCTCGCATCATGATTGGTGCACATTGGTTTACCGATATTGCCGTCGGTTCTCTGTCGGTTGTCCTGGTCGGACTAAGCTGGTGGTTATTAACGCCAGCAAGCGATGCCACTATTGCCCTGTTAAATCGGCTATTACCTAAAAAATCGACAGTATAAATCCCTATGATTTCAGATTTTTGACATCGACATTTTTTAGCTGAACACATCATTAAATCTTATAAATAAAATGGTTAAAACTTCTCGCAATCCTGCTGCTGTTGCGGTAGTCTCGTTCAAGTTTGCTTTTTAGCGCACACTGAACTACCAGCGGCAAGAGAAATAATGTGCATTCCGGCACACTTTCACCGATGAGTGTTTGGCTAAGAAGAAACTCTGATTTAGTCTGAGTCTCGTTTTCGTTTGGCATTTATACCCCAGTGAAATGGGGATACTACATAGCGATATTTATCGTTAAGGACAGCAAGGGAACATAACAATAATGGTCAAGTCTCAACCGATTCTGAGATATATCTGGCGGGCAGTGCCTGCCGTTGCGGTAGCAATGATGCTTTCCGCATGTGGAACTAATAGTGCATACAACAATAAAGCTCAAACTGATATGCATGCAGTTAATGACAAAGATGGTCTTTTACTGCAAGCCTCTCAGGATGAATTTGAAGCACTGGTTCGTAACGTGGACATCAAGTCCAAGTTGCTTAACCAATATGCCAGTTGGAAAGGTGTTCGTTACCGTTTAGGCGGTGATAGTCGCCGTGGCATTGACTGCTCAGCTTTCGTTCAGCGCACGTTCCGCGAACAATTTGGTATGGATTTACCGCGTTCAACCTATGAACAGCAAGAGATGGGCCAGCAAATTCAGCGTAGTAAACTGCGCGTTGGCGATCTTGTTCTGTTCCGTGCAGGTTCGACCGGTCGCCACGTTGGCATTTATCTCGGCAACGATCAGTTCGTCCACGCGTCAACCAGCAGTGGTGTTATCATTTCTAAAATGACAGAAGACTACTGGAATAAGCGTTATCAGGAAGGACGTCGTGTCCTGAGTAAAGGAAAAACCAGCTAAGCAATATCGCTCCCTTGCTGTGGTATTGTTTTGTTAGTGAAAGAACTTTGCTGTTAGCCAACGAAACCAGACGACATCAACGCCGCTTATCACCATAAGCGGCGTTTTTTTATGATGGACATCCTTGTCCATCACCCTACGGGCCGTTGCTACGCAACACTGAAGAACCTTCCCTACGTTTTTTTATGCCTGCTTTTCCCCCGAATCTCACCGAGTTTCTCCCCTTCTGCGGCACACTGCGCAAAATATGACTTGTTCAACAACCTGAAACATTAACAGGCCGTGATTAAGGTAGGTTTATCACCTAATTTCATGATAAAAAGAAAACACGCAGCTTCCCGATGGGAATGTTAATTATTTCAAGAACTTTATGCCGAGGAAATCGGCATTGTTGATGTTACGGTCTGGCATGTCTATATCAAACGACGCCCAGCCAGATAACGTCCACTCGCAGGAGATCACCGTCAGATGTTAAAACGCGTTATCGCTGCCGTATTGCTTTGCACGGCCCATTTTGGGGCGCATGCCGAGACGATTGAAAACAGCACCAGCTTTGCACTTTTGGGTGAACCCAAATATGCCGAGAACTTCAGTCATTTTGATTACGTCAACCCTGATGCCCCGAAAGGCGGCAGTATAACCCTCAGTGCATTGGGCACCTTTGACAATTTCAACCGTTACGCGCTACGTGGCGTGGCAGCAGCACGTACTGAACGCCTCTACGATTCGCTCTTTGTCTCCTCTGATGACGAACCCGGCAGTTATTATCCGCTGGTCGCACTGACAACACGCCATTCGGCGGATTTCCGCTGGATTGAAATCGAGATGAATCCCAAAGCCCGCTTTCATGATGGCTCACCAATCACCGCAGCTGACGTCGCGTTTACCTACAATATGTTTATGACTCAGGGCGTGCCGCAGTTTCGCATCTATTTTAAAGATGTCACCGCCAAAGCCGTTGCACCATTGACCGTACGTTTCGATTTTCCTGTATCCGACAAAAACCGTATGTTCAGTCTGATGACATTGCCCATCATGTCGGAGAAATTCTGGAAGAATCATAAACTCAGCGATCCACTATCGTATCCACCACCGGCCAGTGGCCCTTACCGCATCACCGCCTATCGCACCGGACAATATGTTACCTATTCACGCGTGAAAGACTATTGGGGTGCCGACTTGCCGGTCAATAAAGGCCAGTACAATTTCGATAGAATCCGCTACGACTACTATCTCGACGACAGCGTCGCGCTGGAAGCGTTTAAAGCCGGCGCTTTCGACCTGCGTGAAGAAGGCTCACCAAAGCATTGGGCAACACAATATCAGGGCGGCAACTTTGCGCGCGGCTATATCATCAAACAGGATCAGGTCAACCAATCCGCTCAGGATACGCGCTGGCTGGCATTCAATATTCAGCGACCGCTGTTTCAGGATCGACGCGTGCGTCAGGCGTTAGCGCTGGCATTTGACTTTAACTGGATGAACAAGGCGCTCTATTACAACGCCTATCAACGTACCGATAGCTATTTCCAAAACACCGAGTATGCCGCTAAAGACGAACCCAGTGCAGAGGAACTGGCATGGTTGACACCGCTGAAGGACAAGGTGCCAGCCGAGGTCTTTGGCCCCAGCTATCAACCACCCTCCTCCGATGGCAGCGGCTATGATCGACAAAACTGGCTGAAGGCACTCAAACTGCTGGAAGAGGCTGGCTGGGAATTGAAAGATCAAAAGCTGGTCAATAGCAAAACCGGACAGCCGTTTACATTTGAACTGCTATTGCCAAGCGCTGGCAACTCGCAGTATGTCCTGCCCTTTCAGCAGAGCCTGAAAAAGCTCGGCATCACCATGAACGTACGTAACATCGACAGCACGCAGTTTAACAACCGTATCCGTAAGCGGGATTTCGATATGACGGCCACGGTTTACAGCGCATTCCTTTACCCTAGTGATGACCTGCAAATCCGCTGGAGCTCACAGTATATCGATTCGACCTACAACAGACCGGGGGTCAGCGACCCTGCGATTGATTCTCTCATCGCGGAAATCGTTAAGCATCAAGGGCAGAAAGTCCCCCTGCTGTCATTAGGTCGTGCGCTGGACAGGGTATTGACCTGGAATCAGCTCATGATCCCAATGTGGTATTCCAATCATGACCGTTTCGCCTATTGGAACAAGTTCGCCATGCCCGCTGTACGCCCGGCCTATTCACTGGGTTTTGATGGCTGGTGGTTCGATACCAAACAGGCGGCTACGCTGCCCGCAGAGCGACGTTAAGGAATAAAAATGGGAACGTATCTGTTACGCCGCCTCTTGCTGGTTATTCCAACCCTGTGGGCAATCATCACAATTAATTTCTTTATTGTGCAAATTGCCCCCGGCGGCCCGGTAGATCAAGCCATCGCGGCAATTGAAATGGGCCACGGTAGTGGTTATACCGCCAGTAGCGGAATGGATGCCGGAATGGCGCGAACAGGCACCAGCGGCGCACCAAACATCGAGAACGCTTACCGGGGTTCACGCGGGCTTGACCCGGAAGTCATCGAAGAAATCACCAAACGCTATGGCTTCGATAAGCCGATCCATGAGCGCTATTTTAAACTGCTGTGGGATTACGTACGTTTTGACTTCGGCGACAGCCTGTTCCGGGGTTCTTCGGTGATGCAGCTCATTAAGGAGAGCATGCCGGTTTCGATTACGCTGGGGCTGTGGAGTACGCTGATCGTCTACCTGATTTCCATTCCTCTTGGCATTAAGAAGGCCGTAAAAAATGGCACGCCGTTCGATACCTGGAGCAGCACGTTAATCATTATCGGCTATGCCATTCCAGCATTTTTGTTTGCGATCATTTTGATTGTGCTATTCGCGGGCGGCAGTTACCTGGACTGGTTCCCGCTTCGAGGGCTGGTTTCCAGCAATTTTGATACCCTGCCTTGGTACAGCAAGATTACCGACTATTTGTGGCATATCGCGCTACCGGTTCTGGCTTCCGTGATTGGCGGTTTCGCCACGCTGACGATGCTCACCAAGAACTCCTTTATGGATGAGATTCGTAAGCAGTACGTGGTTACTGCGCGCGCTAAAGGGCTGGATGAAAAGAGCATTCTCTACCGCCACGTATTCCGTAATGCCATGTTGCTGGTGATTGCCGGCTTCCCCGCCACGTTTATCAGTATGTTTTTCACCGGCTCGCTACTGATTGAGGTGATGTTCTCACTCAACGGGCTGGGCCTATTGGGCTATGACGCCACGCTGCAACGTGACTATCCCGTCATGTTTGGCACGCTGTACATTTTCACGCTGATCGGCTTATTGCTGAATATTGTCAGTGACATAACCTATACGCTGGTGGATCCGCGTATCGATTTTGAGGGACGCCAATGAGCCGCTTAAGCCCGATTAATCAGGCGCGCTGGGCACGCTTTAAAAGTAATCGTCGCGGTTACTGGTCGCTGTGGATTTTCATGGTGCTGTTTATCGTCAGCCTGTTTTCCGAATTGATCGCCAACGACAAACCGCTGCTGGTGAAGTATGACGGCCAGCTCTATACGCCGGTGCTCATTGACCACAGCGAGAGGACGTTCGGCGGACAGTTGGATACCACCGCCGACTTCCGCGATCCTTATATCGCCGAACGTATCAGCAGCCACGGTTGGGCGATCTGGCCGCTGATTCACTACAGTTACGACACCATAAACTACGCCACTACCGCATCCTTCCCCTCTGCACCAAACTGGCAGAACTGGCTGGGCACGGATAGCCAGGGGAAAGATGTGGTCGCTCAGGTGCTGTATGGCTTCCGTATCTCACTGCTGTTCGGTCTGGCGCTCACGATCCTGTCCAGCGTGATTGGTATCGCCGTCGGTGCAACACAGGGCTATTACGGCGGGCGTCTCGACCTATGGGGTCAGCGCTTTATCGAAGTCTGGTCCGGCATGCCGACGCTGTTTCTGATTATCTTGCTGTCCAGCGTGATTCAGCCGGATTTCTGGTGGCTATTAGGCATTACCGTCCTGTTCGGCTGGATGAGTCTGGTTGGCGTGGTACGGGCGGAATTTCTGCGTACCCGAAATTTTGACTATATTCGTGCCGCGCAGGCGATGGGCGTCAGTGACCGCGCCATTATGTTCCGCTGCATGCTACCAAACGCGATGGTCGCTACGCTGACCTATCTGCCCTTTATTCTTTGCGGCTCGATTACTACGCTGACATCGCTGGATTTTCTCGGCTTTGGTCTGCCGATGGGCTCGCCATCATTAGGCACTTTATTGCTGGAAGGGAAAAATAACCTTCAGGCGCCGTGGCTGGGCATTACCGTATTTATGGTGCTTTCCATTGTGCTTTCCTTACTCATTTTTATCGGCGAAGCAGTGCGCGACGCCTTTGACCCCAGCAAGGCGCATTAATATGTCCAGTTCACCTTTATTGCAGATAGATAATCTCAGCATTGCCTTCCGCAAAGGCGGTCAGGAGCAGCGCGTTGTCGACCAGCTTTCACTGGCGGTGAACGCGGGTGAGACGCTGGCACTGGTCGGTGAGTCAGGTTCGGGGAAAAGCGTCACCGCGCTGTCGGTTTTGCGTTTGCTCCCCTCCCCGCCCGTGGTTTATCCGCAAGGGGATATCCGCTTCGCAGGGCAATCGCTGCTGCATGCTGATGAAAAAACACTGCGCCAGATACGCGGCAATCGGATCGCGATGATCTTTCAGGAACCGATGGTGTCGCTTAACCCTCTGCAAAGCATCGAAAAACAGCTGATTGAAGTGCTTTCGCTCCATCGCGGCATGCGCACCGAGGCAGCCCGCAGCGAAGTCATCACCTGTCTGGATCGCGTGGGTATTCGGCAGGCTAAAAGCCGATTGAATGATTTCCCGCACCAGCTTTCCGGCGGGGAACGCCAGCGTGTCATGATTGCGATGGCACTGCTGACACAGCCAGATTTACTGATTGCCGATGAACCCACAACGGCGTTGGACGTGACCGTTCAGGCGCAAATATTGAAATTGCTGAACGAGCTGAAGCAGGAGCTGGGGATGAGTTTACTGTTCATCACCCATAACCTGAATATTGTCCGCCAGTTGGCAGATAACGTGTCGGTCATGAAAGCCGGTCAGGCCGTGGAGCACAATCGCTGTCAGCAGCTTTTCAGCGCGCCTCAGCACCCCTACACGCGCCAATTGCTGGATGCAGAACCGTCGGGCGAGCCGCTTCCGGTAACGGATGACGGTGAACCTCTTTTGCGGGTGGAAAAACTGCACGTTTCGTTTCCCATCAAACGCGGCCTTTTACGCCGTACCGTTGACGAAAAGCAGGTAGTGAACAATATCAACTTCACCTTACGACGCGGCGAAAGCCTGGGTCTGGTGGGGGAATCCGGTTCAGGAAAAAGCACGACCGGACTCGCGCTGCTGCGACTGATTCAATCACGCGGCGATATCTGGTTTGACGGCCAACCCTTGCAAGGGCTAACCCGTAAGCAAATGCTGCCTTTCCGCCACCGGATTCAGGTTGTCTTTCAGGATCCGAACTCCGCGCTGAACCCACGGCTGAATGTGGAGCAAATTATTGCTGAGGGATTGACCGTCCATCATAAGTTGAGCAAAGAGGAACTCGACCAGCGTGTGGTTGAGGCGATGCAGGAAGTCGGGCTGGATCCCACGACCCGCTACCGCTATCCCGCCGAGTTTTCCGGCGGTCAGCGTCAGCGTATCGCTATCGCGCGCGCCCTGATACTGCAACCGGAGCTGCTAATCCTTGATGAACCAACATCATCGCTGGACAGAACGGTGCAGGCGCAAATTCTGGCGTTGCTGAAATCGTTACAGGAAAAGCACAAAATCGCCTACCTGTTTATCAGCCATGACTTACAGGTTATCCGTTCGCTGTGCCATCAGGTTATTGTGTTGCGACAAGGCGAAGTGGTCGAACAGGGTGAATGCAAACAGGTATTCGCGCACCCTGCCGAACATTACACGCGGGAACTGCTACAGTTCTCATCCTATACGGTGGAAACACAGTCAGAATAAATGAGGGAATACCGCAGCGCCAGTCTGCTGACGCTGCGGTTTAAAAGGGGTATTGTGCTGATACGGACTCAGCGATAGCGACACCAACATTCTTCAGACGGCACATTGCCGTGCTTTCATCATTGCGATGCAAAAACAGGCACGGTTCGCCTTCCCATTCCAGAACGGCGCATTCAACCTGAATTTCAGACAGAGACTGATGCAAATGGTGCATGATTTTCCATGCAATATCGCCGTCATGGCTCAACAGCTTGAGACCAATCAGGTTGTTATCTTCTTCTCTGCCGCTCAGCGGAATCGGTTCAACATTGATGCCTGTAAAACCCGATAACCAGCGATAACTTTGCGGCAAACGATGAACTACCGAAAGTTGGAAACTGTCCACTACTGTTTTCCTCAGGTAATAATTCACAAAATAGTAACATATTTATCATAGTAGCGTGTTCACACCATTTCTTGCCACTTTTAGTGAACAAAAAAACAACAAACACGCTTTTTTCATATCGTTCTAGTGGTTAACAGCTCTGATTGCAAGGGCTATTAATGCCAAATTGATCACGAATTTTTCTTCTTTTCCGGCTATATGTAACCTTTTCCATTTAATATCTCAACCCTTTTCAGCCCACTTGTTCACTTTTGGGTCAAATATTTTACATTAACAAAACAAAAAACTATGCCAGGGTATCGCCTTAAGAAGGAAAATGAGGAATCAGAGAGAACAGACTCAGATGCAGGAACATCTTTCCTGCATCTGAGAAGAAGGGAAAATCAGGATGCGGGGGAGCGGGCTGCGTACAGATACAGCAGAAAGGCACCTATCGAACAGAGTGCCATTGATAGCACCATCGGCCAGGCGCTATTGAATGAGGCCAGCGATAGGATAACGCCTACGATCGCCCCTAGGCCGAAGCGTAGCGTGCCAGCCAACGACGAGGCCGTCCCTGCCATATGCGGGAAATCATCGAGAATCACCGCCATCGCATTCGACGCCACCATCGCAATACAGCCGACAAAGAGTGCCACACCAAACACCAACGGTAAGAACCCGAGATCGAACAGGCAGACAATCACCAGCCATATTCCCATCGCAAACTGGATCACCAGCCCTGCGCGGAACATCGCCAGCGCGCCCAACCGCCGTACATTGCGGCTGTTAAACAACGTCACCACAAAGAGAAAGACGACGTTCAGGGCAAAGTAGTAGCCAAAATTCTGAGGAGAAACGCCATACAGATTGATATACACAAACGGCCCGGCACTCAGGAAGGAGAACATGCCGCAAAACGACAGCCCGCTTGCCACCATATAGCTGAACACCCGCTTATGACGGAACAGGATGGCAAAATTCCCGATGGTGGTACGCAGATGAAATTTCTGCCGCTTAGCGGGCGGTAAAGTTTCTTTGATAAAAAAGAAAATCAACGCTGACGCCAGAAAAGCCGCACCAGAGATCGTCCAGAAAATGGAATGCCAGCTAAACCACAGCAGCAGCCAGCCACCGGCAATGGGCGCAATGAGCGGCGCGACGGTCATCACCAACACGACAAACGACATCATGCGAGAAAAATCATCCCGCGAGAACATATCGCGCATCAGGGCATTAATCACCACCGCAGCCGCCGCAGCGGAGACACCGTGCAGAAAACGCATGTAGATCAGCTGCTCTACCGTTTGTGCCAGCGCACAGGCCACGCCTGCAAACGCAAACACCAGCGTACCGCCGAGAATCACAGGCTTACGTCCCAGACTGTCTGCCATCGGCCCGTAGAACATCTGGCCAATCGCAAAGCCCAGTACATAGGTACTGAGCGTCATTTGGACATGCCCGTCCCCCACGCCAAATTCGTTAGCAATAGTCGGTAACGCAGGTAAATACATATCGATAGCTAACGGCATTAGCATCGAAATCAGGCCGAGAATAAAGATCAGCCCGAAATGAGAAGAGCGGCGTAATTGCACTAATAACTCCAGATAAGAAAAAAGGTCATGCTATGCAGCATTATTTTACGCTGGCGATCTCCTCAGCACTTAACTCCCGGTATTCACCCGGTTCCAGCTCGCTATCCAGATAGATGCCACCGATACGTTCGCGATGCAGCTCAACGACCCGATTCCCCACTGCCGCAAACATCCTTTTGACCTGATGATAGCGACCTTCGCTAATCGTCAGTCGAACGACATAATCCGTTATCTTCTCAAGCGTAGCGGGTTTGGTGAGGTTCTTCTCGTTATGCAGTTGCACGCCCGCTGTAAATTGCGCGGCGGTATCTTCGGCCAGCGGCTGTTCCAGCGTTACCAGATAGGTTTTTTCACACTGGTGCTTAGGCGAGGTAATGCGATGCGACCATTGCCCGTCGTCAGTTAGCAGTACCAGTCCCGTGGTATCGATATCCAGACGCCCTGCCGCGTGCAGTTTGTACGCCACCGGGACATCCATGAAATACAGAATGGTGGGATGATCGGGATCGTCCGTTGAACAGACGTAGCCCTGCGGCTTATTCAACATGAAATAGCGCGGGCCATTCTGTTGCTTCAGCGGATTGCCGTCAAACTCAACATTATGCTCAGGGGATAACTTGAACGCTCCGCTTTTTACTACTTCACCATCAACGGTAACACGCTCTGCATGGAGTTCACGCGCTACCAGTGAGCGGCTAATTTCCAATTGCTGGGATAAAAATTTGTCCAATCGCATTAAAACTCACTGCCTGTCTCAAATAACTACCGATCTCAAATCGTGAGATCGCGAATTGTGAGATCGTAGTATAACGGGGCTTTGTCCGCTCGTCCTGCAATTCACCGTCCATAAGTGGCTCTTTTTAGTCAGCCTTCAGGCTGTTCGGCCCTCGCGCCAGGTATTATCAGCAGGCATAATAGGGACAATTTTTTATCTTTTGAGGGCAACCGCATGTCATCTATTCACGGTCATGAAGTTTTGCAAATGATGCTCGCGTCCGGTGAGTCGTTTACCACTGAACAGCTGATTACCACTATAGAAGATCGCTTCGGCAGCGCAGCGCGCTTTCATACCTGCTCCGCCGAAAATATGACGGCTTCAATGCTGGTGCAATTTCTGTCTGAGCGTGGGAAATTCATCCCGCATGATGCAGGCTTTACCACCAGCGCCAGTAAAATCTGCCAGCACTAGTTATGTCGTTCACACTACGGCCTTACCAGCGTGAGGCTGTTTCCGCCACACTCGACTATTTTCGCCGTCACACCCAACCGGCCGTTATCGTTTTGCCTACCGGTGCGGGGAAAAGTCTGGTTATCGCCGAACTGGCGCGGCTTGCCCGTGGTCGTGTACTGGTGCTCGCACACGTCAAGGAACTGGTCGCGCAGAACCATGCCAAATACTGTGCCTTGGATTTGGAAGCGGATATCTTCGCGGCAGGGCTACAGCAGCGAGAGAGTCAGGGAAAGGTGGTCTTTGGCAGCGTACAGTCCGTCGCACGTAATCTCGACCAGTTCGATAGTGCCTTCTCCCTGCTGATCATTGATGAATGCCACCGCATTAGCGACGACGATAACAGCCAATATCAACAAATCATCCAGCATCTGCAAAAGACTAACCCACAGCTGCGGCTGCTCGGCTTAACGGCGACACCCTACCGGCTTGGCAAAGGTTGGATATACCAGTATCACTATCACGGCATGATCCGTGGCGACGAACGCAGTTTGTTCCGCGACTGCATCTATGAGCTACCGCTGCGTTATATGATCAAGCATGGCTTTCTGGTTCCGCCAGACCGACTAGACATGCCAGTGGTGCAATATGATTTCAGTAAGCTCGTCGCCCGCAGCAACGGGCTATTCAGCGAAGCCGACCTGAACCTCGAACTCAAACGTCAGCAGCGTATTACGCCGCACATCATCAGCCAGGTCATCGATTATGCGCAAACGCGGCGCGGCGTGATGATTTTTGCGTCCACCGTCGAACATGCCAAAGAAATTACGGCCTTGCTACCGGCCGGACAGGCTGCATTGGTTAGCGCCGATACGCCAGCGGCTGAACGTGATGCGCTGATTGACGCCTTTAAACAGCAGTCGCTGCGGTATCTGGTCAACGTGGCGGTGCTGACGACCGGGTTTGATGCCCCGCATGTCGACCTTATTGCTATCCTTCGACCAACAGAATCCGTCAGCCTGTATCAGCAAATCGTCGGGCGTGGTTTACGTTTGTATCCGGGGAAAACGGACTGCCTGATTCTGGATTACGCTGGCAACCCGCACGATCTCTATACGCCAGAAGTCGGCAACAGCAAACCGCATGCCGGCAGCCAGCCGGTACAGGTCTTCTGTCCCGAATGTGGCTTTGCCAATCTGTTCTGGGGGAAAACGACCCCGGACGGCGACATCATTGAACACTATGGCCGCCGCTGTCAGGGGTGGGAAATGGCGGAAAGCGGCCAACGCCAGCAGTGTGATTTCCGATTTCGGTTTAAAGTCTGTCCGCACTGCGGCGCTGAAAACGACATTGCCGCGCGGCGCTGCCACCAGTGTGACGAGGTATTGGTCGATCCTGACGATATGCTGAAAGCGGCGCTGAAGCTGAAAGATGCATTGGTTTTACGCTGTAGCGGCATGAGTTTCGAGCAGGGACAGGATGCGAAAGGAGAATGGCTGAAAATCATCTACCACGATGAGGACGGTGCCGAAGTTAGCGAACGTTTTCGTCTGCACACTACCGCTCAGCGCCACGTTTTCCTGCAACAGTTCTTACGTGTTCACCAACGCGCACCGGGAACCCCGTTTAACTGGCAAAATGCCGCTGACGTCATCGCACAGCAGCTGTTATTACGCGCACCTGATTTTGTCGTCGCCCGTAAACACGGAAAATTCTGGCAAATACGCGAAAAGCTCTTTGATTATCAGGGACGCTTCCGCCGCGCCAACGAGCTCCGCGGCTAAGGTACACTCTAAATAATTCGAGTTTCAGGCAGGCGGCAAGTGAGGGAGTCCCGATGAGCTTACTCAGGTAAGTGATTCGGGTGACAGAACGCTGCCAACGCACATGAAACTTGAAGTATGACGAGTAATTTTGGGATTCATTTGCCCGCAGAGCCATATTCCGCTAGAATTCAGCCCGCTTTTGTTCGCAAAAGCTGAATAACCCAACCTGCTGCTGGGTCGCCTGTAGCAGGATTACTTTATATAAGTAGAGAAGAAAATGATTACTATCAAAGCAGAAGCACGTCAAGGTCAGGGTAAGGGTGCGAGCCGCCGCCTGCGTTCAGCTGGTAAATTCCCAGCCATCGTTTACGGTGGTTCAGAAGCACCAGTATCTATCGAACTGGATCACGACTCAGTAAAAAACCAAGAAGCGAAAGAAGGCTTCTACGGTGAAACAGTGATCCTGTCTATCGATGGCAAAGAAGTTCAAGTTAAAGTTCAGGCTGTACAACGTCACGTTTACAAGCCAAAACTGACTCACATCGACTTCGTTCGCGTTTAGTTTGCGCTGAAGTTGTTTTCCGGGACGCCGGAAAAGAAGAACGCCGCTTATGCGGCGTTTTTTTTATAAACATTGGTTCATTCACAAAGGAATGTGAACATGTCTCGTGATATCTCACAGCGACTTATCGCTATCGATGCCCTGCGCGGTCTGGTTATGGTACTTATGCTACTGGACCATGTGCGGGAAACTTTTTATCTACACCTGCAACTCGCCGATCCGATTGATGTAACCAGTACCGATCCCATGCTATTCATCAACCGTACGCTGGCGCATCTGTGTGCTCCCGTGTTTGTCTTTTTAACCGGGCTTTCTGCTGCGCTTTATCATCAGAAAGTGCAAGATCGCCGACAAACCGCCCTCTTCCTGTTCCAGCGCGGCTTAATTCTCATTCTTCTTGAGCTCACGCTAATCAACTTCGCGTGGACGTTCCAGTTCCCGCCGCAGGTCATTTACTTACAGGTCATCTGGGCCATCGGCATGAGCATGCTCGCCCTCAGCGCGCTGATCTGGTTACCTGCCGGGCTGGTTTTCATAATCGGTATCATTATCGTGGGCGGACACAACCTGCTGGACCCTCTGCATGCTTCAGCAGACTCCATCTGGTCTATTCCCTGGGCGATTTTGCACGATCGTGGTTGGATAGACATTGGCGATACATTCCGTATGCGTACTTCATACCCGGTATTGCCTTGGATTGGCGTCATTTCACTTGGCTACGTGGCTGGGGCATTATATCGAAAAGAGGTCTTTCCGCTTCAGCGCCAGAAAGCCCTGCTCACTCTGGCAGGGATCACGCTAGCACTGTTCTTCGTTCTGCGTAGCATCAATCTGTATGGCGAAAAGCCCTGGCAGCAGGGGGATGTCATCACACAGACGCTCATGAGTTATTTCAACATCACGAAATACCCGCCATCATTGCAGTTCCTCTGTCTGACGCTGAGCATCGGGCTTTGTCTGCTTGCCGTGTTTGAGCGTCAGCAGCAACGGCGCTGGCTCGTTATACTGGCGAGTTTCGGTGCCGCACCTATGTTTTTCTACCTACTGCATCTGTATGTTTTAAAAGGAATGTATTTAACCGCTGTCACGATCTGGGGAAAAAATCAGGGAGAATGGTTCGGCTTTTCCGCCGTCTGGCAATTGTGGGTGTGCACTCTTGTGCTGATGGTCGTGTTATTTGCGCCGGTTCGCGCGTTTGCCCGCTTAAAAGCCCGCCGCAGAGACATCCGCTGGCTTAAATACTTCTAATCACTATCGTTCCGTAATCAGCCGCAGCCCTTTTCCTGAAGTCAGAAAAAGGGCCGCGTCTTCTGGTGCGATGTCTACGACTTACCACTGCTTGTCCGACGCTGTAACTGATCGCGCAGATTCGGTGGCGTGCCTTTAATCGTCAACGTATCCGTCGCCGGATCCCAGAAAATTCGCTCACCGAGCAATAACGCATCAAAATTCAGGCTGATACCGCCGCCGCTGCCAGCAAATTTGGTTAACTGGCGCAGTGTTCCACGATCGGCTGGGAAGCTCTCTTCCAACTCATAGCCCTGATCGGCTGAAAACTGCTGAAAGGTTTTCTCGCCCAGCGGTGGTAGCTCCTGCGACAGCGACGCCAGCTCGATTTCTTCGCCAGACTGCAACTGTTCATTGCAGTAGCTATATACCTGCTGACGGTAATTCTGGCGCTCGTTTTTATCTAACTGCGCTTCATCACAATACTCATCAACGGCTTTCAGCAACCCACGGTTTTGTGCTTTGGTGTCCAGCCCTTCTGACGCGGCCAGAAAATCCATGAAGAAGTCAGACACTTTGCGCCCAACGCGGCCTTTAAGGAAGGTCAGATAACGCGTAGATTCTGGATTGGTTTCCCATTCCGTCAAATCGATACGCGCCACGATATCGGCATGGTTGATATCCAGATAGTGCGTGGTGCTGATATCCAGCTGTTCATTAACGCGCATGCTGTTGCAGCTATTGAGCACCGATATCAATAAATACTCGACCGCCAGATAACGATACTGGCAGAACAACACGATACCGCCTTCGGCAAACGGGTACTTCGCCAGCTCATCACGCAAACGCCCGGTCGCGGCACGTGAGAAACTCAGGAAGTCCTCATCCCCTTTGCGACAAGCTCGCAGCGCATCCGCCAGCTCGCTTTGCTCATTAAACAGCCCATAGGCCTTACTCTTAGCGCTGTAGACGCGATGCAGTTCAGCCATCATCTCTTCTACTGCCGCATTGGTCGACAGCAGGGAATCACGCAACACCATTTCCAGCGTTTGCTCGTCACGTTTAATTAGCTGATGCAGGGCAATCTGGGCGATATCCAGACTCATGATAAACTCTCCTTTTGGCAAGGCGCGTATTCAAACACTGATACGAACGCCCCGCAACACATTAAAGCTGGCTCTTTACATCTGTACGCGCGCTGAGCGTCTACACTACTTATTGATAAAATTCCGTTTATTGATAAAAGTACGCCAGTGATAAAAGTACGTTAATGATAAAAGTGCAGAAAAGCATAAGCCTATACGGTAAGATAAGCGACTTTACCAGCTTGAGATACGCCATTTTATGCCACAATCATCCCGTTATAGTGACGAACACGTTGAACAACTGCTTTCTGAGATGGTCAATGTTCTGGAAAAGCACCACGCCCCAACCGATCTTGCTTTGATGGTGCTCGGTAACATGGTGACGAACCTGATTAACACCAGCATCGCGCCTGCACAACGTCAGGTTCTGGCGCGTTCTTTCGCTGAAGCCCTGCAGGCTTCGATTAAAAAAGCCGATAAAGCTCACTAAGTTTTGACCAACGTATGGTAACCAACCGTCAGCGCTACCGCGAAAAAGTCTCCCAGATGATCAGTTGGGGACACTGGTTCGCCTTATTCAACATTTTGCTCACTTTGGGGCTGGGTAGCCGCTACCTGTTTGTTGCCGATTGGCCGACGTCCCTGTTCGGTCGACTTTACGCGCTGGTTAGCTGGCTTGGTCATTTTAGTTTTATCGTCTTTGCCGCCTATCTGCTGGTCATCTTCCCGCTCACGTTTATTGTGATGTCGCAGCGCCTGCTGCGGTTCCTGTCTGCGGCGCTGGCAACGGCCGGGCTGACGATACTGTTAGTGGATGTTGAAGTCTTTACACGCTTTCACCTGCATCTTAACAGCACCGTTTGGGAACTCGTCGTCAACCCCGGACAGGGTGAGATTGCCCGCGACTGGCAGTGGATGTTTATCGGCATTCCGTTGATTTTCATGGCGGAAATGCTGTTCGGCACCTGGTGCTGGCAAAAACTCCGCAGCCTGAACCGTCGCCACTTTGGCAAACCGCTGGCGGGCGTTTTCATCTCGGCGTTCTTCGCATCGCATCTGATGTACATCTGGGCCGATGCGAACTTCTATCGCCCGATTACCATGCAGCGCGCCAACCTGCCGCTGTCTTATCCGATGACGGCACGTCGTTTTCTGGAAAAACATGGCCTGCTGGATGCACAGGAATATCAGCGTCGCCTGACGCAGCAGGGTAATCCTGAAGCCATGACGGTGGAGTATCCGCTCAGTAACATCACCTTCCGCGATAGCGGCAGCGGCTATAACCTGCTGATGGTGATGATCGACGACACGCAGCCCGATGCCATACAAAACCGCATGCCGAATCTGTCGCGTTTCGCCGCGGAAAACGTGCGCTTCAGTGACCATTACGATTCAGGATCTCAGCCAGACGCCGCCTTGTTTAACCTGTTTTACGGCCTCTCGACGACCTATATGGACGGCATTCTGAGCGCGCGTAAACCTTCTGCCTTGATCACCGCGTTAAGCCAGCAGGGTTATCAGTTCGGGCTATTTTCGGCGAACGGCTTCAACAGCCCGCTTTATCGTCAGGCGCTGCTTTCTGATTTCTCCTTACCTGCGCCGCAGCAGCAAAGCGGCGATGCCATCATCACGCAATGGCAGGAATGGCTCAGCCGCGATAATAATCCGGCTCCTTGGTTCTCTTACGTTGAACTGAGCAGCGCACCCAAAACCGCAGATGGCAAAGATGCTGGGCCTAGCGGCCGCATGAATATTCAGGACGTTGATCGCCAGATTGGGCAAATCATTAATACCCTGCAGGAAAAAAACATTCTGAATAACACGGTCGTCATCGTGACAACTGCACAAAACCAGAATGCTAATGCCAGCAACGGGGCACGTTTTGCCCGTACCCATTGGCAAACGCCGCTCATTGTTCACTGGCCGAATACGCCTACGCAAACCATTACGAAAATGACGGACAACAAAGACGTCATGACCACATTGATGCAGCGCCTGCTCCACGTTAAAAACAGCACGGACGATTATTCACAGGGCGAAGACTTGTTCTCGGCCCAGCGACGCTACCCGTGGTTGATTAACGGCAACGGCGGCACGCTGCTCATCACCACGCAGGATCAGCTCATCGTCTTGGAAAGCAACGGCAACTACCGGGCTTACGACATGGCAGGAAATCGGTTGAATGATGAAAAACCGCAGCTTGCCCTACTCTTGCAGGTACTAACGAACGAAAGGCGCTTTATTGCTAACTAACTGCCTAAATCTAAAGCAGTCGTTCCATCCGGCTATTGCAATAAGGTCAGGAAAAGGTAGTATAAATGCCCATAGCATCGGCACGTAGCGCAGCCTGGTAGCGCACCGTCATGGGGTGTCGGGGGTCGGAGGTTCAAATCCTCTCGTGCCGACCAAATTCCCCCCAACGTTTTGTCTACTGAAGTCCAGACAAGACTATAAAGAACAGATTAAACAGTAGGTTGCATAGACCTGCTGTTTTTCTGTTGTCTACTGAATTCCATATTGATACATTGAAATCCACACTTTTTAGGCATAGATTTAGGCATACGATGCAACATGTAGCCTAAACCCTATGCCTAAACAGCTTTGCGGATTTGATTGGAGAGCGATATGGCACGTCAGACAAAGCCCCTGAACAATACTGAGGTCAAAAGCGCCAAGGCAACTGACCGTGCTATCATCCTCTACGATGGAGACGGTTTAGAATTACAGGTCACTCCGAGCGGTTCAAAACTCTGGCGTTTTCGCTACTACAAACCCTTCACTCGAAAACGTGCAATGATTAGCCTTGGCGCTTACCCTTCGGTATCGCTTGCCGAAGCGCGTAAGCTTCGTGAAGATGCACGCCTTCTTCTTGGCAAAGACGTTGATCCGCAGGAGCACAAGCAAGCAGAGCAATCACGGCAAAAAAATGCCACAGAGAACACATTTGAAAAAGTTGCTGCCGAATGGTTTAAAACTAAAGAATCAGCAGGTTTGGCAACACATACGTTGAACGATATCTGGCGCTCCATGAGCAAGTATGTGTTCCCACACATTGGCTCTATGCCTATTGCTAACATCACGGCTCAACGATTTATTGGAGCGTTAGAACCCACTCATGCCGCAGGCAGACTTGAAACTGTTAAACGTCTGGGTCAGCGTATCAATGAAGTCATGGATTATGCCCTCAACTCTGGTCTGGTCTCCGTAAATCCAGCCGCACGAATCGGACGCACTTTTCATAAGCCGAAGGTGAAGCATCGCCCTGCCCTCTTGCCAGAGCAATTACCACTTCTGATGAAAACACTGTCATTTGCCAGCATTGGGAGACAAACCCGTTGTCTTATCGAATGGCAATTACTCACTATGACCAGACCAGCCGAAGCCGCCGAATCGCGCTGGGATGAAATCGATTTTAACGCAAAAGAATGGCGTATTCCTGCCGGTCGCATGAAGATGAAACGTGAGCACATTATCCCGCTCTCAGAGCAAGCGCTGGGGATTCTGGAAGTCATGAAGCCCATCAGTAAGCACAGGGATTATGTTTTCCCCGGATATCGTAACCCGCTTGAGCCAATGAACAGCCAGACCGCGAACATGGCACTCAAACGTATGGGCTTCAAAGATATGCTGGTAGCTCATGGAATGAGAGCCATTGCTTCGACCATCCTCAATGAAAAAGGATTTCCCCCTGATGTGATCGAAGCAGCGTTAGCGCATATCGATACTAATGAAGTCAGGAGAGCCTACAATCGAGCTCAATATCTGGAACAACGTAGGGAAATGATGGCGTGGTGGGGAGAGCATGTTGAGTCAGCTTCATATGGTAAAACGAGCATCGTTTCTGTCGCTGGCTAAATTTGCCAACAGGAAGCAATAACCACAGCCCTTTTAGCCCCTTCATGGTCGTTGGGGCTTTTCGGGCAACGCGCTTCACCATAGATGGGCTACATTTTGTAGGAAAGTAGCCCATATCGTGCAAAAAATATCGCACTTACAGAACAGATTTTATTTTTTCATTCACCCACACAGTCATATCATGCAGCAGCGTCATTGCCCCTTCCTTATCTTTCGATGGTCCCCAGAAACTGAGTGTTAGATAATTTCCATTATTTGTAATTGTTATTTCAGAATCTTCACTACTAGCAGTTGGTATAAAATCACCTTTTTTTGAGTTATTTCTTACTTCATTTTTAAGTGATTCTATATCATCATATTGGCTCCTACTAATTATTGCATTCACGTAAAATTCAATACCGCCATCATTTTTTTGAGGACGATATACCAAGGTCATGTATGACTCCCCCCATTCACTTGGCATAAAATGTAATGCTTTATAATCTTCTTTCCAATTATTAACACTCTTTGTGATACGGCTGTCAGGCAATATTTTTGAGATAATATCATGTCCTTCGAGATAGACAGCATTCTCAAATGAGTCTAATAAGTTCTTAGCTTTTATTAGCTTATCAAAGTTATCCGTAACAAAGGAAATTTGTTCATCATTTAGTAAATTACTCATTTCTCCCTCACTCAAGGTTGATAGATGGGACAGGAATTCTTTATAAAAAAACATCCATTTATTTGATGATTCATCAACGATATCTTCATCTAAACAAGAAAATGCCACATTAACTAACTCAGTATACGTAATCATTTTCCAATTATTATTTACCGATGAGCTATTAGACAAAGGTTTAATAATGCATTTATAGACACGCTGATTATTGTCAACATACTCGTTAAGTTGTTTTTCATACGCCTCGAAAGGATTATTAATCACCGATTTAACTTTATTTTCAATGCCTATAATAAATTCATCATGACTTATTACTATATCAATTCTTTCACCATTTTCACAGCAAACCTCTCTTGCAATCCTGAGTGAAGATAAATCTATATTGTCAGTAACCTCGTTAAGGATTTTCAATAATGCAAGTAACAACCAAGGCTTAACTTCTTCATCCCCTCCCATAAACAATGCCATTAGATCCGATGTTGGGTTTTCTAAATAACCACATCCGCCTACATCAAAGAAGTTGGTCTCAGGTTTTTCTTGGCTTACTATTTTGCCAAGTTGTTCCAGGAAATCATCTGGAAAAATATTTCCGTTCATAATCCCTCATATAATAATTCAATCATAAAAATAGTTTCTGTAACTCAGTCATTTTCTACGCTCAGTTACTGACCAGTGGATTCTTTGAGTCAGTGGCATAGATGATACCGTCTTTCGTTAAAAATTCATTGAGTTATTCACGATCTAAAGGTTATCTATATCTGAAAACCAACACATCCCCCTCTGATAACCGCCTTTTACATTGTTTTTTGATACATGAGCATACCTTCAACTATGATGAATCAAATAGCGGTTATCCTCACCAAATAAATAGCAGGCTATTAATGTAATAAGAATGTATTCCGCTCACTCGCTGATTACACTACAATCTAAGCTAAGTAATCTTGTCATTCACGGATGGAATAACAATGACCGAAGCAGATCTGGATGAGCTGGCTGATCGTATAGTTAGAATGTTAACTACTACGGATTTTTATGAAGGGATGGGATCTGGAATATCAGAGATAGGCAAGAACTACGGTTATCTCGCATATGGCTTTATAGATACCGACTCTCGCTCATCAAGAGAAAGAGAGGTAGAAAGGCTGATCAGAGCGATCCATAAAGGGATTGTCTCAAGAGATAAGATCATTGAAGCAATAACCCGCATATTCAATATCTTCAACCGTAATGTTTCCGAAGCTAAAAAAGAGGCAATTTATAATAAAGTAGCTGGTGGATTGGTCGGTGGATTTATTGTTTCTCAGGCGGTTATGATCACATCCAAGCGCATTGGTAATATGCCAAAAGTGTCTACCGCGATGGTGTATTATGTATTGCTATTAGGTGGAATGATGGATAGAGCAATATATAGATCCCGGTCGTTGAGAGAACAGAACTCTGAAGTTTATTCAGAACTAAGAAGAGATGATTTAGATCTTCTTTTCTTTCTTTTCGAAGATCAAGTCGAGCCATTGGTTGAAGCGATAAAGATGAGAAGAACTTATGGCGCAGGCATGTTTAACAATCTGATTGATAAAGTTGAATACCGGATGAAATGATATGCTTAATCTCTTAAAAAAATCGGCGTATTTTTTATTTAAAAACATCATATTTGCTCTTTTCAGCATATCCTTTCTTTGTATCATCTATATTTTATTGGTTGGATATGCTCCGTGGAATGAAAAGACGATTCATCTCGTCATCGCCATTGCAGTCTGCTTCGGATTAGGGAAATTCTTCACATGGCTTGATGAAAAATGAATGCAGGGTCTCCCCTGCACTTGTTTAGTTCATGAACTTCGTCATTTCCCACAATGCATAGCCAGACGTTCCGGCTTTATGATGCGTCCATGTCACATCTTTATACCTGATTGAGATATGCTCCAATATCAGACCAGCCCCATCATCAATAATGTTAGGCATGACGAGGTTGATATCTGATATGAGTCCATCATTGATCTGAATGGAAAAAAACTTCTCTTGCTTGGCATGTTGCGTCGTGCGGTAAAAGTCGAGCAGCACTTTGACCTTCTCTTGCTCGTTCAATGCCATTGCCAGTAACGGCGTTGACTTATCGATAGGTTTTACCAGGGTGATCGGATTATGGACTGCATGACCGTCATTGCTCATCATATGGTTAAAAGCCAAGATCATGATTTCATCCGTATGCCCTGCCTGATATCGGTTACCGATAGATTCTAATGTGGAGCAACCCTCAGAAATCAATCCCTGTGATTTACCTTCGATAGTCATGTATGCATAATTAGCCATATAAATTTCCTTTTCAATGGTTTTGCGCTTTGTATATTATCGTTAATGAACACTCAAGACCATTGATGCAATTATAATGATTAGGATGATATGGATATCAAAGAGCTCAGCGAATCGATTTGTTCATTCGTAAACTATGATGGTCGTTCTCCATTGACAGATAACGAAATAACCCTAATATACGAGTTTAAGAAGCAACTTCTTGGTAGTGAAGTTGAGTCTCGTGATGTTTTTGTTGAAATGTATTTAAAGCACCACAAACATTAGATATACCAGCCAATATCTATGATAGTATAGCGCCCATTATGACTATAACAAGATTAAATTATTTACCAATAAATAATTTTGTTATAAGTAAAATCAAACTACTCTTTTATTTTATAAAAATTAATAAAGCTAGCTAAAAATACGAAAATACGAAAATACGAAAATACGAAAATACACCGAGGATAAATCATGTAAACTTTAGCATCATAAATTTCATTAAAAATCCCTCATAAAAATGAATGTGTTATTTTTTTTGGGATTAGGAAGCCGTGTAATTTCATATCACTGCGCTTTATAATTAATTATTTAACTAGAAACATTAATTATTGGGAGAGTTTATGAAAACTGAAATACTCAAGCTAAAAACGCTTATTGAAGATGCAGATAAAATTATTACTCACATAAAAAAAACGAATCAGAAGAAAGAAAAAAAATAGCAATCTCGTTTTTTGAGTTGTTTATACAAAATAACAAATCGATGATCCTTCTTATCGAAGGTGAGTTTTACAATGAAGCTATTGCTATCCATAGATTATCTATAGAGCATTTTTTCAATATTTTTGCTCTGATAAGAAAAGAAGGATTTTTAGATATAATAAAAAATTCTTCTTCTGTAGAGCTAGAAAAGATAACAAAAATACTTGCTGCGGACTTAGAACCTAATGGTTACGAAAATATTAACGAAGATAAAAAGGAAAAATTTAAAAAAGTCATTGAAGATTTTACTCAATCCCCTACAAAGAGTAGTGGATATAGCATTTACAACGCAGCATACTCCTCTGAAGTCAGTATTTTCTACAATTCGGTTTATAGACTTCTTTCATTGAAATATTCTCATTCCACTTATCTTTTAGCTATAAAAGGATGTAGTTCTGAAGAAGTGCATTCCTATATTGTAAACGCATTAAATTTTTTACAGATTACCATAGCACTTTTCTCTAAAGAGTTCCCCACACCAAATTCTGAGTAGAGAAAAATAATAACAATTTAACTATCACAACGATATTCTTTCGTCACAGTAGAGTTTTCAAAGAAATTCATTACTTTCTTACTAGACTTAAAGTCTATTTTTCATTATTAACTAATAGTAAAATTTGAAAACTACTGATTTAATATTAGAAACAACCACACTGGTAAATCTTATAATAGCCAGAGATAAATCCGGCTATTATAAGATCGATAAATTTATGAGAAAACCTCACTACTTATTTTCTGATTTATTCATGTTAGCTACATTCGCAATTTAAAAAATCACCATTGACGATTTCTATTCAACGTAAAAAGTAAAAAACCATCTTATTTATAAAAAATAAAAAGTCATTATGAGAAATAAATCTCAATTCTTAAATTTAACTTTAGAGAATTTTTCCTTTGCTTTATCTGGAACAAGATCCCATGATTTACATGGTTTGTTATGATACTCAGAGTAAAATGATTGCAATTCATTACTTGCAAAAGTAACGACTCCAGTGTTTGCATCAATATTTAGCAATTCTTTATCAAAAAGAGCATGAAGATCTGCTCTTAATAATATCCCATTATCAGACGAGTTATCTAGGAAATTATAGTCAGAGTCTTTTTCATTTGAAATATGACATGCTTGGACATAGAGTGATTCTTTAATTTTAGGTGCGTGAGTTATAATACATTTATTTTTATATAGTTTACTTACTGATGCCGAGAATTTTTTCTGATCTAAACGAACTCTAATAATAGCTTCCCTAACTCTACCGATAACAGCATCTTCTTTCTTATTAAATAAAGATAGGGAAGATTGAAAGTCAATAATCGCTATAAACTCGATTGTTCTCGGTTTTTCAAATAAAAAAACACCATCTTTAATTAGTTGCCAAAATGGTTCGTTATTTTTATATCCAACCACATTTAAGCAATATCCTTCCTCATTCAAGGATTGCATAACTTCAAAAGATGATGGATCTAACAACCTTATTATTCGACTCTCGCCTCGATATATCCAACTATCACCAACTTTATTAAAATATAAAAAACCGCCCTCCTCATCCATTATTTTTTTCATACGAAAAAAATAATTTCTATTTTCATTATCTCCAGAGACAAAAAGAAAATTCGGTAATGGACCATTAATGTTTTCTCGTGCAAATATAGCACGAATAAGTGTAGATGAAGATCCTTTTGCAGGATTTAAGAATCCACCTTGAGTTAGGCCAGGATGATTAACATTATCATTTTTATACAACTCCATGGCTTCTTGGAAAGAATAGGAATTACCTATTTTAAACACCATTATTTTATCCTTTATATTTTATTAATATAACAAACGATCATATATATGATATTTTCATTTAAATCCACAAGTCATCTTTTTTATAAAAAAAATGTTCACAGTGACATTTTATACTTACCTGACCTTTACTATCTTTTTTATTATCTGAACTGTTCCCAGTAATGAAAGGAAATGCAGTCTGAATCATCAATAAAATGAAAAAAGACAAAAATGTTCTCAGAAGTAATTCGTGTGTCATTTTGATACACGTTACCTTACGATTAACTCCATCCCTGTTAGCTCTTACAGCATAAAGATTTTCTTTTATCAGTTTTTCTTTATGAGAATATTTAACACTCCAAATTCTAGTCAAATCTGTAACATCAACTCTGTTTGAAGCAGACACTTTCAGGGTATTAAATGCCCAAAGTGCAGCCCTAAGTAAATTAATCATTGCATAAACGAATATACAAAATGATACGGTATCAATGATGAAAGGGTTCTTACCATTGGTAATAACACTAGGTATTAAAGAAACTAAAACAGGCGCAAGTGCTGTGATCGCTGTCAAATATATAGCTGCTTTACTATCAGCACTCCCCCTTCTCTGACGTTCTAATTCATTAAGTTTTTTAGCTTCATCAAGAGCCAATTCACTATTTTCACTCCAATCAGTATTTTTAATATTTGAGATGTCTTTCTTCAGATTTTCTTGATCTTTTGTTTTTTCTTCATCAGTTAATTCAACCAAAATGGGCCAAAAAAGCTCTCTTATATCTTTACGCTTCATGCTCATTAATCCTTATAAGTTCATCAACAATGGCGCTTGCGATAGGAAGACTTGTCTGATTCTCTATCCATGCCCACTGCCCATTAGGATTAATTTCCAGAAACCAAAATTTATCATTTTTGTCGCAAATAAAATCTATTGCACCAAATCGAAGATTTAATGATTCAACTAACTCTATACATTTAGATTTCAATGAAGGAGGTAATTCCACTGGTTCATGCTTTAAATCCGTTCTAGAACCTTTTCTCCAATCTACCTCAGTCTCTTTATGAATTTGGGAATAAATAGCTACAGGGAAAACGGTCTTCCCAACTACTGTTACTCTGACATCATATTTTTTAATTATTTCAGCCTGAACAATTATAGGAACGAGAGATAATGCGGTAGAATCTCGAACACTTAATTCATTTATTCTATTTGTAAATATCACACTTTCAGTATCACCTTCAGTAAATACAGCTTGCCTCAGTGGTTTCCCAATAATATTATTTCTTTTAGAAAAATCATTTACTTCATCGAATGAATTAGTAATGTAAGACTCTGGAATATCAAATCCAATCTGTTTTGCTAATAGAAGTTGCCTCGGCTTATCTTCTGCCAAGATGATATTAGTTGGTGAATTAAACCAAAAATCTTCGAGGCGCATATATAAACTTTTAAGGAAACTATTCCATTCTCCATCAATGTAATCCCTAACATTCTTGTCTTTTATGTCATCAGGAATATGGGGTCTACCTGGCCTCCGAAAATAAGCAGCTTTGATGTTATTCCCGTTTACTTCCTTTTCATTTATTTTTATTCGCCAGTCCATTTGGGAAGAGCTTGACATAGAACTATAAGAACTAGGCAAATTTTCTGTATTAAGACGAAAAAAATCAGCCCCACGTCTTCTTAGCTCTAAAATGATATAATCTGTAGTAATATCACGTTGATTTGTTACTAACAATATCATGAAAAACCATCCTTAGTTTACAATATTTTCTTTATCCAACATATGGAGGAAGGAAAGTTCATCATCTCTTTCAACAGCTACAAAAGTCTTCGTAGCAAGTTCAATTAAATGACTATCTCCCCAATTATTATCGTCCCGTTCTTGAATAGTATCTGTTTTCGTAACCAATTCTAATAGATGATTCGTGCTGAAATCTGTATCGTCTCTTTCAAGTTCAGCCTCTGTTTTAGTTCCAAGTTCAGCCATTCTGTAAGACGTATCATCATCACCTTCCTGGTTAGAATTTGTTTTAGTTAGCGTTTCAGACAGAAATCCTTTAAAGATTATTGGTAGCTCTTTATCACCATCTTCAATGACCCATACATCTTGCTCAGATGAATAATACCCAGGTATATTGTTTGCCTCTGTTCTTTTAGAAGCAAAACGAGCAAGGTAAGGTATAGAATGGATATGTCCTTTCATTACAACTCCTCATATTATCGCACGATAAACAAGTAAGATGGTCGATATAGCAAGTCTCATATCTTACTATCTAACAACCTATTTCATCTAAAACCATGATGTCTCATCCAATCACCCCACTGACGTGAATGGGTGCTTATCCCTTTTCTATCCGGCTCTCGTTTGTTTATTTCTTCATAGAATTGCTTTCGGGTAGGAGGCTTGCCGCCAAGTTTCTCATACAGCTCGTGACAGCAATCCCATACGGCGCGTAGTTTCTCACCTTCGGGATAACCTGTTTTGCTCAGTATCATTTCTATATCCTCTGAAGATAACTGTATGGGGTCGAAAATTACCCCTTCGGCTCAATCCCCTGCTTTCTCAATTCCTGACGGGCAAGCTCTTTGAACCAGTTTCCGAGACTGACACCTTCTTTTGCAACTACCTCATCAAGCTGCTCTCGGAGTTCAGGCGAGATGCGTATCTGGAAAGTTGGTGATTTCCCCAATGATGAAGATTTTTTCGTATCGCGTTTTATCGTTGACATGTACGTACCTTTTTAACTATGCTGGATTTTATAGGTACGTACACTATCACAAAAGCACATTACACTCATCATCAGTTTCGCCCCTGAAAGGTATTGCACTACCAGACAGGGGCTAACCACAACGTTATAGGACTAACGACATGGCTATCAGCAAGTCTAGCAATTCCCTTTTGGATAAGCACCTTAAACAAGTTAAGCGTTATTTTAATCAGTTTCGACAACAAGATACGGAGGTGCGTTATGTTCGATAACACACCTTTAGAGCAGGAAGAAATCATAGATCAGTGCAGAGCGTTGATCTACGCCGTAATCGAAACAAAACAACCGCAGGTCAAAGAGATCCTGACGTTCATTCTTTGGGAAAGACTCGACTGGCTGTATCAGGATTTTTATGCGGAAGAAGCCGTTCAAGACCAGTAACGTGAAGTAATTGTCATCCCTTTCCTTTCAAACATCCATTCTTAGTTGATTCAGTACAGTGGTCAATTTTTTATTGACCACGTTAACAATTAAAATAACAATGCTAATTATTAATTAAAATAATAAAAACAACACTGAATCATTTTTAACATATAAAATATACTTTTTAAACAAGTTATGTTATATAACTAAATAATTGATTATAAATTATATTTATAAGTTAATAACAGGAAACACATGTCTTATTTTAACTTTCTATTGACTTATTCAATATCTCCTCGTGGAGATGACGACATATATATAAAAACAGCAGATAAATTAAGAAAAAAACTCGCTGGAATTAACGAAAAAGATTGGCATAAACTAGATGAAGTAGAAACCACATACGTTGGTAAAGTTGATTTAAAATCAGTTGGAGTTGATAATAAAAGAAATGAAGCAGAAAAAATCATAACAGCTATTTTTAAAGAAAAAATTTATGAAAATGATGCATATGATTATACTTGGGTTAATATTGCTTTAATGATCGATGGTTTAGGTGAACATATAGAAGTTCGTATTTAATCTCTCTATATTGACCTTCAATCATAGACGATAAATAATGGAATAACATACTCAATAAACCTCAAAGCTAAGGTTTATTGAGTATACATTAATAAATAACTTATAAACTTTAATTATATTATCTGAAATGAAAAAGACATTTAACAACTGAAGAATATTTTATATAGCGAAAAACTCTCCTGATATATCTCCCCCTATAATTAAATACTCAATGTAACCAATATTATTTCTTAAATGAAAAAGATCCTCATCACAAGCTATTTTCAAAAAATAAGATATAATCCTTTGAAGTCTGTTATTTCCGACTTTACCATAAAAACAAGCCAGTAATTTCAATGCCACTTTCTCTTCATAAAGTCTTAAAAAATTAACCAAATCATAATTTATTTTTTCCTCATCAGTTATAGAGTTAATTTCATCAATCTTTTTTCTTATATATTTTTCTTCGAAAATACCCACATCAATAAAGTTAGATACCTCATTTTCATGGGGCGATTTTTTATCATTTAAAACAGATAAATACGTAAGCACCCCATTATTAACTTCAAAGTACAAACAGTCATAACCATATTTATTTTTTAATGCGATAGATTCATTTATCAATAAATACTCTTCATTATATTTTTTATGAATTTTCTTCTCCTCTAAGCCAAACCAAAGATATTTAGATCCACCTTTAAAAAAACTGTTATCATTAGCGACAAAATAACTCGCTGTCTTATTATTATAATTACACTTATCTATAAACCCTTTAATTTCTTTGAATATTAATTCGCTCATAAGCACCTCGAAAATAAAACCAATAAAACATTCTATTGAAATGTCAATTGATGTATGTTAAAAAACAACCTTTAAACAGATAGATAACGTACTTTGAGAGATTAACTATGTGTTCAAATAGTTATAAAATCATTAAGGTTTGCATTCCTCATGATTTTTTTAGTATCCAGAATGTCTTTTCACGTCTCCAATTATGTGAGTGCGTTTTTATACCTAAAACACACGTCTCTATTTATCTTTTAATAAATAAAGATAAAAATGAAGTAGAGGACGTTTCCTCTACTTACCAAGATTCATTTTCTTTATTAAATAAAAAAAATATTGAAAAAGAAGAAATTAAGAATGATAAAGAATTAATGAAATACAGATTGAGCATTAAGAATACTAATAAAGAAAAAGAAAAAGAAAAAGAAAAAGAAAAGTTAGATGTTAATAATTACAATTTAATATGCGAATGCAATGATCATGACTATAAATACATTGAAGAAATAAATAAAACTCTAATTGACACTATAATAAAATACATGGAGGATCTCAATGTGATTAATCAAAAGAACATACTTGAGAATTCTCTCAATACTCAAGAAACACAATACCCCCAAAAAAAACTTAGCAAGTGATTATTTAAATTAGTAAATTAGCAAGGGCTAACTCTCCGAAGCGCTACGCTGGCTTCTCCGAGTTCTCCCTTGTTTTTTTCGCCCTTCGGTTGAAAAAAATTAAAAGCAAAATCAATACCATGCATTGACATTGTTAGCTTCTGTCATATAAGTAAGTATTAAGCATAAGGAATATGCTTTGATTTAATTATATGAAAAGGAGTTCATATGATCGAAAATGATACTTTTAATAATATCCTTCGCAGCCATTGCGTCAGTGTCAGATTAAATAATGAAGAGTTGTCGCTTCTGAATGAAAGGCGTGGTAGTCATCGCAAAGGTGAATGGCTGCGTATGGCGTTTCTGCATAACCTCCCCTCAGTTATTCCATCAATTAATCTCGAAGCATGGAAAACCCTTGGTGAGATTTCGCAGAAGCTGAACAGGCTTGTCGCTCATCTGGATAACAAGAGCAATGATAGCCCTCTCTCACAAACTGAACTCTTTGCCGTGAAGCGTCAGATCGCAGAGCTTCGCACAAATCTGATCACAGATAGTATGTGGAGTGCTTCCCATGAAGGGAATGCAAAAAATCCGCAGGGGTAAGGGTTTCGCCGGTGTTGTTCTCTACGCATTAAAGCCAGGCTCTCACCATAGAAAAGATCCGATAGTAATTGGTGGGAACATGCTGGGGGATATAGCCGGAGATCTGATCGCTGAATTCAATACCACCAAAACGCTTCGCCCGGATGTGGTTAAACCGGTATGGCACAATTCGCTTCGAGCACCGAAGAACGAAACGCTGACAGATGCTCAATGGTCAGTGATTGCTGATGATTACATGTCCCGAATGGGCTTCTCTGAAACGCATTTGAGATGCTATGTGTTACATGATGATGTTGAAGGCCAGCACATCCACATTATTGCCAGTCGTATAGATCTCACCAACGGAAGCCTTTACTTGGGCAAAAACGAAAACCTGATCAGCACCCGTATCATCCAGCAGCTTGAACGCGACTATTCACTAAGAACCAAAGGACCAGAATTGGTAGCATCACCATCCCCAGCTTCGCCCTTCCCTCCTTCGCTATCCAGAAAATCCCCGACACAGAAACCGATGGGCGCAACACCAAAGCCTAAAAAGCTGTCACGTAACGAAGCGATGATGGAGAAGTATAAAGGAGAGCCATCACCCAAATCGGTCATCCAGGAAGCCCTGGAAGCATTGCTTGCCGGTAAGCCATCCACCACTGAGTTTGTGACACAGCTTGTGGCACGAAATATCATGGCAGTCCCGAATATCGCTTCTACCGGAAAGATGAATGGGTTTTCATTCGAATACCAGGGGATTGCCTTCAAAGCTTCGCAATTAGGTAAGTGTTATTCCTGGTCTGCCTTACAAAACAGGCTCGACTACCAGCCGGAACGCGACAATGCTTTCCTGTTTGCATTGAAAATGCCCTCAGTCAGTAAGGCATCGGTTAGCGAAGCTCTTGATATGACCAATGCTATAGATACCCCTGAAATCTTCAAAGCAGACGTTAACACTCGCATCGAAGCGATTATCTTCGATAAGGATGCTGTTCAGGACGAATACGCTACCGCTTCCAAAGCGCTTCTCTCTGATGCTAATACTAATGCTGATGCTGATGCTGATGCTAATGCTAATGCTAAAGAAGCGTATGCAACCGAAGCAGTAAAAGAAGCTGGTGCAGATGCTAAAGAAGCACATGCAACCGAAGCGGCAAAAGAAGCTCACCACAGAAAACCCCTCTCTATGATTCAGACAGGCTTCAGATGGTTAGAAACCATCCCATACCTCAACATCATCATTGGCATGTTGAAAAAACTGAAAATCCCGACACTCAAACGCCCAGACAAACACAACACCATCACTGGTATGAAGATGATAGAAATTACGGCAACACCAAAAACCGCCATCCAAACTCCGCAAAAATCACCTCCATCATCATTCCAAATGTAGGGCTGAGAAGCCGTCCAGCAAGCCTTTCTTCATACAAAAAACACAAGATTAACGATCGTTAATACCGATCTATATTTAATTTATGATAGCCTTTATCTATCACAAGTAAACCATCGATCGTTATAAGCGATTTGCTTTGTTTGATCACAACTGTTCAAAATGTAGCTGTTCCTTTTCCCATAATAGACTGATTTAACTGGTCTATTTACTTATTCAACTAACGATATAGGTTCAGCAATGACAAATTTCGTCTCATACATAGTTCCTGACCTCTTCATACATCGAATATGACTTTCACTCAGCTATTAAGGAATTTGTATGAGCCTTTTATTCATGAGACGTTTCTGGATCGGCGTATTGCTTCCTGTGTTTATCGACTGGCTTTTTATGGCAGGTGCAATTCAGCTTTGGTGGCTCTGGCTGCCCATTAGTGCTCCCCTGCTCATCTGGGCTTTTTTTGCCTACAACAAAAATAGGAAAGAAGACGCAGATTCCAGAATCTGGATCCGCCAACAGTGGGAAGAACAAATCACTACCGAAAAATTTGAATTTTGCGGTCGCGCGTATACGTTTCAGGAAACGCTCTCAGGCACTGTCATCAGCTACAACCCGAACAATGACACTATCTGGGTAAAAACAGATGCTGGGGATGAGACACAAATTTCCGCGCATGGCCTACCGTTCCGTGAATCACATCGTATTAAAAAATACGAATTTAATGGCTATCATGACCATCATTCCTATGCATCATTTCATGATGCACTGATCGTTAATGAAACCACCAAAGAACGGCATGTAAACATGCCGGAAAAATGTTTTATTGTCTTTGGATTAACGACATTGACTCTGCTTTTGTTTATTCGACCTATAGTAAAATTTACTGCTAGTGTCTATAGTTCTGCTATGCCCGTCCCAAGATTTTTCCCTGTTACCTTTATCGTAACTAATATTATCTCTGCCGTTTCATTTATTATTTTCCTTTTTGATTTTAAAAATGATGATCTATGGGATATCTATTTGTTATCAACACTGGTCTGTCATGTCCTCATCAGATGGTTAAACATCAGGGTTAGCAAGTTTAATGTCGAATTTAGAAATCTGGTTAGTTCATTTACACGTTAAGACCTAATAATAGTAAATCCTTAAAGGTTTAAATTAATGAAAAAATTTATCATCGTAACATTGGTATCACTCACTCTCTCTGGATGTTATTCCTTCGGTAATCAGACTCTGAAAAATGTAACGCAGGAAGACGTAAAAGCTAAAATTGTAAAAGGAAAAACCACCAAGTCAGAAGTATTAACTGCCTTTGGTGAGCCGGATAAACGTATCACCTCAGATGATGAGGAGAAATGGTCTTATTCTATGCATAACTACCGCAGTAAACCAACATCATATATTCCGATTGTCGGAATACTGACTGGCGGAACGGATATTGAAGAAAAATCAATTCTCATCACGTTTAAAGGTGAAAAAGTCAGTTCTTATGAATTCACTGCTGGTGCCAGTGAAATGAAACGCGGTGCCTTTTAAATCCTTTTAAATTCAGCAATCCTCAAAACGAGAGCCATGATGAATAAAAAATTACCTTTAGGTTTATTACTGGTGCTGTCCTTTTTTCTCACCGGCTGTGACAGCGAACCATCAGATGCTGACGTATCTAAGGCGATGCAGTCTTTTACTGAAGAGATGAACAAAGGCGCACCGTCTGAATCAGCAAGAGTCGTTTTCAATTCAGCCAAGAAGATCGCATGTAAAGAGAAAGACAGCGACGGCGGTTACAAATGCACAGTCGAATACAATGCGAAGATCCCGTTTCTGGGTGAAAGAACATCAACCATGGAGCTCAAGTTCTTTAAATTTGAAGGCAAGTGGAAAGTCTCGCCGTCAAAATAATTAATATGCCATAAACGGCATCAGGGAAAGCATCAGCCCGTAGTTTCACCGCTACGGGCTTTTTTCATCTGCATTACCTTAGACTTGAACTGAAAGTTTTCGCGGGCAGAACACCATCAAATCTGACAGGCAGCATTGAGCGAGGAACGGAAGTTCACGATTCCTATTACAGTTGATTGAATATTTACTAATATATCCGCGAAATTATCAACGGGCGCGAGGACCTCCCAAGCATTGCATCTTATGGCACAATTTCACGAAAGGCTGGATCTCAAAATCATTAAATACAACTTGTAATTATTTTTGACATGACACAGTATAGGGGTTTCCTGTGATGTAATGGTTTTGTTAAATTCGATAATCAGTTCAGCTGCCAAGGAAAAGTTAAATATGTCTGAAAAAAGTCTAAGGGAGTTTGTGAAGCATGACTCAATCAAAAACATCCAAAAAAACATATTAAAAATAGACGCGAATTACAAAAGGCTTATTCAGTTTTGCTCAGGTTCTCAAAATATTGAAAGAACTAATAAAAATGTAGCGCTAACTAATATTGCAAAAGGAACTCACCGCTCTTTAAGCTTGTTGGCTAAAAACTTGTCAGATGACTATGACATAACATTAGTAGCATTATGTACGAGGAACCTTTTTGAGCTTAACATCAGATTAAGATCAATACTTAAACATGAAAACTCACTCAACACATGGATGAGTGAGATGGTTATGGATGAAAATCAGATTTTAGATGCCATTTCAACGATTGCTAATGATAACCATGCCGCTGAACTGGAGTTGTTCGAAAATAAAAAGAAACTAAATAACTCCATTTTAGATAAACATAACTTAAAAAACGTTAAGAGTCCTGAAACTGTAAAAAATATTGCTAAAGATGCAGGTGATCTGGAAGAGTACACTGCGCTATTCAAACTATTTTCAAAATTGTTGCATCCTTCCTCATATCTAATTAATTCATATAATTCAGCAGGTTGCATTGATAACTTTAACATACTAATTGTTTCTGCACAAAAATATGCATTTGTTCTATTTGAGAGTTTACGGAGTGAATTGAATGTACCAGAAGGTGTATTAAAAGAGTGGTGATGTTATATTCTATTTATGATGCATTGTATGATAATAAAAAGTGAATGATTAATTATTGTTCATATAGTATATTCTGATCTATCCCCGTTAAATAACAGAGACTGATGTTAGTAATGTCCGCTTCACGCCCTGAGGCATTCGGCAAGCTTTTACTGCCAGAAAATATTCCGCTTCGAGGGCTTTTTATTATCAAAGAGGCCATACCTTTCTAGTTTTAAAAAACTATCGTCAACAGTGTAACTATCAAACTATTTCATTTAGGCAAAAAAAACTTCTATACCATGTATAGCAAATGATATGAGAGAGCTCAGATAAAACCGTTGCAAGCCAGCGAGCAATAGCTAAAGAATGCTTCTCGCCCCAGAGCATGCCATTCAGTTACTTCCCATGGGTTTCTACTCACTTTGTTGTTTTCCTTTTATCATGAGAGGTGAGCATAATGCAAAACACACTTGACTTGCTCCCAGTAAACTAACATAGCACGATGTCAGCAAGTTCTGCTTCTTGCACCTAACAGACTGGTCTTAGGGTATGCATAAAGACGGCACGAAGCAGACGAACTAACTGAGCTGAAGGTCCGCTGTCAACAATGTCCGCTGCAGGAACAAAGCGAAAGCTTCATCCGGCCAAGTCTTTACTGGACACGACGCCAACTCTTCCCCATGCAAAAAGTAACTCAAAACTCGTCATTCAGATCCCTGGAGATCTGCTCGCTCTCGTGTTGTTCAACGGCATCACTGATCAAATCTTTCATATGCGTGAGGAATTCATTTACAGTCTTAAATGCTGCATCAAGACTAGCAGAGTTGAAAATATGAATCTCTCCATTTAGAGATTTTCCATTGCGGTGAACTATATCATGTCTGAGTTTAGTCAGAGACAGCACATCCTTAAGTGAAATGCCTTTATACTTTTGGGGTTGCAAAACTGCTTTATAAATTTCAACAACCAATAATATCTTATGATAAAGAATATCTGAAAGATAATCCTGAACATATTTACTAGCAGTGTTTTCCTTTACTAAAAGATCAGTAATTGGTACTGACTTGTCGCTCAGTTTTTTTATGTTTTGTATTGCATGAATCACATATATTTCATTAGATAAAGCAACACTCTTAAGCATTTCACTAAGACAACTTTCCATTATGGTTATGCTGTAAGAAATTTGCATTTTGATAAACACTTCACTTTTATGCTGTTTTGCTTCTTCTTTAATTTCTTGCAATATGTTGATCGCTGAATCATAAATTACCGTATGCGGATTTTGCTTTAACCATTGTTGCTCTTCATATTCTTCCTGAGCCATATCCGCCAAAAAATCTTGATAATTATGGAACTCAGCTTCCAATTCTTGCCACTCTTCGGACCATTCGTCCAAATCCTGATTGGAAAGCCGTTCTCGTATCCATTCCTCGCGACGACTTTCTTCAACATCCATAACCCATTCTTTTGTTACGCCCATAATGTGATCCTCAATTCATCTAATGATGCTCATCATGACTGTACTAATATACAGTGATAATAGCACAAATCCTCTGCATTTTTACCCTGTTGTCAGTACTCTTTTTTGCCTACCATTTGAGCAAATATGAAGTGAATTTCCGCTCCTGGCACAGAGCCGCCAGTCAGATTACGCTTAGCTCTACGCAGCAACTGTGCCAGATAGGGTCTTAGCTAATACATTTCATCACAGTCGACAACCACTCTTCCTGACGCTCGTTGAGGCTCTTATCAGCTTGTTCGCGTCATACTTCTTTTTCTCATGCACGTAGATCCGCTCGGTTCTTCCACCGTTGTTGGTGATGAAGCTGATGATGGAAAGAAAGACTTTATTCAGACGGGCTTTATCAATCAAATCATCACTGATTTTTTCGATATGGCAATAGTAAGAGAGAAGCAGAAAACTTAGCACCACTTCTCGGTTTGAAAACGTCAGATTCTCTATGTCCTGCTGGTATTTAATATAAAATCCTGCACAAAAAAGATAAGACTGCTCAGTAATTTCTGCTTCTGAAAAGCCCGATTCATCGAGCTTATCAACAAACCTGTCCAGCAAAAGCAAATATCTTTCCATTAAACTCATGTTTATTTTTTTCATAACTATGCATCCTTGCATTTAAATTATTATTAATTGTCATCCTGACAACGTATCAATATCACCATTAAATTAAAAATCAAGCAATTCGTAAAAATATATTTACGCTACCTGACTTCGTTTATAGTCACTTTTTTTCAGGTAACGGTTCATTAAGCTGATGCAATTTCAGACCATATTTATTGGCGTTATACTGCCACAGGGAAAACTGCTCTTTATAACGGTTGTTTTGCTGCTCAAGCATTACCATCTCGTTTTCAATATGTCGTATTCTCTGCGCCGCAATTTTCAGGCTGGCGGGTTTCTTTGGTTCAACGCGGCTTGTCTGTATCATTTTCTTTTTCATTAAATAGGCCGTCACGATATCTTTATGCATATTCAATGACTGACGACTGGGTTTCTTTCCGATAAATTTTTCAACTTCGATACAAAGCGCTTCCCATGTTAATTTTCCTTGCCAGCCCTGAAGCGTTTTTTTAATGACTGTGATATCTGATGATGTTAAATGTTTTGCCATACGGCCTCCTGATGATTAATTTTTATAAGATGTTTTCATTTTTTTGCTCTGCATTTTCTCTAAAACAGATAATACGGCTTCGTGGTGAGCCACCCATTTATCCGCACCAAAATACGCGTCTTTCACTGCCTTTTTCGCCATCCGAAGGTGCTGACGGATTTTTTTGACAGGCTCATGCCCGTTCATTCCCCCTGCCCAGCCGTAATGCAACGTGCTGGCTAATTTCTTGCAGGGGAGCATCAGGTAGTCATGAACACAATAACCGTAGGGCGTGACGTGAACCGCACCGTGATCCGGCTCTTCTGTGATAACCGGAATACTGACAGGCAGAGCGTAGCCATGAGCACCCAGCTTCAGCTCTTTGATTTTCTCGTGCATCTCTTCCTGAGAGACATGATTATAGGCACGGTTCTGCATGACACTGACTCTGCCTGACCATTTGGCGATCTCCATTTCTGAAAGTTCCCCCTGATGCGCCAGCGTGTTGAGAAGGTGCCTCGGCTGATGGGAGCGCAGAAATAAGGGGTTCCCCTCATCATCGGTATAACCATGACGTGCAAAGATATTCTTCACCGTGCCGGAAGGTCTCATCTTTGCAATATCAGAGGCAAAGAAATGATACGCTGGCCTGCAAATCTGAACGTCCCGCGTCTCCCTTTTCTCACAGCCCTGATATTTGTTCAGCAGACACAGCGCATTGCTATATCGCACAGACTTTTCTTTATCAAACCAGGGAAAATCCGCAGGCAGACACGGCATCACCTTCTCGTTTACAGAGCGTGCAGCAGTCTTAGGTTTTGCTGAACATGTTTGATTTTCTGCCCGTTTCGCTATTGAACGGGCGTTTTCCGACAGAAGACGTAACCGGCTGACTGCTTTTCTGGCAACCGGCACCATAACATCAGGCACCCACTTGATAGTGGCCCCATAGCCCTTGACGGCATGAAAGCGAAGCCCGTAACGCTCCACGCCATTTTTATCTTTCCGGGTGATCTCACAGTCTGCCGGTAATGCCAGAATTTCTGAAATACGGTTTGGTGAGCACATCAGCAGGGCAAAGACCGAGGTGGTAAACAAATCCCGCTCACTGAGTTCATCATCCGGTCGTGAAAAAATTTCAGCGATAGCGAGTAAAGCCCGTTCGTCCGGTAATTTATGCTTTCTGTCCGGATCTTCTTTCTCAGGCAGGTAATGATTTTTGAAATCGGGTTTAGCCGGATTGCACCAGCGAAAAAAACCACAGCTAACGAAGCAGTGGGTCGTAAGAAACTGCGCCAGTTTTTCAAGCTGTGTGCCACACTGGTATAACACATTATCTTTATAATACTGTCTGGCGGTCTGCATCGCTTCATCCAGCACCAGAACCGACGTGTTATAGATATGGGCATTCCGGCAAACCTGCAACAGCGCTTTTTCCAGACACTTTAGTGCCATGAGTGCCGCACCGTGACGTTTGACCGGGCGTAACGCCTGCTGGTAACGGATATAGCTTTTGGCAAAAGAAATGAAATCGCTGTCCATGGCACATTCATTGCTGACTGCGCCTCTCCCCGTCCCCAGCTTGCAAAACGTTGCAATGCCTTTCCAGACAGGTGAATGCCAGTTTAAATCCGCACCAAATACGGTCAGCTTATCCCGGCAAAAAACAATAAAATCACCGGTATTCTTTTCCGCACTCAACCCGGCCTGAGATTTGAATACGGTCACGTTACCCATGCGCCACCTCGTCATTATTCTGGTGAGTGAAAGGTCTGAAATAAAGGCACTGATGGCACGGAATGGCTGTCGCACAGGATGAACAGCTTTTTACTTTCGGCTTTTCTTTCCCAAGAAAAACATCGGCAATAAAGGATAATTTGTCAGAAACAGCCTGGTTAATCCTGACGACACTATCCGGTAAATTTTCAACATAAATCCCGGCACAGGCCGTGGAAGAGTGATCTAACAACTCTGCAATGTATTGCACATCATACCCGTCACGCGCCATCCTGGTGCCAAGGGTATAACGGAGTCGTCGGGGACTTATTTTCATGATTTCACCGGTTCTTTCAGAGATGACCTGCTCGGTATTAACCACGTTGATCAGTGCATAATTAACCCCGTTTCGGGAAGCATGAAGTCTGTCCGACGCCAGTAACGCCGTCATATTCTGACCTTCGCTCAGACGACATTGCGACTCACACAGAAAAACAGGCACATCCTCTTTTTCTGCCGGTTGAAGCGCCCTGCCGATAGCCTTCTCAATCCGGCTTACCGACGCCTCTGCCTGTTGCCTGACAATATCAAACAGATATTTATCAACGTTCAGGAGCCTGAAGGTCCTCCTGAATCCGCCCCCCTGTTTGATCCTGGGGAAGTTGATGAAATAGCCGGAATCACTATTATTCTCTTCTTTTATGTCCTGATATTTTAATGAGGTGATTTGCAAGGGTCGTCTTCCGGTCAGGCTGACCAGCAATGCCATTGCAGACTCAGACAGCGTGATCCTGCCGTTTTTCCCGGCATGGTGGATCGCCCTGTTTAATCCCTTATGCTCCGTATCCGTTAAGGGGCCCTTTTCAGGGCTTTCCTGTTTTACAACGTCTCCGGGCGCTTTAACCTTTATTCTCATGGCTTTCAACAGCGTAATGGCATTGTCATCGATACCCGCATAACCTAGGGAATGCCACTTAATCAGAAAACATCTCAGCACCATCAGACTTGCCAGCGGTGTTGCAGGTGAAGCTCTGTAATTCAGGATCGCTGACTCATCAATATAATCAGGGGACATCTCACAAATAAAACGCTTCAGGCTGTTACTGATATTCACCACATAACCCGCACTCCGTTTACAGGCAAAAAAAGCCAGTGTATTGAGATACCCCTCATGCAATGACGGGGTTAATGTTTGCAATACAGAATAAACATTGACCGTATTATCCTTATCCAGATGCCACCGTGTATCGGAGAGAGAAAATGAATAACCTGAACGTGTTGCCATTAAACAGGGTTTGTTTTCTTTCACTTTATTCATAACATCTCCCTGATGATTTCTTGCTGAACAGCCAGTGAGGTTTCATTTGCCTTTTTAGTAAGATGTCTTTTGTTGTAGATCATCGCCATCTCAGAGCCCGGCACCCAGCCCATACAATACACTCTGCATTGCCCTTCTCTCACCTCAGAAAGACCATGGGCGTCTGACATGGAAGAAAAGTGATCATTCCATGTGTGTCTCAGTTGATGCCCGGTTACCCCGTACAACTCCGGTGAGCACTGGCTAATCGTATGGATAATTTTCCGGTAAGCCGACATCGACAGGGGATTTCCCTCTGTATCCCCTTTCTTATAGGTAATAAAAAGAAAATCATTTTTCTTTGCATTTCTTATTTTTAGCCTGTCTTGCTGGATGTAATTATATAATTCAGACATGACCGCTTTCTCAGAGAGGAGCACCCTTCCCCGCGTTTTGACAAGCGGCTGCTTAACCCTTGGATCTGATTTGTCATTGGCGCGGCGCTGGATAGTGATAGAGGAACAGGCAAAATCAATATCACTGATCCGGAGATTTAAAAGCTCACCGGCTCTGACCCCGTAACTGAACAGTAATAAAATGATGAGCCTGTTCCGTGTCTGAACCTCAGGAGAAAACGGATTTAATGCAGACCCAACGCTGACTACGTTAAACAGAATATCTTGCTGCGCCTTCGTTAAGGACTTTTCAGGGATATAGTCACGATATCCGTCAGAATCAGGTCTTTTATTTTTCAGTTCAGCCACCATCCTTGTGATCCGGGCGTCAAGATTTACGTCTACCGAATGCGGTAAGTGATGATGGTATAGCCAGTCAAGGTAATGGCAAATAAACGTCAGTCTGAAATACTTTGTCGGCGCTTTCACACTTCTGCTACCGGACGTTTTTTCCCTATTTTTGAAGTTTTTCGAAGCGAAATCAGCCAGTGCATCAATTTCATAAGAACTTAAAAATTCCATTCGGGTGATCCGATCCACGATGTCTATTTCTCTCATATGAAAAAATCGATAAAGTAATACCAGACTTCCGGCAACCACCTCCATTGTATTAATCGACACCGATTTGTTCCTGACGTTTGTCGTTATATAAAGATTAGGATCAAAAAGCGGCTCTCCTGTCAGACTGTTAATAATATGGCAATATCGCTCACCATTATCAAACATAAATGTATTCGTTCTAATATGATCCATAATCTCTCCTTAAAATATTTTACAAAAGCACTCTAGGTGCAATATATTATTAAATTACAAATAATAAATTTACAAAAAAATCTTAAGAAAATGACAGGAAAATAATAATTAAAATTATTTTTAATCAATCAGATAATAACGATATTTTTTACATTTAATATCTCAGGTATACTTAATTGAATTTAAGTACACCTGAGACTTAATAATGCCCCGCAAAACCTTTAAAAAAAAGCCCTCATTAAAATCTGTCAAATATTCTGTAAAATATATAGCCTTTATTGATTGAAATTCTTTACACTTTTAAAATACATTTCTTTTTTCAATCGCGGTTAATATCCATTCATCAATTTCATTTTCAACAAATGCGACAGCACGGATACCAATTTTCACAGGTTGGGGGAAACGTTCTTCACTAATAAGGCGATAGATCCAGGCTTTTCCAAAGCCGGTTTTTCTCATTACTTCGGGGTTAGAATAAGGCGATTCTGGGTATTCATAGTCTCTCCTCGCTTTTTAGAAGAGACTATATGAAAAGTTCAGGGAAACAAGCGAATTTCAGCACATCCAGAATTAGCGTGTTTTTAGTCCTTGTCCGCGAGCGTTATAACATCCGAAACCCGCATTTCTTTCAAATGGTTGTTCTTGTTAAGAAAATTATAAAACTGAAGGATGAATGACTTGCTGGCGGTTTTAAGCGCAAGGGGTTTGTCAGTATTTTTTATATGACTCCCCATTCTTGTTTTATTTTCCTCATCAGAATCGCAGTGAAGCAGAGAGGAAAGGTGATTATCTGACACCCGAATATCATGGTGCTTTGCCCATGTCAGTATGTCGAGTAATGGGATCAGTCTGTAATCGATAATTTTCTTGATTGTGCTGTGACCAAAGCGAATGGTGTCTAATGACTCCGGCTCAATTTTCCGGATTTTACGCCACTGAGGAAGCATGGCTTTCAGTGATTCAGCGATTTCTTCGTCAGAGCCACTGGTGAGATTTATCTCTATCATAACCCGGTGTTCACATAATATCGGCATAGCCTCTGCAACAGGGAGCTCGTCGACTTTTTCATCTATCCAATAATCATCAACATTGTTCCAGCCAAATAACGACTTCTTCATCCCGTCAAAACAAAGATGTGCCAACCTTCCGGTCGTTGTTACAGAAAAGTATGGGGATACCAAAAGTCTGGCTTCTGTTTTAAGCTGATTCATATGACTATCTGTAACGAGGAAGGGATCCCCACTGAAGAGACTGTTGGCATAAGTTTTAACCACCCAGCGATCATAATCACTATGGTCAGAACTAAAAAACAGCGACCTCATCACCAGCTCAAGATAAAGCCGCTCAAGAGATATGTTTTCAAACTGACGATAGGTATCGATATTTAGCCATTTTTTGATTTCTTTAATGTCTTTGTCCGACAAGTTTTTCATATGATCATCCGCTATCAATTGTCCTTTCCTTAAAAAAGGATAGTTGAACCAGGCTGAATGACTAACTATTCACCACTCTTTTCAGTTTTTCTGTCACTTGAACAGCGTAGACCCGATGTAATACTTTATCGTCTGAAGGTTCGAAGTTTGAGGCAATATTTTCTGTTGATGGGATGACTTTGACTTTTAGGCATAGCTATAGGCATACGCTAAATATCAACATGAAAAATAAATTATATATTTCATAAAGTTAAATTCATTACTTTAATCCTCTCGTGCGACCAAATTTCCCCAGAAAAACCAACCTCTTACGGTTGGTTTTTTTTATACCTTAAATTTGCCGATGGTAAAACAATGGTAAAACCACTGACGGAAGGAACCGAAAGAATGAGACAAATCGACTATCACGGAACGACGATCTGCGTACTCGACGACAACACACTCACCAATTGCCCTGTCGGATCATGCGCAGTTATTGAAGATTCGGGGCGCTATGTCGAAGTGCACCTCGGAGAAACTGACACACCGAAAATTCCATATTGATCCTATCTCTATCCTCACAGTCACCTCAAAGTAATGATTGTAGGAAATCGGAAGAAACTCGCAGAAGATACGAGATACAGAGTTTGCTGTGGCCCTGCACTTGATGATAACTCGCTGGATAAAAAAGATTTTTTCGTAAATTAATTGTGGAGCATTAAACTCCTTATCTATTAATAAGCTATCCAGCACCCATCTATAGGGTGCTGAGTACTTTATTTAGTATAGAGAAGCAACATACTCCCTTACAGGGGCAGGTAATAAATCTTGAGGGTGATCTCCACCGAACGTTGCAAATTTACTTTTCCCAGACAGGATCACTGAGGACAATAGTTTCTGGTTATCAGCCTTATAGATAGTTATTTTTACTTCCATCTTATCAGGAATGCCAGACCATTCTGTCGCTCTATCTTCCCAATGAAGAATTTGAGGAACTATATAATATCCATCAGATACTGGTGATTTTGACACTAAGCAATTCATATTGCTGCATTCAGAAATGGTTTTTACATTGTCGCTATAACGTAAAAATGCGGCTTTAATAACGTTTGCTGTGCTGCTCCCAGAACCAGCGTACTCTTGTGTAGAGTAGATACCGTTAGCTGGGACAGCTATTACAATCTCTTTATTTTTGATGAGTAACTCTTCATTTTTCTGTATTGCCGTAGAATTGTACTTAGCAGAACAGCCAGCAAGAAAAATAATGCTAAAAGCGATAAAAAATTTCCTCATGTTATTTCCTTTTCTTAAAAGAAGAATAATTATTATATCTATGTAACCTTATAGGAGTGTTTACTACCAAATGTAAGATTGATACTTATCAGATTGAAATTTTAACTCTCCCAAACGTTGTTTATAACTTACCAGCTTTATATCTCACATTACCACTACTTGACCAGCAAACCTGCTTAACTATCTACACTGACCAGATAACTCCAGTTTCATTGAAGGCAAGCACGAATCAGCCTGTTAGATAGAAAAATCCCGTTAAAGAAAGAAGGGAAAGTTATTCGCTACGTTAGCACGGACTGTAAGCACTACTCACTTTAGTTTCACACATTTTTTAAGATTTCCATTTTTTGACTGTGCCTGCCTGTCGGTTATTGCCATAGCAGCGCATAAGTTTCCATTTCACCCAGGCCGTAAATCTTTATACAGGCCAGCGGCAAACTGAAAACCGTCAAGCGGGTGAGCCAGCGAATTAACGAGGTGATGGATTATGCGGTTAACTCCGGTTGATTCCCGCTAACCCCGCAGCTAAGATCCACAAAGCCTTTCAGACGCCGGTTAAAACCCATATGCCAACTATCTGCCCAGAGACATTCCCTAGCTTGATGAAAACACTATCATGACTACTACCAGCAGCATGGCGCGGCGGTATCAATATTGGCCTTTGCTGCCTCACTTTATCAGCTAGGAAAAAATGTGCTGGCTAAAGCTACGGGACACACCCGCCCTTTTCTGGCCGGACAAGCCGTTGAAGACTATCTTGCACGGGAAGCCTGGCAAATAGCAGAGATCGAGCAAGCCATAAAAGAAGCCGATGCAGGTGATTTTGCCTCACCAGATGAGATGAACAATCTATTTAAAAAATTAGGTACGGCAAGACATGGAAATTAAATGGTTGCGTAAAGCCGCGGCCAATTTGGAAGCCGAGTACCTCGACATCGCTCAAGACGCTCCACAGGCTGCCAGACAGTTCGTAGATGAAGTCCAAAGGGTAACGGGATTACTACCGCAACAGCCAGCAATGGGAAGACCTTGCCGTGTGCCAGGAACACGTGAGCTGGTATTAATGTACTATTTCTGCATCATCTCCTACCGCGTGAAAGATAATATGCTCCAGATTCTACGCGTCTTTCATACGCGCAGGCGTTTACCGTCACAATGGTGAATTATAAAACCCAGCAGCAATCCTAAAAATATCCATTTCCTTCCAGACATAAATATCCCAGATAGCAAAGTCAATAACACAATGCTACGCAAAGCAGATTGAGAATATCATTGCAATTGCGCGACTTCTGCTGATCTTTCATCGCTATAACAGGTTCATTTATCAGGAAAATCCACCTCGCATAAGTACTAAAACAGATTTAAATGAAGCACCGAAGGTTTCCGAGACCATTGCCAACGTGAATCGGTCGTCAGTGCTATTAGGCGCAGCCTATTGTCGGTTCGATTACACGTGCTGTTTACGTGCTAGCACAATGTCCATCGATACTGCCGTGGACTAATTATCAACGAGCTGGCAGACGTAAAATGACATCAATGCATTCCCCATAATCGTGGGATTTTTTATATTAAGAGGAAGTGAAATGAAAAAATATGCCATTGCATTAATGTGCCTATTCTCAGCGTCAGCCTTTGCAGAAACCTATAAAGGATATCCCGATATTCCAGGTACCGCGGTTGGTTTTGCCACGGAAATCGTAAGCTATACGCCAGGCCCTAATGTATCTTCGAGTTATAAAGTGCCCGAAAGAATACTTGGCGAACCTAACCGCTACAGCGCGAATGAAAATATACTTTCTCTCGGTGCAGCAGGTAGCGTTGTGGTGCGTTTTACCCCGTACGCGATTAAAAAGAGCGGTACTGCCGATGCAGATTTTTATGTCTATGAAGCAGGAACCTATGAATCGTGGGATGCCTACGTATCCAATGACGGCAGTGAATGGATCAAAGCCACACCCGTGTTTCAGGCAATTAATCCTGCATCAGCTCAGACGACAACCAATCGTGGTTCTGTAATCGGGTATGACGTTGACGTGATTGATTCCGAGTCTGATTCATTTACCTATCTGAAAATCGTCGACACCAGTCTGTCGAAATATGCCGATTCACCGGGTGCCGACATTGACGCGATTGTTTTGACGAGTGCAAAAGCGTTGGGAACAGAGGTATTTATTGATACCGACTCTCGTAATGGAAAGGTCTATAACCTGTATCAGAACGACATTACTGGCGCTGTAGGTGTCAAAATGATCAGGAACGACAATACTGTCTCGTATATTCCCTTCTCTACCGATGATTCGCTGAAAGCCATCGCGTTATCGTTGCAAGGCGATTTCAATTGCGATGATGAAAAGGATATTAATGTTTTAGCTACGCGCAAATCTGACGGGGTTCAGTTAAACATCATCAAACAACAGAATGGGACAGCCATTAAGACTATCGATAACTCAGTGACTAAGTGATGCATTACAACAGGCATTCATTGAGTGCCTGTGATAATGATAAATAACCTCACCATGCCAGAGACATACCATAATGTAATCTTTTCACGGAGTATTAACAGTAACGATGCAGGCTGCTCCGATATTTTTATTTTTAAACCAATCTCAATAAACGGGCTTAATTCACAGCTTCAACAGACTGCCATATTTCAATTTCCCAGTTACCGTTGCTTCCGTCGCACAAATAATTTTCATAACAGATATCTCCCGCCGGGTGATATCCTTGCGCATGAATGGCTTTATAAAAGTCATCCCAAGCTTTCGCAAAGTCCCCTTTTTCCACAATGGTGTGCGTTACAGCATAAATCATCAAATCCTTGGGGTATTTTCTCGTAATAGGGGCCAGCAACCCGAAGGCTCAGCACTTCCATAGATTCTGCAAGTTCAATTCTGATAGACATGTTCATACACTCCTGACTCATGTAGTGGCACCATTAACCACTCAAATATTCTGGTTATATATCGATATCGACAAGGGGCTTAGAAGCGAATTTCTTCCATCCCTATCAACGGATTGAGCATTTCTACACAGATTTTTTACTAGCTTCGACGAACGCGAAACTAGACAAGATGGGTTAGCTAAAATCGAGGGCTAATCTCCGTACTCTGGGTTAGCCCTCTGGCATCAATCGACAACAAACAGCTTGGCACCCGTCTCGGTGTAGGAGCGATGGGCTTCCGCGTTATCCGCAACCTGATAGCTCATCCCCGGTTTTAGGACAAAAACACGCCCATCGTCCAATTCCGTGTGAAGTTCACCTTCAAGGCACAGCAGAATATGCCCTTTAGAGCACCAGTGATCGGCCAGATAGCCTGGCGTGTACTCAACAATACGAACCCGGATGTTATCAAAATGCTGTGTTCGCCAGTAGGCGATCCCCGTGTCGCCCCGGTGCTCGGTGGGCTCTATTTGCGACCAGTCAGTCGTACCAAACGGAATGTTTTTCATGTCCATATTACTGCCCCTATTCTTTAACGTTATCGGTTAACACTCCGCTTACTCTTCCGGCAAACCATCCCGGCACATCAGCGTTTGGTGCCACGGTTCCACGGCATTTTCATCAACAGTCTTGCCATGCCACAAAAACCCGTAATCCCTGCAAACAGCAGTCCTGCTCCTACAAAACCAGAAAGCAGGAAGAAAGCGCTGTTTACGCTGTAACCCAGTAATACACCACCCAGAATAAGTATGCCAGCGGCGATTTGAACCTGCCGCATGAGTTCAATCGGCTGTTTACGATTCACTTCCGTCGGAAATCCTGCCTTTTTCCATGCCGTCATTCCCCCTTCCAGAAGAAATACCGTTGCGGGTGAAACCGCCTGCGCCAGCACGTCGGCATTCTGTTCCGAGCGCATGCCGGACAAACAATGGAAAATCACAACCTGTCCTTCTTTGCCATCATCAGGAAGGACATACCCAGCAGAGGAATTCAGCGGGTGCAACCTTGCCTGTGCGATGTGCTCGCGGGCATATTCTTCCGGCTGGCGAATATCAATGAGCACCGCACCTTCATCTAACAATTTACGAGCCTGAGCAGGTGAGATAGCAAGTGGCGTTGGCATGGTCGTGATCCTCTTTTTGAGCAGCTGAAACCCGTCATCATGCATCATTCAACGTGGTATTCAGTCAGCAAGGAAGGTGATATCGCTGATTGTTTGCGTGTCACCATTAATTTAGATAAATCTAATTAAGTAAAATCTAAATTAAATAATGGACACGTGCAACAACTTTCCACGCGGAGAAAGCAATCCAGACTGGACATCGATTTAGCGGCTGATACTCTGTAAACAGAAACGCTATTTTAAAAAACAGCCATGCTGCCACGATCGTACAAAATGGATCAGTAATGGTATGGATAAGTCACTGTATGCACATAAGTACCGTGCAAAAATAATGTTATTTGTGGCCACCTTGTGGCTCTGTTTACCGTGCCGACTGGGAAACTTGAGATACCGCCAAGATCGTTTCATGAAAAAATTAAAAGACACAGACTGGTATAAAAAGCGTTACTCCAACCGCGTCCTCTTCTGGAGAGAAATCTCACCGCTCGCCTTCCCGATCTTTATTGAAGGCCTTTGCGTCGTGTTGATGGGGGTTTTCAGCACCTTCCTGGTCAGTTGGCTGGGGAAAGAGGCCATGGCAGCCGTCGGTCTGGCCGATAGCTTCAACATGGTCATCATCGCATTCTTTACCGCCGTCGCATTGGGAACCGCCGTTGTTGTCGCGTTCAGCCTGGGACAACGCAACAGAAAGCAGGCGCGATCGGCCGCTCGTCAGTCGATGTCTCTACTGGTTCTGTCATCGTTTTTGTTGGTCGCACTGGTTGAATTCGCAGGCTCAGCAATTATCGATCTGATCGCAGGACAGGCCGACGCACAGGTTAAAGCACTTGCTCTCACGTTCCTTCGCTGGACGGTGTGGGGCTATCCTGCTGTCGCTATCGCGTTGGTAGGCTGTGGCGCGTTGCGGGGCGCGGGCAATACCAAGTTGCCGATGGTCATCAACATTGGAATGAATATTCTCAATATTGGCATCAGTAGCCTGCTGATTTATGGGGCATTTTCCTGGGATGGTCTTGGTTTTGTTGGCGCGGGCATTGGTATTACCATTTCACGCTATATCGGTGCGGTATTCGTGATTCTGACGCTAATGCACGGTTTTAACGGTGCGCTGCGCATTCCCTTCAAGTCTTACTTTGCGCCTTTTACCCTGTCGATCCTCTATGAAGTGCTCAGTATCGGTATTCCCGCCAGCATTGAATCCGTGATGTTTAACATCGGCAAGCTGATTACCCAGCGTTTTGTGGCAGATATGGGGACCGAGGTCATTGCCGGAAACTTTATTGCTTTCTCCATCTCAACGCTGATCAACCTTCCCGGTAATTCACTCGGTGCAGCCGCCACCATTATCGTTGGTACACGGCTGGGGAAAGGCCAAATCATGCAGTCCACCCGCCAGTTGAAGCACATCTTCTGGCTCTCCAATATCGGACTGTGCGTACTTGCCGTCCTGTCGGTGCCCAGCGCCAGCTTTTTGGCGTCGTTTTACACCAATGAGCCGGAAGTTATCGAAGTGGCAAAACATCTCCTGTGGCTCAACGCGCTATTTATGCCGATCTGGGCGGCGTCCTGGGTGCTTCCTGCCGGTCTAAAAGGCGCGAAAGACGCCAGCTACACCATGTGGGTAGCAATGGCAGGCATGTGGGGATGTCGAGTCATCGCGGGATATATCCTCGGCGTGATGCTCGGTTTTGGCGTGATCGGCGTGTGGATGGGGATGTTCTTTGACTGGATTGTACGCGGGTTCTTCTATTACCGCCGCCTGATGAGCGGACGCTGGCTATGGCGCTATCGCCCCCCAACAAATTGATGATAGCGAGCGGTTTTCCGCTCGCTTACAACACCACAAACCGCTTAGCGACTCGTGCTCTTCACCGGAGCAAAACGGGTCGCCATGATAATCAACACGACCACACCAACAGTCATAATCATCCAGGCCTGCTCCAGACCTGCCGTATGCTGACGAATGAAACCGGCCAGCAGCGGCATCAGGCTGGCGAGGATGTAGCCACCGCCCTGCACAAAGCCCATCAGTGAACCGGTTTTATGTGATTCGGTTACCTGATCCAACGCCACGATGAGCGATAGCGGGAACAGCGCACCAATGCCAACGCCCAACATGATAATAATGGGATACGTAAACGTCAGCGGTGCCACAATCAACCCAATCATTCCCACCAGCATCACGCTCAGGATAGGAAGCAACAGCTTGCGGCGATCGGGAAAATGGTTGATGAACGTTGATACCAGCAGGCCGGAAATCACTTCGGTCAGCGTTAGTCCGCCCAACATCAGGCCACTTTGCGTCGCATCTAACCCCAGTTGAATGTAATACGGCGGCAGCCATGCTAGCACCAGCGTATACGCGCCCGTACCAATGCCGAAGAATACCATCAGCAGCCAGTCCATTCCGCTTCGGCGCGTTGCTACAACAGCCACTGCATCCTGCTTCACGGTATACGCTTTAGGGATACACCGCCAGGCCACCGCAGCCACCAGCGCCACAATTCCCCAGCAGGCCAGCGCACTTTGCCAGCCCCACATATTTGCCAGCGGAGAAACCGATGAAGCCGCAAATGCCGCACCGGTCATAATCGCCGTGGTATAAAAACCCATGAGGAGACTGCTATGGCGACCAAAATGGAGCTTGATAAACGATGGCACCAGCGCCTGAATCAAGGCAATCCCGATTCCGGCAAGCGCAGCGCTAACCAGCAGCGCAATACCGCTATTCAGCCACCAGCGGGCACTACACGCCAAAGCAATGACCACAATACCCAGCGTGATTCCCCGGTATTCACCCAGACGCGCCTGCAACTGGCCGCCATATAACGCGCACCACCCCATAGCGAACACCGGGAGCGTAGTTAACATTCCCGCCATGCTGTCATCCAGGCCCGTTGCAGCCTGAATCTGATTCAGCAATGGGCCAATCCCCGCCAGAACAGGACGTAAGTTTAGTCCCAATAGGATAATTGTGAAGAACAGAAAAGCCCGCGTACGGGCCGTTGATGTCACTACCATGTATAACCTCAATAGCTTGAGTAAATCACTACAACTTGATGAACATTATCTTCACATAAAGAATCTTAACGTCAAGATAAAATCTTATGACAGACCGACACCGCATGAATTTGATCAACGGTAGCAAGAAGGACTGGATATCGACCAACTGGAAAGTGACTGGATAAATGACTGATGATACTCATCGCTGATTTAGACAAATAGCCGTAAAAAACGTCGCTTGCGACGGTCCGCAGGGTGGCGGGCAGGAAGCTCGCCATAAAAAAATCCGCCCTAAAAAGAGCGGATTCTTTCGACACATCTAACAACCAACACTGAGGGTAAACAACCCCTACAGGGCTAGATTAGAAACGGTAACCTACGCCAACAGCCCAGGCACCAACGTCAACACTGCGGATACGGCTTTGTTCGTAACCCACATCCAGAGCAACGTCCTGCATTGGGTTGAACTGAACGCCCGCACCGTAGGTGAAGCCGTAATCGTCGTTGCTGCTGTTGTTCAGACCATTGGTCGCGTTATTCGTCACTTTACCGTGGCTGAAACCAACAACACCATACAGGCTTGCCCAGTCATTCAGACGGTAAGCTGGACCCGCAGTGAAGCCCATGTACTGACCTTTGCTGTACAGACCGTTATCGCTACCATTTTTTTCCAGGTAGGTGAATGAGCTAATAACGCCCAGTGGGTTATTATCTTGCTCGTAACGATATTTCAGGTTAAAGCCTTTAACTTTATTTTGTACGCCCTGAGCATCACCTTGAGCATAGCCTGCAGTTACAGTGCTTTGACCAGCAAATGCAGAACCTGCGCCAACGGCTAATACACAAGCCAGAGCGGAAAGACACGCGATTTTTTTCATATTTACAGCCTCAGATTCATTTTATGAAAGACTAACTAACGGAGTAAATATAACAAAGAAATTCGGGACTTGCCGCCCTATAAATATTTATCAATTAGGCTTTAGATGTAACAAATATTGTCAAAAACGACCTATCACGCTAATTACATTGAGTTTTTTATTGTGACAGTTAGATTAAAAATAAATTCACCACGGCGCTGTAAAACAGATAATTCCGAATCACCCGCTCAGTTTGTATGCTAATTATATTGCACAAAAACACGCCAGTTAAATGGTACGTAAATAAAGGTCAATAAAAGTCAATTCATACCAGACAAATTGTTTACAATTGGATATAATAGCAACGGTATGTTATACCTGTTTTAAGGCCAAAAGAATGACCTTATTTTCCCACCGCTCGTCATCATTTTTACCTGTCTTGCTCATCATTATCTCGATGCTTTCTATCCAAAGCGGTGCCGCTCTGGCCAAAAGCCTGTTTCCACTCATTGGAGCCACTGGCGTCACAGCACTGCGTCTGGGAATTGGTACGATCATTCTGTGCATCATCTTTAAACCGTGGCGTATGCGATTTAGCAGTAACCGCCTGCCGCTGCTGGTGTATGGCATAACACTGGGCGGGATGAACTTTCTGTTCTACCTGTCATTACAGACGGTGCCGCTTGGCATTGCTGTCGCACTGGAATTCACCGGCCCACTTGCCGTTGCGATGTTAGCCTCACGCAGACCGATTGATTTTCTGTGGGTTTTTCTGGCCGTTGCCGGGCTATGGTTCTTGTTGCCGCTGGGCCACAATATCGGCAATGTTGACTTAACGGGTGCAGCTTGCGCCGTGGGTGCCGGTGCCTGTTGGGCACTTTATATTCTGTTTGGGCAAAAAGCGGGGGCAAATCACGGGCCGGGAACCGTTGCTATCGGCTCCTGCATTGCTGCGCTGATCTTCTGCCCTATTGGTGCGTATTACGCCGAGAGCACGCTGTTTTCGCTCTCTATACTCCCGCTCGGTATTGCCATCGCCATCCTGTCCACCGCACTTCCTTATTCTCTGGAAATGGTGGCATTAACCCGGCTGCCCGCCAGAACGTTCAGCACGCTGATGAGTATGGAACCCGCTATTGCCGCCCTCTCCGGGATTCTTTTTCTCGGCGAACATTTATCGTTTATTCAGTGGATGGCGCTGATCTTTATTATCATCGCGTCAATCGGTGCAACGCTGACAATCAAACCAGCGGGTGCAGCCAAAGTAACGACTCAAGCCGAATGAGTGTGTATTTCCTTGGGGAAGTGTTGCAGAAAAGTTTCACATTCCCGAGGAGAACGCAAAGTAATAAAACGGATATGGCGATAACGAGGATCGGCTAAATCCGCCAAATACCGTTTCTGGTTTCTTGAATAGGTTTTTATTGTCCAGAGGATAATTGAATCCCGGCTAAGGAAACTACGGAGAAAAGATTCTTTATTACCCGTGCCGCTCCAGAGCTCCTCTTTACGCCATGCCCGAAGAAAGGCACGCCGTACCGCCTGAAAAAGCGTGCGACTAAAGCTGTAATCGACCCAAATCACGACATCAACATTACGCCATTTGATATCACGCGTTCGATTATAGTTGCCATCCAACACCCAGCTGTCAGGCTCCAGCGTGCTTTCAAGCCGTTGAAAGAAATCGGCATCCGTCCGTTCTTGCCAATCTTTTAACCAAAACAGTGCATCCATTTCAATGTACGGAATAGCCAGCTTTTCAGACAAGCGACGAGCAAGCGTAGATTTGCCACTTCCACTGGTACCAATAATATTCACTCTCATTCGCCACGACTCCTTTTACTCGTACACAGTATATTTCAAGATGAAAGCGATGCCGTCATTCTATTTAAGAAGCAGAGAATAATAACTATTTTCATCTAACCAGTGATGATATTTATCAATATATGACATGATGTTTCAGTAGTAATTAAAACATTACCTTCACATCACCACTGCCACATTATTGATATCAGAGAAATCCTGACTACAAATACCCACACCATCGTTATGCTATAGCTATCCATTTGATAGGTGATTCTTTTCAGTATTAATTTTTATCGCTGCTATAATTAGTCACATTGAACAGCAAGACTATCAATAATTAAAGAGAGGATACTATTATGCCTACCGCTAAACTCGTGAAATCAGTACCGTCCGAACTGCTTTACACTCGTAATGATTTGGACGATAGCGTTAAGACCTCGACGATCGCGCTGTTAAACCAACTGGTTGTTGATTTCATTGACCTGTCATTGATTACCAAACAGGCGCACTGGAACATGCGCGGTGCAAACTTTATCGCCGTTCATGAAATGCTGGATGGCTTCCGCACCTCGATTATTGACCATCAGGATACCATCGCCGAGCGCGTGGTGCAGATAGGCGGTGTTGCGCTGGGTACGGTGCAAATCGTGGGTAAACAAACCTCACTGAAAAGCTACCCAACCACTATCCATAGCGTTCAGGATCATCTTAAAGCGCTGGCCGAACGCTATGCGATTGTTGCCAACAACGTACGCAAAGCCATTGGTAAAACGGAAGATGAGGCCTCTGCGGACATTCTAACCGCCGCGTCACGCGATCTGGATCAGTTCCTGTGGTTCATTGAATCAAACATCGAATAATCGGCGTTATCATCCCGCAAACGCGTTCAAGGCTGCCTTAGGCAGCCTTTTTTCTGCCAGTCACTCGACTCAAACCGCCCTCTTTCTTAGCCCAACCCGCACAAACCACGCATTTTATCCGTTAAGACGCTCAAAAAAATAGCTTTTGCCCGCATTAATTGGTCATAACGCTAATCAACGGTTGTTTCCCTTCTGTAAATCAGTTAATCATAGCAGCGCCTTGCCTGTGAGAATCGGAGGTGAAAATTTCACCGCTGGCAGGGCAATAAATAAAGCAACAGGTTAAGCACAACGCAGGGTAACTGACCCAGGTTTCACTTTCGTACGATGTACTATGCTTAAAACGCCTGTAAAACAAAAAGCTCCCACAACTGCTAATAGGAAGGGTTTGATGAAATCACTACTTAAGGCCTCTTTGGCTGCACTGACGCTAATGATGAGCGTATCTAGCTATGCTGCTGAGAAAGAACTGATTGTCGCAACAGACACCGCTTTTGTCCCTTTTGAATTCAAACAAGGCGACAAGTACGTCGGTTTTGACATCGACCTCTGGGATGCTATCGCTAAACAGCTAGACCTGAAGTACACCCTGAAGCCAATGGACTTCGGCGGCATTATTCCCGCACTGCAAACACGTAACATCGATCTGGCGCTTGCAGGCATTACGATTACTGAAGAGCGTAAAAAAGCAATCGATTTCTCTGACGGCTATTACAACAGCGGCCTGTTGGTAATGGTCAAAGCGGACAACAACGACATCAAAGGCGAGCAGGATTTGGCGGGTAAAGTCGTTGCGGTGAAGAGCGGCACAGGTTCCGTTGATTACGCGAAAGCCAATATCAAAACCAAAGACCTGCGCCAGTTCCCGAATATCGACAACGCCTACATGGAACTGGGCACCAACCGTGCTGACGCCGTGCTGCACGACACGCCAAATATCCTCTACTTCATCAAAACCGCAGGCAACGGCCAGTTTAAAGCGGTAGGTGAATCCATTAAAGCCCAGCAATACGGCATCGCGTTCCCGAAAGGCAGCAACGAGCTGCGTGAAAAAGTGAACGGCGCCCTGAAAACACTGCGTGAAAACGGCACTTATGCTGAGATCTACAAGAAGTGGTTTGGCGTAGAACCTAAGTAATTGCCGATTTAATCTGGAGATATTCCATGCAGTTTGACTGGAGCGCCATTTGGCCTTCTCTGCCCCTCCTGATGGAAGGGGCAAAAATGACGTTGTTGATTTCTGTTCTGGGTCTGCTTGGCGGCCTGGTGATTGGCGTGGTCGCGGGTTTTGCCCGCGCCTACGGCGGCTGGTTTTCCAGCCGCATTTCGCTCGTTTTTATTGAAATTATCCGCGGCACCCCGATCGTTGTGCAGGTGATGTTTATTTACTTCGCCTTGCCGATGATTTTCACCTCCGTACGAATCGACCCTTTTGCCGCCGCCGTCGTCACCATCATGATTAACTCTGGTGCTTACATCGCGGAAATCACCCGTGGCTCGGTATTGTCGATTCATAACGGCTTCCGTGAAGCGGGTCTGGCGCTTGGGCTGTCTCGCAGCGCGACGTTACGCCATGTGATTGCCCCACTCGCCCTGCGTCGCATGCTGCCGCCTCTGGGTAACCAGTGGATTATCAGCATCAAAGATACGTCACTGTTTATTGTCATCGGCGTGGCTGAACTCACGCGTTCAGGTCAGGAAATCATCGCGGGCAACTTCCGTGCGCTGGAAATCTGGACTGCGGTTGCCATTATTTACCTGTGCATCACGCTGGTCCTCAGCTTTATTCTGCGTCGTCTGGAAAGAAGACTTAAGATTATATGATTGAATTTAAAAACGTATCCAAACACTTTGGCAAGACACAGGTCTTACACAATATCGATCTCACCATCGGTCAGGGTGAAGTGGTGGTCATCATCGGGCCTTCGGGTTCCGGTAAATCCACGCTGCTGCGCTGCATCAACAAGCTGGAAGAAATTACCAGCGGTGAATTGGTTGTAGATGGCCTTAAAGTAAACGATCCGCGCGTTGACGAGCGTTTAATCCGTCAGGAAGCAGGAATGGTATTCCAGCAGTTCTATCTGTTCCCGCATCTTACCGCGCTGGAAAACGTCGCGTTCGGTCCTATTCGGGTTCGCGGCGCGAGTAAAGCCGATGCCGAGAAGCTGGCGCTGGAATTACTGGCGAAAGTGGGTCTGTCAGAACGCGCGCATCATTACCCTTCCGAGCTTTCCGGTGGTCAACAACAGCGTGTGGCCATCGCCCGCGCGTTAGCGGTTAAACCGAAGCTGATGCTGTTTGATGAGCCGACCTCTGCACTCGACCCGGAACTGCGTCATGAAGTGCTGACCGTCATGAAAGATCTGGCAGAAGAAGGCATGACGATGGTGATCGTCACTCACGAAGTGGGCTTTGCCCATAAAGTGGCTTCGCGTCTGATCTTTATTGATAAAGGCCGCATCGCAGAAGATGGCGACCCGGAAACGCTGATTACGAATCCACCCAGCGACCGTCTGCGTGAATTCCTGCAACACGTATCTTGATCAACAAGGGGGCTTTCGCCCCCTTTCTCTTACTCGCGATGTCAGCGAACGTTATGCCTGCGAACGCGGATATTCTCGTTCAATAAACGCCGCAAAATCCTGGCACATCTTCTCGTCGCTCTGTTCATTATCTGCCAGCACGCGACTACCATCGACCACGCGAATACGTGCAGACAGTTCGAAATCCGCAGCAGGCTGTGGACGACCCGCCGCCTGAGCCATCATCTCTTCTGCCTGTTGCCAGGCTTCATCAACCGTCAGATTACAGGCCTGCGCCAGATAAGCGGGATTGAAACCCTCACCGGTCAGGCTACGCAGCGTATCGTCATGACTGACGCTATTGCCCGGATGCCAATAGTGTTGCGCCAAGTCAGGGCCAATAGCCGGGTTATCCGTCAGGTAACCGTCGCGTTGCAGGAAATAGCTGCGCGTCTGCTCCACCGCCATCAATGCCAGCAGATATCCCTGATAAGAACACGCCGACTCCATAGACAGCAGATGAGGGATCGCCAGCGTCGGGCGTGGGCTACCGCTAATACCCAAAATGCGCTGCTCAGTGTCACGCGCCAGTTTCGTCATCGCTTCCGGCGTACGCGCCTCGTCGTCCCACGAATAGAGTTGCCACTCAAAATACGGCACCAGCAGGATGTGTCGCTCACTAAAGGCTCGCATTGGCTGCTGCGTGCTGATATCCGCACGGATTAATTCATCAGGAATCGTCTCTCCCTGCGCATTCTTTGCATAGCGTTTTAACCAGTCGGCATCACCCAGCAGGCTGTCGCAGAACATGGACTGCGTTTCCGCATAAGCCATTGAAGTTGGCGGGAACTCCTGTGAAAAACAGGGCGCGTTCTGCCGAATATTGGCAAAATGCGCGGCGTGTCCACCTTCATGAAACAGCGTATTAATGCCGCTGGCACCGCTGCCAATTTGATCCGGCTTTGCCAGACTGGTGAAATTAATCCGCGCCGGAACCCATTTTCCTTCCTGCACAAACGGCGGCACGGGGCCATGCATAAAGCCGTTCTCGTATTTACCTTTGCGCACCAGTAAATCGAGCTGCATTTCTGCACCGTTAAACCCAATGCGCAGACGCTTAAAGCTGTTAATCCAACGTTCAAGCGACGCAGAGAAAGGGAAATAGGGATCGAGCTGGCGCGTCACATCGCCCGCGCTGGCATAGCGAATATTCCACGGTTGCAGCGCATCCTCACCTTTTTCATCCGCCAGATTTTTCAGGCTGCGAGTATTCGCTTCACGCGTTTGTTCTTCAAAAGGATCGAGGATGGCAAAAAGCTGCTCCGGCGTCATCCGCTCCGTCTTGTTGACCTTATAGTCAAAATAGTTGCGGTAGCCCATCTGGCGAGCAAAGCGGTTACGCAGTGAAATCAGCTCAGGGAAGCCATTCTGCAACAGCCACTGTTCGAGATCGCGCAGCGCCTGCTGGGAACTTTGCCGATAGGCTTCGGTATCATTGGTCGTCTGATTGGTCAGCAGTTCTCCGAGCGAAGCGGAAACACGTTCCCCCATGGCATCCAGATGCGTCATTTCATAGGATTTGCGCTTGGCGTATAACGCACTTTCGGCGGTGATAATCTCATCCATCAGCGCTTGAGCCTGCGGATCTTCAATCACATTGCAGTCGAAAAACCGATACCAGCCTTGTAAACCGTGCAACAACGCCTGCTGCTGCTCGTCACGCGGACTGTTTTCCAGTGCCGCAAGATGGGTTCTTAGCTCAGCCAGACGCTGCGGCTGCGAAATAAAACGCTTATATGCACTTTCTGCGGCGGAGAAACGCTCGGACACGTCATCGTTGCTCGTTCCCATATACAGCTGCCAAAACAGTTCTTCTTTCGCCTGATGAACCGCAAGATAGTCGCGATTCAAAGCGTTAAAATAATCCGCTACCTGTTGCATGCTATTCCTTCTCTCTTCAAATGACAGCCGTCTGGCTGCGTGAAGTGGCGCGATAAACCGCGTCCGAACTCGCTCCGGCAAACCAATCAGCCAAGGCGTTTCTTAATCGTGGCGACAGCCTGTTCCATTGTCGCCGCTTCGCCGGCGGCAACCAGACAGCACGCCAGCTGCAGACGGATCGCCTGCGGTATGGCAATTTCACCCGTCAGGCACTGTACCGTCCAGCGCGCCGTCGTTGCGGCATCCTTCGCAATCGGCAACGCATCGGGTGCGACGCTAATCTCCTGCCGAAGCTGCAGCACTTTGGTATTTTGCTGATGGATAAAATGAATTTCCGGGCAGCGCTGCGGATTAGCGTACACCTCCCCTTCCGTGCCGTGCATCAGCAGTGCGCGCCCGTTGATGTCATTAAAAAACGTCCCCACGCGGGAAACATACTCAGGATGGGAAACGCTGGCGACGCGCAGCGCGTCGCTTTCACCAAACGGCGTCGCCACCTTAGCCAGCGTGTGGCTACTGTTACGCACCCCCATCCGCCAGCGTAGCTGTAGCTGGCGATCGATGGCCGGACATAATGTCGACACAGGGATAAATACCGGGCTGCCGTTATCAAGCTCCTGCTGAGCCTGCTCGGCACTCTCCGCAATTGTCACGCCGAGGTTACGCAAAATTTCAGCACTGGTGACACGGGTCGGATCGTCGCTGACGCCGTGAACCACGACCGGAAAACCCAGTTTTGCCAACAGCAGCGCCAACAGCGGCGTCAGGTTTGCCTGCTTGCGTGCCCCGTTATAGCTAGGAACCACGATGGGCATAGGAAAGCCTGCAGGCGGCGTCAGGCGTAATACATGCTCGTTCATCGCCTGATAAAAACCCAGCATCTCGGCTTCGGATTCGCCTTTAATGCGAAACGCAATCAGCAGCCCACCGAGCTCCAGCTCCGGCACGTCACCGCGCAGCATCGCGCTATACAGTTCATAAGCCGTTGCCTGATCGACATCACGCGCATGATTTTTCCCGCGCCCCACTTCTTTGATAATTTTGGTGTAATCCATGCTGGCCTCTTATTTTCGGCGACACAGTAAAGAACTTATCAATGAAAATAACATGTTTACCGGGTTTCTGGTCACTGTAGCGCAGAGGAAATTGCTATCGCGCTGCTTTTGGGCTGGTAATAGGAATACGACGAACGCACATCGCATGCAGACAAAGCGAGTAGATTATGTATGACCATAAGATATAGAAGGAAAAAACCCACCATCTCCATCTTGCTGTAGGTGGGCCCCACGTTCCATAATTTATAACGCCAATGATTATGGGCACGATTTTTATAAAAATTAGTAAAAAATGCGAAAAATGAAACGCCAGTAGTCAGTATTCAATTTCTGATTACCTATTGTGCTGCTTTTGAATGACGCAACAAGATTATTCATCATGTTCAACTGAATAGTGCTAGTACTCAATGCAGGCAATAACGAGTAAGGATGCCCGACGCTGTTTTGTATAAAAAGCGTCATAGGGTTAATAGCAAAATCGCCTACACGGTATTCACCTTCAGCAACAATACATTTAACCAAAACATCGCAACGACAGTGCAAAGGATTGATATTAACCAGTCCATGAGATACCACGATTGGTGTGTTTATTACAGGAGTGTATTCACCTGAGACCCATATTCTCGTACCAGATGAATTTGCAGGCATAGCGCCGACATCATCCGCCGTTAACGTGATATCTGCTGTCAATGCTTTACCGTTCACCTTGCGCACGGACGGTACGCGACCATTAGCGTTAGCGTTGGCACTCGCGGCTTCCGTTGCGGCATTATTAGCGGTTGTAATTGCAGCGGCGACATGGGTATCTGTCTCTGCTTTGGTATATGCCCCTACATCGGTTGCTGTCGGTACGCGAGATGAACTTAGTGCAATCACCCACGGCGCATAAACACCATCATCCCATTTCTGTCGCCAGGCATAGTCTCCACTATGATTGATGTATTCTTGTCCGACAAAATTATCGCGCCGAGAGATATGTAGTACACCGTATCCATACAGTTTCTGACCTTTATACGTCGGCATATCAGAAACAGTATTGGGATCGGTTATCATCACAACATAGTCACCTGCTCTATCACAGTTGGCGAATGCCATACCGTTACCCAGCGTTCCACGTAATGACACGTTACTGTAAAATGCTGTTTTGTCGGAAATATCCGCACCGTTTTTGGCTTTTGACAAAGCACCAGCAGCAAGATCTACCGTTTCCCCCAAACCGAGGTGGGCCGTAGTCAGCGCAATATTAGCGGTACCGTCAAACGGCACGCCGTTGATAGTACGGGGGGTTGCAAGTTTTGCCGCCGCCTGAGCAACCGCCTTCTCGGGTAATGCCCCAATATCAGCCGCAGTCGGTTTATTCTTCGTATTGTAATCACGTCGCCAGCCAGGAGAATAATCAAAGCCGTTATAGACATAAGTAAATTGCGCATTAGCGGAATCGCTCAGCCCATTTGGCGTTGTTGAAGGCGTCGTCACCCTGATTGTCATTGCAGCGTGTTGCCCCATAACCTCAACAACGGAGCCAGCCAATGGTATCTGACCACACCCGGTATCAGAGATAATTTTATTGTGGGAGTATGACCACGAGCCACGACAAACCCAATAGGCATGTACAAAAGCGCCCTGACTTTCTAACCAGTCAGTAAACTCAGCCGTTGTCCATAAACCGGCACTGCCGCCAATCGGGATCGAGGAACTGTATGCACGTGATGACCCCAGATTACGGTTGAACAGCTCTCTATCAAGAATATCCGCACCATTTTGGTCTTTATCCAATTTCGTCGCGCCGACTGAGCGCACAAACGCTGTAGTTGCAACCTGCTGGCTATTGCTGTCTGCTGCTGGCATTGGCGCTTTTGGCATGCCAGTGAAGGTTGGGTTCGCCTTCGGTGCATATTGCGTATGCGGATCGGCGGTGGCGACATGTGTCGCCAGATCGCTGCCCGTTTTTTCCTGTTCTTTTTTCAAATAACTGGTACGGTTGGCTAATTCTTTAGCCTGTCGATTTGAGACGCCATCCGGCCCACCGACGACCGGATCGGACATTTCGATTTGATAAATGCCGTCAACCCATTGTGGGTTCTCTGATAAATTAGCCATTAATAAGCTCTCGCATAATTATAATCAAGGTTATATCTTTTCTTTCGAATATAATAAATATCGATAACAGGTAAGTTATAGATTTGGCGAGTTTGGCCAACTAATATCCACTGAATAAATATCAATACGACTTAGCAATACAACGTATTTTTTCCACTCTACCAGCGCTGTTTTCTCTTCGTCTGTCGCAATATCCAAATTAATTGCATACGTCAGTTCATTAATGCGTGACGATGCGACAGTTTTACGTGATGCCAGTTCCTGTTGTGCTATTTTGACGGCTGCTGCACGTTGCGCATCAACATCAGTGACCCATGTGTTTCCATCCCACTTGTCAAACTCCGTCGCGGGTTTTAATAGCGTCATGTTACCTGGCAGTTCACCTAACTGTGTCACCACCTGTACCTGCCGGGTTTCTTTGCTGTAAACGCTCTGATCGCGATAATCCAGTACATGTTCCCATTTCAAGCCATCATTAGAACGGCGCAATGCCAAATCAGCAGGAGGAATTTCAGGAACATCAATGTAGCTATCAGCAGGAATACCCACGCCAACCGGCAAATATTCATAATTAGCGCCGATATATTCTCGGCTGACTGGATGAACCTGATAAACAGTAATCCAACCCGCCTGAGCGCTGAACCCTGATTCATTCATTTTTGCTGCTTTCACTTCAATAGAATAATTTTTCATTATGCTGCTCTCACGATGTAGTTAAATGCGATATTGCGAGGACGGTTTTCGTTTGCCGTTGGTACAACACGGGAGGCATCCAATTTCGCGGGGTACCATGAATTTGTCACCGTGTTATTAGTAAGGGTTAAGTAATTATCTCTGTCGTAGAGCTTCTCATTTAAATCGTAATACATAGCCCCCGATGAAGAGTTTTTAGTCGGTGCAGTAACATCAGCATCATGCCCGTAAAGGAGACTTCCCGTTATATTTCTGATTGCATCACTCTGTTCTGAAAATAATCCACGGCCCATATCCACTCCGCGCCCATCATCCCAGCCACGAATAAACTCACCACGAAGATCGGGCAATCTTCCTGATGGATAAGCCTGTGCTAAAAGTGGATAGATATTTTTATCAAAAGCCTGCCCGTTACACTTTAGCCAACCAGAAGGAGCGGTTATCTGTGGCCAGGGCATAGGGATACCAACAACTTCATTGAGAGATAATGCCCCAATTTCAGCAGCCGTCGGTTTATCCTGATCGCTATAAATACGCGCCCATGGTTTTTCAAAACCGCTATTGTCACGGGAACTCCGATACATCAAACCACTATTTGAATAACCGAAATGAAATTGGGCTGAAGATGCAGAACCCGTATTTAATCCCATATGCCAGATAAGAGATGAATAGCCTCCATTATCTTTCAGGTAGGCACCTGTCGGACTATTCCATGCAAGGTCATCGTTTTTATAAATAACGCCCAATGAACCCTGACGAACATAATTATTGTCAGCATCTGATTTTGTTATAGCGCCAACATCAGCTGCAGTCGGTTTAAACCCTGTATGGTATCCCTGGTGCCATTTATCCTTCACTAAAATATTGAGTGAGCCTTTCGTTCTAATAGCAATCTCACTATTTATATCACCAACCTGAATAGTTTTGTCAGATGCAAGCCAGAGCATTTCACGATAGGTATTATCCGGGAACATTCCTGTAATGCGTGTTTCCACAGGCAGGTCGAGATTACCGCCTAAACGAACGCCGCCTGACATAACGCCGCCGGCTTTTGGTAATGCCGCAGCAGCAAGATTCACGGTTTCGGTTAAACCGAGGTTTGCGGGAGTCAGCGTAATATTAGCCGTGCCGTCAAACGGTACCCCGTTGATCGTACGCGGAGTCGCCAACTTTGCCGCCGCCTGAGCAACGGCCTTCTCTGATAACGCACCAATATCGGCTGCTGTCGGTTTATTCTTCGTATTGTAATCACGTCTCCAACCGGGAGAATAATCAAACCCGTTATAGATATAAGTAAATTGTGCATTCGCTGAGTCGCTAAGCCCACCTGGCGCGGTTGACGGTGTTGTCACCCTGATTGTCGTGGCACCGTTTTGCCCCATAACCTCAACAACAGAGCCAGCCAGTGGTATCTGACCACACTCTGTATCAGAGATGATTTTATTGTGGGTGTACGACCACGAACCACGACACACCCAATAAGCATGAATAAAGGCGCCCTGACTTTCTAACCAGCCAATAAACTCAGAGGTTGTCCATAAACCGGCACTTCCTCCGATGGGGATCGAGGAGCTGTATGCACGCGATGAGCCCAGGTTGCGGTTAAATAGTTCTCTATCCTGAATATCCGCACCGTTTTGGTCTTTCGCCAGTTTCGTCGCGCCGACCGAGCGCACAAATGCCGTCGTCGCCACCTGCTGACTATTGCTGTCAGTTGCAGGTGCTGGCGCTTTCGGTGTGCCGGTGAAGGTAGGGCTCGCCTTCGGTGCATATTGCGGATGCGGATCGGCGGCGACGGCGTGTGTTGCCAGATCGCTGCCCATTTTTTCCTGCTCTTTTTTCAAGTAGCTGGTACGACTGGCCAATTCTTTAGCCTGTCGGTTTGAAACACCGTCCGGTCCACCTGCGACCGGATCTGACGTTTCTATTTGATAAATGCCGTCAACCCATAGTGGGTTCTCTGACAAATTCGCCATGTTCAAGCGCTCCCATGATTGTAGTTACTGTCGTATGTTGCTGTCCGGTTATAGCGGATAGGCACGGCCCAATATTCGATGCTGGCCAGATGACATCGCGCCGGAGCAAGCATCCCAATGGTATTGCGCAGCATGTTGGCCTGATCGTTGGTAATGGGTTGTTTTAGCAGTACGCGATAAACCGCCCACGCGGCTTTATCGCCGTACACATACAGGTTGTTGTAGGTGGTTTCGCCGTCGTAGCTCAGGCGGCCAATGTTCTCGATCAGCGTACTGTCACCGAAGCCAAAGCGGCGGATGATCTCTTTAATGCTCCAGGGCGTACCTTTGCTGCGATGCAGATCGATAGCGGCCTTGATCAGCGCACGTTTGGAGTCATCCGACTCAGCCAATTCCCAGCCGTCACCAAACAACGAGAACTGTTCTGCCAGCCAAGGCAACACGCTACCGTCAGTGATATCGATCAGATAAATCAGCAAAGCATTCAGATCGATGTCATCAAAGCGGTCAGCCAACTCCGCCAGCGAACGAAAGCTGGCATCAGCCGCCAACGGCGGTGGCAGCAGTTGCAGTGAATCAGCCATTCGACACCCCGACGACGCTGACATTGATGCCCGTACAGTTCGCCCATTCACTGTCATCCAGCACCATCAGTGACGGCGAAACGAGCTCCACCTGATACACGCCAGGAATGGATAACGTAGCGATAATCTGGCTTGGGACAATATCGCGCCCCAGAGTGGCAGTACGGGTTTCAACCCAGGCCTGCACCGCTTTTTCTGCAGCGGCCTGAACGACGCCAGCCTGTTCGCCGTTAAACAGCGTCAATTTGGCGCTGATGGCGTAATCCACCTGCGTGGGTGATTTGGCGGAAACAAAATCCGTCAGTGGGCGCACCTGTTCGTCGGAGCAAAAACTTTCCACCAGCGAAAGCATGCTGCTGTCCGGCAGGCCAGTGCTGAGCAACGGATACAACACCACTTCGCCCGGTTCGGGCGACATCACCGCCACATCGACAATATTTTGGTGTGCTCGCATCGCATGGAAGCGATACGCTAGTTTCGATCCCGCCGTACTGAACGATTCCGGTGCCAGTTGAACACGTTCACGCAGGCGATCGTCATCTTCCTCGGCGGAACCGCCGCTGCTTTTGGTGATATTGATGACGCTTAAATCGCTGTCGCCAATCCCATCTAGCAGCGTACTGATCTGAGCAGGCAGCCAGTTATTGCCCACATCGCCACTTTCGGTACAGGTCGCCAGCACGGTGACACCGCTGCCATTCACTCTCAGCAGCGCATCGCTGTCAGTGGTGAAAATCACGCTGTCTGACGCACTAACGCGAGTGCCCGCAGGAATCAGCAGATCGCTGACTAACGGCGTTTCAGGGGTGAAGCGAAGCTCTGCGCGCGCTGGCTGCGCCGCCAAACGGTAGACGCCGACCAGTTCTGCCAGATAATCCAGCATCGGTGCACGAGCAAACGCAACCAGGTTCTGCTTGGCGGCTTCCTGAACCGCACTACGCAATAAAGTTTCCCGGTAGGCAAAGAGGTTAATCAGCAGGCGTTCGGCCTGCGCCGGATAGAGTGTTTTCCCCGAATCAGCTTCATATTTCGCGATCATTTCGGCGGTAATCTTCGCCGCATCGCGTTCAATAAAATTGGGTTCTGTCAGCGCCATAACAACTCCGTGGTCTGTGTCGCGCCGTTAGCGGTTTTCCAGCTAACGTGCAGCGTCAGGTGAGCCCCATTCACAGAAGGTTTAACCGCCAGTAGCTGGCAGCGAGGTTCCCATCGTTTGATCGCTTCTACCGATTCCCTAACGACATGCGGGATCGCACGTTCGATCGGATAATCGAGATACAAATGTAGATTGCTACCAAAGTCAGGCCGATGTGGGTCGCTGCCGCAGGGTGTCCGCAGGATGATGTGAATCGCCTGCATGATATCTGCCGTTCCTTCGACGATGTCGCCAGAACGTTGCAGCGCCGGTTGCCAAAAAACAGATTGAGTTTTCATAGGGGGCTATTGTCGCCCCCGGTGAGAGGAAGGAATATTAAAGCGGTTTAGGAAAACGCTAGTGCGAGTGGTGGTTAGAGTTGCCGCCAGCATCCATGACGCTGCCGCTGGCACTGACGTTGCCGGAGATACTGACATCACCGCTGAGGCAGGCACCGCCGGAACCGGACATCCCGCTCTCGTAGGTGAGTTGCCCTTGCACCAGTAGCTTGCCAGTCACCGTCGTTTCTGGCGCATTAATAGTGACACGCTGAGCGTTAACCACCACGTCAGTCCCGCTGCTAATCGCAATATGCTGCACGCCGCCGTTGATCGTTAACGTATGCGTCCGGCGATCGTATTCAATATGCGCGCCGTCAGCGAACGTTACCGCCCTTTTGTCCTTATCTGCCAGCGTTGGCACATCTGTGGTAGAGTAAATCGCCCCTAGCACCAGGCCATCTTCGCCGTTGCCGTCCAGCAGAACCTCGACCTGTTCACCAATATCCGGCAACCAGTAATCCTTATTATTCTGCGTATTACGCTGTAATACCGGTAGCCAGGCCGTACGCAGATTGTCACACTCCGGTAAACGAACGCGCACCATCACACGAACCTCATCCACCGCGCTTATCGTGCCAATTCGACGAGATAAACTCATAACCCTATATCCTTTTTACTCTTGACCGTCTGTGTAGTCTGGCTGCCATCCGGGTGGTAAGTCACCAACGTTTTTCCGCCGTCCGATTTCCGCTTGCCCGCCGTAATTGGCCCGCGAATCAACCCAATCTCCGTGGTGTAGCCACTGCCACGTTCCAGAGCATGGCGAGCCGATTCGATCAACCAATGGCCGGAAAGTTGGCCGAACGACACCAACTCCACTTTATTACCCGCCGCCAACTGTGGGCTGCCCATCAGCGTCATCGACCCCTTTTGTTGCTTTTCGTTGTGCGCATCCAATGCGGCATCCGTTTTCATCCTCGCTCCAGAAGCATCCGCCGCGCGCACGTTAACTTTCAACGTATCCGCACTGGTCTCAGCACCGGCAGGCTTCATTTCGTTGTTCGCGCCACCGTTGGCTTCATAAACCATCAGTTTCTTTTCACTCCCTTTCTGATACTTCGTCTTGGCATTTTTATAGACGTGACTGATCGTGTCGCTCAGTGAAAAACGCGCGACGTCCGTTGGCTTAATTTGTCGAACAGACGCCTGATTGCGCAGCGTCGCCAGATGGGAAAAAATCAGCTGGTCGCTGACCACCTTCACGACATAGCCATATTCACTGGCGAGCCGCTTTAGAAAAGCGACATCGGTTTCCGCATATTGCGTAACGCGATCGATCTTGATGATTTGAATCTTCCCTACCAGCATCAACTGATGCTTTTTCGCGATACGTGTCGCAATCGCGGCTAACGTCGTATCTTCAAAACCGCGATTTGATTTGGTTCGCAACGCACGATTGACCGATGTCGCGACGCCGCGAATCACTACTTCGCTCGGCGGCGCACTAACCTCAATTTCATCAATCGAGAAAGTACCGCAGTCAAACAGCATTTCACCGAGATAGCCTAGCTTGAGCGATAATGTATCGCCCGTACCGGGATACCACTTATCCATCCAGCGGCCATCAGTATCATCGAGCCTGACCTCGATCGAATCCGATTCATTCTTGATGCTATCGGTATACGTCACGCTGGTAACATACGGTGCGATATCATTGGTAATATCCTTTTGCAGATACCACAGTGTGAACGCCGGTTGCAGTACTTCCGACACCGCAGGAGAGGACAGGGTTAGTTCTTCCGTTAACGCAGCCATGGTGGGGTGTCCTTCGCTTTACTGGCCTCTGCTTGTTCAATAATCGGAATCAGCACCACCACACCCGATGGCAACAGCGGCACGATGGGGATATGCGGGTTAGCCGCAATGATCCGCGGATAGCCGAGCGGATCGCCGTAATACAGGTAGGACAAGGTATCCCAGCGTTCGCCCTGTGTAGTGATATGTTCAAGGTGCATATGCTTCAACCCTCTTCACGATTTCCGCCGTCAGTTTGCTCAGCGCAGGCTCAGCGCCTTTAAAGGTGTCGCTCGCGGCCTCAACATGTTTACTGATGGCCTCCAGCTTCTCGATAACATTTTTGCTGTCGACCCCCTGCAACAAGGCGGCAACTTGCTTGACCTGCTTCAGCATTTCATTCGCCGCTTTATTAACCGCTGTAATTTCAGGCATCATCTTCTCTGCCTGAACCGCCGTATCAGATATGGCCTCTGCCGCTTTTTTAAACGCCGGTTCCACCTCACTTAACGGCGTCAATACATTCCCGACTTGCGTTAGCAGTCCGGGAATTTGCAACAGCGCAGTTTCGGGGTTGTTCTTCATCCGTTTTACAATTTGAACGGTGGTTCTCGCCGCCTTAACGGCAGACTGTGCCTTCTTGGCATACGTGACAGCCGTGCGTAGGGAAGCTGAAAAATTGCTCACTTTCTGGACCGCCGTGGTGATGGCACTGACGTTAGGAACAGGGGTCTCTATCGCCGGCGGTTTGAGCGGATTCTTCGGATCGCCAATATATTCTCGCAGCGTCAGCTCGGCATTCATGGCCAATACGTTGCCCTTCGCGTCAGTATGCTGGCTGGTCGAGGTCAATGCCGTAATCACAAACCAGCCACGATAATCCCCATTGCCGAAGACTAACGCCATTGCCTGATGCGCCCGCATCGCCTCAGCCAACCGCTTCAGCTCCGCATCGGGCGTGCAGTACTGCTTGTGAAACACCAGACTAATAGTAATCTCGTCCAGCTTCGCACCGATGAACTGCAGGCCAGGTTTGCCTTCAATGCGGCCATGCTCAGCATAATCTGCACCGAATGACGTATTAAAGCCGTCCCAGTAGGCGGTCACTTTAAATTCAATATTTCCTAATACCGCAAACATCAGGCGTACCCCCTGCGCTCACGCTGAGTGAGCAGCTTGTTCAACATATTTTCCAGTTCATTCATGCTAAGCGTCAGCGTCTTCGTCATTTCAGGCGTTGGCGCGGCCTTCTGGCCGTTGAGATAAATGGTGGGTGAGAAAGCAACCTGAACACGTTCGGAAGGGGCTGCGGTGACTAACTTACCTTTCGCTCCACCGACAGTTGGTGTCAGTGCAACACGCTGTTGCGGGGTTGGTTCTAGCGACAATGCAGATACCGACGTGGGTTTTAGAACTGGCGTGGCTACAGCACTGGCAGCCACAGGTTGACCGCTGGCTTCTACAGACACCGTTTTTGAACCCATACCCAGAAAGTCTTTAACGCCATCAGGAATAAACTCCGCCATTTTGTTAAAAGTGCCAGAGACTTTCGGAAATTCATTCGACAATGCTTTCACAAACGCATCAATGCATAGTCGCCCCACCTCACTTAAACGTTCAGGTAACTTATTTCCTAACTCATTAACATCTTTAGCCCAGGTTGAATACCACGTACCAAATGGCGACCAATCAACCAGAACAGCGAGAACACCCGCCACGCCTCCAGACGTGCCATTTTTGAGATCGGCCCAAAACGCTTTAGCTCTCTGACTGATATCAGACCAGTGGCGACTAAAGAATGAACTGATTTGGTCTCGATATTTGTAAACCAAACCAACTATTCCAACTAGTGCGGCACCAACTGCGATAATCACCCACCCCAATGGCGTCGTCAGCAACATAATCCCCAGCGACAATACTGCTCGACCCGCCATCATCAAGCCGCTACGTAACACGCCACCAAGAATGCGCCCTAATGTTCCGGCTCCACCAACCAGCCGGCTCAAGATCCCTCCAATACCTTGCAACACCCCGGTCGTTCTTAATCCCGCATTGAACAGCTGCCAGCCACGCTGAACCTGCAAAATACCTTCCCAAACGCTCAGTAAAGGCGATAACAGTGTGGTAATCCCCAGCTTCGCCCCGCTCAACGCCATTCTGAACGCGAAGAAACCGGCCACGGCCATCACGATCCCGCGAACCAGTTCAGGGTTCGCTGCCGTCCAGGTCACCAATTGCTCCAAAATGGGGATCAGCGCATCACTCAGAGAAACCAATACTGGCGTCAACGCTTCACCCACATTGAGCGCAATATTCAGCAACGACGTTGTCATTCGGTTCCAGCGCGCGGTCAATGTGTCATTCTGCCGGGCGAAGTCGAGACCCAGCGTTTGCGTGGCTGCCGGGCTGTTCATCACCTGCTGATTCGCTTGATAGCTCTGCCAGTTCTGCTTCATCAACATCGCATGATTCACGGATTCTGGCGTACGGAATACCTCCTGCAACCCGTAGCGCTGCATTAAACTTTGCTGTGCGTCTACGTTGCCCGCTTTACTGGCCTTATCCCACAGTTGCTGGAATTGACTGCCTTTGCTGTCGATGAATCGGTTACTAATCTGAACCGCAGCGTCGTACTGTGAATACCCACCTTTCATGTAGCTTTTTAGTGACGCGTTATAATCTACGCCCGCGTTGTAGTAGCTGTCGGCAATGTCAGTTCGTCCCACCGAATTCATGAAACTCTCCAGCCGGGCAGCCGTATTCGCTTCTGTATACGCGCCTTTTGTCGCGCTCAGGCTGGAAACCAACTGACTCAACGCCTGGTTGCCCGTCGCCCCCATCGCCGTAAACCCCGGAGCTAGCGCAGTCGCGTATTGCGTCATCGACGCCATGGAGAAACCCTGTTTAGTGCCCGCTAGCATCCGGGAGAAGGATTCCTCCAGCGCCTTAGCACCTTTCAGGTTAAACACGTCATCTAACGTGGCCGAAAGTGCAGTAAGATCGGACAGCGCCGCGCCAGAGGCCGTTGACGTTTTACCTACAACTGCCGCAACATCCGTTGCCTGATCCGGTGACATGCCGTAAGCAAGCAGTTGCCCGGCACTACCGAGCAATGCATCTGGCTTTTGGTTCACCTGTTGAGAAGATTGACGCAGTTTCTGCCCCATCAATTTTTCTTGCTCACTCGATATCCCATGAGCAACGCTGATGCCACGCAACTGCGCCTCAAACGATGCATAGCGTGTGACCGACGCCACAATCGGCTTCATGACAGAATCAAACTGCGCACGCTTAGTCTGAAAATCCTCGGCGAGTTCACCCCGACGGCTACGTAGCGTTTCCTGACGTGACTGGATACTCTCCAGCCGTTCCTGATTGGTTACCAATTTACCTAGTGACTGGCTCAGTTGGGACGTCACTTGTGTGCTACGCAAACTGACATTGCCAAAACGCTCCAGCGACTGATTAAACAGACGCTGCCACTCCTCAGCTTGTTTGAGTTTATCGCTAAGTGGCTGCAGCGATTTTTTTGTGTCATCCAGCGTGGCGCCAAACGCCCTGCCCAGCATGACACCGTTTAAAAGCATATCCACGGTTCACTCTCATTCAGAAAAGCCCCTTGCGGGGCGGATCGGAGACGGCGGCTTGCGCCGCTCCAGTGTGGTTTCCCCATCACAAACCGGGGATAAAACGAGGAAAAGGACGGGTGATAAGCGGGAGGAAGACACGTGGTGAGGGAGCAAAGCGGCCAGCATCCTTATCGCTGGCCGGGTTGGGTGGATGGTGGCCTAATTAATCCTGTCAGTAATCAGTTTTCCTCACCGTTCTCACGTTTTATCTGTTCGCTGGCTTCATCCAGCCAGCGTTCAAAGTCGTCCAGTTCCAGCGCATCAATCTCACTCGGCTGAAAGCGAAACCACCTCGCCAGCAGAGCCTGCGCTTTCCACAGCAGCGCCGGCTGCGTTATCCAACCCAAGTAGCTGCTGAAATCGTTTTTGCAGCGCCATATAGTCCTGCGCGTCCATCTCATCGATGTCTTCCGGCACCAGACCGGTCATGCGCGACAGCAGCGCGTCGTCCCAGTTGCTTGGGTCATCGCTGATTTTTTTCACCGCTTTGATGTCTTTGACTTTCAGACGCTTGAGCGAAATGGACTCCACGCGTTGACCGGCGGAGGTGGTGTAAGGGAATTGCAGAGAATAGGTTTCAGTGTGCATAACGGCTCCTTAGTAAATGTCGGGAGCAGTATCGCGTGCGGCGAGGAATAACGATTTTAAAGTGAATTAGAAAACGAAAGCGGCAGGCATAAGAAAGGGGCCGAAGCCCCTTGAATTAAGATAATGTGAATACAGATAATTAACGCGGCAGTTCTTCTTCCGCAAAGAAGCGAACAACGCAGTCGCTCATAGGGTAAGACGTATCAGTCAGAAAGAAGCCGGCCGCTTTCTGATTGTCATCTAAATAGGAACCATCACTTTGATCGACCTGACCAGAAATCAAACGTGCTGCCGATGACGGGTCTGCACCAGCACGACTCGAATAGGGTAAAGTAAAACCCGCTTCTTCTCCTGCATCCAAAATGTAGACATCCTCACGGCACTGGAAATGAATATTATTTTCCAAGTCGATAATATCAAATACTTTTGCTGACATCGTCACCTCACTGATTGATAGAAACGCCCGCCCCACTGGCGGGCCTGGAAGATAAATTAACCGCCGATATTGGCGCGATAGCTGTTCAGTTGATCCACGCCGCCCACCATGAAGATGTTGGACAGGTAATCCAGCTCCAGCAGGTCTTCACCGTTCATCACCTGCTTGATGTAGGTACAGCTGAACGCGCTGCTAAAATCCGGGTTTTCGTGCTGTTTGAACGTGCCCAGCGGATTCTTTTTGAACATGATGGTCATGTACGTCACCAGCGGCACTTCTTCGATACGGCCTTGAGAGCCGTAGCGTTCCACGCTGGAGCGACACTGCAGCGCCAGCGACTGGTAAGGGTTCGCCGCCGCCAGCATTGCTTCGCGGTAGAAGGAGTTCCACTTGATCTCACCTTCCAGCTTGTCGAAGCCCGCAGGCAGTTCGATCTTGCCGACCATACCCAGCGCTTTGTGCTCCTGCATGATCATGGAGACATCCGGCAACTTGATTTCCTGCGCACGCCCCAGTAGGTTGGCGCCATTGATGTAGATGTTGGCGTTGGTAATGCGGTTTACTTCAATTTTCCCGGCCATCAGTTAGTGCCCTCCAGCGTTACCAGGTATTCCGAGGTGATCTCCGTCTCAAAGGTCAGACGCTCAAGCGGCGGCGGCGGAGTGAATTTGTAGTTAAGCAACAGGTGCCCTGCCGCCAGCTCGGTTTGTTCGTTACGCGCGGCATCGAACCAGCATTTGAAGCCCAGCAGCGCGCCATCACCGATCAGTTTGCGACCGTAGGCGTTAACGGATTCCACTAGCGCATCGATCAGCGCCTGATTGATCGGCATATCGATGTACTGCTGGCTGAAATAGCGGATGGATTCGTTAATCACATCGCCAGTACGACGCACGTTTTCGAAGTTCTTCATGTGCGTCACGGTTGGCCAGGCCGCGGTGCGGTTGCCCCACAGGCGCAGGCCGGAGCCGTAGCTGTTGAAAATGGTGCTGATGCCCTGCTCGTTCAGCAGGTTCACTTCGCTCTGCGGATCGTCAATCATCGCGGACAGCTGGCGCTCTACGCCGGTGATCCCTTTGATTTCCTGATTGGACGACGACCACCAGAAACCTTTCTCCAGATCGACTTTGGCACGCAAACCCGCGGCACGCGCCGACAGCGGCTCCAGACGTTCGCTGTTGGTTTCCGCGTCGTACACTTTTACGTGCGGATAGCACAGACGAGCGCGTTCAGAGCTGGTGTTGAAGTTGATCGTGCCTTCCGGGCCACGGCCGCTCAGCGCCTGCGCAAAGGTGGTACCGATTGGCGCATCGATATAGGCAATCGCGCCCAACTTGTCGGCCAGCGAAATCAGCTCGGTCGTTACGCTATTTTGCGTACAGAACACCGGCGAAATCAGAATCTTGGCAAAGAAGCCGTACAGGTTGTAGGTATCGTTCAGCAGCTTCATACCGGTGCGTTTGCCCGCGGCGTTGATGCTGCCGATGATGTCGGCGGCAGTCACTTTCGTGACATCAGCAAAGTCATAAGACGCGCTAACCACAGCGGTAACATCGATGTTTTTACCCAGATTTTTCAGTACGCCGGTTTGTGCATCCAGCGTATAGTCCTGACCTTCGACAAACGGCTGACCGCCTTCTGCCGCCGTCAGCACCAGCTTGGCAACCACACGGTTCGCCAGTTGCGCCGTACCGGTCGCTTTGTCAAAAGTGACTTTTTCTGCGCTCACAGACGATTTGTGTTTCGCCGGATCCAGCACGTTAATGACCAGAACCGTACCCGCACCATGATCGTAAATTGCATCCAGCGCCTGCGGGATGGTATAGCCGCCGAACTGGCTACCAAACTGTGCCGCGTCTTTTTCGGACAGGCACAGCGTAACGTCATCTACCGCACCCTGCGGCGCCGTACCAATCAGCCCAATCACCGCAGATTTGACGGTTTTCACCGGACGAGCACCGGTTTCAACTTCAATTGTTTCTACACCATGTAAATAATTAGCGGCCAAGGGTCACCTCCGTTGCGCTATCAGCCAGAACCTGATCCGCGACAGGCAGCAAATAGCCCAGCGCGATCAGCGTTTTCACGTACTCATGATCTGCCGGCAGTTCAGTCACCTGAGCGGGCCAAAGCAGAACTTCCTGACCATCTGCCAGCGTGACGCCGCTGGCGGGGCCGGTGTAGCGGTATTTCATGCGTCTTTCTCCTCATAATTAACCGTGGTAAGCAGCGGACCATCCGTCTGCTCGCGGTCTTCGATAAAAAGGGTTTCTATGGTGCAATCAATGGCGTAATGCCAGCGTCCTTCGGTGTAACCAACGTAGCGGTCGCGTACTAGCCGAATACCGCGATGACAGTCAGGCAGTCGGTATCCTCCCAGCGCCTGACGGACGATATCGAGCGTGGCCAGCACGCCGTCTTCGCCATCCAGCGCCGGCAGCAGCACGGCAACCATCAGCTGTGGTCGCTGCGTCTGAACCGGAGAATCTGCATCTTCCGGTGCGGAAAATTCGGAACCGCGATACCCCACCAGTACATCGCCAGGTGTCAGGAGATCGGGTCCAAGCAGAATGTTTTCTGGGCAGGACGCAATCCGCCGTGCCGGTAAGTGCTGCTGGAGGCGGGCTATCACCGCATCGATAATTGGTCTGGTATTCATATCCGTTCACCCGCTGTGTTAATGGCGCACTGTTTTGGTGGCACATCGTGTTGATGGCGCTAGTATCCGGATAATGATTGGCTGCGGCTTTTAATCTGTTTTAGAAAAAACAGCGAAGTGATGTATTTGAAAAAAATACGGATAAAACACTGAAAAATAAAAATTATTTCGATAAAAAAAACGCCAACACAACCGTGCTGGCGCAAAGAAATATGACGATACTGATAACGCGCAAAGACAGAAGAGAAACCCATGCGATGGGATTACCGATCCCAATATTTTTCTGGCCGGGCGATGCCAACCATACAGTCAACCGCATATTCCACGACATCCACACCAAGGCGGGTAAGATTCGCCAGCCAGACGCCGCCCACCTCCTTGGTCAATACCGCCATCTTGCGATCGGCCAGATAATCCAGTGCGTGACGCAGCTCCGGCTCTGAGGCATCGGCATACAGCCGCTGCATCAGCGCTAGCAGGAACATTTCATTCGCGGTGTAAGGCCGCGTTTTATTTAATGCGATAAGCAAGTGCCAACGCATCGATTCCTGTCGGATACGCGGCGTATCAGCCATGATTGCCTCCTGAATACCGCTGCTGCACTAGCTCCAGCTTGTTATAAAGCGCATCCAGCTTGGCTTCGATGACCGTCTGACCACGGATGTAATCCTCACGTCGCACGTAGATCAACGGTAAATCAGCGCGAAACTCCAGAAACTCGCGCTCCAGTCGCGTCCAGCCTTGCTCGCTCTTCTGACGTGCATTTTCCAGGGCGGCAAAACGCTCGTTCAGTCGCTTTTCAATCTGAGTGAGCAGAATCCGTCCGGCAGCAAACAGGAAACTCATAAACGACAATAGCAGGCCGACCAGCGACCAGAATTCCACTTCAATCTTCATGTGTTACCTCCCCTGCCTGTTGTAGCGCTTCGATGTAATCCAGCAGCGCGTTAACCTGCGCACTCAGCGCCTGATAGCGCTCTCCGTTGTCGCTGATGTTGGCGAGAATATCGCGCTGGGAGACGTCTGAAGGCTGTAATTCGGCGTTAGCGGTTGCGCCGAAACCGGACGCTGCGCCAGTGCGGCGGGCAGCGGCGGTAATGTCTGAGGCACCGTCGGCGGACAGACCGAAAGCGGCGTTGTAGTGCTGCACGAAGCCACGAGTAAACACGCACTGCACAGGCTGAACTTTGCCTTTTTCGTCAATGTATTGCTGAGTAACATGGTCGATTTTCCGTTGCAGAGCGGCGTTATCCGCCGCCAGTTTTTGACGTGCTGCGACATAGCGCTGTTCGAGTTGATTCCCACGCTCTACCTGCTGCTGGTATTGCTCCGCCGCCGCACGGAGTAGCTGGTTCTGGGTTTCGGCCTGCTGCTGTTGTAGCAAGTTGAATGCTGCCTGCTGTTTCGCCAGCTCGGCATCCCCCAGTGCCTGTGCCAGTTGATAACCCTGATTGCGGCCAGTCAGATAGACCGCGAGTAGCAACACCACGACAAGCAGGACGGCGACTACGCGTGGAGAAAGAAAGGATTTCAGGCTATTGAGAAACAGACTATTCCACACAGCTCGCCCTCCCCCAGCTCAAATACCGTGGTGCCAGTTGATGCAAAATGCGGTCGGGATAATGGCGATTTTCACGCCAGTTGGCGGCACTGCGTCCGGCATTGACGGTTTCCACATGACCAAACCAGCGGAGTATGTCCTTCTCGGCGATCTTCGCGCGTTGCTTATCACGCTGTAACCAGCCAAGCCCGCCGTTGTAGGACGACAAGGTCATTGCCATGCGTTCGCAGTCGTTGCTGGCGCTGATACGCGTCCACAGCCAGCGGTCGTAGCCCGTCAGAGCGCGGATAGCCCAGGCGGGATTAAACGGTTGATTAGCCCGAAGTTCAGGGACGATACCGCTAAACCAGTCGGCGGTGGTCGGCATAAACTGCGCCAGCCCCTGCGCACCGACGGGTGAAACAGCCCGAGGATTCCAGCCGCTTTCCTGATGCAACTGCGCCGCAAAGTCAGCAATCGGGGCATTCATGCCCCAATCCAACCGTGCGCTGCGGATCACATCACTGCGGTACGCCTGCGCGGCACGAGGGATCGTGTCGGCGCAGACCGTCGCGCTAAAAAGCATCGGGCTAAAAAGCAGCGTGATGAGAAGGTGTCGCATATCACAACCCCATCGCTACGCCGATGCAAACGGCTGACACAATCAGCGCACGTCGTAACATCGCGGCGGCAAATACGGTGTGGTGGCCGTCCCGAACCGGGAAGCGTCCACGCGGTACAGGTTCATCACTTTGTTCAAGGAACAAACCAGGGCGCGCTTTAGGAAACAGCGAGCGATCCAGCCAATAACCTAATACCGCCGCGAGTGAAATAAGCGAGAGCTTATAGACGGTGACGGGAAGCTGTTGCGGTGAAATCAGCCCGATAACAGCAAAGAGCAAAGCGGATGTCACAATCCAGCCGGTAAGACGCGGTTTTTTGATTTTTTTCACGATAAAGCCTCCTGATAAGAATGGAGGCCATTATGCAAAATGCGGGGGTTTTATGATTTTAAAGGAGTTTAAGTATTACTAAGGCGCGATATCACACAAAATCGAACCATTTCTATTCGTCATCCCTTTCTACTTTCCATACTTCACGTTACACGTGTGTAGACTTCTATGGTGATAAAAATCATAACCGACTATCCGCATATGATTTTTATCATCTGTTTTAGTGTCTGATGGTCTTGTTATTGGCGAATGGTCTTGTTGTTGGCAAATGACGCTGTTGCAGGCTGAAACCAGGCCGCCAGCTCCAGAATATCTTTCTCGTTCAGCGTACCCGCGGTATAGCGCAGTAATAGCCACGCCTGAAGCCAGCTGTATTTCGCTTCCGCCAGCTCTCGCCGGGCGTTATACCAATCCTGTTCGGCCAGCAGAATATCCAGATTGATACGTTCTCCGCCTGCAACACTCAGCCGCGTGGCGTTGACCGCTTCTTGCGCCGACGAGGCCGTCATTTGCCAGGCCTTAATTTTCGCCGACCCGTTATTGTACAGGTTGTAGTACTTTTTCAATTCGGCCAACGTTTTCTTGGTTTGATCGTCCAGCTCCGCCTGGCTTTGCTGATATTCTGCCGCCGCCTGCCGCATAGATGCGGAGACAGAGCCACCAGCGTAAAGCGGGACATTCAGCTGCAAACCGACGCTCTGCGTATCGTATTTCTGGTTGTAGTTGTATTCGCTTTCGGAACGGCTATTACGCGACGATGCCACCAGCGACAGCGTGGGTAAATGCCCGGCGCGGCTGCGTTCAATTTCATAGCGGCTGACCGCCAGCCCTTCACGCTGCGTCGCCAGTTTGGCATTGTGCTGAACGGCAAGATCGCGCCACTGTGCCAGCGTCTGCTTACCTGATTCCGCAGACGGCAGTTGAGTGAGCGCCAGAGGATACAGCGTCGTGATATCCAGCGCCGTCCCCGTCATATTTTCCAGATCGGTGATCGCGGCATCCAGATTGTCCTGCTGCTCAATACGCTGCGCTTCGATCAGCGTAAAACGCGCTTCCGTTTCCCGCACATCCGTTAACGTGCCTTCGCCCGCCAACAACAGGCGTTTATTCAGCACTAGCTGTTCCTGATACGCCCGCTGCTGTGCATCCAGCAATTGCAGCTTTTCCTGCGCCAGCAGCGCGCTGCTCCAGGCTTGATATAGCCGCACCATCAAATCCTGACTGCGATCGCGAAAACGCTGATCGGCCATCAGTGTGCGGGCAACGCCCTGCTGATAACGCGCCCAGGCCGCATAGTCCAGCAGCGGCTGGCGCAGCGACAGCGTTGACGTATAGCTGTCGTAATCACGTTTTAGCGTGTTACCCGTGAAGCTATCCGTTTGGGTGACTTTGGAGTGGCTGCGGTTAGCGTTATAGCCATACTGGAGATTGGGAAGCAGGTTGGCACGCCCTATCGTCTCCTCTTCCTGACCTGCCGCATGCTCAAACCCCGCCGCGCGAAACTGAGCGTCGTTACGCAGCGCCAATTCCCAGGCATCAAGCAGCCCTAATGCGTTGGCCCCCGAAGAAAGCAGCCCAAACAGCACGATTATCGCGATCCTTTGCATGATTATTCTTCCGTTAATGCCAGATGCAGGCGATCCATTAAAGGCTTAAAGAGATAATTGACGAACGACCGCTCTCCGGTACGAACAAATCCTTGAACCGGCATACCGGGTTTGACTTCCAGCCCCTCCAGCGCCCGTTTCCCGGCCTCATCCACCTGAACACGCAGGCTGTAATAAGGTGAACCGTCTCGCTCATCCAGCAGGCGGTCGGCGGACAGCAGCTCGACCGTTCCCGCCACGCGCGGTGTCGTGCTCTGGTTAAACGCGACGAACTGAAGCTCGACGGATAACCCTGGCCAGACCTTGTCCACCAGCTCAACGGGCAGGCGCGCATCCACCAAGAGAGGCTGATCGTCCGGCACAATCTCCAGAAGCGTTTGCCCCGGCGCGATCACACCGCCTTCCGTAAACACTTTCAGCCCGACCACCGTGCCGGAAACGGGTGCGCGCATCTGAATATTCGCCAGATTGAAATCGGCTTTTTCCTTCTTGCTACCCACATCGCTCAGCAGTGCCCGCACGTCCGCCAGCTCGCTGTTCACTTCTTTGTCGTATTCCTGCTGGCGCTGGGCGATCAGCAGCGTTTGTTGTTCAATATCACGACGGGTACGATTAATATCCCCTGCCAACTGGGCAATATCGCCGTTAAGCTGCGCCAGCAGACGTTCGTTCTCCAGCATTTTGTTGCGCGGGACATAATTTTCCGCCGCCAGTGAGCGCAGCCCTTGCAGCTGTTGTTCCAGCGTTTCCCGCTGTTTCTGCTTACTGGACATCACCTGACGCTGGGCGCTGAGCGACGCCTCCATCCCCGCGATACTTGAGCGCATTCCTTCCGCTTCAAGCTTGAGCGACTGCTGACGGCTGTGCAGTAAATCACGCTGTAATGCCGTAATCACGCGCATCTCCGGTTTTTCCGCTAGCGGTTGCAGGCGAGGCGTCATCACCATGTCACTCAGCCGCTGCTGCTCGGCAAGCAGACGACCTTCACGCGCCACCAGCTGTAAATACTGACCATCCAGCCCTTCACTCGCCGAACGCGCATCGACCTCATTCAGCGTTAGCAGAATCTGACCGGCCTCGACCCTGTCGCCATCTTTCACCTGGATTTTATCGACGATGCCGCCCTGATTGTGCTGCACAACCTTGCGGTTACCGGAAATCACGACGCTGCCATTCACCATGACGCCCTTGTCCAGCGGAGCAAACAGTGCCCACAGGAGAAAACCGCCGAACCCGGCGAGCACCAGCAACCACCCCAGACGCACAGCACGTTTTTCATCGCGCCGCGCCGTCTGGTTCATACTCTCTTCACTTATTTCTGATGCGGACATGTCTTTCCCTGTATTCGTCATTCCCTGTTACTGTTGAACAGCGGCAGCAGGTGTCATTTGTGCTTGATTGGCGGCACGACGCGGCTGCAATTCGTTCAGAATATCGCGTGCAGGCCCAAATCGCTGTTGCTTACCCTGATTGAGCACCAGAATCTTATGTGCCAGCGTGGTTAATGCAGGACGATGCGTAATCAGTACCACCGTCGCTCCCCGCTTCTGAAGATGCGAGATCGCCTGCGCCAGCGCTATTTCGCCTTCGTTATCGAGGCTGGAATTTGGTTCATCGAGTACCAGCAGGCAGGGATCGCCATACACCGCACGCGCCAGAGCGATACGCTGCCGTTGCCCGCCCGACAGCCCGTTGCCGTCAGCGCCAAGCGGCGTGTCATATCCCTGCGGTTGGCTCAGAATCATTTCGTGGACGCCAGCCAGCTTCGCCGCTGCGACAATCTTTTCCGCATCATGCTCGCCAAAGCGGGCAATATTCTCCGCCAGCGTGCCTTTAAAGAGCTGCACATCCTGTGGCAGATAGCCCATTGCCGGGCCAAATGCCGTTTTATCTACCTGACTGAGATCGGCTCCATCCAATCGAACCTTGCCACGCGTCGGTGTTTGCGTCGCAACCAGCAGACGTGCCAGCGTGGATTTACCCGAACCCGATGCGCCCAGAATCGCCAGCGTTTCTCCCGCCTGAAGCGAGAAATGGATATCCTGCAATCTTGATGCCCCTTGCGGCGTCTGCAATAACACATTCTCGACGCTAAGCTGGCCAACTGGCGCAGGCAGCGCCATCGCCTCCGCCTTGGGCGGATAAGCCGTCATGATACGGCTGAGTCGATACCAGGCCTGCCGCGCGCTGCTCAGCGGTTTCCAAATACCGATAAACTGATCGATAGGGCTCAACACGCGCCCGACAAGAATTGATCCTGCAATCATCATCCCCGGTGTGATTTCGCCCTTAATCGCTAGCATGGCCCCCACGCCGAGCATCAGCGATTGCAGAAAAATGCGCGCATGTTTTGATGCAGCCCCGACAACTGCTGCCCGTTCGCTCGCCAGATTTTGCAGCGTAATAAAACGGTAGTGTTGCCCCAACCAACGGCGGCGCAAATTAGGCAGCATTCCCATCGATTCAATGACTTCAGCATTACGCAGCTGCGTATCCGCAAGATGGGTCGCCTGTAGCGCTTCATGGTTTGCCTCTTCCAAAGGCGACGTGGTGAGATACTGATTCAGCCATGCCAGCAGCACCAGCACCACTGTTCCTCCCAACGCCAACAGGCCGAGAACCGGATGGATCAGAAACAGCACTAATAAAAAGAAGGGAAACCAGGGAATATCGAAGAAGGCAAACAATGAGTTGCCTGTAATAAACTGCCGCAGTAGCGTAAGATCGTTCAGCGCCTGACCCGCTTTGGCCTCGCCAGCTTCCAGATTGCGCTCAAATGCGGCGTTGAAGACCTGCTGATTCAGCTGTAGATCGATACGGGTACCGAGCCTTACGACCACCAGGCTTCGCACCCATTCGAGTGCCGCCATGAATATTCCCAGACCGGCAATCAGCAGGGTGAGCATCAACAACGTGGTGCCATTCCCTGAAGCCAGTACGCGATCGTAAACCTGAAGCATATAAATCGAAGGCGACAGCATCAGTAGATTAACGATGGCGCTGAAAATCCCAATGCTCCAAAAGCTGCGCCGGAAAGGACGCAGTATACTCAACAACGAACGTTCCTTATTTGCTAGTTGACTCACTGCGTTTGCCTCTCCTGTCAGGGCTGTTTCTGCAACGTACGTGCACTGCCATCAGGCAATATCAGCGTATAGCCCTCTTTTTCCTTGCTAAAGAACGCCACGGACTGGCCCTGTTCTTTCGTCAGCGTGATACCGTCTGGCGTCGGCCGCCATCCAGCAGGCACATCCGGCAGCAGCGCTTTTAAGCACGGCGCATCCCCCTCAAGACGCCAGGTGTTATCCACTAACGGCGTATTGTGCAGCACAACCTCACACTGCTGTTCCCCGCCACGCAATTGCCATACGCCGCTTAGCTCACTTGCTGAAGGCAACTTCAAACTACTCGCCATACATCCTCCGCTTATTGCACTTAACAGCGCCGCGATGATTAACTTTTTCATAGTGGCCCCAAGTCGATAACAGAAAAGGACGGGGATTACCCCGTCCTTGCTACATCACACGATAAAATCGGTTGCCGCTGAAGGCTGACCAACAATATGTACAACAAAGTCTGGTGTGGTCTGACCCGCAAAGTTCAGCCACAGATCGGTGGTATTGCTCTCTGCATTCCAGTTAAGCAATGCTTCATTACCGAGTCCGGTGAATGAATTGACGAACTGCAAATCACCTTTTTGATTCAACGCTGACAGATCGATTTTGTCGATACCGCGTTGGAAATCAGTGATGGTGTCATAGCCGTTCTTATAGGAAGAATCGCTGGCGCTGGCATAGACAAAAATATCTTTGCCCGCACCGCCCGTCAGCGTATCTGCACCGCCGCCGCCGTAAATAACGTCATTACCCGCGCCACCGTTCAGGATATTATTCGCGTCATTGCCGATAATAATATCATTGCCAGAGCCGCCAATGGCGTTTTCGATCGTGACGCCGTGAGCGATAGAGACGTTACCTTTCAGGCCGCCAACATCAGAGAAGCCGCCTTCATTCAGGTTGATACGCTGATCGTTTCTGTAACCAGAGAAATCAAACGTATCCGTACCGCCCGCATCCCAAACGGAGAAGATCAATTTGTCACTATTGCTATTCGCTGAATAGAAATCACGGCCGGTATTGGAGTTGAAACCATATACCGTGTCACCGGTACGCGTGTTCATGTTTGCACCGTACAGATATTGGATTGCCGTGATATCATCAATCAGCGGACCCGCAGCATAGTGACCCTGGAAATCGCCTCCAGTGTTTTGCTCACTCCAGTAGCTCATCAGGCTGAACTGGCGTGTATCTTCCGCGTAGGTTACATCGCGGTAGGTCGGATTGCCTTCGCCCGCATTGTAAGAACCCGGGTGATTCAGACCCAGCGCATGACCGATTTCATGCGTCAGCGTCTGCTTGCCGTATTCCGTCGCCGGATTACGCACTGTGTCGGAGTTGTAGTTAAACCAGGCGCTGCCCGCTGCCGAGTGGTTACCCGGCATATAAGCGTAAGCCTGGGTATCGTAGTCCATCCGGCCACTTGAATCACGGGTGTAGTTACCAAAGGTGATGGTAGCTTTTTGGGTAGCGCTAACCTGAGTAAACGTGATATTAGCGACATCTGACCACGATTGCAGAGACAGTTTGGCTTGTTGTTCCTGAGCTGCGCTGAATTTCACAAAACCCTGATCGCCAGAAGGGATAGACCGCACGTTCTGTAAGAACGAATAGGTCAAATTAGCGGATTTACCGAATACGTTCGTGCCATTCCAGGTCAGACCGTCGCGGACAATTTCCTTAGCTGCCAGATCGCTTGTGAACGAAGGTTTGCCATTAAGCTGTCCATCGCCACGGGAGTGGTAATTATACAGGTCGTACACATCACTATATCCCGTACCCGCTGCATGCAATGCCGATTCAGCGGTATCCTTATCTTCATCTCGTAAAGCCATCTTTTCTTCTCCATAAGTCTGATCGGGATGATCAGAATCCTAAATCCCTTCATGCAATCGAGGTATTGCATGTACCGCACATAGCCGCGGTCTAATCGTTTCCTGGGTAGATAACGCTCACTAAAAATATTTATATCCAAAAAACGCATATAAATAAAAATTATCTCTATAAGGAAATAATTAAGAAAGAACGCCAATTATTTTCGTTATTATCAAATGATAAATAATAAAGTCACGGTGACTAATTTTTATTATTGGTATTGAGATGGACAGCAAGAAGAACGGATGCCAGACGGCATTCATTTTTGAAAAGGAAGGAGTTTTTATTCACTGCGTTAATTTTCATCATGCTACCAGTCCTTGGTTGATAAAAACCGCACTACCTAATGACATACTTTGTCACACGTATTAACGGCATCCTTGCTGTTCCGAGACAAATCTAACAAATAAGAATAAAAAAATATAGCGCTAAATAGGGACTAATTACCCCCTTATTCGGGGGACGGATATAGAAGAATTTGTTATGGCATATCCCGTTGTTCAATCGGGAAGACGGGCAGCGCCGCCAGCAGCTGTGCGCCATAGCCTTTGGTCAACAGGCGACGATCGTAAATGACAATTTCACCAAAGCAGTCATGGCTACGAATAAGGCGTCCAACCTGCTGGATGAGGTTAAACGAGGCGCTAGGTAAGCTTTGTACGATAAACGGATGCCGTTTGAGGCTTTTTAACCATTCGCCTTCCGTCAGAATGACCGGGCTGTCGATAGGCGGAAACGCAATTTTATGGATATGCACCTGAGAAAGGAGTTCCCCTTTCAGATCCAACCCTTCCGCAAAGGACTGCAAACCAATCAGCACGCTAGTCTGACCTTCCTGTACCCGCTGACGGTGTAGCTCGACCAGCCTGTAGCGCGGCTTATCTCCCTGCACCAGCAGCATCAGGCGCAAATCGGTCACCTGCGTCAGAAAGAGCTGCATCGCACGCTGGCTGGCAAACAGCATCAGCATCCCTTTATGCTTATCCTGTTTTAACTCCGCTCGGAAAAACTGTGCCATTTCAGCAATATGCTGCGCTTCCGATTCCATCAGCGGCTCATAACGCATTTTGGGAATCACCAGACGCCCCTGCTCGCGGTGGTTGAACGGCGAATCCAGCGCGATGAAGGTATCTCCCTCCTGCTCGCTGAGGCCAGAAAGCTCCTGTATACGAGAAAAACTGTTCAGCGAGCGCAGCGTGGCCGAGGTCATCACAATGTGCGAGACCTTCCCCCACAGCAGCCTTTCAAGCTGATCGCAGACGCGAATGCCCGCGCAGTGTAGGTGAAGATGCGGCTGGTTATCGCGCATTTCCCGCGTGATCCATTTGGAAACCGGCGCGTTCGACGATTTTTCCATCGCCGCCAATCGCCACAGTTTACTCATAGACTCAAGGTAGCCCTGCTGGCGACTCATTTTCAGCAGAGCCTGATAGACCCGCACCACATCATGCTTGCCGGTTTTCTCGCTGAGATCGTTAAGCATATACTCCGCCAGCGCCCGCAGCGTATCCGTCAGTTTGAACAACCGCACGCAGAGTTCACGCATTTCATCCGGCATTTTGCCCATCGCAAAACGGTATTCGGTTTCCTGCCCGTCATGCGGAAGGAACAGCCCGCACATTTGCGAGAAAGACAGCACACACTCGCGGATCTCCTCACAGTGGCTGGTTAACCGCTCGCTGTTAGCGAGTCGCGGCGGTGATTTAGGCGCAAATTGCGCCATGCACTGGCCGATAAGCTGCACCAGCTGTTCCAGTTGCGCCATCATATAAGCCGGATGAATGTCGCCAGACATCTCCAGCGTATCGCGGGCAACGTCGGGGATATGATGCCCTTCGTCGAGCACCAGCAGGAGATTTTTAGGAGGAGGAAGAACCGATTCGCTTTCCATCGCCGCCATCACCAGCGCATGGTTGGTGACGACAACATCGGCCTGTTCGATCTCACGCCGTGCGGTGAAGAACGGGCACTCGCGGTAGTAATGGCAGTTATGCGCGAGACAGTTCGCTTTGTCCGTACTCAGCTTCTGCCACAGGCTATCGTCAATCGCGTCTTGATAATGGTCGCGCAATCCGTCCCAGGCATAGCCTTGCAGCGCTTTCTCAAGCCGTACGCAGGTGCGTTTTTCCTCCTTGTTGGCGGACATCAGTTCATCATCCAGAAAGAGCGGTAAGTCCCCCTGCGCATCGGGATCGGTTGCCAGCATCGCCAGATTACGTGGGCAAATATAACGACGACGGCCAAATGCAGCGGTAAATTTCAGTTCGGGAATAAACTTCTGCAACAGCGGCAAATCTTTGCTGTAAATCTGATCCTGCAACGCCACATTCGCGGTGCTGACCACCAGCGTTTTATCCTCCGCACGCCCTACCGCAATACCCGGAATCAGATAAGAAAGCGTTTTCCCAACGCCGGTTGGCGCTTCAATAGCCAAATGGCGCGGGTAATCACCCGCCAGTGTTTTCGCCACTTCGGCAATCATCTGTCGCTGGGGAACGCGGGAAATAAAATCCGGGATTTGCTCTTGCAGGGCCTTATACCATTGGCCAATCTGCAATTTTATTGCGGGGGACAGCGTCATGCATACTCTGTATCTGTGTAATCTGGCCGCCATTGTCCCACAGACGCCCGGCGACGTCAGCCGATATCACGTTCGCGACAATTCCGACCTCGACAATCGTCTGTCCAACGATTAGGGTAAACGATTATTTTTATCAAACATGGTCTTTCTCGCGAGCGGTAAATTATGTCTTCAGTCCACGCCATTAACCAATCGTACTGGTTTTCGCCACGACTACCGCATGTTGAAAGCCGCAGCACGCGCAACAGCAGCCACGCCTATAAAACACACAGCCATGCACAGTTCTCGATTGGCGCGATAGAGCACGGCGAAACGCTTTGCCATTACCGCAACGAAACCCATCACTTGCAGGTTGGCGATCTGATCTTCATCGATCCTCAACAGCCGCACAGCTGTAACCCGCTGCCCGGAAAGACGCGCAGTTATCACATGCTTTATCTGGATACCGAATGGTGTCTCGATCAGATCGCGGTTCACTGTGGTTATCAGGCGGAGACCTTGCATTGCAACCGCGTTATTCTGCGCGATCCCGCCCTGTTTATACGTTATCAGCACGTGGTTGCCCTGCTTTATCAGGGGGACATAACATCGGCAGATAACCAGCTCAAAGCGATGCTGGAGCCGATTTGGCGACAATATTGCCAGCCTGCACCGTCCTGTTTGCCCGCCTTACCCCATCATGCTTCGCAAACTACGACGCGACACGTACGCGAGCGTCTGCTGAATAATTTACAAGAATCGCCCTCGCTGGAAACGCTGGCGGAGGAGTTGAACCTGCGGCGTGAAACCATCGTGCGGCAGTTTCGTCACGATACCGGCATTACACCGATGGCCTTCCTGAATAATGCCCGTATTGAATATGCCAAGTCGCTGCTGAAACAGGGCACGCCGCTGGTTGATGCCAGCTATCAAAGCGGCTTCTGCGATCAAAGCCATTTCCACAAAACGTTTGTGCAATATACCGCCGCGACGCCGGGTCAGTACGCGCGATCAATATTTGACAATAAATAGCCGAACACCTTGTCTAGACTGACCTCGATTACTTATTGAGGTCAGAAATATCATGTTTATCAGTACCCTTTTTTCCGCCGACTCGCTCTTTCCTACCCACTTTCCTGCTCTGGCGCTGGCGCATTTTGTGGCGCTACTGAGCCCTGGCCCGGACTTCTTTCTGCTGACGGCCTATGCCATTCGCTACCGACTGCGCGGCAGTGCGGGAATTTGTCTGGGTATTGCGCTGGGCAACGGCGTTTATATTCTGCTGGCGGCAATCGGTTGGGCAGGTATTCAACATTCGCCCACGCTGTTTACCCTCATCGAATTAGCCGGGGCGGCTTATCTGCTCTGGGTTGGCTATCAGTTAGTGAAAAGTCGTTCTGTGCTATCGCTAAAGGCGGAACAGCAGTCCGAGCGTTGCCCGACGCTGCGTAAACAAATTCTGCTAGGGCTTGGTTCGGCGCTGTTGAACCCCAAAAACATGCTGTTCTACATCAGCCTGATGACCAGTATTCTTGGGCAACATGTGACGCCTACGCAGCAAGTCGTCAGCGGTAGCTGGATGTTTTCTGTCGTGCTGGTGTGGGATCTGCTGATCGCCGCGCTGATCGCTCGCCCACTGATTCAACAGCGTTTAACCCGCTGGCTTAACCCGATTGAGCGCGGAGCCGGCGTCATTCTGATGTTTTTCGGTTTGCTGCTGTTATTTCGCTAATGAAGGGCATTTAAAAAGCAAGGCGCGTTTCGGCCTTGTTTCATGGGCGGAAGGCATTATAATTCGAGGCAATTAACAAAAGGATAACCTGATGACTCTTCAAAAAATCGGCATTATCAGTCTCTTTGCCCTGCTAGCCTTAGGTGGCATGTCCGGCATGATGCTCGTGGGCTACATTATTATCGAGCACGCGGGCTGAGGCTTTCGGCCCGCCGCGCGCGCTATTCTTACGGCACACATTTACGACAAAAATGCACGAGCAGTGCCGCACGGAAACGCGGCAATTAACGCGGTTATTTAGGCTAATGTGATTGTTTTAACTAATTCGGCTATTTTAACTCATGTGACTGTTCTGACTGAAACGTCTGCCAGTACTCAGGAATGCGTGCGAAGGTCAGTTGGAACCAGGCCGTAAACTGTTCGGGCGTCGTCGCCATTTGCTGGGCAATCTCGTCTATCGACTGGTATGCATAGCTCGACACTTCATCGGGATTCATCTGCGGGACGTCGTCCGTCACGCCAAAATACACATGACCCAATTCATGCTCAATCAGCCCGTTATCCAGCGGCAAACGATAGGTCAGCGTAAACATCGGCGTCAGCGCACAGCGTAACCCCATTTCTTCATACAAGCGGCGATGTGCTGCCTGCAACGTCTCTTCACCGGGCGCAGGATGGCTACAGCAGGTATTACTCCATAAACCGCCGCTGTGGTATTTCTCCTCTGCGCGCTGCTGCAATAACAACTGCTGGCGAGAGTTGAAAACATAGACGGTAATCGCACGATGTAATGCTCCTTTTACATGCGCTTCCTGCTTTTCCATTACGCCCGTTGGCCTGTCATTTTCATCAACCAGCACCACTTCAGTCAACGGCATAGCTTTCTCCTGCAATACTCTACTCTCCGGCAGTCACACTGTATTACGATCAGCACAATTCGTCTCGCCGCCGGAGTTTTCGGCGACGAGACGAACATCATTATAGCAGGGTGAAGCTGTCGCTCTTCACACGCTGTGAATCCAGACCAATCATCACATCAAATTTGCCGGGTTCCACCACCTGCTGCATGCTGGCATTGTAGAACTTCAGCGCGTCCTGATCGAGCGTGAAGGTGACCGTGCGGGATTCTCCCGGCTGTAACATCACTTTCTCAAAACCACGCAGCTCTTTCAGCGGACGGCTGATGGAGGCCACCACATCGTGCACATACAGCTGCACGACTGTTTCCCCTGCACGGCTGCCGATGTTTTTCACCGTTACGCTGGCGTTGATCGTCCCGTTACGCTTCATTGTCTGGCTAGACAAACGCACGTCTGACACGCTGAAGGTGGTGTAGCTCAGGCCGTAACCGAACGGATAGAGCGGCCCGTTGGCCTCATCGTAGTAATGAGACGTATATTTGCCCGGATTTTCCGGCGTGTAAGGACGGCCTGACGGCAGGTGATTGTAATAAATTGGGATCTGACCAACGGAACGTGGGAAGGACATCGGCAGCTTGCCGGACGGGTTATAGTCACCAAACAACACATCGGCGATCGCATTACCCCCTTCCGTACCGCTGAACCAGGTTTCCAGTAACGCATCTGCCTGCTGATCTTCACGCACCAGCGCCAGAGGACGTCCGTTCATCAGCACCAGAACCAGCGGTTTACCCGTGGCTTTCAGCGCGGCAATCAGGTCTCGCTGACCTTGTGGCAGGTCGATGTTCGAACGGCTGGACGCTTCATGCGCCATCCCTGCCGCTTCACCGACAACCGCAACGACCACATCCGCCTTCTTCGCTGCTGCGACGGCTTCATCGATCATCACCTGCGGCGGACGTTTATCCACCTGAACGGCATCTTCATACTGATTCAGGAAATCGATAATGCCTTTGTGATTACTGACGTTGGCACCTTTGGCATAGAGAATGGTGGCTTTATCGCCGACGGCATTCTTCAGGCCCTGATAGACAGTAATCGTCTGTTTCGTGACGCCCGCGGCAGACCAGCTTCCCATCGTATCGCGCTGGCTGTCAGCTAATGGCCCCACAACGGCAATCGTGCCTTCTTTCTTCAACGGCAGCGTTTGCAGGCGGTTTTTCAACAGCACCAGACTCTTACGCGCCACATCACGTGCATCCAGACGGTGTAAGCGACTTTCCGCATTGGTATCCACCGGATCGGAACCGACTGGCCCCAGGTGACGATACGGATCTTCAAACAGCCCCATATCATATTTCACGTTCAGCACCTGACGGCAGGCATCGTCAATCTCCTGCACGCTCACCGCCCCGCTTTTCACCAGCTCAGGCAGATAGCGCACAAAATACTCGTCGCTCATACTCATGCCGATACCGGATTTAACCGCCAGACGCGATGCATCACGCGGATCGCTTGCCACGCCGTGCTTAATCAACTCTTTAATCGCGCCGTGATCGGTAATGGTGATGCCTTTGAAATTCCACTGATCGCGCAGAACGTCTTTCAGCAACCAGCTGTTGGAGGTAGCTGGCGTACCGTTGATTGAGTTCAGCGCGACCATCACGCCGCTGCTGCCCGCATCAATCGCCGCTTTGTAAGGCGGCATATAGTCCTGGAACATGCGCTGAGGGCTCATGTCCACGGTGTTATAGTCACGTCCGCCTTCCACCGCACCGTAGAGCGCGTAGTGTTTTACGCTGGTCATCAGCGAGTGGCGTCCCGTTACATCATCGCTCTGAAAGGATTTGACTACCACACCAGCAATTTTGCTGGTCAACCAGGTATCTTCACCGAAGCCTTCTGACACACGGCCCCAGCGCGGATCGCGGGTAATATCCACCATCGGCGCCCAAGTCATGTTCAGACCGTCTTCCGTTGCTTCATACGCCGCTACGCGTGCACTTTTCGCAATCGCGTCCATATCCCAACTGGAAGCCAGCCCCAGTGCGATAGGGAAAATGGTGCGCTGGCCGTGTACCACGTCGTAGGCAAAAAACAGGGGAATCTTCAGGCGGCTGAGCTGCATGACCTGATCCTGCATCGCACGGATATCCGGGCGGGTCACCGTATTAAAAATCGCGCCAACCTGGCCGTTTTTGATCATTTCCCGAATGGCTTCTTTCGGGTTATCCGTCCCGACGCTGATTAATCGGAGCTGGCCGATTTTCTCTTCCAGCGTCATTTTCTTCAGCAGATCGGTGACAAACGCATCACGTTGCTGATGTGAAGGCGATAGCGAGGTCGGCGCAGACGTCAGCTCCTGCGCAAACGCCGGATTACAGGCAAGTCCAATTGCTATAGTCAGTGAAGTAAGCCATTTCATTCGTTATAAAGACCCAGTCAATCCAGGCGTCAGAGTCAGAACAGCGCGCTGAAGCACAAGACAGGTTGAAGATTCCGACGGTCACATCCCTTCTCTGACAAGGCGAAAAACACCTTCTCTTGCCTTAAGCGAATAAGGCTTCCCGATAGTGGTTGCCGCACCGACGCACTCAAATGCACAGCGCGTAATATAGTGCATTTGTTGAGATTTCATTTAATAAAAACTGCAAGAATAATGCTAAACGATACGCATAATTGACATTCCCCGTCTTCCGTTTGCACCCACATCCTGACAGCGCTGCGCAAAACCGATAGACGAACCCCGGAGAGGAGGATGATTTATCCTACCTTTCGTGCTAATCCTAAGGCTTCGTTAACACAAGGAGCATCAGACATGTATCAGCTGTATATCGCCAACAAAAACTATTCGTCCTGGTCACTGCGTCCGTGGGTGCTGTTGAAAGCACTGTCGATTCCTTTCGAAGAGAAACAGGTTGCCTTTGCACCGGGCATGTCACAGCCGGCATTTAAGGCCTTTTCGCCGACGGCAAAAGTTCCCTGCCTGATCGATGGCGAAACCACCGTCTGGGATTCATTGGCGATTACCGAATATCTGGCTGAACAACATCCCGGCGTCTGGCCTGCTGATGCCAAAACCCGCGCCTGGGCACGCTGTGCCGCTGCCGAAATGCATTCCGGCTTTACCGCACTGCGTAGCATCTGCTCCATGAGCTGCGGCGTGCGCGTTAAAATGAACGAAATATCGCCAGACCTCAGTAACGACATTAACCGCATCTGCGAGCTGTGGCAGGAAGGACTGACGCGCTTTGGCGGACCGTTTCTGGCAGGAAAACAGTTTTCGGCCGTGGACGCCTTCTTTGCACCGGTTGTCTTCCGTATCAAAACCTACCAGCTTCCCGTTTCGCCGGAAGCCACTGCCTATTGCGACCATCTGTTAGCACAGCCAGCCATGCAGCGTTGGCTACAGGATGCATTAGCGGAAACCTGGCGTGAAGCTGCGCATGATGACGAAGTGAAAAAAGCGGGTGAAGTGATAGAAGATTTTCGCGCTCAAGCGTGACAGCCCGTGCAGGCGGTGGCTCCCTAGGCCACCGTTAAGTCATCCCCTTCCACACCATCAGGAAGGGGAGTACTGATTATTCGGTTTCGATACTCGCCATGCTCTGTGGTTGGCGGGAAGCCAGCGATTTTTGTTTCTTATAGCTCAACGCGGCGGCAGGCACCTCGCTAACCTTACCGGTTTCAATCCACTTACGCAGGCGGTTAGCATCCGCAAAATGCGTGTATTTACCGAAGGCATCCAACACCACCAGCGCAACAGGCCGCTGATTAATGACGGTACGCATCACCAGACAGTGCCCCGCCTGATTCGTAAAACCCGTTTTGGTGAGCTGAATGCTCCAGTCCGCTTTATAGACCAGATGGTTCGTGTTTCTGAACGGCTGGCTGTACGCCGGGTGGGAGAACGTCGCGGTTTTCTCCTGAGTGGTACTAAGCTGGCCCAGCAGCGGATATTGCTTGCTGGCAATCAGGAGCTTGGTGAGATCGCGGGCAGTCGAGACATTATTGATAGACAGCCCGGTCGGCTCAACATAGCGCGTATGGGCCATCCCCAACGCACGGGCTTTGGCATTCATCGCGCGGATAAACGCCTGATAGCCGCCCGGATAGTGGTGCGCCAGACTGGCTGCCGCGCGGTTTTCTGATGACATCAGCGCCAGCAACAGCATGTCACGGCGGCTGATCTCACTGTTCAGACGAACGCGCGAGTAAACCCCTTTCATTTCTTTCGTCTGGCTGATATCGACAGAGATGATTTCATCCAGCGGTTGATTGGCATCCAACACCACCAGCGCCGTCATCAGTTTCGTCACCGAAGCAATCGGCACCACCACATCAGGATTGCTGGAATAAAGGATGTGGTTATCACGCAGATCCACCACCATGGCGCTACCGGAAGCAATTTCCTGATGCGCCGTGCCAGCGGAGTACGTCGGCGCTTTCGCCACAGCCTGAGGCAACATCACAGCATGGGTTGATAGCACCAACAGGCCAAAAAGAGAAAGCTTAAAATTTTTAGTCATTCTTCAATAACTTAAACAGTATTCTGTTAAATGAAAGGGATGGGCAGCGGCATTATAATTTACCGTCCTTCCCTGCGCACTCATACAGCAGAAAAGCTTTGTGACAAATGTTGACAGACGGTTTTGGCAACCTACCGTTTTTTATTATGTTACGTCAGAGATGGTCTTATTTTGCGCATGTGGTTGAGCAACCGCAGACTGACGCCGCTGAATATCCCTGCGGTAATCCCACTTGCCGCGCCGGACAGCAGGCAGAATACGGGGTCATGCGCCAACGCGGGAAACAGAGCCAACTGGACGGAAAAGTAGAAATGAGAACAAAACGTCAGCAGCATCAAGACCAGCGACCACCACGAACCGGTACGTTTAAAACAGCGTGATTCCGGCAAATAAATGCCTGACGTTTTCCCCCATGCCCAGCCGATGCCCAGACCAATCATCAATGCCAGCAGAAATCCGCCCGCTGCCGCAAGCGGGAGCCGCAGCGTATGAAAAATCGCGCTGATGCCCCACACCATAAAAATGGTCGGCACAACTAACATCCGTGCCAGCGATTGCTGCCGTGGCTGACTGGCTTTTACGCCGGCATAAATCAGGTAACCCAACACGATCCACACCCAATAAGGCGTGTGACGCAGAATAATCAGCAGGTTTTCCACGGCAGTACGACTCCTTAATCACTTAGGCCTTCATTAACGGTAATAGCCAAAAAACCGGGGTGACTACGGCGTGACTTTGGCCTGTTCCAGCGCCTGTTTCACCGCATTAATCACCCCCTGGCTCGATAACGTTGCCCCTGTTACCGCATCCACCTTGTTAATGTCCTGCTTCTCAATGAGTTCCGGCACAATCTGATCCGTCGCGCTCAGCATCATCGCTTCGGTATCGCCATGCTTCAGCACTTCAGCATTGGCGATCTTCCCGTCTTTAATGCTAACCGTGACCTCAACTTCTGCTGCCTTCCCCTGCGCTTTACCGATGTAGGCACCGTCTTTGTAGTGCACCCCATCACTACCATGAACGGACAGAGAGAACGCCATCACTAACGTAGCCAGCGCCGCCGAAATAGATTTTTTCATCATTTCCCCGTGTGCAAATAGAACAATAAAAACAACAATTCAATAACCAGAAAATAACAGTTAATTAAAGCCTAATAATTGATAATAAGATTTCGTTTCAATATTATCCAATGGCAATTGAAGCCGTAACGCACACTCTATACACCGTTCTCTGAGTGCTTTCAACTGGGTCTCATCATCGGTCATCACTGATATTTCCACGAAATAACCCAGTGATTCAATATAATCGAGCGTAATATGGAAGGCGTTTAAAAAGTAGATGCTACGGATTTTATGTATTTCAAAAAGAGGTCGATACCCCAACGTCTGTAGCATGCTGTCGGTTTTTTCAAAGTCTTCGACGTTAACCGCTTCGCAGCGATCGACGCCCGGCCCTTTCACAATCCAGAGCTTAATGCCCGATGGCTCCATGCGGCGCACCCGCATTTTGATATTTTGCTGCTGTAGGCGATTCTCTGCATCATCGTAATAAACATCGTGTTCTTTATTTTCAAAGACGAAAGCCTCGGGATGAAGGCTAAAAAGCGTATTCCTGAAAACAGCGATATCGTCGATGCGAAATTTAAGCTCAACTTCATATTTCCCTGTGAAATGTTCAACCATGTTCTTTCCCCTCACTGGATTCCCTGAAATAACATTGACTCTCCGCTACATCATTCAGCGTTTTATTACGCTGTCATACGGAAATTCAAGATAATAATGATTCGGTCATCCGCAAAATAGATCATACAGGTAACATAATATGGCCCAGGGGCCGTCCTCTAATCCTCCTTGATTAACACCTCCACATCCTGTCACATCCTGGTACCGCGATAGCATGACCTTGATAATCATGCAGCGTTATTACCTTACAACGTCAGATATCCCGATCGCAATTTCCTGACAACGAATATTGTTAGATGAATGCTATCGGCGATTTCTCAGCAAAAAAATGCGGTCAGAATCCTTGCTGGACGCTGACCGCCGTTAATAGTAGCTGAGAAGGGAAAAACCGCTAGTTCTTCACGCAGCAACTGCAGGTAATAGCAAAATCAGTGCAGAATCGAAGCCGTGATGGTGCATAAACTCACGAAAAATTAGCAATCGGGCGGAGAAAGCGTTCTCTAGCGGGATCCCCTCCCAGCTTGCCGGGCTACCCTGCATGACGCGTTCCAGACGTTTAAATGTCCGTTCCATGTCATCTTGCGGTAAACGCCAGCCTGCGTCCTCTTCTTCTGCTCCCGAAATCTGAGCAAGAGTCACCAATGCGGGGTCGAAAGAAAACAGAACGGAATCCGCTGGGATGTCGTGGCGAATGCGCGTCACCTCATCCTCTACCGCCATGATCGCCCGCTCCATCTCGTCTGGCGTGGGGGGAAGATGCTTGAAAAACGCCGCCGCCGTTTTGTCAAAACCGATGGTCAATTGCAGGGTTGCCGACGGTTGTGACGCCGTTCCGCAGACAACCGTCGTCTGCTGTTCGCCAATGTACAGCACCGTTACCGGCACATCCGGCGCGACACGCTGTCTGGCAAGCGAGTACGCCTGTTGCAGATTCACATCATTTTCCATCACGGCATCCCCTTATTTAGTGCTGGCCCTCATGCTGGCAGCAGCGTGCGATACCGGCGATATCCGCGGGCGTGGTTCGGCAGCAGCCGCCAATCAGCCGTGCGCCTGCTGCTTGCCACTCGGGCAAATACGCGGTCAACGAGCAGGCGTCATCGTGAGCGCTGCTCCAGGTTTTCGTTACCGCATCATACTGCTCGCCGGAATTGGGATAAACCACCAACGGCAAATCCGTCAGCGAGGACAGGTGCGTCAGCGCGGGCGTCACATTTTCCAGCGCGATGCAGTTGATACCCACAGCGACCACCTGCGAACAGGCATTGACCTGCGCCAGCACCGTACGCAACGGCGTGCCGTCACTGAGGTGTTCGCTGTCACGCAGCGTAAAGGAGAACCAAGCTTGCGCCTGAGGGAATTCGGCCAATAACGCAATCAGCGCCTCTATTTCGGCAAAAGACGGCAGCGTCTCGCAGGCCAACAGATCGGCACCCGCCTCATGCAGCGCCGCTATACGCGGCCGATGAAACGCCATCATCTCGGTCTGCGGCAGTTGGTAATCACCGCGATACTCCGAACCATCCGCCAGATAGGCACCGTACGGCCCCACCGACCCCGCCACCAGCAGCGTGCCAGCCTGCGGATTATCGCGACGATAATCATCTCGCGCCTGCGCCGCCAGCTGCACGCTCTTGGCAATCAGCGTCAGTGATTCCGCTTCGCTATACCCGCGCGCCTTAAACCCTTGCGGCGTCGCCTGATAGCTGGCGGTAATCGCACACTGTGCCCCAGCTTTGAAATAATCGAGATGCACCTGATAAATCAGCGCCGGATTTTCAACCAGCACTTTCGCCGACCACAGCGGATCCGTTAAATCACAGCCGCGCGCTTCCAGTTCGGTCGCCAACGCGCCGTCCAGCACAATCGTTGATGCCGTCGCCAGCATTTCGGTAACCGTATTCTTACGCAATGTCTTCCGCTCCCGTTAATCTACGTTTCTTCATTGACTGCGTGAAATAATAAGCACCATAGCACAGCGCGACAAACGGAATTCCACACCACAGTGCAATCCGCTGGCTTGGGTCAAACGCCAGCCCGACGCAGGCCAGCAGGCACAGCAGGAAGCCAAGAATCGGCGTGATGGGGAACCAAGGGGCGCGATATTGCAGGTCGGAAAGCGGTTTTCCCGAGCGGACATGGTGACGGCGGAACATATAGTGCGAGGCGCAGATGCTCAGCCACACCGCCACCACGGCAAAACCAGAAATCGCGGACAGCGCCACATAGACAGTATCCGGCGCGACCACGCTGGAAAACAGCGCCAGCAGCCCGCCCAGCATACTGACGGAAATCGCAAAGAGCGGAATACCACGACGCGTCAGGCGAGAGAAACGGCGCGGCAATGTGCCTTCGTTGGACAGCGACCACAGCATACGCCCCGAGGCATACAGCCCCGAGTTAGCGGCAGACAGGATCGCCGTCAAAATCACGAAATTAAAAATGTCGGCGGCGTAAGGAATACCAATCTTTTCAAACACCAGCACAAACGGGCTTTTAGCGATACCGGCCTCTTCCATCGGAATGATCGCCGCCAGTACCAGCACCGTGCCCAGAAAGAAGATCACCAGCCGCGCAACGGTAGTACGAATCGCCATCGGCACGACCTTCTGCGGATTCTCGGTTTCTCCAGCCGCGATGCCGATCAGCTCCGTACCGGAGAAAGCGAAGTTCACCGCCACCATCGTCATCAGGATCGGCAGGCCACCGTGTGGGAACCAGCCAGACGCGGTAATGTTCTGGAAGAACGGTGCGGGTGAACCGTCCTGCATCGGAATAAAGCCAAACATCGCGCCAGCACCGAGCACGATAAAAGCGAGAATCGTGACGACTTTAACGATAGAGAACCAAAATTCGCCTTCGGCAAAGAAGCGGGACGACACGATATTCAGCAGATAGATCAGCACACAAAACAGCAGACACCAGGTCCAGACCGGCACCTGCGGAAACCAATACTGCATGCAAAAACCGGCCGCGGTCAGGCTGGAGCCCAGTGCAACCGTCCACGTCAGCCAATACAGCCACGCCACGGTATAGCCGGTTGCAGGGCTGAGATAGCGGGACGCATACACATGGAACGCCCCGGTTTCCGGCATGGCGACGGACAGCTCACCCAAACTCAGCATCACCAGATACACCACCAGCGCGCCGATCAGATACGCCAATAGCGTTCCGGCCGCGCCCGTCGTGGAAATAATGTAGCCGGTATTAAAAAACAGGCCGGTACCGATGACGCCACCGAGCGAAAGCATCACCAAATGGCGAGCTTTCATGGTGCGTTTAAACTGCCCTTCCGTGCCTGATGCGTGTTGTTCCATGATGACCTTTCTTTATCAGTGTATCCGCCCTGCTTTATGCAGCAGAACGGTATAGACCCTAAATAATTCGAGTTGCATGAAGGCGGCAAGTGAGGGAATCCCGATGAGCTTACACAGGTAAGTGATTCGGGTGAGTGAGCACAGCCAACGCACAGGCAACTTGAAGTATGACGGGTATAGACGTCTAAACTTCCAGATAGATGGTGTGTTATACCGTCAACCGATTCGTAAAGTAAAGTACAGGCCAGTGCGAGAGTGATGGGGTGCGTTAAAACTGAACAGCGTCATGAGAACACGAAGCGTAGGAAGACAGAAAAAGAAACGGTAAGCCTCTATGGCTCACCAATCACGCGTGCAATATCTGTTGAAGTCTTCAAGGTACGGATTTCGCTGAATAATTCTGTGGCGTCGTCATACTCTTTACGCAAATAGCCGAGCCACTGTTTGATGCGCGCGACGTGATACAGTCCCGTGTCGCCCTGCTTTTCCAACTGCACATACTTTTGTAGCAGCAGCATGACCTCCGGCCACGGCATGCGCGGTTCGTTATACTTAATCACGCGGCTCAGATTCGGCACATTCAGCGCGCCCCGCCCGATCATCACCGCGTCGCAGCCCGTTGTCGCCATACAGTCCTGTGCGCTCTCCCAGTCCCAGATTTCGCCGTTGGCGATCACCGGAATCCGCAATCGCTGGCGGATTTCCCCTATTGCCTGCCAGTTAATGCATTCGGCCTTGTAACCGTCTTCTTTCGTGCGGCCATGCACGGCCAGCTCGCTTGCACCCGCCTGCTGCACCGCGTCGGCAATTTCAAACTGGCGAGCGCCGGAATCCCAGCCCAGCCGGATTTTCACCGTGACTGGCAAGTGTGCGGGCACCGCCTCACGCATCGCTTTTGCGCCCCGATAAATCAGTTCAGGATCTTTTAACAGCGTCGCCCCGCCTCCGCTGCCGTTCACCAGCTTCGACGGGCAGCCGCAGTTAAGATCGACACCATACGAGCCCAGTTCTACCGCTCGCGCCGCATTTTCCGCCAGCCACTGTGGATATTGTCCCAGCAGTTGAACACGTACCAGCGTGCCTGATGGCGTGCGGCTGGCATGGTGTAATTCCGGGCAAAGGCGATAAAAGGACTTAACCGGCAGACACTGATCCACCACGCGTAAAAATTCGGTGATGCACAGGTCATAATCATTTACTTCAGTCAGCAGTTCTCGCACCAATGAGTCGAGAACCCCTTCCATCGGGGCAAGCAGAACACGCATAACGCTACTCGGTAACCATTCGATCGTTAATCACAGCCATTCAGGCCAAAAAAAGCAGGCAATCTTAGGGGGTATTGTACGGGGAACGCAACGGGAAAGATAACGCAGGGCAGGCCATGAGGTTGCCTCTTGTGAACATATCATCAATAATTCGTGACGAACTTGTGCCGACACCGTCCTTACGGACCACAACGAAGTGACCATTTCTTATGTCGAATGTCAAAACTATGCAGAACGTCAAAACCGCTGCACTGCAACGTCCACAGCTTTCTCTGCCGAATGATGCCGACAAGCTGTTGCTGCACTCCTGCTGCGCGCCCTGCTCTGGTGAAGTCATGGAAGCCATCACCGCTTCTGGCATCGATTACACCATTTTCTTTTATAACCCCAATATCCACCCGCAGCGCGAATACCTGATCCGCAAAGAGGAAAACATCCGTTTCGCCGAACAGCATAACGTGCCTTTCATCGATGCGGATTACGATACGGATAACTGGTTTGAACGCGCCAAAGGCATGGAGTGGGAACCGGAACGCGGCATTCGCTGCACCATGTGCTTTGATATGCGCTTCGAGCGCACGGCGCTGTACGCCGCAGAAAACGGCTTTAGCGTCATTTCCAGCTCATTGGGGATTTCCCGCTGGAAAAACATGCAGCAGATTAACGAATGTGGTCAGAACGCCGCGCAGAAATATCCCGGCATCACCTACTGGGATTACAACTGGCGCAAAGGCGGCGGCTCATCGCGCATGATCGAAATCAGCAAACGCGAACGTTTCTATCAACAGGAGTATTGCGGCTGCATTTATTCTCTGCGCGATTCCAATAAGCATCGCAAATCACAGGGGCGCGATATTATCCGCATCGGTAAGCTGTATTACGGTGATGAAACCGAGTAACCGCATCACACCAGAGTCTGGCACAGCGCGTACCAGACTCTCTGCATCTTATTTCTTCACGTCTACCTGATAGAAAATATGCTTACCGAACGGGTCAACCTCATATCCGGTCACTTCCTTACGTACGGGTTCAAAGATGGTGGAATGCGCAATCATGACGGCCGGTGCCTGATCGTGCATCATCTGCTGCGCCTGCTTGTACAGGGCAATACGCTGCTCGTGATCCTGTGAAGCGCGTGCTTCGATAATGAGTTTATCAAACGGCGCATAACACCATTTTGCCGAGTTGGATCCGCCGTTGGCCGCCGTACAGGTAAAGAGCGGTCCGAAGAAGTTATCAGGATCGCCCGTTGCCGTTGTCCAGCCCATCAGTGCCGCCTGATGCTCACCGCCTTTCACTCTTTTCAGGTATTCGCCCCACTCGAAGGTGACAATTTTGGCCTGCACGCCGACTTTCGCCCAGTCCGCCTGAATCATCTCCGACATGCGGCGGGCGTTCGGGTTATACGGACGTTGCACTGGCATCGCCCACAGTTCGATAGCGGTGCCCTCCGCCAAACCGGCTTCTTTCAGTAACGCCTTCGCCTTCTCAGGATCGTAGTCATAATCTTTCAGGTCGCTATCGGCACTCCAGACACCCGGCGGCAGCAGGTTTTTCGCCGCCGTTCCGGTCCCCTGGAAAACGGCTTCGATAATCGCCGGCTTGTTAATCGCCATCGTTAACGCCTGCCGTACTTTCACATTATCCGTTGGTGCTTTCTGAGTATTGAACGACAGGAAACCGGTGTTCAGTCCGGCCTTTTGCATCAGCACGATGTCCTTGTTTTCTTTCATGCGCGGCAGGTCGGCGGGATTAGGGAACGGCATCACCTGACACTCATTCTTCTCCAGCTTGGCATACCGCACAGAGGCATCCGGTGTGATGGTGAAAATCAGCCGATCCAGCTTGGCCTTGCCTTCCCAATAGTCGGGGAACGCTTTAAACAGGATACGAGAATCCTTCTGATATTGCGCTAATTCAAACGGTCCGGTGCCAATCGGCTCCATGTCCACGCGCTCCGGCGTCCCGGCTTTAAGCATCGCATCGGCATATTCCGCAGAGAGAATAGACGCGAAGTACCAGGCTAAATCGGCCAGAAACGGCGCTTCCGCATGGGAGAGCGTAAAGCGCACCGTGTGGTCATCCACTTTCTCGATGCTCTGAATCAGCGAGCCAAAGGACAAGCTCTCAAAATTGGCATAGGTCCCTTTCGAGACGCTGTGGTAAGGGTGCTGCGGATCTTTTTGCCGCATGAAGGAGAAAATAACGTCGTCGGCGGTAAAATCGCGCGAAGGTTTGAAGTATTTATTGCTCTGGAATTTCACACCTTTGCGCAAATGGAAGGTATAGACGCGCCCATCGGCGCTAATGTCCCAACGCTCTGCCAGACTCGGCACCAGTTCCGTGGTGCCCACCTTGAAATCCACCAGACGGTTATAAATCGGCACGGCGCTGGCATCCACGCTGGTGCCGGAGGTGTAAAGCTGCGGGTTAAAGTTTTCCGGCGATCCTTCAGAGCAGTACACCAGCGTATTCGCCGAAGCCGCTGAGGCGACCGCCAGCGTCAACGCTGCCAGAGTCAATAGTATTCCTGCTTTTTTCATTCCAGTCCTCGCTTGTTGTGTTATTCGTGTCCCATTTAGTGTTATTCGTGTCCCATTTAGTGCGTTTGCTTTCTGACGTCCCCTGCCTGAAAGAGAAAGCCATGACAATAAAATGACAAATAAAACCACCGAATGAAATAATTTCTACGTTAGGATAACTGTCATAGCTATTACTGAATAAAAAGGATTCGTTATGACAGACCGTTTAGCTCAGCAGCTCAGCACGCGTTTTTACCGTTACCTCGCCGTCACCAGCCAAAGCGATGCCCGTTCGACAACATTGCCTAGCACACCGGAACAGCATGACATGGCGCGATTGCTGGCGGACGAGCTGCGCGCGCTGGGCCTACAGGATGTGGTGATTGATGAGCATGCCACCGTGACGGCCGTGAAGCCGGGCAACTGTCCGTCCGCACCGCGCATCGGTTTTATTACTCATATCGATACGGTTGACGTTGGTCTGTCGCCGCATATTCGCCCGCAAACGCTGCGCTTTACCGGTGAAGACCTGTGTCTGAATGCCGAACAGGACATCTGGCTGCGCACGGCGGAACACCCGGAAATTCTACCGTATGTTGGGCAGGACATTATTTTTAGCGACGGCACCAGCGTACTCGGCGCGGACAACAAATCTGCCGTTACCGTGGTCATGACGCTGATGGAGAACCTGACTGACGCGACGCCGCACGGCGATATCGTGGTCGCCTTCGTGCCGGATGAAGAGATTGGGCTGCGTGGGGCGAAAGCGCTCGATCTTAAACGCTTCGATGTTGATTTTGCCTACACCATCGACTGTTGCGAGCTGGGTGAAGTGGTGTATGAGAACTTCAATGCGGCTTCCGCGGAAATTCGCTTTACCGGTGTGCCAGCGCACCCGATGTCGGCGAAAGGCGTGCTGGTTAACCCGTTGCTCATGGCACATGACTTTATCAGCCAGTTCGATCGCCAGCAGACGCCGGAGCACACGGAAGGACGCGAGGGCTATGTCTGGTTTAACGATCTGACGGCGAACGCCAATGAGGCGAAGCTCAAAGCGTCTATCCGCGATTTTGATTTAGCTACGTTTGAACAGCGGAAGCAGCAGATTGCCGCAATCGCAGAGAAGATTGCCGCGCAGTATCCGACTGGCAACGTGACCTACACCCTCACCGATATCTACAGCAATATCAGCAACGCCATCACCGACGATCGCCGTGCTATCGACCTGCTGTTTGCCGCACTGGACACGCTGGGCATTGAACCCAAAGTGACACCGATGCGTGGCGGCACGGACGGCGCCGCGCTGTCTGCCAAAGGATTGCTCACGCCGAACTTCTTTACCGGTGCACACAATTTCCACTCGCGCTTTGAGTTTCTTCCTGTGCCATCGTTTGTGAAATCGTATGAAGTGGCATTGAATTTATGCCTGCTGGCGGCGAAGTAATCGCGTCCAGAAAAACGTGAGGCGGACACTTGTCCGCCTCAACAACGCCTCACTGACTGTTTACCCATCTACTTTTCCGGTCTACTTCTGCGCCAGCCGCAGCGCCGATGGCGTCAAACCATATTCCTTTTTAAATTGGTGGCTCAGGTGGCTAGCTGAGCTGAACCCGCAGGCCAGCGCAATGTCCGTAATCGACAACGTACCCTGTCGCACGAGCGCCTCCGCACGGGCCAACCGCTGTTTCAGAACATACTGATGCGGTGCCATGCCCACACTCTGGCGAAACATGCGTGCAAAGTGAAACTCGCTAAGCCCCGCTTCCGCCGCCAGCGTCTGTAACGTCAGCGGCTGATCGAGATGTGCCTCAATTTGCATCTTACTGCGCCGCAGTACAGCAGGTGCCAGCCCGCCGCGCACCGTCGGCAGTTCCCACTGCAATTGGGTGTAGCCACGCAGCACCTGAATCATCAACAGCGTTGCGGCGCTACTCAGCACAAGCTGATTCGCCGAGTCGTCCCAGCGGTTGCTGAGCAGAAATTGCCGATACAGCGAGGTAATCAGCGGATCGCTACCAAATATCCGTTCTTCCGTGCAGATCGACGCCGGGCTGCGATCCCAGGTTTGCTCGGCCAGCTGCCGCAGGTGCGTATCGTCAAAATACAGATGCACAAACTCGAGGTCGCCACGGATGTCCCAGGTCGATGTACTCTGTTTCGGCATCAGGCAGAAACGATCCGGCCCGCCGCCGTTATGCCAGCCGTCCGCCGTTTTATGATAGCTCTCATAGCCATCCGCAATATAAAGGCTAAGCGTATGGTGTTCGGTGTTTTCCATCGTGACGCGGTCATGGCGGTTAAACCAGGAGGCCAGCCGTACGCCGGACGTCAGCTCAACGGTGTCGCGCAGCTCGGTTTTATGATGCAGCATGGTATCGAACGCTTTATAACGATGCATTGCTGCCTCCGTTTTTCATTTAACCGCAAGATTCTGTTATTCACCGCAAGGGGCTGAAAGCCCGCGACAAACGCACGCGCCATACTGCCGTCATGCACTCATGCGGAATCACTCAATGAATATCTTACTCTATTTTTCTGTCGTCCTGATTTGGGGCACGACCTGGATCGCGATTAGCCTGCAACACGGTGAAGTCACTGCCGAAGTCTCCGTGTTCTGGCGCTTTGCGCTGGCATCGGCCATCCTGCTGACGTTTCTGGCCCTGACACGTCGCCTGCGTCCGCTTTCGTCACGCGCTCATCTGCTGTGTATGGTACAAGGGCTATGCGTATTCGGCGTCAACTTTCTCTGTTTTTATCACGCCATCGCCTGGATTTCGAGCGGATTGGAATCCATCATTTTTTCGATGGCGGTACTGTTTAATGCCTTTAATAGCCGTATTTTCTTCGGCCAGCCGTTAACACGCAACGTGGCGATCGCCACACCGCTCGGGCTGATCGGCATCGTCGCGCTGTTCTGGCATGACCTGATGCAAATCGATGCTCAGCCCTATCTGCTGTGGGGCGTGGGATTGAGCATTCTGGGCACCTACTGCTTCTCACTTGGCAATATGATTAGCGCTCAGCACCAGCGACAGGGCCGCGACATACTGACGACCAACGGCTGGGGCATGGGATATGGCGCACTGTGGATGGGGCTGTTCAGCCTGATTCAGGGGTATAGCTTCGCACCGGAGTACAGCGCCAGCTATCTGGGTTCCCTGTTCTATCTGGCTATCTTTGGTTCCGTCATCGGCTTCGGTGCCTACTTCAGCCTGATCGGTCGCATCGGTGCCAGTCAGGCAGCGTATACCACGCTGCTCTTTCCGCTGGTGGCACTGTCGATTTCGACACTATTTGAAGATTACCAGTGGCGGCCCAACGCGCTTATCGGCCTGCTGCTGATTCTGGCGGGCAACGCGGCAATGTTCTATCGCCCACGCCGTCTGGCCGCACAGCCTGCCACGGTGAAATAACGCGATAAAAAAGGGAGCCGCTGGGCTCCCTATCGATTTTACTTGTCCGCTGGCTTACTGCGGTTTTGCGGACGCGGCGCGCGGCGTTGGCCTTCGCCACTGCCCTTACCGCTATTGCCTTTATTCCCACCCCACGGGCTGTCGCTATTACCGCCCGCTTTACGCGGCTGGCGATTGCCATCGGCCGGACGACGTTCGGACTGACCGCGTGGTGCGCCAGACGGTGCGCGAGGAGATGCGTTACGCGCACCACCGCCGCCACGGTTGCCCTGACGACCATTCACAATCGGCTCGGCTTTGATGGACGGATCCGGCTCGTAGCCTTCGATAGCGATACGCGGAATCTCACGCTTCAACAGACGCTCGATGTCGCGCAGCAGTTTGTGCTCATCCACACAGACCAGCGACAGCGCTTCGCCCGTTGCTTCCGCACGGCCGGTACGACCGATACGGTGAACGTAATCTTCCGGCACGTTTGGCAGTTCATAGTTCACCACGTGCGGCAGTTGGTCGATATCCAGACCACGCGCGGCGATATCTGTCGCCACCAGCACGCGAATGCTGCCATCTTTGAAATTCGCCAGTGCACGAGTACGCGCCCCCTGACTTTTATTGCCGTGGATAGCGGCAGCGGTAATACCGTCTTTTTCCAGCAGCTCAGCGAGATGGTTAGCGCCGTGCTTGGTGCGGGTAAATACCAGCACCTGCTGCCAGTTATTTTCACCAATCAGCTGCGACAGCAGTTCACGCTTGCGGCGCTTATCAACAAAATGCACGTGCTGCGTAACCAGTTCAGACGGCGTATTACGACGCACGACTTCAACCGAGGCGGGGTTAGTCAGCAGCTTGTTCGCCAGCGCTTTGATCTCATCAGAGAAGGTCGCCGAGAACAGCAGGTTTTGACGCTTAGCAGGCAGCTTCGCCAGCACACGGCGAATATCGTGAATGAAGCCCATATCCAGCATACGGTCCGCTTCATCCAGCACCAGAATTTCAACCTGTGACAGGTCAACGGCACGCTGATGCTCCAGATCGAGCAGACGCCCCGGCGTTGCCACCAGAATATCTACGCCACCGCGCAGTTTCATCATCTGTGGGTTAATGCTCACCCCACCGAATACGACCAGTGAACGCAGGTTCAGATACTTGCTGTACGCCTTCACATTTTCATCAATCTGCGCAGCCAACTCACGGGTTGGCGTCAGGATCAGCGCGCGTACCGGACGGCGACCTTTCCCTTTATGCTGCGCTTCACGGCTGGTCAGCAATTGTAATAACGGCAGCGTAAAGCCCGCTGTTTTACCCGTACCGGTTTGTGCGCTGGCCATTAAATCGCGCCCTTCCAGCACGACAGGAATCGCCTGACGCTGAACAGGAGTAGGATCGCGATAACCCTGCTCGTCAATCGCGCGCAGAATATCGGCACTCAGGCCGAGAGAATCAAATGACATAAAAAGAACAACTCCAGATCCGCTCTGACCGGACAGCAGCCGGTGTAGTTTTCAGAGGGTCAGTAAGACGGGTTTGCTGGGCCACTATTTACGTAACAACTCACGTAACACTTCACGTAACAACGACATACGCAACAACCACGGTGAACGAGCACAACTACGGTGCATGACTGCCGACGATTGTAGCAGAGATTCTGAGCACTAAGGGATTTTTATCTGTATCAGCCGGTTTTTGTATGGCGAGCTTCCTGCCCGCCACCCTACGGGCCGTCGCAAGCGACGTTGAAAAACGTTCCCTACGTTTTTCTAGCGGGGCGCAGTAATGGGCAGTTTTGGCAGTATTCCTGCGGCTGTGACGCCTTGTAATAAAAACAGCAGGTGCGGCGAAAGCGCACGTCACGAAAGCTCACCGAGCGCCCCGCGACGGGAACCCGCGTTTTCGCACGAAAGAACGGTTTCAGCGGATTATCATCACAGCCAAAACGTTCGCCGGGCGCAGCCAGCAAGGCGTCAAAGTCCTGCTGCACCTGCTGTTCCAGCGTCATTCCCGGCGAGCACTCCGCCGCCGGATCGTCCCACTCAATACGCTGTTCGTATAACGAGAACACCCGCACCGCGACGTTTTCCCACAGAATACGCAGCGGCGCGCCCGACACCGCCGACAGCGTATGCAGGATCGGCGACAGGTGTTGAGCAAACAGCGTATCGAACAGGCTATCGCGCCACGCGTCCCGTTGCCCCAGTTCCGGCAGGGAGACAGTGAGATCGTACAGCGGCATAGTCGATGTCCACAGGCGAGCGTGTCCGAATTCCAACACGCAGTTATCCAGCGTCATGTTCAGCCCTTTGTTATACACCGACATGGCGTACAGGCTGGCGGCCGTGGTTAAGAAGCCAATCCGCTTCGCCAGCAGCGAAGCGGTAATCTTGATTGATGGCGACAGCAGCGGCGGCGTCAGCGTTTCCAGCAGCCAGCGGCAATACTCAGGATCCAACACCCTACGGCTCGGGCAACTCTCCTGCCCTGCGCGCTGTGCGGCATCCGTTAATTGCAGCGTGCCGGAGAGCATCGCCCACTGCGGTGCGGTCAGGCGGTTAGCCGACATCGGCCGCGCGCTCCGACGCTTCACGTCCAAACGGAATACACAGTGGCGTGCCGAAGAACGGATCGTCAATGATGCGACAGTTCAGGTTAAACACCGTCTTTACCGTGGCTTCCGTGAGAATATCGCGCGGGTTGCCCTGCGCAAATACCGTCCGATTATGGACGGCCACCATGTGATGTGCGTAGCGACACGCCAGATTCAGATCATGCAGCACCATAACGATGGTCTTGTGCTGCTGCGCGTTCAGTTCCCGCAACAAATCCAGCACCTCCATCTGATGCGCCAGATCGAGATAGGTCGTCGGTTCATCCAGCAGGACGATGTCGGTATCCTGCGCCAGCGTCATCGCGATCCAGACGCGCTGGCGCTGTCCGCCAGATAGCGAATCCACCGCGCGATCCTTTAATGCCAACACGCCGGTACTGCGCAACGCCTGAAGCACTTTCTCTTCATCCGTTGCCGACCACTGCCTCAACCACGACTGATGCGGGTAGCGCCCCATCTTCACCAGTTGATAGACCGTCAGGCCTTCCGGCGCGGTCGGCGTTTGCGGAAGAATCGCTAGCGACTTCGCCACCTCAACGGTGGATTGCCGATGGATATCCGCTCCGTTGACGATAATCGTCCCGCTCGTGGGTTTCAGCAGACGGGCAAACGACTTCAATAGCGTGCTCTTGCCGCAGCCGTTACTGCCCACCAGCACCGAAATCTTCTGAGCGGGCAGCGTGATATCCAGCGCATCAATCACGACCTGCTTTTCGTAACTCAACGTCAGCGACTGGCTGGCAATCGCCTCTCGGTTAGTGTGGGGGATGCGTGTTGGCTGCACATTCTCTGGCATAATCTTACAATCTCAATAACGTTGCCGAAGCAATAAATAGATAAAGAAAGGCGTCCCGAGCACGGAGATAAAAATGCCGGCCGGCAGATCCAGCGGTAAGAACGCCGTGCGGCCAATCAAATCGGCCACCATCACCAGTAATCCGCCCGTCAGCGCCGACACCAGCGCCAGTCCAGGGAATGAGCGACTCGCCAGCTTTTTCGCAATATGCGGGGCCAGCAGGCCGACAAACGCCATCGCGCCCGCATAGGCAATCGCCGCCCCTGCCAGCGCGACGCTCAGCGTCAGCAGCGCCAGCCGGATGCGCCCGACAGATTGCCCAACGCCGCAGGCCAGCGCGTCATCCAGCTCATGCACGTTAACGTGCCGCGCGAGCCCCACCAGAAACGGCGCGCCAAGCAGCAGCCAGCCCGCCAGCGCAGACACATGCTGCCACTGCGCGCCATAAATACTACCCGTCAGCCACACATAGGCCGTCAGCGTGGTGCCTATCGGGCTAAACACCAGCATCATCGTCACCGCCGCACCCATAATGGCGGACAGCCCAACGCCAACCAGCACCAGCCGCAACGGCGATGCGCCCTGCTTCCAGGCCAGCAGATAAATAGCAATAGCCGTCACCCACGCCCCGCCCATTGCCGCCAGCGGTAGCCAACGCTGGCTTATCGCCGTCGCCAGAAACGAGAGGAAGAACACCGCCGCCGCCGATGCCCCGCTGGTAATCCCCAGAATATCCGGCGAGGCCAGCGGATTGCGCACAATGCTTTGCAGAATCAGGCCGGATATCGCCAGCGCGCCGCCCACTAACAGCGCCAGCAACGCACGCGGCAAACGCAGGTCGTTGACGATAAAGTGCACACCGCTGTCTGCTTTTCCCTGCAGCGCTGACATCACCTGTGCGGGAGACAACACCACCTGTCCTAATGACAGCGACAGGAACACGACGGCTAACAGCACCAGCAGGAGCGACAACGCCACCGCAGACGTACGGCGATCAATCTGGCGCGAGACCCTTCCCACGCGCACGGTATACACCTTAGCCATGCCGCATTCCCCTTCTCGCCAGATAAATGAAGAAGGGCGCGCCCAGCAGCGCGGTCATTGCCCCGACCGGCACTTCCTGCGGCACGATCAGCAGACGCGAGGCGACATCAGCCAACAGCAACAACGTGGCACCGAAAATAGCGCAGCCGGGCAACAGCCAGCGGTGATCGGCAGACAGCACGCGACGCACAATATGCGGCACAATCAGCCCGACAAAACCGATATTTCCGGCTATCGCCACCGCACCGCCCGCCAGCCCGATCACGCACAGCCCGGATAGCGCACGCACCAGCGCGGTTCGCTGCCCCAGCCCTTTGGCGATCTCGTCACCCGCCACCAGAATATTCAGATGACGTGCCAGCAGCAGCGCGAGGAATAGCGCGATAACAAAGTACGGCAGGAGCGGTAACAGCATCGACAGGCTGCGCCCGGACACCGAACCAGCCAGCCAGAACAACATACTGTCCAGCCCGTCCTGATTGATCACCAGCAACGCCTGCGTAAACGAAATAAACAGCGCGCTAATGGCGGCACCGGCCAGCACAATGCGTAAGTGGCTGGAACGGGCGTTGCCCAGCGTTCCCAACACATACACCATGACGCCAGCCACAGCGGCACCCAGATAGGCCGTCCACGCCAGCGCGATCTGCGAGGAAAAGGTAAACAGGGAAGACAGCAGGACGATGGCAAACATGGCGCCGGCGTTAATGCCGAATATCCCCGGCGACGCCAGCGGGTTACGCGTCAACGCCTGCATTAACGCCCCGGCGACGGCAAGACTGGCACCGACGACGATAGCAATCACCGTCCGCGACAGGCGGGTAGTCAGCACCAGTATGTGATCGATCTGCTGCGGATCGTAATGGAACAGTGAATTGAACACGGCCCCCAACGAAATGGTGGTTTGCCCCAGCATCAGGCTGGCGACGATACTCAGCAGCAGCAATACGACGCCCGCTGCCGTCACGATGCCCTGTCTCATCGCGTAGGGTTCTCCTCTGCGATATCGCTTTTTTGACCGGCAGATTCGGCCTTGCCAGCAAACTGCCGTTCGATATCGTCCAGCATATTATTCGCTCCCAAGATCCCGCCAGACAGGCTCCAGGCCACGTTGTCCACCGGATAAACCTGTTGCTGCTGGGGCGCATGCAGCCGCTGCCAGAGCGGATGCGCCTGCCAGTCGCGATAGTTCTGCGCCACCGCAGGCTTGTCTGAACGCATCAGAACAAAGAACAGATCGGCATCCACCACCGGAATGCTCTCTTTGCTCGTGAGCTTTTGCATCACGCCTGACGTGTAGCTTTCCGGCCGCGACCAGACAAAGCCGATTTCCGACAGCACCGATCCGGCAAAGCTGGCGGGCAGATAGCTGCGCATGTGATCTTCACGGAATTCGAGAATAGACACGCGGAGCGGCCAGCGTTCGCCGAACCGGGCTTTCAACCGGTCACGCAGCGCATCCACGCGCCGATCCCAGTGGGCTAAAATCTCGTTCGCTTTCTCTTCCCTGTTCAGCGCCACACCCATCATCTGTACCGTTTCTTTAAATTCAGACACCCTGTCTAGCGCAATCGTCGGTGCAATCTGCGATAGCAGGCCGTAGATTTTCTCATGCCGAAACGTAGACGCCACGATGAGGTCAGGCTTGAGTAGCGCGATGGTTTCCAGACTGGGCTGCGTTTCCAGCCCGACCAGCGTTACGCCCTGCAAGGCGGGACGCAAGTAACGATAAGTCGGCTTCTCCGTCCACGATTCCACCACGCCAATCGGCTTGATTCCCAGCGCCACGGCAGAGTCCGTCGCGCCCTGAAACAGCGTCACGATGCGCAGCGGCGTCCCAGCCACGTTAGTCACACCGAGCGCATGCCGAATCTGACGCGGGGACTCCGCCGCCTGCACTAATGTCACCAGCAGAAAAGACAACAACACGGCCAGCGTAAAACGCTGCCGTGTTGCTGAACTGAGGACGGAATTAAATCGGTTAAGCTTAGAAATCAATCGAATAACCCAGCGTCACCGTACGACCACGCCCGGAGAAATAGCGCGTGTTGTTAACAAGCCCCGCCTGCGAATAGTAGGTGATGTACTGTTTATCCAGCAGGTTCGCCACCGCAACGTTGAGGCGACCATACGGCAGCTTGTACCCCACGGCAGCATCCATCAACAGGTAACCGTCAAACGCCATACCTGCATCGTCAAAGCTGCGGCCAAAGGCATAATTCGCCTGCACGAATGAACTCCATTGGTCGTTCCAGTTCGCGGACCAGCTGGTAATCAGGCGATCCGGCGCGATATTCAGGCCGTTAAGTTTTTTGTCCACTTTGCCATCTTTATTACTGTCATACTTACCTTCACTGTGCGCATAGGAAGCATTCACTTTGTGGCGTTCATTGATCTGATAGCCCGCTTTGACTTCGAAGCCTTGAATACGTGTTTTTTCACGCACGGAGACAAAGTTATCACCTCGAGCCTCTACACGGTCGCCCATTTTAGCGTTGGACTGATAATAGTTGGCCTCAAAATCAAAGCGATCTTTTTTAACCCGGAATCCCGTTTCCACGTTATTGGTGACAATCGGTTGCAGGTCAGTAAAGTCGCTCAGGCTAACGCCTGGATTGTCTATAGCACGCAGCACACGCCCTACTTCCGGCATCCCGAAACCTTCGGAATAACTGGCAAACAGATCGACTGAGTCGGTAATGGAATACACCGCACCAGCGTTATAAAGCGTTTCGTTAAACTTCAACGATCCGCCTTCGACAGCTACGCGGTTATTCGCTGCCACAGCCTGAAAACTGTCTACTTTTAGCTTCGTGGCTTCGTGGCGTACGCCACCATGCAGCACCAGATTATCCAATAATTGATATTCACCCTGAATAAACGGTGAGTAGCTGGTGTATTCCATCTCCGGCACATAGGTACGCTTGGTCAGATAGAGATCCTGTTTCCCCTTATCGTACAGGGTATCGAAACCGACTGTGACTTTCAGCGTATCATCCAGCAGATCGTCTTTGGTCAACGCCAGCTTGGTTCCGTACTTATTGGCTACTGAGCGAGATTGATCGTAAAGCGTTTTGTCTGGAGCAATCGTCGTATCCTGAAAAGAGGATGAATTCGTCGCACCAAATAATGCTTCATAACGCTGGTTAAAAAGCAGTGCGGACAGTTTCATTCCTGCCAGATCGTGATGTTCGTAGGTTAACCCTGAAGTCCAGATACTGTTATTCGGTGCCTCACCCGGTGGTGTGCCGCGTACCGACGTCGTCGGAATACCTTGTGTACGAATACCATCTACGCTGAGGTAGTTATTCTCGCCTTTGATGTGGTACCGGTTCACGCTCAGTTGAATGCGCTGATAGTCATCCAGCCAGTAGCCGACTTTCGCTAACAGGTCGTAAGAGCGGGAGTCCATGGTATCGCCCTGCGTATTATCCACGCCGACGGGTCGGTTGTTGCCATCCAGATACAACCCTTGATTCTCATAGCCAATTGAGAACAGATAATCGAGATAGTCCTCACGTCCATCAACCCGATAGGTGGTTTTATAGCTGGCGGTTTCACCGCGAATCTTTTCCGTCGGGATCGTGGTCTGTACGTTGACGTGCTGATTAAATGAACCGTTTTCCGGTCGACGGGTGATGATATTAATCACTCCACCCAATGCGCCCAACCCGTTAGTGGCACTGGCGCCATGAATTACCTCTACACGTTCAACCATCGAAAAATCGATAGTGTGCATCTCACGACCGGTCGGACGCAGCGGGTTAGATTGTGGAATGCCGTCGATCATCACCAGCGGCGCACGGCCGCGGAAGGTTTCACCGCTGCCGCTCATTTTCTGACGGCTGGGGGAGAACGAAGGCAGCAGGTTGCTGAGAATTTGTGACGAGTCGGAGGTGACCTGCATCTGCTGCTCGATTTGCTCTTTGGTAATCACCGTGACCACCTGCGGCGCTTTCTGCTGCTGGATATTCGAGCGTGAGGCGGTAATCACCATCTCATCACCGCTCGCCTCATCCTTTTTGGTCGTGTCATCCTGTGCATACGCCGGAGCAATCAGCACGCATGGCATCAATGCGAGTAAAGTGCGCATCTGGTTCACTGTCCTTCCCCTTTGGTTATGTATCCAACCGTCAATAAACGTCACCGCCTGTGGCGAGGTGCTTACCTGAAAACAGGCACGTCGTCGCAGACAAAAAAATGCCAAAATGCTTCGTCTCACGCGAAACATCTTGGCGGGTGATGATCCGTTCAGGCATTGAACACAGGTTTTTTCACTCTGTACGCCGTGTCAGTGCTGTCAGATCACTATGTCAGTACCAATACATATGTAATTGCTAATAACAATTATTATCATTCAATGAAATAAATTACAATTCTTTCTAATTCCTGCCATTTCTTTAACAAAATAAAGGCGTTACGCCAGATATGGGCGGAATTACGTGCGAACTGTAGCCGGATGCAATGCATTTTTGTGAACTCGATCACACCAAATCACCATCAACCCTTGTAACTCGTCATATGATTAATCATTTCCAGAAGTTAGAAACGACCTGCCCTCTTAACGGCCTGCGGGATCGCTACCGCTGCCAAGATCACCGCTGACAAACCAGGAACTATTCTTGATAAACAAGGAATTATGCGTGATGAACAAGAGAAAACTGGCGTTCGCCGCCCTCGTTCTTGTCCTGCTCGGTGCGGGTTATGGCCTTTATCACCACCAGCAACAGCAGGAAAAACCGTTAACGCTCTACGGCAATGTGGATATCCGCACCGTCAATCTGGCTTTCCGCGTCGGAGGCAGAGTGGCCGAGCTGAACGTTGATGAGGGCGATGCCGTGCAGGCGGGCCAGTCGCTGGCAACGCTGGACGCCGCGCCTTATCTGAACGCACAGAATCAGGCACAGGCGAACCTCGCCAGCGCGCAGGCACAGCTTCAACTTTCGCAGGAAGGCTACCGACAGGAAGAGATCGCGCAGGTGCGATCTCAGGTTGCACAGAGTCAGGCGGCTTATGATTACGCCAACAGCTTCTACCAGCGTCAGCAAGGGCTGTGGGACAAACGCGCAATTTCCGCCAACATGCTGGACGACGCCAGAACGTCACGTAATCAGGCGCTTGCAACACTACAGGCCGCGAAAGACAAGCTGAGCCAGTTCGAAAGCGGTAACCGACCGCAGGAAATTGCCGCTGCTCAGGCAGCAGTAGCACAGGCCGAAGCCGGACTGGCGCAGGCGGAGCTGAATAAACAGGATGCCGAACTGCTGGCACCGTCTCCCGGCGTGATTCTCACCCGCGCAGCCGAAAAAGGCAGCATGCTGGCGGCGGGCAGTACCGTTTTCACCCTTTCCCTCACTCGCCCGGTTTGGGTTCGCGCTTACGTGAGCGAGAAAGATCTCGGTCGCGTCGTGCCCGGTAGCCAGATGCTGATTTACACCGATGGCCGCCCCAATCAGCCCTATCGTGGCAAAGTCGGCTTTGTCTCGCCGAGTGCCGAATTCACACCGAAAAGCGTCGAAACGGAAGATCTCCGCACCGATTTGGTTTATCGCCTGCGCATCGTCGTTAACGATCCCGATGATGGCTTACGGCAAGGGATGCCAGTCACGCTGCGTTTTGAAGACGCACGCACGGAGGATGCCGATCGCGCTCAAGAGCCCGTTCGCCATGACTAATTCTCCCGCGCAGATCGCGCTGGACAGGCTGGAAAAACGCTTTGCCGGACAGGAGAAGCCCGCGCTCGCCAGCCTCACCGCCGAGATACACAGCGGTGCGGTTACCGGGCTGGTTGGCCCCGACGGCGCGGGTAAAACCACCCTGCTGCGCATGCTGGCGGGATTATTAACGCCCAGTAACGGAACACTGCGCGTGACGAATCTGGATCCCATCAAAGAAGATCGTCAGCTCCATGCCATTTTGGGCTACATGCCGCAAAAATTCGGCCTGTATGAAGACCTGACGGTGATGGAAAACCTGACGCTGTATGCCGACTTGCGTGGTATCACTGGCGAAGTGCGCAGAGAAACGTTCGAGCGCCTGCTGTCATTTACCGACCTGACCCGCTTTACCTACAGGCTGGCGGGCAAACTGTCCGGCGGCATGAAACAGAAGCTGGGGCTGGCCTGTACATTGCTGGGACAACCCAAAGTGCTCCTGCTGGATGAGCCGGGTGTGGGTGTCGACCCGATCTCTCGCCGCGAACTGTGGCACATGGTGCATGAACTGGCCGACGACGGCATGTTGATCCTGTGGAGCACGTCTTACCTCGATGAAGCGGAGCAATGCCGGGATGTGCTGCTACTGAACGAAGGGGAACTGTTGTATCGCGGTGCGCCGCGCGATCTGACCGCCCGCATGGCCGGACGCTGCATTCTGATTGATACCGGAACGCGCCGACATCGGGATGTGTTACAGGAAGCGCTGCGTCTGCCACAGGTCAGCGACGGCGTGATTCAGGGGCAGTACGTCAGGCTGATGCTAAAACCCGATGCGGATCGAACATCGCTGCTCTCCGCCTTGCATCTGGAAGCAGGCAGCCTGCACGACACCGATCCACGCTTTGAAGATGCCTTTATCGACCTGCTGGGCGGCGGCCCAGCCAGTGATTCATCGCTGGCGAGCATCATGCCGCAGATTGACGTTAGCGGCGGTGAAACGGTGATTGAAGCCCAAGCGCTAACGAAAAAATTTGGTGATTTCGCTGCCACCGATCACGTCAGTTTTCAGGTGAAGCGAGGAGAAATCTTCGGACTGCTCGGCCCGAACGGCGCGGGAAAATCGACCACCTTCAAGATGATGTGCGGCCTGCTGGTACCGACTGACGGTAAAGCGCTGGTGCTCGACATGGATTTGAAAACCAGCTCCGGCAAAGCGCGCCAGCATTTGGGCTACATGGCGCAGAAGTTCTCGCTCTACGGCAACCTGACCGTCGAACAGAACCTGCGTTTTTTCTCCGGCGTCTATGGACTCAAGGGCAAGGCGCAGCGCGATAAAATGGCCGGAATGACCGACGCCTTTAACTTTCAGCCCATTTACCACCAAACGCCGGACGCCCTGCCCCTAGGGTTCAAGCAGCGGCTGGCGCTAGCCTGTGCGCTGATGCACGAACCCGACATTCTGTTTCTCGACGAACCGACCTCCGGCGTCGATCCGCTGACACGGCGCGAGTTCTGGATACATATCAACGGCATGGTCAACCGTGGCGTCACGGTGATGGTCACCACGCACTTCATGGACGAAGCCGAATACTGCGATCGCATCGGGCTGGTGTACCGCGGCAAGCTGATCGCCAGCGGCACGCCGGACGAACTGAAGCATCAGGCGGCCAGCACACAGACGCCATCACCGACGATGGAGGAAGCATTTATTGCGCTGATTCAGGCGTACGACGGGGAGGCGGAACATGGCTGAACAGAATAGGCCAGAGCAGGATAAAACGAGCCAGCATGGCAGCACGCATTTTTCCACGCGTCGCCTGCGGGCGCTGTGCCTGAAAGAGACGCGCCAAATCTTGCGCGATCCCAGTAGCGGGCTGATTGCGTTCGTCATTCCGCTGTTGCTGCTGTTTATCTTTGGCTACGGCATCAATCTGGATTCCAGCCGCCTGCATGTCGGTATCCTGATGGAACAGCAGAGTGAGGATGCGCGCGATCTGGCGAATACCTTCTCGGCGTCGCCGTTTATCGAGCCGACCATCAGCAATAATCGTCAATACCTGATCCAACAGATGCAGGCCGGCAGCATTCGCGGGCTGATCGTCATTCCTACTGACTTTGCCGAACGGCTGGCGCGGCCGGGCGATCGCGCGCCGATCCAGGTCATTACCGACGGTAGCGAACCCAACACGGCGAATTTTGTGCAGGGATACGCGGAAGGCATCTGGCTGCTGTGGCAACAACAGCGGGCGGAAGATCGCGGCGAAACCTTCGAGCAGCTTATCGAGGTGCAATCGCGCTACTGGTTTAATCCGGCCGCCATCAGCCAGCATTTCATCATTCCCGGCGCGATTACCATCATCATGACGGTGATTGGTGCGATCCTCACCTCGCTGGTGATTGCCCGTGAGTGGGAACGCGGGACGATGGAGGCACTGCTCTCTACGCAGGTCACCCGTGCCGAGCTGCTACTGTCCAAACTCATCCCGTATTACTTTCTTGGGATGATCGCCATGACGCTATGTATTCTGGTTTCCACCTTCATCATGCAGGTGCCCTATCGCGGTTCGCTGATTTTGCTGTTTGTCATCAGCAGCCTGTTTCTTGCCAGCACGCTAGGCATGGGGCTGCTGATCTCCACCCTCACCCGCAACCAGTTCAACGCCGCAATGGTGGCGCTGAATGCAGCATTTCTGCCAGCCATCATGCTGTCCGGCTTTATTTTTGAAATCGACAGCATGCCGGAATTTGTCCGCGGCGTGTCGTACATCATCCCGGCGCGCTATTTTGTCAGCACGCTGCAAACGCTGTTTCTCGCGGGGAATATCGGTACGGTGCTGATGACCAACCTGCTGTTTCTCATTCTCTCCGCGCTGGTCTTTATTGGCCTGACGGCCTGGCAAACCCGGCGCAGGCTGGATTAGGGAGCGATTATGCTGCATCGTCTGTGGACGTTGATTATTAAGGAGCTGCAATCGCTGCTGCGCGATCCGCAAACGCGCTCCATTCTGGTGCTGCCCGTTATCCTCCAGGTTTCGCTGTTTCCTTTCGCCGCAACGCTCGACGTGACCAATGCGACCATTGCGATTTACAGCGAAGACAGCGGCCCTCACGCGATAGAACTGACGCAGCGCTTTGCCAAGGCCAAGTCCTTTTCTCACGTGCTGATGCTGCATAACTCGCAGGATATTGCACCGACGCTGGATAATCAGCACGCGCTTCTGATCCTGCGCTTTCCGCCGCAGTTCTCGCGCGATATCGCCAGCGGGAACAGCACATCGCTCCAACTTATTCTGGACGGCAGACGCTCTAACAGCGCACAGATCGCCGCTAATGCCGTGCAGCACATCGTGCGGGACTATCAGTTGGCATTGCTGGCGGCCAGACCGGTTCAAAGCGGCGCGAATCAGAGCACGTCCAATCCAAACAACAGCGAGCTGGTGGTACGTCACTGGTATAACCCAAATCTGGACTACAAATGGTTTGTGGTGCCGTCGCTGATTGCCATGATTGCCACTATCGGCGTGCTGATTGTTACGGCGCTTTCCGTGGCACGCGAGCGGGAACAGGGTACGCTGGAACAGCTGCTGGTTTCACCGCTGTCCACCAGCCAGATATTTATTGGCAAAGCGGTACCCGCGCTGATTGTCGCCACGTTTCAGGCCACGATCGTGCTGCTGGCGGGCATACTGATTTTCCATATCCCTTTCGCCGGATCGCTACTGCTCTTTTACACCACGATGCTCATCTATGGCCTGTCGCTGGTCGGCTTCGGTCTGCTGATTTCCTCACTCTGCTCAACGCAGCAGCAGGCATTTATCGGCGTGTTCGTCTTCCTGATGCCCGCGATTCTGCTTTCCGGCTATGTGTCGCCGGTTGAGAACATGCCGATCTGGTTGCAGCATCTCACCTGGATTAACCCGATCCGCCACTTCACCGACATCACCAAGCAGATTTACCTCAAGGATGCAGATTTCAGCATTATCTGGGGCAGTTTATGGCCGCTGTTTATCATCACGCTGACCACAGGCTCAGCAGCCTACGCCATTTTCAGGCGGAATATCGCGTAATAGCGGGTAAGGGAAAAAGATGACCAAGTGGCGTAAAAAATTGTGCTGAGGTGGCGTGACCGCCGTGTGAGCGGCAGGACGCCGCGAAAGCCAGTGCCGCGTCGAGAACGCGTCACTGGCAGCACGAATAGCGATCACGATCGCCGAAGGCACCGCGTAGCGGCACAATTAGCGCCAAACAGCCATAGGTCAAGGAGCTGCGGCAGCTGAGCGCTCCTTGTCGGGCGTGTGATGAGTCACAAAAAACGCTATGTTTGACACGCCCGAAACCTTTGCACGGATTCACATAACGCAGTGAAGCCTTTAGATTACAGCCTTGCCCTTAACGACGATTACCGAAAATACGCAGCAGCATCAGGAACAGGTTGATGAAGTCGAGGTACAGGGTCAGCGCGCCCACGATGGAGTATTTACGGAAGCTGTCTTTGTCATCAACGGACAGTTGCTCGCCGATATTTTTCAGCTTCTGGGTGTCATAAGCGGTCAGACCGACAAACACCACAACACCTATATAGGTCACGGCCCACATCAGCGCTTCGCTTTTCAGCCACAGGTTCACCAGCGAGGCCAGCACAATCCCGATCAGCGCCATAAACAGCATGCTGCCGAAGCCGCTCAAATCACGCTTCGTGGTGTAGCCATAAAGGCTCATCGCCCCGAACATCCCCGCCGTAATAACGAAGGTGCTGGCGATGGATTCACCGGAGTACATGATGAAAATGCTGGAGAGCGTCAGCCCCGTCAGCGCGGAATAGAGCATAAACAGCGACGTGGCGACCGTACCGCTCAGGCGCTGTACCATGCCGGAAATCACGAAGACCAGCCCCAGTTGGGCAATGATCAGACCGAAGAACGTGATCTGGCTGGAGAAAACAAAATTCAGTACGGCGGGCGTATTCGCCGCATACCAGGAGACGAACGCCGTCAACAGCAGGCCGCAGGTCATCCAGCCATAAACCTGTGCCATATAGGCCTGGAGACCCGTCTGCGAGCGTTCAACAATCGAACCCGAGCGTGGATATCTGTCCATGATGTTACCTTTGCATAAAGTTATCTGATTAACGCGGCGCGAACCGCCCGTTTGAGGATCGAGACGACATATTCTCTCCCCACCATCCTTTTATCCTAACACAGAAATGGACTACCAGCGTTGTGCGGCCTGCTTATCACTGTCGCGTGATTCCACCCAGCGTTCACCTTCCGGCGTCGCTTCCCGCTTCCAGAATGGCGCGCGAGTTTTCAGGTAATCCATAATAAATTGGGCGGCATCAAACGCTGCGCTGCGGTGAGCAGCACTGACACCAACGAACACAATTTCATCGCCCGGATAGAGGGCGCCCACCCGATGAATCACGCTCACACGCGGCAGTTCCCAGCGCTCGCGAGCCAGTTCAACAATCTCTGCCAGCGCCTTTTCCGTCATGCCGGGGTAATGTTCCAGCGTCAATGCACTGACGTCTTTCGCCAGATTGTGATTACGCACCTTACCGGTGAACGTCACCACTGCGCCGTCTTCATCACACTGCGCCAGCCACTGATATTCATCCCCTACGATGAAGTTCTCTTCGCCAACCCGAATACGCGTCTCTGCCACGATCAACCTCCCGTTACCGGTGGGAAAAACGCCACTTCATCGCCGTCCTGTAACGGGTGCGTTAGCTCAACCAGCGACTGATTCACCGCAGCCAGCAATTTGCCCGACTCCAGCGCTAGCGCCCAGCGTGCACCGCGTTGGCACAGCGACTGTCGGACATCTTCTACGGTGGCATACTCGGCAGGCAGCGACAGGCTGTCTGTCTCGATCAGTTCACGAACTTGTGCAAAAAACAGAACCTTAATCATGATCCCTCCGCCGTAAAGTCGCCGGATTTGCCGCCGCTTTTCGCCAGCAGGCGCACCGGACCTATCACCATGTCTTTCTGCACGGCCTTGCACATGTCATAGATAGTCAGCGCAGCGACGGAGGCCGCCGTCAGCGCTTCCATCTCCACGCCGGTTTTCCCTGTTAAACGACACACGGACTCGATACGAACCCGATTGTGCTCCGGCTGTGCTTCCAGCTCGACAGCAACTTTGCTCAGCAACAGCGGATGACAAAGCGGAATCAGTTCCCAGGTGCGTTTCGCCGCCTGAATCCCAGCGATGCGCGCAGTGGCAAACACATCGCCCTTGTGGTGGCTGCCGGCAATAATCATCGCCAGCGTCTGCGGTGCCATTTCAACGAAGGCTTCCGCGCGGGCTTCGCGCACGGTTTCAGCTTTGGCGGACACATCCACCATCGCGGCTTCGCCAGCGGCGTTAATGTGGGTCAATTGTGGGTTAGATGATGACATAGTGAATAAGGCTTACCGTTAAGAGGATTTTTTCAAGTGCGGGTAAAAATTGCATGGCTTCTGGCGCGCATCCAACTGTTCCTGAATGATGCGTTCCCATGCGGTGCGACAGGCACGAGTCGACCCCGGCATGGCGAAAATCACCGTCTGGTTAGCCAGACCTGCAAGCGCACGGGATTGCAGCGTCGCCGTACCAATATCTTCATACGACACCATGCGAAACAGCTCGCCGAAGCCTTCAATTTCGCGGTCGAACAAAACGCCAATGGCTTCCGGCACCACGTCCCCTGCGGTAAAGCCCGTCCCACCATTAATCAAAATGCCCTGCACCTTGTCGTTGGCAATCCACGCCGAGATCTGCGCCCGAATCTGGTACAGGTTCTCTTTCACGATGGCGCTGTCAACGATGTGATGCCCCGCAGACTGCGACGCTTCGCGCAGATAGTCGCCGGAGGTGTCATCTTCCGCCGTACGGCGTTCGGAAACGGTCAGAACCGCAAGATTGAGAGAAACAAATTCGCTGCTGACTTTGCTCATGTCAGGCTCCTTTAAGAATCAGTGATGTCGCGGATTAACCGCCGATAAATGACAGGTTTTGCGTGATGCCGCTATTCCCTTCATGCAGGAAATGGGTCTGCTTTTTCGCCGACAGCCCGCCCGAGATACGCATTTTCAAATCATCGAGGTGACGATCGTCAGCCAGTAAATCGCGCAGCGGAATACCCTGTTCGCCAAAGAGGCACAGGTGAAGATTCCCCACGGCAGAAACCCGCAGACGGTTGCAGCTCAGGCAGAAATCTTTCTCATACGGCATAATCAGCCCGATTTCGCCCTGATAGTCAGGATGGCTAAAGACCTGTGCCGGGCCGTCGCTGCGTGCGCGTTGCTGCTGCTGCCAGCCTTGCTGCAACAGTTGCTGGCGGATCACCTCGCCGGAAACGTGATGACGGCGGAACATATCGCCCCCTTCCCCTGTTTCCATCAACTCAATAAAGCGTAGTTGAATCGGGCGGTGTTTAATCCAGTCGAGAAAGGTTTGCAGGCTGCCCGCGTTCACATCCCGCATCAGCACAGTGTTAACTTTGACCTTAGCAAAGCCACAGTCAAAGGCGGCGTCGATGCCGTCCATCACCTGCCGGAATTTGTCCTGCCCGGTAATCGCGTGAAACTGGCGCGCATCCAGACTGTCCACGCTCACGTTCAGCGCCGTTAGCCCTGCATCGCGCCACTGTGCGGCATCCCGCGCAAGGCGATAGCCGTTGGTGGTGACCGCCAGCGTACGAATCGCCGGGTTTTCACGAATGGCTGCGATGATATCGACAAAGTCGCGGCGCAGAGACGGTTCGCCACCAGTGAGGCGGACTTTTTCCGTCCCTAATTCGGCAAAGGCGCGGCTGACGCGACGAATTTCATCGAGTGATAAAAAGCGATGTGGATTAGTACCATTGGCCTGATAACCATCCGGCAGACAGTAGGTACAGCGAAAATTGCAGACGTCTGTGATAGACAGACGCAAATAGTAGAACTTGCGCGCAAACGCATCAGTCAGTTGACTCACCATAAACACCTTTCCAAATACGGGAGATGCAGGCATTTCTGCCTCGCACCCTGGTGACCGCGAAGGCCACGGCCAGGGCACCGTATCACGCGCAATCAGCGCATCACTTAGGCACCAAGGCTAGGAGTTTGATTCCTATCAGTTTCCGTTAAACCGCAGCGAGATAACCGATCAAGAATCGTGATTTCATTAAGCAGTCTACTGCGAAAAAGCACAGTCAACCACTCTCAAAAACGGTATATAATTAAATATATAGCGAATTTTCAATATCTTATGGTGTACAGCATACGGAAAAATACGCGGCAGAAATTGTCTCAGGTCATGCCTGCATGAGGATTTTTCGCGTTTTAAGGTTAAATCAGCTACCTTAGCGACGATTGTCACACGTTATTCATATTCCTCTGACTCATTCATAAGGTTCTCTATGCGCAATCGCACGTTGGCCGACCTCGACAGGGTTGTCGCACTCGGAGGCGGACACGGTTTAGGTCGTGTGATGTCTTCGCTCTCTTCCCTGGGTTCACGGCTAACCGGCATTGTTACAACAACAGATAACGGCGGTTCAACCGGCCGTATCCGTCGCTCTGAAGGCGGCATTGCCTGGGGCGATACCCGTAACTGCCTGAATCAACTCATTACGACGCCCAGCGTGGCATCTGCGATGTTTGAGTATCGGTTTAACGGTAACGGGGAACTTGCCGGACACAATCTGGGTAACCTGATGCTGAAAGCGCTCGACCACCTGAGCGTGCGTCCGCTGGAAGCCATTAACCTGATTCGCAACCTGCTCAAAGTGGACGCCTTTTTAATTCCGATGTCCGAACATCCTGTCGATTTGATGGCAATTGATGAACAGGGCAATCCTGTTTATGGTGAAGTCGAGATCGATCAGTTGGCAGCGTTGCCACAGGACTTGATGCTGTACCCGACGGTGCCGGCCACACGCGAGGCGATTGATGCCATCGCAAAAGCCGACCTGATTTTGATTGGTCCCGGCAGCTTTCTGACCAGTCTGATGCCGCTGTTGCTACTGGACGATCTGACACAGGCGCTTCGCCGCACGCCCGCCCCCATGGTATACATCGGTAATCTGGGCAGCGAGCTGAGCAACCCCGCCGCCCGTCTAACGCTGGTGGAGAAGCTATCCTGGATTGAGCACAAGGTAGGGAAACCGGTCGTTGATGCCGCAATTGTCGGTCCAAAAGTCGATATCAGCCAGATTGGCGACCGGCTGGTCGTGCAACAGGCGCTGGCCGCAGAAGATGTTCCTCACCATCACGACCGTGAGTTACTGCGCCAGGCCATCGATCGTGCGCTACAGCTGCTGGGCTCTCAATCCCGCAGCCACGGCGTATAAGTCACGCCAATCAGAATGCCTTCGGGACTCAGGAAACGTGTGACCTGCTGCCCCCAGGGTTCAAGACGGTTTTCCACCAGCAACACATAGCCTTGCGCTTTCAGCGTGCTGGTCGCTTCCACCATGTCAGCCACTTCGAACTCCAGCCAGCTTTGTGGCTCAGGGTGTTGTGCTGGCCAACTTGCCTGTCCGAAACAGGATTCGCTAGCCTGTGACAGCGGCCATAGCGCGAAATGCTTCACGCCTTCCATCTCATCGCTCACCAGATAGTCGCTCCCTTCCGCAACGGGCTTCAGCGGCAACTTCAGCGTATCAACATAGAGCGCATGGCTGGCAGAAAGTGATTTCACGATCGGCCCAAAACCTGCCACAAACAGTACCTCAACACCCGATATAGAATGATCCATCATTGCTCCTCAGTGAACGCTTGCATCGTTAGGATACCGCGATAAATTGTGCGCGCAGTGCTTGCACTTCATCGCGCAGAGCGGCTGCCTCTTCAAATTCAAGGTTCTGCGCGTGCGTCAACATCTTGCTTTCCAACTCGCGGATTTTCAGCTCCAGCGCCTTCGGCGTCATGAGTTCATAACGTGCAGCTGGCTCTGCCGCTTTACGATTGCCACGCCCTTTGCCTTTGTTCGCCGACTGACCCAATTGCAGGATATCGGAAATCTTCTTATTGATTCCCTGAGGTACAATGCCATGCTCGGTGTTGTAGGCTTCCTGCTTCTCGCGGCGACGCTCCGTTTCACCAATCGCTTTCGCCATTGACGCCGTAATTCTGTCGCCGTAAAGAATGGCTTTGCCGCGCAGGTTACGTGCCGCACGGCCAATCGTCTGGATCAGGGAACGTTCAGAGCGCAGGAAGCCTTCTTTATCGGCATCCAGAATCGCCACCAGCGACACTTCAGGCATATCCAGTCCTTCACGCAACAGGTTGATACCCACCAGCACGTCGAACTCGCCAAGGCGTAAATCACGGATGATTTCCACACGCTCGACGGTATCGATATCCGAGTGCAGATAGCGTACCCGCTCGCCGTGTTCTTCCAGATATTCTGTCAGGTCTTCCGCCATTCGCTTGGTCAGCGTGGTTACCAGTACTCGTTCGTTAATCGCGGCACGCAGACGAATTTCGGAAAGCAGATCGTCCACCTGTGTTGCGACAGGCCGCACTTCTATGATGGGATCGAGCAATCCGGTGGGACGCACCACCTGATCGATCACTTCACCGCCTGATTTTTCCAATTCATAGTTACCCGGCGTCGCAGACACGTAGATCGTCTGTGGAGCCAGCGCTTCAAACTCTTCAAATTTCATCGGTCGGTTATCCAGCGCCGAAGGCAGCCGGAAACCGTATTCGACCAGCGTCTCTTTACGCGCGCGGTCGCCGCGATACATACCGCCGATCTGAGGCACGGTGACGTGGGATTCATCGATAACCAGCAGCCCGTCCGCAGGCAGATAGTCAAACAGCGTCGGTGGCGGCTCGCCGGGGCCGCGGCCGGAAAGGTAGCGTGAGTAGTTTTCGATACCGGAGCAGTAACCCAGCTCGTTCATCATCTCTAGATCAAACTGCGTGCGCTGACTCAGCCGCTGCTCTTCCACCAGTTTGTCATTGGCCAGCAGCACCTTTTTACGGTCGGCCAGTTCAACCTTGATCTCTTCCATCGCCTGCAAAATACGCTCACGCGGCGTGACGTAGTGCGTTTTTGGATAGATGGTATAGCGCGGCACCATCTGGAGGACGTGACCCGTTAACGGGTCAAACAGCGACAGCCGCTCGACTTCCTCATCGAACAGTTCAACACGCAGCGCGATTTCGTCAGATTCCGCAGGGAAGATATCAATCACCTCACCACGCACGCGGAACGTGCCGCGCTGAAACGCCTGATCGTTGCGGGCATACTGTAATTCCGCCAGACGTCGCAAAATAGCACGCTGGTCAATCAGCATCCCCTGCGTCAGGTGCAGCATCATTTTCAGATAGAGATCGGGATCGCCCAGACCATAGATCGCGGATACCGAGGCCACGACGATCACATCGCGCCGCTCCAGCAGCGCTTTTGTCGCAGAAAGACGCATCTGTTCAATATGTTCGTTAACCGACGCATCTTTTTCAATAAAGGTGTCTGAGCTTGGAACGTAGGCTTCTGGCTGATAATAGTCGTAGTACGAGACGAAGTATTCGACGGCATTATCAGGAAAGAATTCTTTCATTTCGCCATACAGCTGGGCTGCCAGCGTTTTATTCGGCGCCAACATCATCGTCGGCCGATTGAGGTCGGCAATCACATTGGCGATCGTGAACGTCTTACCTGAACCTGTTACCCCGAGCAGCGTTTGATGCGCTAACCCGTCTTCCAGGCCCTCTTTTAAACGACGAATGGCCTCAGGCTGATCGCCTGCCGGTTTAAAGTCGGAATTCAGTGTAAATACTTTACTCATCGTTAAGCACGCTACTTATCGTTATTACCCATCGCGCAATGCGACGTTCGTGGATGTATGCTCGGAACTTTATTTTGAATGCCAATGGCGAAATTCGCCACCGCAATGATACTGGATATAAAAACAGCATCAAGGAAATTATCGCTGGATTGGATGATTAATCGACAAATGAATTTGCTAGCACATTCATATTCAATCTACCAGATAAAAACATCACCATTTATCCCCAGATTTGGTAAAAATGTAACATGCGGGGATGATCGATGACGTTAATTTATGCAACTACGCCCCATTGATGTTCAAGACGCTTGATTTTACTTAAGCATATGATAATAAATAGATTAGCAAAAGCGTGGAGAATAGCGTCAACCTGGCGACAACCCGCGCCAGCTCTCGGTTGAGGCGCGTTGTCTATCCATAATACACATAGTTATCCACAGAAATGGTGGATAACTCCCACAACCCCGCATCAGCACTGAGTTAGAGAAATACCCGCTTCATTCACGATTCCCCCTGATATGGATTTTCTTCACACTCTTTCTGTGATTTATCGCATAAGTATTAGACGGAAAAAGACTAAAAACAGCAGAGGGCTAAATCGCAACAATTCAGGCATAGCGGGGAGTGAGGGGAAAACTCAAGAAGGTTTTAGCTATTAATCGGCATGACAATGTAGGTTTTATACTCATGAAACAGATGCCGGTAAAAAACAACAAAAACCGATGCTTGATTAAACGCAGGCGAAGGGTTTGTTAAAATGATTACTCCGCTAATAACCCAATATCAATATACTGCCCCAAATCATGCTGCTGAAGATCCGATATATAAGGAATTTCACCCAGCATCGGCGCGGGCAGGCGCTGTTGCAACGTTTGCAGATACGGCTGATGCCATTTTCCAGGTGGCGTGATGTCATTAGCAATCCAGCCGCCGAGTCGCAGGCCCGCGTGTTGAATGGCGTGGGCCGTTAACATCGCGTGGTTGATACACCCCAGCTTGATGCCGACCACCAAAATCACGGGAAGCTGTTCCTGTACCACCCAGTCGGCAAACGTTTCCTGCTCTGACAGCGGCGTAAACCACCCGCCAGCGCCTTCAACCAACAGCCAATCCGCCTGCGTTTCTAATGCCCGTAGCCCTGCAGACAACGCTGGGAGCTGGATAGACCGCTGCTCCACCGCACTGATAATATGCGGTGACGTCGGTTCCATAAACGCCAGCGGGTTCACCGCCTGATACTCCAGCCGGACGCTGCTATTGGCCTGAAGCGCCAGCGCATCGCTGTTGCGAATGCCATCGGCCGTCATTTCACAGCCGGACGCCACGGGTTTATAGCCTGCGGTGCGGTATCCAGCTTGATTGGCAGCCTGAAGCAGCGCCGTACTCGCGACCGTTTTCCCAACCTCGGTATCCGTGCCCGTCACAAACCAGCGCTCAATCACGATAAATCACTCCATAAACCAGTTGATAGCTGAGCGGGTAGCCGCCCTGTTCTTGCGGATAGTGGGCAGACAACGCCGCCAGACGCGCACGGCTCAGTAGTCCAGGCGTACGCCCTTCGTGCAGCCAGGTCGCACCAATCCCCTTAAGCGATTTCATCAACGTCAATACATCGGGAAAAAGGCAGACCTCACGTTCTTGTACTAAATGATGTCGGTAAGGCTGACAGGCCGCGTCGATAGCGGAGAGCGGCAGAAAGCGATTCGTCCGCTGCGTGCCGTCCAATCGCTGCCACGCCTGCGACAGTTCGCTTAAGGAGCCGTCCGCCAGCGTCGCAAACGCAATCATGCCCCCCGGCCGCGTAACCCGATACAGCTCGGCCAGCGCACGCGGTAACGAGTCGCACCACTGCACGGCCAGATTGCTATAGCTGATGTCTACACAGCCATCCGCCAGCGGCAGGTTTTCGATATCCCCTTCCTGATAGCAGTCTGCTGCGTCCAGTTCACGGGCATATGCCAGCATGTCTACCGACAAATCCAGCGCGGTCACATAATTACCAGTCTGACGCCAGTGACGGCTAAAATGCCCGGTTCCGCAGCCCGCATCCAATACCTGTACACCGCTGTGCGGCGGCATCAATGCCAGCAGGCGTTCTCCGCTAGTACGTTGCAGCTCGGCAAAGCGATCGTAACACCCCGCCGCACGCCCAAACGCCTGCGCAATCGCCTGCTTGTTATAGTTTTCTGTCAGCATCGTGCAATACCGTAAGCAAGCGACTGATATCTTCCGGCTGATGTTCCGCCGTCAGCGTAATCCGCAGACGCGCGCTGCCGACAGGCACTGTCGGCGGACGCATCGCACTGACCCAGACGCCCTGTTCACGCAGATGGCTCATCAGATCCATTGCCCGCGCGTTCTCACCGACAATCAGCGGCTGAATCGCGCTCTGTGAATCCATCAGTTGATAGGACGAGTTGGAAAAGCCCGCGCGAAACTGGGCGATGTTGCGTTGTAGCGCCTCACGCCGCGCGTCGCCCTGTCGGACACAGTTAACTGCTGTGCTCAGCGCACAGGCCTGCGCCGCAGGCATTGAGGTGCTGTAAATCAAATGACGAGCGAATTGCAGGAAGTATTCGGCCAGCGGTTCGGCGCACAGTACCGCCGCACCGCTCACCCCAAACGCCTTGCCAAACGTGACAATTAGCAGCTCGGGTTTAACGCCCTGCTGCCAGCAACTACCGCGACCTTCATCACCCAGCACGCCAATTCCGTGAGCATCGTCCACCATCAGCCAGGCATCGTGCGCTCGGCACTGAGCCTGCAACGCCGACAGCGGTGCGGTATCACCATCCATGCTGAAAACGCCTTCGGTCACCACCAGCGTCTGGCCGTCCACAGGCTTTTCCAGCAGCGCTTGCAGGCTATCGACCTGATTGTGTTTAAAACGGCGCAGCGTCGCGGGTGACTGTGCAGCCGCTTCCAGCAGTGAAGCGTGGCTGAGCTTATCGGCGAAAATACGGTCTTCCGCCTGTACCAGCGCGGCCACCACCGCCTGATTCGCGGCATAGCCGGAAATAAACAGCAGCGCACGCGGGTAGCCCAGCCAGTCGGCAAGCTGGCTTTCCAGCGCGGCATGGGCATCGGTATACCCCGTCACATGCCCGGAACCGCCGCTGCCAATACCGTATTGCTCCGCGCCCTGCTGCCATGCGCTCACAATCTCCGGGTGGTGGCTCAGCCCCAGATAATCGTTGCTGGAAAAATTCAGGTAGCAGCGATCGCCCTGCATCAGCCAGCGCCCGCTACCGCCTTGATTCACCCGCCGCACACGGTAGGCATCATCGCGCTGGCGTTGTACCAGCGCGGCGTCAATACGTTGCTGCCAGCTCATGATTCAGTACGCCTTGCCCGATGGTTTGCAGGCTGGCCGTTATACCGCGGCATTATAAAATTGCTCGCTATCGGCGTTAATCAGTTGTTCTGCCAACCGCTGCTGCTGTTGGTTATCCCCGTATTCCGTCCCCGTCTGTTGCGGATTCAGACCTAATTTGAGGAACAGCGCCAGATCTTTGTCTTCTTTCGGGTTTGGCGTGGTAAGCAGTTTGCAGCCGTAGAAAATGGAGTTCGCCCCCGCCATAAAGCACATCGCCTGCGTTTGCTCGCTCATCTGCTCGCGTCCGGCAGACAGGCGCACATAGGAAGCCGGCATCATGATGCGTGCAACGGCAATAGTCCGAATAAAATCAAATGGATCGACATCATCATTATCCGCCAGCGGTGTGCCTTTAACCTTCACAAGCATGTTAATCGGCACGCTTTCCGGCGGCGTCGGCAGGTTAGCCAGTTGCACGAGCAGCCCGGCGCGGTCGCGCACGGTTTCCCCCAACCCAACGATGCCGCCCGAGCAAACTTTAATGCCCGCGCCGCGCACTTTATCCAGCGTATCCAGACGCTCCTGATACGTGCGGGTGGTGATGATGCTGCCGTAAAATTCTGGTGAGGTATCGAGGTTATGGTTATAGAAATCCAGCCCGGCAGAGGCCAGACGCGCAGCCTGATCGTTGTGCAGCGTTCCCAGCGTCATGCAGGTTTCCATTCCCATCGCTTTCACGCCTTGCACCATCTGTTCCAGATACGGCATGTCACGCTCGTGCGGGTTTTTCCACGCCGCGCCCATACAAAAGCGCGTCGATCCTGCGGCTTTCGCCTGACGGGCTGACTCCAACACCTGTTCAACCTGCATCAGGCGTTCGGTATCAATTCCAGTGCGATAGCGGGAACTTTGCGGACAATACTTACAGTCCTCAGGACAGGAACCGGTTTTGATCGACAGTAGCGTACTAACCTGCACCTGACGGGGATCAAAATGCTGACGGTGGATCTGCTGCGCTTCAAACATCAGTTCCAGAAATGGTTTATTAAATAAGTCTTGCGCTTGCTCAAGCGTCCAGTACATGCGGTCAGCCATCTCGGCATCTCCAAACTAAAAACGTTTCGCCAGTGTAAATTAACCCGATATACTGTCAACCAAATAGAATCCATTTTGGTTTACGAAAGATCATCATGAGCCCGGAAGACATTGCTTTTGACCAACGCCACATTTGGCATCCCTATACCTCAATGACCGAACCGCTGCCCTGCTATCCGGTCGTATCGGCCAGCGGCGTCGAGCTTCAGTTGGATGACGGACGTCGCCTGATTGACGGCATGTCATCGTGGTGGGCGGCGATTCACGGTTACAACCACCCGACGATCAATCAAGCGGTACAGACTCAGCTCAGCCAGATGTCGCACGTGATGTTTGGCGGGATCACCCATCCGGCAGCGGTGGCGCTGTGCCGCCAACTGGTGGACATCACGCCGGATGCGTTGGAATGCGTGTTTCTGGCGGATTCCGGCTCGGTCGCCGTCGAAGTGGCGATGAAAATGGCGCTGCAATATTGGCAGGCACGCGGTGAAACCCGTCAGCGCTTTCTCACTCTGCGTCATGGCTATCACGGGGACACCTTCGGTGCGATGTCCGTGTGCGATCCGCAGAATTCGATGCACAGCTTGTATCAGGGCTATCTGCCGACCCACTTGTTTGTCGATGCGCCGCCCTGCGCCGCAATCAACGAAGGCGGTTTTACCGACGACTGGCAGGAAGCGGAGATCGCGCCGCTACAGTCGATGCTGTCAGCGCACGCGCATGAGATTGCGGCCGTGATTCTGGAACCCATCGTACAAGGCGCGGGCGGCATGCGCTTTTATCATCCGGCCTATCTGCGTCGGGTACGGGAACTGTGCGATCAATGGGGGATCTTGCTGATTGCCGATGAGATCGCGACCGGGTTTGGCCGCACCGGCAAGCTGTTTGCCTGCGAACATGCGGGGATTTCACCCGATATTATGTGTCTGGGAAAAGCGCTGACCGGCGGTTATATGACGCTCTCCGCCACGCTGACCACTCGGATAGTGGCGGAAACCATCAGCAACGGCGCGGCAGGCTGTTTTATGCACGGCCCTACATTTATGGGCAATCCGCTGGCCTGCGCGACGGCCAGTGCCAGCCTGTCGCTGCTGGCGGAGAACCGCTGGCAGCAGCAGATCAAACAGATTGAACAGCAGCTACGAGAAGGCCTGCAACCCTGCGCGGATTCGCCGCTGGTGGCGAACGTTCGCGTGCTGGGCGCTATCGGCGTGGTGGAAACACAGCGTCCAGTTAATATGGCGCGGTTACAGCGTTTCTTCGTCGAACGTGGCGTGTGGATTCGCCCCTTTGGCCGACTCATTTATCTGATGCCGCCGTTTATCATTCAGCCTGATGAACTGCATAAGCTGACCGACGCGGTCTGTGCCGCGATTCGTGATGAACGGCTATTTGACTAATCAGTCAGCCAAGGCGCACGCATTCGTGCGCCGAAAAACATGTCCCCTATTTCATCTCAAATGATAGCTATTTATTACCGCTCTTATAATTATGCACACGAATAAGTTTTTCATTTTATTCATGGTTAACGTATTGAATTACTCTGATATCGGTAGAATAAATATAAAATGTTAAGCACGCCACAGTTTATATTCAACCGACCATAGACACGTGATGAATACGTGTTAGATTTTAACGTGAAACACCTCAAGCATATATTTAAAAGGAGATTTATTATGCTTACAGCAAATAAGAAGCCGTACCGTATCTTCCGCACATTATTTCCCGTATTATTTTCTGCCTTGTTGCTTTCTCCATTCACTGCTTCTGCGGTCAGTTCATCCAAAGACGCGGACAAACTCTATTTTGAGAATAATAAATATTATGTATTCAATAACGTCTGGGGAAAGGATGAAGTAAAAGGATGGCAACAAACGGTTTTCTATAATAGCCCAACCAGCATGGGGTGGAACTGGCACTGGCCAAGTAGCTCCTCCAGCGTTAAAGCCTATCCGTCGCTGGTGAGCGGTTGGCACTGGACGGCGGGTTATACAGCAAACAGTGGCTTGCCGATAAAATTATCCAGTAATAAAAGTATTACCAGTAACGTCACCTATTCCATCAAATCCACCGGGACTTACAACGCGGCTTATGACATTTGGTTCCACACCACAGACAAAGCCAGTTGGGATTCTACCCCTACCGATGAATTAATGATCTGGCTAAATAATACCAATGCAGGCCCGGCGGGTGATTATATTGAAACCGTTTTCCTCGGTGGCAGCAGTTGGAACGTATTCAAAGGCTGGATCAACGCCGGTAACGGTAAAGGGTGGAATGTCTTTTCCTTTGTGCGTACCTCCAATACCAATAGTGCGTCACTCAATATTCGCCATTTCACCAACTATCTGGTGGGAACCAAGAAATGGATGAGTAATGCAAAATATATCAGCAGCGTTGAGTTTGGCACTGAGATCTTTGGTGGTGATGGGCAAATTGACATCACCAAGTGGAGCGTAGACGTAAAATAACACGCCTGTCATCTCAATCTTTTCCGGTTCAACGTCGACGCCCACACTGGCGAGGGGTTGAACCGAATTTCTTCCATCGACTTCTCGATTCCTGTCGGATCGGACAACTATCGCTCATCTTTTAGACGGATTTGCCTTCCCTCCCCAACAAAATTCGTGATCTATGGCACGTCAATTCCATTAGCGTTATGATAATCCTCTATGCTAATCAGGAATTTCCCATGCGTAATACGTTCATCGTGTGCTGGCAGTATTTACGCGCTTTCGCATTGATTTATCTCTGCCTGCTGGCAGGCAATGCGGTATCCGCGTTACTTCCGTTCACTATCCCCGGCAGTATCATAGGCATGCTGGTCTTGTTCACCCTTCTCGCCTCGCAAATCCTGCCCGCGCAGTGGGTAAAACCGGGTTGCCATCTTCTTATTCGTCACATGGCGCTACTGTTCGTCCCAATCGGCGTCGGCGTGATGAATTATTACGATCTGGTCAGCCAACAGTTTGGCCCTATCGTGGTTTCCTGCCTGATCAGTACCTTTATTGTGATGCTGGTTGTGGGTTTCAGTACCCAGATAATGCAGCGTGAACGAGCCGTGGCTGGCGATCGCACGCCGCCGAAGGATAATGAATAATGTTCAGCTATTTGTGGTGGTCGCTGCCCCTCACTCTGATTGTCTTTTTCGCCGCGCGTAAACTGGCCGTGCTGACCCGAGTTTCCCTGTTGAACCCGCTGCTGGTATCGATGGCGATTATTATTCCGCTGCTGCTGGTATTGAAGATTCCCTACGAGCACTATTTTCAGGGCAGCAAAGTCCTTAACGATCTGCTTCAACCGGCGGTGGTCGCGCTGGCGTTCCCGCTTTATGAACAGCTGCACCAAATTCGCGCTCGCTGGAAGTCGATCATCAGCGTGTGCTTCATCGGTAGCCTGACCGCCATTATCTCCGGTACGCTGGTGGCGCGGTGGATGGGCGCATCGCCAGAAATCGCCGCCTCGGTGCTGCCTAAATCCGTCACCACGCCGATTGCGATGGCCGTTGCCAGCTCGATTGGTGGGATTCCGGCTATCAGCGCCGTCTGCGTGATTTTTGTCGGTATTCTCGGCGCGGTATTAGGCCACAGCCTGTTCAACCGCGTCGGAATTAAAACCAAAGCCGCACGCGGGCTGTCGATGGGCACCGCCTCACACGCACTCGGTACGGCGCGCTGTGCGGAGGTTGACTATCAGGAAGGCGCATTCAGTTCGCTGGCGCTGGTCATCTGCGGGATCATCACGTCGCTGATTGCGCCGCTCATCTTCCCTCTACTCTTGCACGTCGCTGGCTGAATCTCGCGGGGGACGGTGCGTCCCTCGCATTGCCAGGTATAAAATTGAGATACATCTCGCATTTAGCAGTTAATTTGCATTCCTTTCATTCAACAAAGAGATTTTGATCACAATTTATTGCTACTCTGCTCCCTAACATGACGTCATTGACGGGTAAAAAGAGTACGCCGATATGCATCCACGATTTGAAAACGCCTTCCAGCAATTACCTGCCAGTCTGCAAGCCGCGATCGGTCCTTTGATCGATAAACCAGATTTCGCCGCCATGCTCACCGCAGACGACGTGAATGCCGTCTGCGAAGCCAGCCAGCTAGACGCCGACGCGTTGGCCTTTGCGCTATTGCCTCTGGCAGCGGCCTGCGCACAAGCGCCTATCTCGAATTTTCAGGTTGGCGCAATTGCGCAAGGACTCAGTGGCAATTTCTACTTTGGTGCCAACATGGAGTTCAGTGCTGTTCAATTGCAGCAAACGGTGCATGCCGAGCAAAGCGCCGTCAGTCACGCCTGGATACGCAATGAACGTGGGTTGCGGGCCGTGACCGTGAACTACACGCCATGTGGCCACTGTCGTCAGTTTATGAATGAATTGCGTAATGCTGCTTCGCTGCGCATTCAATTGCCGGGTCGCCAGCCTGCCGTGCTCAGCCACTATCTGCCGGATTCCTTTGGCCCCGTCGATCTGCACATCGATACCTTGCTGATGGATGACGTCAACCACGGCGCAACCTTGCAGAACGTGAACGCACTTGCGCGTCGGGCGCTGGATGCCGCCAACCGTAGCCACGCGCCCTATAGCAAAGCCATCAGCGGCATTGCGCTGGAAACCTCAAGTGGCAACATTTATACCGGACGCTATGCAGAAAATGCGGCATTCAACCCGAGCCTGCCGCCTTTGCAAGTTGCATTGAATCTGATGAACCTTGCTGGCGAAGATGCGTGCACCATTAAACACGCGGCAGTCGTTGAGCGTCGTAATGCAGTTGTCAGCCACTGGGCCATTTCGCAAATTATGCTGGCCGAATTAGGCTGCACCGACATTGAACATCACTTTATTGAGGAATAACGGCAGAGGTCAGCACAGGATTTCAGCAAAAGGAAGTGTGAGAAACGAGAGGTGAATCGATAAAGCCTGCATTTTGACTAAGATGCAAGCCATCTGTAACTATTTAAATTAACAATTCCTGTACATATTTTCTGGGTAATTTAAGATCCGCAACAGTTTTGATCGACAACACCTGAGTTTTTTCTGTTATCCGAGAGTAAAAAGTCATGGAATTAGAATACGAAAGCAAACGTCCTCTCCATATTCCCTACGCTGGCCCAATCTTGCTTGAATTTCCCCTGCTGAATAAAGGCAGCGCGTTTACCGAAGAAGAACGCGCTAACTTTAACCTGCATGGTCTGCTGCCTGAAGCCGTCGAAACTATCGAAGAACAGGCAGAACGCGCCTGGCGTCAGTATCAGGAATTCAAACACGATATTGAAAAACACGTGTACCTGCGCAACATTCAGGACACCAACGAGACACTGTTCTACCGCCTGTTGGACGGTCACCTCAGTGAGATGATGCCTATCATCTACACCCCGACCGTTGGCGAAGCCTGTGAACACTTCTCCGATATCTATCGTCGCGCCCGCGGCCTGTTTATCTCCTACCCTAACCGCGCGCATATCGACGATATGCTGCAAAACGCCACCAAGCAGAATGTAAAAGTCATCGTTGTGACCGACGGTGAGCGTATTCTGGGTCTGGGCGATCAGGGTATCGGCGGCATGGGGATTCCAATCGGTAAGCTGTCGCTGTACACCGCGTGTGGCGGTATCAGCCCAGCCTACACCCTGCCTGTCGTTCTGGATGTCGGCACCAACAACCCGCAGCGCCTGAACGATCCGCTGTACATGGGCTGGCGCCATCCGCGTATCACTGACGACGAATACTATGAATTTGTTGACGAATTCATTCAGGCAGTGAAGCGCCGCTGGCCGAACGTGCTGCTGCAGTTTGAAGACTTCGCGCAGAAAAACGCGACGCCGCTGCTGAACCGCTATCGTGATGAGATCTGTAGCTTTAACGATGACATTCAGGGCACCGCCGCCGTTGCGATTGGCAGCCTGATTGCCGCCAGTCGTGCAGCAGGTACTCAGCTACGCGATCAGACCGTTACCTTCCTGGGTGCGGGCTCCGCAGGCTGTGGTATTGCTGAGCAAATCGTCGCGCAGATGAAGTCTGAAGGGCTGAGCGAAGAAGAAGCACGCGCACGCGTCTTCATGGTTGACCGTTTCGGTCTGCTGACGGACAAACTGCCGAACCTGCTCGATTTCCAGAGCAAGCTGGTGCAGAAAAGCGAACTGCTGGCTGATTGGGATTGCAGCAGCGACGCGATTTCACTGCTGGAAGTGGTACGCAATGCCAAGCCGACCATCCTGATCGGTGTATCTGGCCAGCCGGGTCTGTTCACGGAAGAAATCATCCGTGAAATGCACAAGCACTGCGCACGTCCTATCGTGATGCCGCTGTCTAACCCGACATCCCGCGTGGAAGCCCGTCCAGAAGATATCATTCGCTGGACAGAAGGCGCGGCGCTGGTCGCAACCGGCAGCCCGTTTGCTCCGGTTAACTATCAGGGCAAAATCTTCCCTATCGCACAGTGCAACAACTCCTACATTTTCCCAGGTATCGGGTTAGGTGTACTGGCGTCGGGTGCTAAGCGTATCACTGACGGTATGTTGATGGCCGCCAGCCGCGCTCTGGCTGACTGCTCGCCGTTGGCGAACAACGGTGAAGGCGCTCTGCTGCCGGATCTGTCCGATATCCAGCAGGTGTCCAAGCGTATTGCACTGGATGTGGGTAAAGCTGCACAGCTGCAGGGCGCAGCCGTAGTGACTTCAGCCGATGCGTTGCAGAAGGCGATTGACCATAACTTCTGGCAACCGCAGTACCGCAGCTACAAACGCACCTCGTTCTAATGGTGTGTGGCTGCTAAAAAGCGCGGCGTTTGCCGCGCTTTTTTTATCGCTGCTTTTTATTCAGTTTTTCAATTTCGGGTCGAGCGCATCGCGCAGGCCGTCACCCAATAAATTAAACGCCAAGACCGTCAGAAAGATCGCCAGACTCGGGAAGATCGCGACGTGCGGGGCAATCACCATATCCGACCGCGCTTCGTTCAGCATCGCTCCCCACTCCGGCATCGGCGGCTGTGCGCCCAGTCCTAAAAATGACAGGCTGGCTGCCGTGATGATCGACATTCCAATGCGCATCGAGAAAAACACCACGATGGAAGACACCGAACCGGGCAAAATATGCCGAAAGAGGATCGTCCTGTCGCTGGCACCAATGCTGCGGGCCGATTCAATATAGGTAAGCTGCTTCAGCACCAGCGTATTGCCGCGCACCAAACGGGCGAAAGCCGGAATGCTGAAAATCGCCACGGCGACAATCACATTCGCCATCCCACTGCCCATAATCGCCACAACGGCAATCGCCAGCAGAATACCGGGGAAGGCAAACAGCACGTCGCAGAGGCGCATGATGATCCTGTCCGCCCACCCTTCGTAGTAGCCCGCCACCAGACCGAGTGTCGTGCCAATAATCATCCCGACCAGCACCGAGAGAATACCCGCCGCCAGCGAGATACGCGTTCCCATCAGGATCCGACTGAAAATATCACGTCCTAATGAATCCACCCCCAGCCAGTGTGCCGCCGACGGGCCTTCATTCAGGCGGTCATAATCGAAGTAGGTCTCGGCATCATAGGGCATCAGGTACGGTGCCAGAAACGCGATAGCAATCAGCAGCAGCACAAACACGCCTGCGGTGACCGCGACATGCTGCCGAAGAAAGCGCCGCCAGAATTCACGCCACGGCGTACGAGCCGATTTATCCCTAATGACAGGGAGCGTCGCCAGCATAGCGTTACGTCGCCAGTGTCTCATTCCCTTTCCTTATTTATAACGAATGGCTGGGTTAATCGCGGCATACAGCATATCCACCAGCAGATTGATCAGAATAAACTCCAGCGAAAACAGCAGTACCTCGGCTTGAATCACCGGATAGTCGCGCATCTCCACCGCATCCACCAGCAGCCGTCCTAGCCCCGGCCAGTTGAAGACCTTCTCCACGACGATTGAGCCACCGAGCAAGAACCCAAATTGCAGCCCCATCATCGTAACCACCGGAATCAGCGCATTGCGCAGCCCGTGCTTTACCACCACCAGCGATTCGCGCACGCCTTTTGCCCGCGCCGTACGCATATAATCTTCTTGCAGGACATCAACAAACGATGCACGGGTAAACCGCGCCATTACCGCGGCAACCGCCGCACCCAGCGTCAGTGAGGGCAAAATATAGTGCAGCCAGGTATCTGCCCCCACCGTCGGCAGCCATCCCAGTTCAACAGAAAAGACCTGCATTAACAGCATGCCGAGCGCAAAAGCAGGGAAAGAAAGACCGGAGACCGCCAGCGTCATTCCGATTCTGTCCGGCCAGCCGTTGCGCCACACGGCAGACACGATGCCGATCGCCATGCCAAAAATTACTGCCCACACCATGCTGCATACCGTCAGCCAAAACGTCGGCATAAAGCGCATGGCGATCTCTTCGGTGACGGGGCGTTTCGATACGATAGACGTGCCAAAATCCCCTTGCAGGACATTGGTAAAGAAGTGCCAGAACTGGTGCGGCAGCGGTTTATCCAACCCCAAATCCTGCCGGACCATCTCAATAACGGCAGCATCCGCTTCCCGCCCGGCGGCTAAACGCGCCGGATCGCCGGGTAACAGATGAACGAACAGGAACACCAGCACCATCACAATCAGGAGCGTGGGAATCAGTCCCAGTAGTCGTTTGATAAAATAATTCAGCATGAACAGTTTTCCACAGACATGCGTCAGACTCCCTATGAGTGAACGTGTGTTGACCACTGCGGGCAGCCTCACGGCTACCCGACTCCCTGGTCATTCTTTTGCGGTGGATTACTCCGCTAGATCGGCATCCTCAAAACTGAATAAGGTATCCGGCATCACGTAAAACCCGGTCAGTTTTTTGCTGTTCGCCGACACCAGGCGCTCTGTCGCCAGGAAAATCCACGGCGCATCGGCCCAGATTTTGTCCTGTGCATCTTTGTACAGCTTCTGCTTTTCCGCCCGATCCGTCGTTTTCAGCGCATTCGCCAGATCCGCATCGACTTGCGGATTGCTGTAAAACGCCGTATTGAACTGCGCAGGCGGCCAGGAAGCCGTTGCAAACAGCGGCGACAGCGCCCAGTCCGCTTCACCCGTTGAGGCTGACCAGCCGGTATAGAACAGGCGAACGCCCGTTTCTTTCACGCCCTTGCCTTCCACTTCCGCCGCGCGCTGCCCCGCATCCATCGCAGTCACCTGCACTTTCACGCCAACCTGTGCCAGCTGTTGCTGCGTGAACTGCAAGACTTTCTGCGCCGTACTGTGGTTATGCGACGACCAGAGCGTCGTGGTGAAGCCGTCCGGGTAGCCCGCTTCTTTCAGCAGCTCGCGCGCTTTGGCCGGATCGTAAGGCCACGGGTGGTATTTTACTGAATAATCAATGCTGCTCGGCAGTGGCCCTTCGGCCGGCGTCGCATAGCCGGAGAACGCCACTTTAATCAGCGCCTCTTTGTTGATCGCGTAGTTCAGCGCCTCACGCACTTTGGGGTTATCAAACGGCTTCTGCGTGACATTCATACTGATGTAGCGGTGCAGAATCGACGGCGATGCCACCAAGGCCAGCTTGTCATTTTTCTCCAGCACCTTGGCCTGCTCGAACGGTATCGGATAAGCAAACTGCGCTTCACCGGTTTGCAGCAGCGCCGCGCGCGTGTTGTTATCCACCACCGGACGCCAGGTGATACTGTCCAGCTTAGGCAGCCCAGCCTTCCAGTAGCCGTTGAATTTCTCGACTTTGACAAAATCGGTCTGATTCCAGGTCACAAAACGGTACGGACCGGTGCCGACCGGATGGAAACCAATGTCCTTGCCGTACTGCTTTAACGCTGCCGGCGAGATCATCACCGCCGCCGGATGCGCTAAATTGTTCACGAACGCGGAGAACGGCGTCTTCAGCGTAATTTTCACCGTCAGATCGTCAACCGCCTCAGTTTTGTCGATCATCTTGAACAGGTTATATCGCTTCAGGCGACTGTCTGGGTTACTGGCGCGATCCAGATTCACTTTCACTGCGGCGGCGTTGAACGCCGTTCCATCATGAAATTTGACACCTGGATGCAGCTTGACGGTATACGTCAGGCCATCCGGGCTGACGTCATAGCTGTCCGCCAAGACGTTCACCAGCTTCATATCCTTATCGAAACCAAAGAGACCTTGATAGAAGGACTTCGCCACCGTCTGCGATAGCGAATCGTTGGCATCATACGGATCCAGGCTGGTAAACGTGGAACCCACGGCGATAACCGCATCTTTGGCTGCCCAGACGGGTGAAGCCGCCATCGCAGCGGTTACTCCTGCGGCCACTAACCAGCGCCGCTTTATCGTCATTACGCTCATGCTACGTTCTCCTTGTGAATCCCTGTCAATACGCGCCGGCTATTGGATGGTGCGCAACAAAGTGTCGCTCACCGACCTGAACCAGAGGCGCCGTGATCGGCTCATCGCCAAGCGCCCGAATCGGGCTGGGTATTTCATCAACCAGCAGCACCTGCTCACGCTGGCGGCGTGAGGGATCGGCAACCGGTACTGCCGACATCAGCTTGCGGGTATAAGGGTGCCGAGGCCGCTCGAATACATCTTGCCGCGAGCCAATCTCGACAATCTGCCCCATGTACATCACCGCCACGCGATGGCTAATACGCTCAACCACCGCCATATCATGTGAAATAAACAAAAACGCAATGCCGAATTCACGTTGCAGTTCCAGCATCAGGTTAATGATTTGTGCCTGAATCGACACATCCAGTGCGGATACCGCTTCATCCGCAATCACCACTTTCGGGTTCAGCGCCAGCGCTCTGGCGATGCAAATGCGCTGGCGCTGACCGCCGGAAAATTCATGCGGATAGCGGCGGGCGTGTTCTGGCTCCAGCCCGACACGCGACAACAGCCACTCAACGCGCTTTTCCGCTTCTTGTCGACGGCAAATGTTGTGCACCAGCAGCGGTTCCATAATCGAGAAACCGACCGTCAAACGAGGATCCAGTGACGCATAGGGATCCTGAAAAATCAGCTGAATATCACGCCGCAGGTGCTGTAACGCGGCCCCTTTTAACTGATGGATTCGCTGACCGTTAAAGGTAATCTCGCCCCTCTGGCTTTCAACCAACTGGAGCAACGCGCGGCTGGTGGTAGATTTGCCGCATCCCGATTCGCCGACCAGCGAGAGCGTTTCGCCAGGCCAGAGATCGAAGCTGACGTTTTCCACCGCATGCACCTGTCGGGTTACGCGGTTCAATAAACCACTGCGAATGGGAAAACGCGTCACCAGATTGCTAACCTGTAAGATCGGTTCTGACTGCGCGGGCACGGTATCCTGCGGTACGTTGTCCGCAATACGTCCCGAGCGTTGATCCAGCAGCGGAAACTTTTCCGGGAACGGTTGACCGCGCATGGATCCTAACGCCGGTACCGCCGCCAACAGCCCCTGCGTATACGGATGCTGCGGTGCAGCAAAGATCTGCCCAACGCTCCCCGCTTCGACGCTTTCCCCACGGTGCATCACCAGTACACGCTCGGCCATTTCCGCCACCACGCCCATGTCATGGGTGATGAAAATCACGGCCATTTCCATTTCACGCTGTAATACACGGATAAGTTGCAGAATTTGTGCCTGAATGGTGACATCCAGCGCGGTCGTCGGCTCATCGGCAATCAGCAGCGACGGCTTGCAGGAGAGCGCCATCGCGATCATCACCCGCTGGCGCATACCGCCAGACAGCTGGTGCGGATAGCGATCCAGCACGTTGCGCGCTTCCGGTATTCTGACCAGATCCAGCATACGTAAGGTTTCTGCTCGCGCGGCGTGTCTGTCCATCCCCTGATGTAAGCGAATCGACTCGGCAATCTGTTCGCCGACAGGGAAAACCGGATTCAGCGACGTCATCGGCTCCTGGAAAATCATCGCCAGATCCGCACCGCGTAACGTGCGCATCGCACGCTGACGGACACCGCGGAGATCCAGCACCTGCCCATCGCGACGGCGAAATAGCATGTCGCCCTGATGAATCACGCCGCCCGCATGCTCAACCAACCGCATCAGCGCCAGCGACGTTACCGACTTACCCGATCCCGACTCTCCGACGATAGCCAGCGTTTCGCCCCGATCGACAGAGAACGTCAAATTACGCACCGCCTCTGTCCGCTGCCCCTGCTGCTCAAAATAGACGCTCAGGTTGCGCACCTCCACCACCCGTTTTTCAGGCAAAATCAGCCCCGGAACAGGGGAAGATAGCGAGGCATAATGATCCTGTGTGGGCGACATGAACGGCGAATCTCCATATAAATGCGGCTGAAATCAGCGCAACGCGGTCAGGGACAAATTATCAGCGATTTTCGACTATATTTAGCGCAAGGTATGATGTAAAGCGGAAACTGAAATCGGCACGGTGAAAAATTTCTTTTTATAACATTAAGTTAATTGTCATAAAGACACGCCATCAGAGGCAATATGTCCTGCAAATCCGCCCACTTTTGCCCGAAATAGGGCGAGTCGAGGGGAAAAAAGTGACGCTTTCGCCCCCCATCCTTGTCGTTTGATGCCTGACGAGTCATTCGCTATACCCTAAATAATTCGAGTTTCAGGAAGGCGGCAAGAGAAGGCATCCCGATGAGCTTACTCAGGTAAGTGATTCGGGTGACTGAACGCAGCCAACGCACATGCAACTTGAAGTATGACGGGTATAAAAGCCCTATTCCTTGACCTGCGTACATTCACCCACGTTACGAACTCTGACATAATTAATACTGGCATAGGAAACGGGTTTTCGCCTATGAACGGCGCATTGCCGAAACACGATTCTTACTGATGAAATAAATCATATTAATGAAATCAGTCGTATTGATAAAACAAGCTGTGGAGTGAAGATGGAAAGCGTTAACGCAGGTTTACTGACTCTTGAACAAGCTCTGGAAAACATGTTTTCTCAGGTTCCTTCCCTTACCGAGACAGAGCGCGTATCCCTGTTCGACGCCGCAGGACGGATTACCGCCCATGCTATCGCCTCCCCGATTAACGTCCCCCCTTTCGCCAATTCCGCGATGGATGGCTATGCCGTACGCTGCGCCGAGTTGTCAGCTTCAACAACGCTGCCGTTGGCTGGAAAAGCGTTTGCTGGCGCGCCCTTCACTGGCGACTGGCCTGCGGGAACCTGCATTCGCATCATGACCGGTGCGCCGATCCCCGCAGGAGCCGACGCCGTCATCATGCAAGAACAGGCCGACGTCAGCGAGGACGGCATCCGCTTTCCGCATGAGGTAAAACCCGGCCAGAATATTCGTCTGGCGGGAGAAGATATTCAGGCTGGTGCCAGCGTGTTACCCGCGGGCTGCAAGCTTGGCGTAGCGGAGCTGCCGCTGCTGGCTTCACTGGGGATTGCGCAGATTGACGTGGTGCGCCGCCTGAAAGTCGCGGTGTTTTCAACCGGTGATGAACTGCAACCCGTCGGCGAACCGCTGGCAGACGGCCAGATTTATGACACCAACCGTTTCGCCGTCCGATTGATGCTGCAACAGCTGGGCTGCGAGGTACATGACCTTGGGATTATCCGCGACGATCCCGAAGCGCTGCGTGCCGCGTTCCATGAGGCTGACCAGCTTGCCGATCTGGTGATTAGCAGCGGCGGTGTTTCCGTTGGCGAGGCGGATTACACCAAGCAAATGCTGGATGAGCTGGGCGATATCCACTTCTGGAAGCTGGCGATCAAACCTGGGAAGCCCTTCGCCTTTGGCAAGCTGCAACACGCCTGGTTCTGCGGCCTGCCGGGGAATCCGGTTTCTGCTGCGCTGACGTTCTATCAACTGGTTCAGCCACTGCTGGCTCGCCTGTCTGGCTATACACAATGGCGTCTGCCGCCACGGGTTCGCGTCAAAACCACCAGCGCCCTGAAAAAAACGCCGGGGCGCACCGATTTCCAACGTGGTATTTTCAGCCGCAACGCGCAGGGTGAGCTAGAAGTCAGAACCACCGGGCATCAGGGTTCACACGTTTTCAGCTCGTTCAGCCTCGGTAACTGCTTCATTGTACTGGAGCAAGATCGCGGTCGCGTCACCGCTGGCGAATGGGTTGAAATCGAGCCTTTCAACGCGCTGCTGGGACACTGAGCATGTTACCGGAGCTGAGTGATGAAGAGATGCTGCGCTACAATCGACAGATTGTGCTGCGCGGCTTTGATTTTGACGGACAGGAAAAGCTGAAGGCCTCGCGCCTGCTGATTGTCGGGCTAGGCGGGCTAGGCTGTGCCGCCGCGCAGTATCTGGCCGCGGCGGGTGTTGGCCATTTAACACTGCTGGATTTTGACACGGTCTCTCTGTCTAACCTGCAACGTCAGGTTTTGCATCGCGATGCCCGTATCGGGATGGCGAAGGTGGAATCCGCACGCCTGACATTATCTGACATGAATCCGCATCTTTCGCTCGATACGGTTGATGGCGATCTCGATGACGAGGCGTTGAGCGTGCTAGTCAGCAAACACGATGCCGTGCTGGACTGTACCGACAATGTCGACATTCGCAACCGCCTAAACCGCATTGGCTTTCAGCTCAAGAAGTCGCTGATCTCTGGGGCGGCAATTCGAATGGAAGGCCAAATCAGCGTCTTTACCTATCAACCTGATGAACCTTGCTATCATTGTCTCAGCCGTCTGTTCGGTGCCAATGCGCTGACCTGCGTCGAGGCAGGCGTGATGTCGCCGCTGGTGGGCACCATCGGAAGTTTGCAGGCGATGGAAGCCATTAAGCTGCTGACCGGTTACGGCAAGCTGGCCACCGGACGACTGCTGATGTTCGATGCGATGACGCTGCAATTTCGCGAAATGATGCTGCCGAAAAACCCGCACTGTGACGTCTGCGGCGAATCAGGCTGAAAAAGGAAAGATTGGTATCCGGCACGATAAGCCATTGAATACGGCGAAAATCAGTGACACATTATCAGGGCAAATCATCACGTAAACTGAGGAACACACCATGAGTAATGCTTTTTTGCAGTCAATCAAGGCCCGTCGTTCAATCTATGCCATCGGTAATAAATTACCGATATCAGAAGATCAGATTACCGCCCTCATTACCGCAGCCGTTAATGAAAGCCCCTCCTCTTTTAATTCACAAAGCTCACGCGTTGTGATTCTGTTCGGCGAGCAGCATCACAAACTGTGGGATATTGTTAAGCAGCAGTTGAAGAAAATTGTACCGGCGGACGCTTTTGCCGCGACAGAAAATAAGCTGGCTTCCTTTGCAGCTGGCGCAGGTACCGTCCTGTTCTTTGAAGACACCGCCGTGATTGACGCGCTACAGGAAAAATTCGCGCTTTATGCCGATAACTTCCCGGTCTGGTCTGAACATTCAACCGGTATTGCTCAGTTTGCCGTGTGGTCTACGCTGGCGCAGGAAAAAATTGGCGCTTCACTCCAGCACTACAATCCGCTGATTGACGATGATGTTAAAGCACAGTGGAATCTGCCAGCCAGTTGGAAACTTCGTGCTCAAATGCCATTTGGCTCAGTCGAGCAACCAGCCGGTGAGAAAACCTATATTTCCTTTGAAGAGCGTTTCCGCGTATTTAAATAATCCGCTGAATCATTCTTTATAAACAAACAGGGACACCATGCGGTGTCCCTGTTTGTTTTAGGTTCACGTTCTAATCAGGCACCGGTGGCGCAAAAACCTGAATCGCCTTTTCTCTGATCCCGAAGACTGCTGGCGTTTTGCCAATCAGCTCGCCGTCGGCATTGATATCGTGCGGTTTCGGGGTACTCAACGTCAGCTGTTTGGCGGAAAAAGCGCGGACCTTGCGCCAGCGACCGTGCGTCCCCTTACGGATAAAGGGGATCAGTGCCACCATTTCCCACCAGTGAGAAACCTCCAGGCTATACACATCCAGCCGACCGTCATCGGGCGCGGCACTGTCAGCTACCGCCATGCCGCCGCCGTAGAAACGCCCGTTTCCCACCGACACCTGCACGGTTCTCACCCGCTCTTTGATACCGTCATGCTCAATTTCAACGCGGAAAGGACGACTTTGCTTCAAGAGCTTAAAGGCCGCCAGCGCATAGCCCAATGTGCCCCAGCGTTTCTTGGATTTCGCCGACAGCCCGCGCGCCAGTGCCGCAGAAAACCCAATACTGGAAACGTTAAAGAACAGATGCCCGTTGACCTCCCCCAAATCAACGGCGCGCCGCTGCCCGCTAGCGATAACCTGCACGGCCTGTCGTATCTCTCGGGGGATGCCCACCGTACGGGCAAAGTCATTTGCCGTCCCTAATGGCAGCACGCCTAGCGTCAATCCGGTATCGACCAGGCCGGGCGCGGCAGAATTCAGCGTGCCATCGCCACCGCCGATAATCACAAAATCCACCCGATCCGCATACCCACGTATAATATCGCTGCACGAACCCGTGTCTTTTTCATCCGGTTCGACGATGCTGATCTGGCTTTGCTGCAATAATTCTTTCACATAGCGTGCTGAGGAATCGCCATTCCGCGCCTGTTTATTAATAAATAAAAGCGCTGTTGGGCCTGATTCCTTCGCTGCTGAATAATGGCTCATGGTCATCCACCCAACATCATTGATTGATGAAATCTAACCATAGGGATAATCAAACCGGCAAGGGAGCTTTAACAAGCCCACAATATAATACAAAACATTACGTTCCAGCCGTCTGTCACTAATACTTCCACACAGGACCCACTATACTGAATTCTACGAGTCAGCAATTCCTGTATCCACTGTGCCATACCGTCATTCCAGTAAAATGTTGCGCCACCATTTTTAGGTGAAAACAGACGCTTATTCACCTATCTCATCAATGATTCTCTGGGGAGATTATTTTGCAGACAGGATTCATCAATAATGCCCGCTGGCTTGATAAAACACGCGCAATCATAATACTCGGCTCCATGCTGCTCGCCGCCTTTCTGGTTATCAGTTGGACTAGCTATGAAGTCGCTAAAGAATCACTGGAAGAAGAAATTGAAGAGAATACCCTGCCGCTAACCAGCGATAACGTTTATTCGGAAATCCAGCAGGATTTGTTAAAACCGATCTTTATTTCGTCGCTAATGGCGCACGATACCTTTTTACGTGACTGGGTACTAAAAAATGAAAGCGATCCGCAGGCGCTATTCCGCTATCTAAAGGAGATCGATCGCCGCTTCAACACCGTATTTTCTTTTTTCATTTCTGATAAAACCGGGCTCTATTACGACCAACAACGCATCCTAAAAACCGTCTCGGAGTCATCCCCCGACGATCAATGGTATTTCCAGCATAAAGCGCTATCGGATGATATGCCTTACGTTGTCGATCTCCGCATCGATCCTGAAGAACGCACACGTCTGGACATCTTCATTAACCATAAAGTCATGGATTATGAAGACAATTTTATTGGCATTACCGGCGTGGGCATCCCGGTTGATCGCGTTAAGCACCTGATTGAAAAATACGAACAGCGCTATAACCGGACAATTTATTTCATTGATAAAGAAGGTAACATTACGTTGCACGGAGAAAGCTACACGCGCCCGCTGCAAATTCAAGAACAGCAGGGGCTGAACCGGATTGCGACCACGATTTTGACCGCCCCCGGCGGTGCCTATGAATATCAAGCAAACGGGGAACATATTTTCCTCAATACCCGATTCATCCCTGAATTCGGCTGGTATTTGGTGGTTGAACAAACCAGCCACCCCAGTGAACAGCGACTGTTCACCACACTGCTTAAAAATCTGGGTATTAGCATGTTCGTCAGCGTCCTTTTCCTGTTCCTGCTGTGGTTGACCATTGGCGGATATCAACGCCGTCTGGAACAGATGGCGACGACCGATAAATTAACAGGCCTGATGAACCGTCAGGCATTTGATTATTTATTCCGTCGTCTCGGGACGAAAAATGCCTTACAGCATAAATCGCTCTCCATTATTCTGATTGATATTGACCACTTCAAAAAAATCAATGACAAGTACGGCCACAACGTCGGAGATCTGGTGTTAAAAGAGGTTGCCTCCATCTTATCGAGCAACACCCGCTCCAGCGATCAATCCTGCCGCTGGGGAGGCGAGGAATTCGTCATTTTGCTCGACGATTGCGATCTCAACGCCGCGCAGCAGCGTGCCGAAGCTCTGCGTCACAGTATTGAAACCACGCACCTTCCCTACCGCGAATGCGTCATTCAGGTGACAGCCAGCTGCGGCGTTGCGGAATATCGGGCGGGTGAGACGCTCAGTATGTTGATTAACCGCGCCGATATCGCGCTCTATCAGGCAAAACAGCAAGGGCGTAATCAGGTCGTGAGTGCCACACAATAGTGCGCATCAATAAAAAGGTAACGGGGAGCACGATGTCTCCCCGTTATTTCATCATAATCGTCGAACAGGCTTGTCAGACACTAAATGCCATCATCTTTCGTCTGCACCCAAAACGCATGCACCAACCCAGGAAAATAACCTAACAGCGTCAGAATAATATTCAGAATAAATGCCCCACCGATGCCTTTCCCCAGTAACACGCCCAACGGTGGCAAGAGAATAGTCAGTACAATACGCCAAAATCCCATATCAACCTCCGTAACGTGATGATTCCTTATGAAAGTAGTTCAGTACATGGGATTTGTCAGTACGGGACGGGATGATTGAGAGTAATCTTTGCAAGGCCGTTCCCCCATCACATATGCGCCTGAATACAGAGTGCCGACTTACAGAGGGTCAATAATGAAAAAGCTAGCCATTGCTCTTTTTGCGCTGCTTCCCATCACTCAAGCCGCCGCCACAGATTGTGGCAACGCCAACACACAGTTGGAGATGAGCCAGTGTGCTGCTAATGAATATAAAAAAGTGGATGGCGAGCTTAATCGGCTGTATCAGGATGTCGTAAAACGACTGGTGATTGAAGAACACAAGGAGTTGCTCAAGTCAGCGCAGAGAAAATGGATCGCGTACCGCGACGCTGACTGTGAGTTTCAGACCTTCCCGACAACCGGAGGATCGGTGCATGGCATGGTGTATTCCCAGTGCCTGACGCAGAAAACTGCCGAGCGCGTAGAAGAGTTTAAAGGCATGCTACATTGTGAAGAAGGGGATTTGAGCTGTCCGCTTTAAGCTACTGCCAAGTGTGGAAAGCGTCACAGACTAAATGCGGGGTAAGTGTTTGAATAGCAGTGGAGAGACGGGGATTTTCCCCCCGATCGCGTTGCCCTACTCCAGTTTTCGAGACTGGCCGTTCAGCCGCGCCGCCATCTCTCCGTTTAGCAGTTGCCATGATGCCTACTTTTACGGCATGTTAACAGCACCCGCCCTCGCCTTTAAATTCAAGTGACGACTGAACGAGCAATAACAATGATTAAATGGCCGTGGAAAAACACTCAACCTCAGGTGCAGACGCTTGAACACTGGCAAGCTGCGATTTCCATCCCGCTTCTCGCGCCGTTGAGCGACGAAGAGCTCCAGCAACTGGTCGCCCTTGCCGATCAGTTTCTGAAGCAAAAGCGCCTAATTCCGTTGCAGGAGCTGGTGTTGACGGACATCATGCAGCAGCGCATCGCCCTGCTGTTTTCCCTGCCGGTGTTGTCGCTGGGAATGGATGCGCTGGATGGCTTCCATGAAGTTCTGATTTACCCCGGTCCGTTTATTGTTGAGGAAGAGTGGCAGGATGACATCGGGCTCGTGCATAAGGGGAAAATGGTGCAATCCGGCCAAAGTTGGGATCAGGGACCGATTGTTCTCAACTGGCAGGAAGTGCAGGATTCCTTCGACCTCTCCGGTTTCAACCTCATAATTCATGAAGTCGCACACAAGCTGGACATCCGCAGCAGCGGCGAAGCGACGGGCGTCCCCCTTATCCCTCTGCGCGAGATTGCTGCGTGGGAACAGCATCTGCACGGCGCGATGGATGCCTTGCAGGAAGAAATCGATCTGGTGGGCGAAGATGCCGCCAGCATGGATCCCTACGCCGTCCACGATCCGGCAGAGTGCTTTGCGGTGCTGTCGGAATACTTCTTCAGCGCCCCCGAACTTCTCGACGAGCGTTTCCCCGAGCTATACCGCTGCTTTCAAAAGTTCTATCGGCAGGATCCGCTCGCCCGTCTAAAAAACTGGCAAAGCAGCACCAATTATCGTGCACCATCCATTTACTAACCCATAAAAAAACAGCGAATTGTACACAGCCTAAACAGTCAGACGATAAAGCTGATTTTGCCGTTGACAGTACCGCGGGTGGCGGATATCATGCGCCCCGTTCACACGATTCCTCTGTAGTTCAGTCGGTAGAACGGCGGACTGTTAATCCGTATGTCACTGGTTCGAGTCCAGTCAGAGGAGCCAAATTTAGAAAATCCCGCTTAAGGCAACTTAAGCGGGATTTTTGTTTTTATCATTTTATTCAATGCATTCACGTGCAAAAGTCTTTCCGGCGCACATTCTGTTTTCCCTCCGCATCGAGAGAATCTGGTGGTCAGATTCGGGGTCACGTTGGTTCGATGACGGAGTGACCCCCAAATGTCTCTTAACGGCTCAAAAAACTGCAACATGAAATCATCCGCAAAACCCTTCAAAGTTTCTGATTCACACGGCCTGTACCTACTGGTTAATACACCTTCCAGTTATTTCATCGCCGGCATTAGCCAGATGCCAGCCTTATGTTCCATCCCCAGGAGTGCTCAGGTGTCCGGATGAAAGCCGCCTAGTCATATACAAGCATATATCCTCTGGATAGCGTCCTTTCCGCTACGCGAAATGTAGTGATGCCTGTATCCATTCTGCTATTTGAGCTGCGGCCGCGGTGGTACTAATCAGATTTTCTGTCGTAATACTCTATGATCTGAAGCGCAACAGCTGCGATCTGGACCAGCTCTTCACGACAGGTACCGGCACATTTACCACCATAATGATCATGGAGAATAGCTTGGTTATATTCACCAACTTCTTCCCCCAGAATGGCTGCCCAAATAAACGGATCCAGGTCTCGGTCCGCACCCCACTTGATATCCTGCCGATCCATTTCGGCAACAACATCTGACAGACCACGCGTATTTAAATGTTTATAGATCATAGAATTCGCAGGATTAAATAATGATAATCATCATGTAACATTAAAATGCAGCGCCGTCTACAGTGTGCACGACATTACCCCTTTGAGATCTATGTGTTATTTTGCTATAAGTTGAGGAATCAAAACTCTATAAGCGATTAACATTGCATATTTCCTTCGACAGCAAACATTTAAGAAACATTTGCGAAAGTCAGAGCTATGCAGATTCAGCTTTGGGCGGGCGTCTATCGGCCAAATTAATTGCCCGACTTTTTGATATTCATGTCAGCAAGAACGTCTGGGAACTTCCCGTAGGCAGTCCAGAGATAGGCTTTCAGGACGGGGAAGAATACATTATACTAAAACTCGACTCTGAGGTTCGTTTTGGTTTCGTATGCGGGCACACAGATCCTCCAAAGAATCCAGATAATTCAATTAATTGGGAGATCGTTAGTCGAATTAAGTTAATGTTCATAGGTGATGAAAAATGATTGGTATTCTCAACTTCAGCCCCGATAGGGTATCTCCTCCAGGCGACACAATCATAGATCTGATGGATGAACATGGTCTTACAGACGAAGAACTCAGCAAAAAAATTGGCTTATCTGTTGGTAAGGGTCAACAACTGTTGACCGGTCATGTTCATCTCAATGAATCTCTGGCATACAAGTTGCAAGATGTGTTTAACGTGTCTGTCGAATTCTGGCTGAAACGCGAAAGTGCTTATCGCCAGCATATTGAATATTTGGACAATATTAACCGTGAATGGCTGAATTCTCTCCCCGTAAGGGATATGATCGAGTATGGCTGGATACCTAAAAGCCCGTCACGCGAATCAAAACTGAGAAACTGTCTGCGCTTTTTTGGCATTAATTCTGTAAATGATTTTAATTATAAAATTAACACGGAAGCGCCGCTTGTTGCTTTCAGAAAATCCATCAGTCTGAAAACAGAACCCATGGCGGACTTAGTATGGATAACGAAGGCTAAAGAACTTAGCGCCAGCTATAAATGTGATAACTGGAATAAAAATATACTGAAATCACTTTTACCAGAGCTTCGTCAGGCGACCAATGAACCTGATTTGAAAACATTTATTCCTTATATCAGAGAACTTCTCGCAACTGCAGGTGTTTCGTTGGTGGTATTGCCAACACCATCAGGTTGCCGCGCAAGCGGCGCAACTTGTTTTTTTGAACCCGATCGCGCAACGCTGATCGTCAGCTTTAGATACTACACTGACGATCATTTCTGGTTCACCCTATTCCATGAAATTGGCCATTTAATTCTTCATGACGCAGTTAGTATTCGCCTAGAAGGCGACGTAGTGCTGACTTCACAAGAAGAAATCGAAGCAAACGAGTTTGCTGCAAATATCCTTATACCCAAACCTTTTCAGAAAGAAATAAGTAACTATGGGGTCAGAAACTGGAAAGAGATGGTCAGGGTGGCGAAAAAAATTGGGGTGTCCAGAGGAATCGTTCTAGGATATTTACAACATATCGGCAATGTCCCTTACTCTCACCTTAACAAACTTAAGGTGAGATATAAGAAAGATGACGTACGCTAGGATTTATCCCCCAAAGTACTCATAGCTGCTAGGGGATTTCTGCCAGTTACACAGAGCATCCTCCAATACCTGCATTCTGAGGTACTGGAGAGGGAGTATTTCAGACAGGGCTGCCAGTTTTTCATTCAGAACAGTAACGGAATCACCAAAGTCTCTGTTGTTACTGAATAAAAGCCTGCTCCCCTTTATCGGTCCTGTTGATCCTGTCAAAAAAAGGTGGCCTGGCTGAATATTCAATAAATTCGTTTTCCTTAACATCGTTAGATAATCAAATTTCGCTGTCCTACCAAAGGAAATTACACTGCGCATATTAGAATAAAGTAGCTCAAAGAGAGCCTCAGGTGTTGGGGCAACAGAAGCCGCCTCCGCGAATCGGGCTTCATGACTACATGTGCGGCCTACAAATTCGATATAGGACCGAAAAACCCTTGGAATAGAACGTCCAGAACTCGATTTTAATGTTTCATATTTCCGGTGATTACCGTATTGCCTTTGTATGCTTGTTCTAGTTAGTTCAGGAGAAACCTCCTTGAACCAACGTTCAAAAGCAGGGAAATCCTGTGTAACACTTTGCCAGGTCCAGGTACGACTTCCCAATCCGCCGTAAATATCCCGGCAAAGCTGCCAGTTCGTCTTAATGCTTTTACCAAAATGAGTAAATAAAAATATCAACCAACAAGCTTCATCATAATTCCCCTGCTCATGATGTATTCTGGCAGCGAGTAGAGGATCAAAGTATTCGGAATTAGGCTCAGCCCTTAAAGGAGTAACATGTTTTTCACCACCATAAGTCGCTTCCACATATAGTATCCGTCTCATACTGTCTATGAGCTGCATAGCAAATGTAGTGTAGTGTGCGTTGCTTTGAAGTCCCTGCAGTGGATATTCATTATGATCAAACTGTTGTAATGCGACGATTAAATCAGGTACAGCATGATGTCTTCTCATCTTTACTTTCCTTCAAAGAAAATTTCATATTCTTTATTTTTAAACTTACTAATTTCTTTTCTTGCTTCTTCTGAAGAATCTATGGATTTATCTTTAAAAAGGAAGTGAATTTTAATTATTCGCATTAAATCCTTCCAGTAGTCATTTAACCCTGTCAGATCCAGATCAGTGAATTTATTAAGTCTCAGCTCCCGTTCGATACCAAGTAGCTGGAATCTCTCATCTAATGATTTCACGGCTGGCATTTCACTCATGATTGTGCGAGTGCTCATGAAACCTTCGCGCTGTAGCGCATGAACACTTGGGATGTCGGTGTCATACAGATGTAAACTTGATACAAAATGGTAATACTGCCCTAGTTCACATTCGATGGTCCTTGCTACATACTCCTGCAGCATGGTAAATGCGAAAATATCATGTGTCAGCCCCTTAAAAGCATCATTGGAACGCATATTAACAAACAAATGCAGGCGCTTTTCTCTGATCAAAAATTGGAGTGATATTGTACAGGGTATATCTTTGTATTCCCGAGCTTTACCTTCAGCAGGCATCAGGTCCGCTGCATCAAATAATTGTATCAACGCTCGCCGGCTGGTTGGTTTATCACAAAGTAAACGAGTAACGTTATCGAGCTGATTATACAGGCCGTGCATACTGAAAAGCCGGGGTCCATACCCACCATGAACCTTCCCGCACTCCTCCGCATATCTGGTATATCCTGGAATATAATGACGGATGAACGAGACGTCATTATCACCAGTCAGGTACCACAATAACTCACCAAGACAGCTAATTATTTTACTTCGGGATTCAGTTCTGCTGACGCGCCTGAGAGGATCCGTGAGAACAAGCCCCGCGCCCAGAATCTCGATAGTCGCGCCTTTCGTTGCTGTATTTTTGATACCTCGTTCGAGAATAGCAGCGTGAACGTCCTTGAGTAAATCATCAATACAGTTAGATTCGACAAAGATCGTCATATTGTTACTTTATGTGAATTGGCGTGTCTACTTATTATCACCCATAAATAGTGCAGTCAATTAGTGCCATGTATTTTGTCAGTCTGATTTCCCTGTTCCAGAAGTTCACCTTGGGGGGATTTTTTCAGCTACCATTGACAATCTATCAGTACAGAATGTCATCCAGATCAGGGCCGGGTATAAATGAGAGAACGGACGGTTGTCGGCTCCAGCATTGGATTTGTTCCATTTCGCTATCCACCATCAAACGCAGGCAAAGCACAGTTTCCAGCCCCTATTCCTCGGTGCCCCCCGTTTACATGGGTGAATGCCTGCAAATAATTACGGTAGGAATCGAGACGTATCAGGGCATCAGGAAACAAACCAAGTGTCAGTGTAATGATGATAGGTTGAGTGATACCCAGCCCATAAAAATCTGTATCTGCAAAACTAACATTACGACGAGCAGCGAGGCAAAGGTCATCACATCAAGAACTATTATCTTTCTGTTTTATAATTATGTTTTCTGGACTATGTCCCAAAGCGGTGGCACATGCTGGTACACATTTTTAGTCTTTTTGTCGTTAAGCATACCGGTATTGTCAACAGTGTATTGTTCGCGTCACGTAAGCCGACATATTCCCCATTGATTAACACTATGGTATTGACCATATCTGCTTCTGCCACTGAGCAGACTGTCAGCTCTCTTTGGACACAGCTCCGCTGTGGGGAAAACTCTATGCGCTCGCTCTGACTACGCTTCCCTTTCAAGTAACATCATAGTAATGATCACAGCATGCAACGTGTACTCAAACTAGCTTTATATAACATACGCCTACTAGTGGTCTTGACAGAAAGTGGATTCATGATTAGCTTACTTATTAGCCAGTTACCGACAAAGACGCTCCCAATCAGGAGCCAAATTTAGAAAATCCCGCTTAAGGCAGCTTAAGCGGGATTTTTGCTTTTTAGCACTTTATTCCGTATTGGCCCACCGCTTGCCCTCCCCTCAACTTCCACAATGCCCCGACTCGTACGTTAAGCCCTGTACAGCGCCATTATTGGGTTCAGTACAGTCTGGTACTCATGATTAGGTTGATTTTCATGCAGCATTCCACTTTGCGGTAAAAACTATCTTAAATATTTACACTCATTAATGATACGTTATAACATCACAAAATTAGCGTAATAATGGAACATTAATGAGATGACGGATTTTGCAGTACAGGTCGAAGAGCTGACGCTCGGCTACGATGGAAATCCAGTATTGAGCACTATCACCGGTTCGGTTCGCACAGGTTCTCTGACTGCGGTAGTCGGCCCGAACGGCTCGGGTAAATCGACGCTACTGAAGGGGATTGCCCGAATACTGCAACCTCAGTCAGGTATCTGCCGTATCGCATCAGGTGCACGGATCGCTTATTTGCCCCAGATCTCGGAGCTTGATCGCAGCTTTCCTGCCACTGTCAGCGACCTGGTATCGCTAGGGCTCTGGCAAGATAGAGGTTTGATGGGCTGGCATCGTCGCCAGGATCGGATACGCGTCGTTCAGGCGCTTGCAGCGGTTGGACTGGCGGGTTTTGAAAATAAATCACTCAGCGCACTCTCTGGAGGTCAGTTTCAACGCGCCCTATTTGCCCGAGTGATTGTTCAGGACGCCAGTATCATTTTACTCGACGAGCCCTTCAATGCCATTGATACGGCGACCACGCAGGATATGCTGGCCCTGATCAAAAACTGGCACTCACAGCAACGTACCGTCGTTGTGGTGACACACGACCCTGAACTTGTGAACCGCCATTTCCCAGAAACATTAATGATCAATGGCACCGTGGTCGCCTGGGGAGAAACCTCGTGGGTGATGAAACACAGCCCAATCCCACCCGCATTCTGTCGGCATGACACCACGCTTTACGTGGCTGGAGACCGATAATGACCTGGCTTTACGAGCTACTCATCAATCCGTTTGTCGAATTTAACTTTATGCGCCGCGCCCTTATAGGAGCATTGCTGCTATCGCTCAGCGCGTGTCCGGTGGGTGTGTTCCTGACCCTACGCCGTATGAGTCTGGTCGGGGATGCCATGTCCCACGCCGTGCTACCCGGTGCCGCTTTTGGTTTTTTGCTCTATGGTCTGGAAATCATTCCAATGACCCTCGGCGGCATGGTTGCCGGGCTGGTCGTGGCGATAGGTTCCGGGGTCGTGTCGCGTCTAACGGTACAAAAGGAAGATGCCTCCATGGCGGCGTTTTACCTTATCTCACTGGCGCTCGGGGTGCTTATCGTTTCGCTGCGCGGATCGAGCGTAGACTTGATGCATGTGCTCTTCGGCTCCGTTCTGGCGCTGAATGTGCAAGCACTAACTCTCATCGCCTGCGTTTCCGCCGCCTCTTTGCTGGCACTGGGACTCTTGTGGCGCGCGCTGATTGCTGAGTGTCTGGACCCACTGTTCCTACGCACCGTGTCCCGGCTCAGTTCGCCGGTTCATTTCCTGTTCCTCACGCTGGTGGTGATAAACCTCGTGGCAGGATATCAGGCGCTAGGTACGCTGCTGTCGGTTGGTTTGATGATTCTCCCAGCCGTCACCGCTCGTTTCTGGACCCATCGCGTCATCACGCTTTGCCTGTTTTCGGTGCTGATTGGGATGGTAGCCTGCGTGACGGGTCTGCTGTTCTCCTACCACTATTCGCTGCCATCAGGTCCAGCCATTATTCTCGCCAACGGCGTTTTTTATCTAGTCTCAACCGGCCTTGTCATGATGAAAAACACCCGCAGCCCTTCTCACTCTTCGTTAGTTAACACGCGCGCTTCACGCACGGAGTAAATCCTATGAAAATTACCACGGCGCTCAGCGTCGCTGTCTTGCTTTCCCTGTTACTGCCGTTTCAGGCGAATGCCAAGCTCAATGTTATTGCTAGCTTCTCTATCTTAGGCGATATGGCAAAAAACATCGGCCAAGATCGTATTGAGCTGCGCACCATCGTCGGCCCCGACAGCGATGCGCATGTGTATGAACCATCCCCTGCGGATGCGATGGCGATGGCGAAAGCCGACGTAATTTTAATTAACGGCTTACAGTTTGAAGGATTCATTAACCGGCTTATTGAGGCCAGTGAGAGCAAAGCACCGGTGGTTGAAGTAACTAAAGGTGCAGAGATTATTCGCGACCCTGCTGGCGGGCATTACCATTTCTATAACGGTAAAGCGGTATTCCATGCCGCCCCTTTCGACCCTCATGCCTGGCAGTCGCTGCCTAATGCCCATGTTTATGTGAAAAATATTACCGCCGCCTTTTGCGCCGCGGATAAAAGCGGTTGCGACACCTATCAGGCTAACGCCAAAGCCTATGAGGAAAAACTCATCAAACTGGGCACGGCCACCGATAGTGCAATGGCTCGCATCCCAGCATCACGCCGCACAGTGGTGGTCGGCCACAATGCTTTTCGCCATTTCGAGCACGCTTATGGCATCCACTTTTTATCCCCTCAAGGGGTGTCTACCGAGTCTGAAGCTTCTGCCGCCGATGTCGCAGGCATTCTGCGCGAGATAAAGAAAGACCGCGCCGCCGCCGTCTTCACCGAGAATATTTCGAACCCACGACTGGTGGAGCAAATTGCAGCCGAAGCCGGTTTACCCATTGCAGGCGTGCTCTATTCCGACGCGCTTTCCGGCCCTTCCGGCCCGGCACCTACCTATATCGCAATGATGCAGCACAACGTCAACACCATCGTGTCGGCGCTGGCTGACGATAAGCAAACTCCCTGATTTCACTCGAATCTGGACTATTTGATAATGGAGATCCACATGAAAAAGCTTTTATTACCGCTATCTATTTCAGCCATTCTGCTGGGTACTGCGGGATCAGCAATGGCGGCAGAAGAAGATGTCACCGCCTGGCGTCTGTTCGTCGCCGATCACGACAAACCCGTCGTAAACGTGATTGATGCCCTTAATGGCGACAAGCTGACCTCCTTTACCGTGAAAGGACCAGCATCACTTTATCGCAGTGAAAACGGTGCGACAGTGTTTGCCGTTCAGGGCAGTGCGGAAACCGTCTCTATGATCGGTTCCGGCATCTCATTCCACGATCACGGCGATCACGCCGATATTGATATCGATGAACCCACATTACTTAAGACCCAACTAACAGGCAAAAAGCCGGGACATTTCGTCGAACGTCAGGGCAAAGTCGCCCAGTGGTTTGATGGCGAACGTTACGCGATGGTCTTGAGTGAACACGCGGTGCTGGACGACGGCAATGACGCGAAAAGAGTGTTTGTTGGTGCGGCGCATCATGGCGTTGCTGTTCCGTATGACAACCATATCGTCGCCTCTATTCCTAACCCAGAAGATGCCTCCAAACGCCCAATCGGCGCCCATGTGATCAGTCTGGATAGTAAAACTGTCGGTGAGAATGTGGCCTGCCCCGGTCTGCACGGTTCTGCCAGTTCCGGCGATACTTACGCTCTGTCCTGCGAAACTGGCCTGCTGCTGGTGACCCAGAAAGGCGATACTCCCCAAATCCGTCATCTGCCTTACTCCAGCGCGTTACCGAAAGGCAGCGTTTCCACACTGATCGGCGGTAAAGGCATGCAGTACTTTATCGGTAACTACGGCCCAGACCGCATCGTACTTATCGACCCAACTGAAGCGCAGAGCTTCCGTTTGGTACAGTTGCCAACCCGCCGCGTGCATTTCGCCGTCGATCCGGTACGTCCAAAATACGCTTATGTCTTTACGGAAGACGGCAAGTTAAATCAGGTTGATGTGCTCAAGGGTGAGATTACCAAGTCTGTGCGCGTCACCGACCCGTATTCTATGGACGGACATTGGAACGATGCGCGTCCGCGTATCGCCGTCGCGGCTAACAGCATTTATATTACCGATCCTCTAAAGAGCAAAATTCACGTGCTGGATGCGGTGGAGCTGAAAGAAACAAGCACAATGGATGTACAGGGACATCCGTTCAACATTGTTGCTGTCGGGGGATCGGGCAAAGTCCATGAGCACGGTACTTCTCACGATCATGGTCATTCCCACGATCACGGTCATGAGCATTCTCACGACCATGACCACGACCACGAGCACGAGCACGACCATTTACATGGTGCGCCCATGACCGAAATGGAAAAGAAAGCAGCCAATGGTGTTTTCAATAATAGCGATGTAAAAGATAGAGCGCTTACCGACTGGGAAGGTATGTGGCAGTCGATTTACCCTCTTATGCTGTCAGGTGAAATGGATCCGGTTTTCAAAAAGAAAGCGGAAAACGATAAGAGCAACACTTTTGAAAAGGTTAAAGATTATTACCGTAAAGGCTACGCCACCACTGTTTCAGAAATAAAAATAGAAAATGGCATCATGGAATTCCATAAAGATGGCGAAGTCGCCTCATGCCATTATGGCTACGCTGGGCATAAGATCCTTAATTATGTATCGGGTAAAAAAGGTGTGCGCTACCTCTTTGAATGTAAAGATGCCCAATCGAAAGCACCTAAATACGTCCAGTTCAGCGATCACACCATCGCGCCGCGTAAATCGGCTCACTTCCATATCTTTATGGGAAATACCTCTCAAGAAGAGATCCTTAAAGAAATGGATAACTGGCCAACATATTATCCTTATCAACTTACCAGCGGTCAGGTTGTTGATGACCTGCTGCATCATCATTAATACCCGCTGAATTCCTGTATTAAAGGTATCGTTGTATTAAAAGGCATAGCTATTTTTCACGCTATGCCTTATTTCATCGCCTATACCAGCATCACGTATCAGCGCATTAATAAACGAACTGGGAAAATATTTTTCCTCACACCAAACGAGCAATTTTTGTAGGCCAGGGATCCAGGAAGGTACCGCCAGACGGTTTCATCACTTCGGATGGTGCCATCAGATAGCCCCGTCTCAATCACATTCTTTAGCTCATCAAGCTGCAAATTCCCCCTCGGAACCGCCATTATGCCAACCTGCGGGTTAAGGGGATGTATCGCTTTAGCCACGTCAGTGACAACATAAAAAGGCAACCGAACGTTTTTAGGCAGAACCTGTTGCGAACCGCTTTATTAAACCCTAACGTGAGCATTACTCTTCACCCGTTGGGTATTCATTGTTTTGATTGACGAGGGAAAATGGAACGCTTGTTTGTCTACGGGACGCTGCGTCCGGGTCACGAAAATGCCTATATTCTGGAAAACATCGGTGGAGACTGGCTGCCGGGTTACGTGACAGGCACGTTTTATAAGCGTGGCTGGGGCGCTGCCGCGGATTTTCCGGGGATCGTGCTGGATGATCGCGGGCCTCGCGTCAACGGCTACCTGTTTTTGTCCGCTAATCTTGAGGCGCACTGGCCAATGCTGGATGAGTTTGAAGACGGCTACGATCGCGTTGAGGTTGTGGTTACGACAGCGGAAAACCAGCAAGTTACGGCATGGGTTTATCAGTTACAGCCACAGACAGGCCAGTACGCGGGATAGATAAACGACGTTCCCTGTCCTAACCTGCCCCAGCAGAGACCACATTTAAAAATCCCGCTCCAGGAAACCGAGGCGGGATTTTTGTTTTTAGCATATTAGGACGGTCGGCCAAGATGGGAAACAGACACAGCGACACTCGCTTTGCATCCTTTCACCATGACCTCAACAAGCGTTATTCATTGCCCCATTGATTCAGGAACGTCGCGATCTCATCAATACGAAACTCGTCGATACCGGCTTCACTGGCCATCTCTTTCTGCGCCTCTTCACTGATCTCTTCGTTATTCATTAAGCGGGTGATCAGCAGTTGGAAATAGCGCGCCAGAGCGTCACGTTCTGACTCGCTCACCGGCTTGTCAGATTCGGTCGAATACTCATCCGTGATGTCATAAAATTTAAGCGGTATTTCATTATTCATGAGTCGTCCCCAAGGGTTAAGGTCTATGTCCGTTGATGCTTGCATCATCTGGACTGAATAATACCATTCTTATGTCGTTTTTCTGTCATCCGTATGGGACAAGGCACTAAACGAGGACAGTGTAGCCTCTTAAGAGCGAAAGGCAGTGTGAGCGTTTCCGTTTTAGCCTTACCATGAGATTATGCAGCCACTCGACTCTAACCCAATGAATTACAAGTGTAAATTCCGCATAACAAAGACCACGGCAACGTTACCGATCCAGACCACACATCAAGTCATGAAGATGGCTCATGTCTATTGAAATTAAATCACTTTTACTCACGCAATGACTCTGGCATAAATTGTGCACTACTATAGACAAGATGAAACCTGCAAAATTATAAGACCTGAAAACCTTGGAAAAACAAGCAATAAATTCAGGTTTTATATCAAGAATTAGGATGCTAGATCGCGATGAATAAGAATTTTACCTTTACGATTAAGAACACGTGTTTCGATGAAAATTATAACCCCTCCGAAAACACGCGTATCACGACCAACTTTGCGAACCTGGCGAGAGGAAAAAACCGCCAGGAGAACTTGCGCAACGCCTTAACGATGATTGACAATCGTTTCAATTCTTTGGCGAGTTGGGATAACCCCAAAGGGGATCGCTATTCTGTCGAACTTGATATCATTTCCGTTGAGGTTGATATAGAAGGCAATGGCAACAGCTTCCCAGTCATTGAAATACTGAAAACCAATATTGTTGATAAAAAAACCAACGAGCGCATTGAAGGCATTGTAGGAAATAATTTCTCCTCCTACGTGCGAGATTATGATTTTAGCGTCTTGCTGTCAGATCATAATAAGAATCACCCCGGATTTAGCACCCCCGATAGCTTTGGCGTCTTGCATGGCAACCTATTTAAATGCTTTGTAAACTCAGATTCTTACAAAGAAAATTTTAGTAAAGCGCCGGTTATATGCCTGAGTGTTTCAAGTAAAAACACCTATCATCGGACTGGAAATCAGCATCCTGTGTTAGGCGTCGAATACCAGCAAGATGAATATTCATTGACCGATCAGTACTTCCATAAAATGGGATTGCAGGCTCGCTATTTTATGCCGCCAAATAGTGTCGCGCCTTTAGCTTTCTATTTTTCTGGTGACTTACTGAGTGATTACACGAATCTTGAGCTGATCAGTACCATCGCCACGATGGAGACTTTTCAAAAGATTTACCGACCTGAGATTTACAATGCGAACTCTGCAGCAGGCCAGTGCTATCAGCCAAGCCTGAATCATCAGGATCATTCATTCACTCAAATTGTTTACGATAGAGAAGAACGTAGCCTGTTGGCTATCGAGCAGGGAAAGTTTACTGAGAAAAACTTCATCAAACCATACCAAGCTATTCTTGAGCAATGGTCTGCTAATTACGTTCTTTGATTAACCAAACACACAAGGTCATCGATTATTATGAAAATATTGTTACCCACTTCCACTGCAGGCAGCTTACCGAAACCTTCTTGGCTGGCACAGCCTGAGACCCTTTGGTCCCCTTGGAAATTGCAAGGCGAGGAACTGATTGAGGGCAAACAAGATGCGCTACGTTTGAGCCTGGCCGATCAGCTACAGGCAGGGATTGATATTGTCAGCGACGGCGAGCAAACGCGCCAACATTTTGTCACGACGTTTATTGAGCACCTCAGCGGTGTTGATTTCGAGAAACGTGAGATCGTTAAAATTCGTAATCGCTATGACGCGAGTGTGCCGACAGTCATTGGTGCGGTGGTTCGCCAAAAACCCGTTTTTGTTGAAGACGCCAAATTTTTACGTCAGCAAACCACAAAACCCATTAAATGGGCTCTGCCTGGTCCCATGACGATGATCGACACGCTCTATGATAGCCACTATAAAAGTCGCGAAAAACTCGCCTGGGAATTCGCTAAAATTCTTAATCAAGAAGCCAAAGAATTAGAGGCGGCGGGTGTCGACATTATCCAATTTGATGAGCCTGCCTTTAATGTCTTTTTTGATGAGGTGAATGATTGGGGAATTGCCGCTTTAGAACGAGCCGTTGAAGGGCTTAAATGTGAAACTGCGGTACATATCTGCTATGGCTATGGCATCAAAGCCAATACCGATTGGAAAAAGACGCTGGGGTCCGAGTGGCGGCAATATGAAGAAATTTTCCCTAAGCTGCAAAAATCGGCTATCGATATCATTTCACTGGAATGTCAGAACTCTCGTGTTCCAATGGATCTTATTGAACTCATTCGCGGTAAAAAAGTGATGGTCGGTGCCATTGACGTGGCAACCAATACCATTGAGACACCCGAGGAAGTCGCCGATACGTTACGAAAAGCCCTACAGTTTGTGGATGCCGACAAGCTCTATCCGTCCACCAACTGTGGCATGACTCCTTTATCTCGTCGCGTCGCAAGAGGCAAGCTCAATGCGTTAAGTGCAGGCGCAGAAATCGTCCGCAGAGAGCTCTTGGGTAAATAACGTCGCCAAATAGATCACAGCAGTTCAGTCCGAGTTGAGTCATACATAGCCTTAATGAAAAGCCCGTAAGGGCTTTTCATCTATATACGCATCGGCAAAGCGTTAATTACCACATTAAATCATCAGGCACTTTAAAATCAGCATACGGATCGTCTTCGTCTTGCTCTTCCTGACTCAGCGCACTATTTAATACAATACTGCTCGCATCTCGCTGTGCAATTTTATCGGCTACGATCGCGGGAATAATCGCGTATTCACTCTCGCTGCTGCCATCAACCACCAAACGAGCAATAGCGAGACGGCCGCTAATCAGCTGAGCCTGCGTCAGCTTATCCACAGTTATTTTTTTAATTAAATTATTATCTGTGAAGTTAAAACCAATATCGCCTTTTGAAATATTGATTCTGTTCATTTCAATGAGCTGCTTCACCTGCGCTTTATACTCTTTAGATAAAACAGCTTGTTTTTGTTGTTCGCTTAGCTGCTTATCACGCTCAAGCTGTGCTTTTTTATTTTCTTCCACAGCCTCTCTTGCTTCACGAGCCTGAACGCGTGATTTTTTCGCCGTTCTTTGGACTTTGGCCATTTTTTTGCTGGTCACTAATCCCGCTTTTAGCATCTGCTCTTGTAAGGTGAGCTTTGTCATCTTCGTTCCTAAACCCGTTGAATAATTTGTAGGATTATACCTGTAATTTTTGGGGTAGTACCAGATTGCAGCGCTGTGCGGCTTGAGTTTGGAGGGAGCTAGCGGAAACAATGCCGAAATTCTGCTGGTGAGTGGCGCAGAGATTTCGGCACAGGGTCAGTCCGAATGATTTCAGACCTTGAGCATTTTCACCGTGGCATCGATGTCTATCTCATCTTCCGAGAAGATTAACGTCGTTCCCTGGAAGGTAGTGATCGCCAGTTTTTTCAGCGAGCGCATTTCACCCGGCTTAGCGGTTGATTTCGGCCTGATACTATTCATCAGTATCCCCACAGACAGCACCACATTTTCTTTATCAATACTGGTGTCGGCGGGCACTTCTTCGCTGTAAACCAGATAAGACTTGATCGACGTGAGCTTAAGGCGCTCACCTGCAATATAGATGTATTTACTTTCCGGCACCACTTTCACAGCATAAGCTGACAACCCCTTGTTATTCGTGGTGGGTTCGAAAGTGACCTCCGCATCTTTCTTAATCAGATCAGGATTGGCGACCTTAATCACATGAAAATAACGGTTATCGCCGTTTTCATCTTTGATAAATCCAAAACCTTTATCTTTAAACCAGGTTGTGATCGTTCCGTTCATCGCCATTGTCGCCTACTTAATCGTTTATCTACTCAGTTTTTGCAGCGCGCAGTGTAAAGCACAATGCCTGCGCAGACTACGTCTTTGGGTTAAGTCTGGACGATAAATTTCTGGTCTGCGAAAAAACATTCCCGATGCCGATCCCCTCAGCATCGGGAAGCCTTCATTTAGCTGATATCACTACCGTTAGTGGCAATCACTTTCTGATACCAATGGAACGATTTCTTTTTATAGCGGTTGCCGCTGCCGGAAATCGTGTCATCCAGTTCGACGTAGATAAAACCGTAGCGTTTGCTCATCTCGCCGGTAGACATGCTGACCAGATCGATGCAGCCCCACGGGGTATATCCCATCAGCTCAACACCGTCGGCAATCGCGTCTGCCATTGCTTCGATGTGCTGACGCAGATAGTTGATACGATAGTCATCGGCGATGTAGCGGTCTTCATCCGGCTTATCCACTGCGCCCAGACCGTTTTCGACGATAAACAGCGGTTTTTCGTAGCGGTCATACAGTTGGTTGAGCGCAATGCGCAGCCCTATCGGATCGATTTCCCAGCCCCACTCACTGGCTTCCAGGAACGGATTGCGCGCCCCGCCCAGCAGGTTGCCGTGGGCTGCCGCCGCATCTGGATCAGTTTTGTAGGTGGTGGAAGACATGTAATAACTGAAGCCGATATAGTCGACAGTGTGCTGTTTAATCAGCTCCAGATCTCCCGGCTGAATATCCAGCGTGACGCCCAGCGACTGCCACAGGCTTTTCGCATAGTAGGGATATTTCCCGCCCGCCTGCACGTCCGCGCAGTAAAAGTTAAATGACTGAGTCTCTTTCAGCGCCGCCAACTGATTGATAGGGTTACAGTCATAGGCGTAATTCGTGGCAAACAGAATCATGCAACCGATCTGAATCTGCGGATTGGTCTCATGCGCAATTTTCACCGCCAGACTGCTGGCGACAAACTGGTTATGCCACGCCTGAAATTTGGCCTGTGGATCCAGCGCACCGGTTTGTACCGTCAGACCCTGACTCATGATCGGGAAGTGGGCAGCGCCGTTGATCTCGTTAAAGGTCATCCAGTACTTCACTTTATGCCCGAAGCGCTCCAGCACCGTACGAGCAAAACGCTCGAAGTGGCCGATTAACTCACGGTTTTTCCAGCCGCCAAAAACGGTGGCAAGATGCAGCGGCATCTCATAGTGAGAGATCGTAATCACGGGCTCGATGCCGTGGGCGATACAGGTATCGATCACCTGCTCGTAGTGACTCAGCCCCGCTTCGTTGGGCTCCAGCTCAACGCCGTTCGGGTAGATGCGCGTCCAGGCAATGGAGAAGCGATAGCATTTGAAACCCATCTCGGCAAACAGCGCAATATCTTCACGGAAGCGATGGTAGTGATCGATGCCTTTATGGTTAGGATAAGTGTAGCGCTGCTCATCCAGCGTGAAGTCAAACGCGTCGGAAGCCACGATGTTTAAACGCGCTTTGCCGCCGGGAATGGCGTCAACAATCGACAGCCCTTTGCCGTCGATATTGTAGGCCCCTTCGACCTGATTCGCGGCGGTAGCCCCACCCCACATAAAGCCGTGCGGAAATCTTTCGCTCATGGCACTTATCCTTTATCAATGCTGATTATTTAATGTCGTGGGTCTGCCTGACGTTGACTTGATTCAGCGCGGCCCGAATGGCAGAAATTCTAGAGGAAAAGCGAGGGCAAGAACAGAAATAAGAAACCGGTTGCATATCCGGTGCGCGCGAGTCTTCTCGCGTAAGAAAATCCGCCACGGATAGCGGATTACACGTTATTTTTTCGTCTTCTGGGGAGCCTTTCGAATGGCTGGCTTGCTCGTTTTATCCCGTCTTCGGTGCGTGGTTTCAACGAGCTTCCTGAACGTCGGACACTCCATATGCGATGGCGCAGAACAGTCGGCAACGTGCCGCAGCGTGTCGCGCAATATCTTCAACTCATGGATTTGCCGATCGATTTCGTCGGCCTTCTTATGCAACGCGGTGCGGGGCAAGTCCGGCATCCCATCCTTGTTAAACATGCCGGCGATTTCTTGCAGTGAGAACCCCGCCGACTTCCCCATCGTAATCAGCCTGAGTTGCAGCAGCACGTCGGCAGGAAATTGCCGCCGAAGCCCATGTCGGGACACCGAAGCAATCAGCCCAATTTCCTCGTAATAACGTAGCGCCGAAGGCTTGATTCCACTCTTCTCCGCGATTTCGCCTATATCCAGAAATTTCATGCTTGACCTCAAGTCGACTTTAATTTGTAGCATGCTCTGGAACCCACATTCTGACAAGGATAAAAAATGACAATTAACCAACCGGGCGAACCAGAGCAGGCCACATCGGGGGTCACCATTACACTGGCACTCGCAATCCTGTCGGCCTCGCTGGGAACAAGTATTGCCAATATTGCCCTTCCGACGCTGACAGCGGTATTTTCAGCGCCCTTCGCGCAGGTGCAGGCCGTTGTCATCTCCTACCTTGCGGCCATGGCGCTTTCGGTTGTGCTCGCAGGTCGCCTTGGCGATCGCTATGGGCTGAAGCCCGTTTTCATTGCAGGTCTTGGACTTTTCGCCCTCGCTTCGCTGCTGTGTGCCATTGCCCCCCAGCTGTGGCAACTTATCGCGGCAAGAGCACTTCAGGGGATCGGTGCGGCCTTCCTGATGACGCTCGGCATGGCACTGCTGAGGCAAACAGCCGGTGAGAAGCATGTCGGGCGAGCGATGGGGATACTGGGAACGGTGTCCGCACTGGGTACCGCGCTTGGCCCTTCTGTCGGCGGCTTCCTGCTTGCGATAGCAGGATGGCGTAGCCTGTTCTGGATACAGATCCCGCTGGTCACGATCGTTTTGTTCATGGCTTTTACCCTACTGCCGGCCACGCCGGTGAAGGAAAAGGCTGCGCAATCAGGAGGATCGCCGTTGCGGAACACCACACTGTGGCCGAATCTCACGATTAATGCGGCCGTCACCGCCATTATTATGACGACGTTGATCGTCGGCCCCTACTACCTTGGTCTGGGTCTTGGACTGAAGGAAACGCTGGTGGGACTGGTGATGGCCATTGGCCCTGCCGTTGCGACCTTTAGCGGGATTCCATCAGGGCGACTGGTCGATAGCTGGGGGTTTAAACGGGCTCTTACCGCCGGGCTCTCTCTTGTGGTGACGGGCACCTTCATGCTGGCGATCTTGCCCAATCTGCTCGGCGTCACGGGATACATTCTTGCCATTGTTGTCTTGACGCCCGGCTATCAGCTCTTTCAGGCGGCCAACAACACCGCTACCCTCGCTGAGGTTCCAAGCCAGCAGCGCGGTACGGTCTCTGGCCTGCTTAACCTGTCGCGCAATATTGGGTTGATCGCGGGTGCTTCAATCATGGGACAGGTCTTCGCTCTGGGGGTCGGCACGGAAGATTTTACCCATGCCGCCCCCGCTTCCCTCGCGAATGGCATGCAGCTAACCTTCTTTCTGGCTGGCGGTATGGGGCTTGTTGCCATCGCATTCGCTTACCTGCCACGTTGGAAGCGTGCCGTACAATAATGCTTAAACCTACACCTTTTAAATTCACGGGGCTTACGCCCCCTTCCTCACTTAAATCACCGCTGATTCATGAGCGCCACTCATAACGCCTATCCTGCCGAACCCGATTATCACCAGACACAATCCCGATAAGATAGTCCGAAGAATATAAGACCCAATGGATAGATATGACTCAAGTTCAAACCCGCCCGGAAAAAGCATCAGGACTATTTTTTATTGCCATTCTTAGTGCACTGATGGCATTCACGTCGTTATCGACAGACATTTATTTGCCCGCCATGCCCGTCATGGCAAAAGATTTACAGGGCAATGCGGAGCTGACCATCACCGGCTTTTTAATCGGCTTTTGCATCGCACAGCTGATTTGGGGGCCGTTAAGCGATCATCTGGGGCGTCGGGTGCCGCTGTTTATTGGTATGGTCCTATTTATCATCGGTTCTGTCGGCTGCGCCCTGTCTACGGATATGTCGCAAATCGTTTTTTGGCGAGTCTTTCAGGCACTGGGCGCGTGTACCGGCCCGATGCTGGCTCGCGCGATGATCCGCGACCTCTTTAGCCGCACCCGCGCTGCGCAAATGCTCTCGACGCTCATTATCGTGATGGCCATTGCACCGATTGCCGGGCCACTTCTCGGCGGACAGCTGATTAAAGTAACATCATGGCATGCCATTTTCTGGCTGCTGGCGGTGGTTGGTATCGCCATGCTGATTTCATTACGCTGGCTACCTGAAACGTTACCCGAAGATCGGCGGGTGAAGGCGTCGTTGCCCAGCGCCTTTCGCAACTATTATGCCCTGCTGACGAACGCTAACTTCATGCGTTTCACCTTATGCCTGACGTTCTATTATGTTGCCGCCTACGCCTTTATTACCGGTTCGGCCTTTGTCTACATCACCTACTTCGGGGTTGATCCACAGCACTACGGCTGGCTATTTGCGCTGAATATCGTCGGCGTGATGGGAATGAGCGTGGTGAACCGTCGTCTGGTTCAGCACTACTCGCTAGAGAAACTGCTTAAATTTGCTGTACTGATCGCCACCGCTGCCTCTTTCGTTCTGGCTATCGGCACGAAACTGCATATCGGGGGAATGGCTCTGATTGTGGTTTCGGTGTTTGTCTTCTTTTCGATGAACGGCATCATCGCCGCCACTTCCACCGCCGCCGCGCTTGATGCGGTACCGAACATTGCCGGTTCAGCGTCCGCCCTCATCGGATCGCTACAGTACGGTAGTGGGATTATTTCCTCGTTATTGCTTGCGCTGCGAAGCGATGGGACACCGTGGACGATGGCGTGGATCATCGCCTTATTTACCTTAGCCAGTGCGCTAATCGCGCTGACCGCACGAGTCACAAAAACGGACAGTTAGCGAAGCACGCATCAAATCTGTCCATCATCGGAACGATAAGGAACCTGACCATGACTGACGAACATGATTCCACCCGAAGGATGCTGATTAGCGCACTGGCAGGATTAACACTGACGCATGTCGCCCTGCCCTCTGCTGCTGATGTCAGAAATAATCCCAAGATACGCCCCAAACCGGATAGAGGGTTTAGTCCAAAGGATAATCGTGCCAAATCAGCATGAGTTTATGAGCAGTGATCATGAATCAAGGCCTCGATTTATGATCACACGCGCACACTACTCTAGACGCATTTCATTTCGTGCTAATTCCCGGAGCCCTGTTTATGAATTGATCATCCAGTAATTGATCGAACATAAACGTGGCTAATGCCTCACGGGATAACGTCATGGTGTGTTTGGTTTTGCCATAAAGCCCCACATTAAGGGGGCCCGAGGCGGGATGGTTATTAAGAAAGGCAACGCGGACCAACGTCCACTCTACTTCCGAGGCGCGGATTGTTTTTGCGAGAGCAATAATATCCTGATAAGCACTTGCCATCATTATTTTGATCAACCATGCAGGAAACCGAATTCTCCAGTCTGAACCGTCGTCCGGGTCAGCCGCCGTTCCGGTCGAAACCGCAATCAGACGGGTGACATTTTCCTGCTTCATCACCGTAATAATGGATTGCATCGCTCGGGTAATCGGTAACGTGTTGGGGTGCTTCAACGCGGTTGGACCAAGCGCGGACAACACGGCATCTGCGCCCTGAATCGCATCTTTCAGCGCTTCTTTGTCGGTCAATTCGCCGCGAATAACACGGACGTTTGGATCGTCAAATAAAGAACCCGTGCGCGCAAACACCGTCAGTTCTATTCCGCGTTTAAGACCCTCGGAAATCAAATAACGCCCTGTTTTCCCCGTCGCACCAAACAGTGTCACTTTCATGTTGCTCCCTTATATCTTGATAAAATGTGAAAGGCCAAAACGAACGACGCTTCAGGTCAGTACGCACTCCCCTTCGCGCTACTCGTCAGATGGTGTTCTGTGCCGATATCGCCATAAGGCGAAGGAGTCTCACGCGCCGCATTTTGGGTAGCAAAGGACGCTATCAACAATACGAGCCCTAGCCCTGCCGGTAAGGCACCACCAGGCTTACGTACGCCAATGTGCGCAATAGCCGAAAGATGCAGATGAAAGAACATGCCCGCATAGGCCAGATCGCTGAGCGGCACGCTAATGCGGGAAAGGATGGTAGCGACAGCGAGGATCTTCACTGCGGTGAGGATCGGCACAAGATAGCCGGGGTAACCAAAGTCAATTATCGTCTGGCGGACCCACTCCCTTTTGGTGAGGTATATCGTCGCTGAGGCGATATACAGCAGTGATAACAGTGCGGTACTGATCCAGTAAATGTAGTGTGCTTGCATGACATTTCCTCACGGGTGTTTTCCAACGTTGGTGCAGAATGTCTGCTAACATGAATTACCGCAAGTAGGATGAAATAGTGATGGTTAGTATGGAAAACAAGACTAATGGCAATCCTGAGATCAACATGCACGAGGAAATGCGCCGGGCATTTGGGCTGCTGGCAGGCAAGTGGAAGCTAGAAATTATGTGGCTGCTCAATCAACGGATTTATCGCTTCGGAGAGCTCCGAAAAGCGATACCCGGCATTACGCAACACATGCTGACAGCTCAACTGCGTGAGCTGGAAACGGACGGTCTGGTATCTCGCACCGTTTTCGCGGAAGTCCCTCCACGCGTCGAGTATGAAATTACGGATAAGGCTCGCGGGCTTGGGCCGACGATGCAGGCGTTAACCGCATGGTGGATGGAATACGGCCAAACGGTGCCCGTAAAACCTGCTGCGCGGGGACGCACAGCCAGGCCAAAATCGCAGGGAAAGTAATACCTTGAGCGCCCCTTACTGCTGACGAGAGGCAGTCTTGGCCAGTTCAGATAATACGGCGGTCGCCTCATCTAAACGCTCAGGGACGAGTTTGTAGAACACCCAATTTTTGATGCGTTTCGATGTGACAATCCCGGCTTTTGAAAGATATTGAAGATGGCCGGTGACGGTTGGCTGGCTCAAGCCAATTTTCTCAGTGATAAAACCGACACAAACCCCATCGTTAACCAGATCCCCGTCCTGCTGTTCCGGGAAGTGTGCGCGGGGATCGGCGAGCCATTCCAAAATAATGAGCCGTTGCTCATTGCCGAGCGCTCGCAGCAAATCGGCCGTTGTCGTCACATGCTTGTTCATATAGCTAAATACCTATATAGTCATTTCCATATACAGCTGATTGGAGAATACTATGACAAGCAAACACCAAAGGGCAACCGACTCTGTAACGTTGAAGGATATTTACGCCGCCTCTCAGCAGATCAAGGGAACAATAAGCAGGACACCGCTGGATCATTCGCCACCGCTATCCTCCCTTGTTGGTGCGGAAATCCGACTCAAAATGGAAAACCTCCAGCAGACCGGTAGCTTTAAGCTGCGTGGTGCGGCAAACGTGCTTGCCAATCTGGATGCAGAACAGCGCCGCGCTGGCGTCATTGCCCCAACGGCAGGAAATCATGGATTAGGGCTCGCCTATGCCGGGCAGGTTGCGAGCATCCCCGTAACCATCTTTTTGCCACGCGCGGCAGATCCCATGAAGGTCGCAGCCATGAAAAGCTGTGGCGCACATATTACGTTCTTTGATGACATCGAAGAAGCGAGGCAGGCGGCTATCGCAGCGGCGCAGCAGTCAGGTGCCGCCTTCGTTTCTGCCTACGACAACCCGCATATGATTGCAGGCGGTGGCACTGTCGGTTTTGAAATCATGGAGGACTGGCTGGATGCAGAGATTATTCTGGTGAACATCGGCGGCGGCGGGCTCATCTCCGGGATTGCGACAGCGGCCAAAGCAATCAATCCCGCGATCGAAGTGTGGGGCATACAAAGTGAAGCGAGCCCGACGTTCGCCCGCTGGAAAGAAGCGGGTGAAGCGATTTCCGTCGATCTGGCCCCCTCCATCGCCGAGGGCGTGAGTGGCTATATAGAGCCCAGCGCGATGACCTGGCCGCTGGTTCGTGATCGCGTCGATCGCGTGCTCACCGTCTCAGAAGACGAAATCAAAGCAGCGATGCTGTCAATGCTCGATCTGCATCGCCATGTTGTCGAGCCTTCAGGGGTGCCCGCTGTCGCGGGAGCCATTCGCTACGCGAAGGAGATTGGTGGACGCAAAACCGTCTGCGTCATCACCGGCAGGAATATTTCGAGTTCACGCTATCTCACGCTGCTTAATGACGCAGTAACCCGAGTGGACAAATAGGGTAGCCCCTCTTTGCTACCATACGAGATGGGGCGTTACAGCGTGAACCCGTAGTGAGAACCGTCCGGCAGTTCAACATCAAGGCGTAGTTTACTGCCGGTCGCCTCAACATAGCGTTTGAGTGTAGAAAGTTTCAGATCGCGGCCGGGTTTTTCCATTCCCGCAATGGTCGGCTGTTTTAAGCCAAGCACCTGCGCCATTTCCACTTGCGTTTTTTGTACCCTCTCACGCAGTTCGGCGAGATGAATATTGAGTAACATGTCTGCCGCTATAGCGTGAGCATCGGCGGCGACATCTGGTTTTTCATCCGCAAGAAGCTGTTCCAGCGTTCTGCCCATAGCATTACCCCTTCTTCTCTGATTTTTTCAGATACTTTGTGAATTCCCGATCGGCAAGCGGGATCATCTCATCATAAAAGCGCTGAACCAGTTATCAAACACGTCCGTCGTTTCAATTTTCCACACTGGGCCACCTCTAATATAGCTCAAATGCTATATAGGTTAAAAGCTATAATGTGAATAATGACGTGATAACAAACGACATGCACCGACACAACTAAAGAAGCCGAAGCGACATTCCAGATTTACGATGCAAGTGAAATGACATGCTGGCCTCGTGCGAACAAGGTCGCACAATGCCGTGATATGTCGATTGGATAGAGCAATTGATTAAGCGTCAAATGGCGATTCAGACATCGCGCAGTCTGGCCTGACGGCGAGAGCGGCAAATTTCGGCATGGTTCTTATCAGCCCACTGAATCAACAACTGCATGGGTTGCAAAAAGGAGTGCCCTAATGGTGTCAGCGTGTACTCCACGCGCGGGGGAACTTCCGCATAGATCGTCCGATGTATGAATCCATCAGCTTCGAGTCGTTTTAGCGTGCGTGACAGCATCTGACGCGAAATATCGTCGATATGGCGATGTAATTCGTTAAAACGCAGCGTCTGTTGCGCCAGCGCTTCCAGTATTAACAGACTCCACCGATCGCCGATGCGATCCAACACATCACGGATCGGACAAGGATGATCAAACGCGGAATCGTCGGCGTTTTCCGCTGGCGATGTTTTTTGGCTAACCGCGTCATGGTTGAGGGTGTCATTAGTCATTGTTGTGTGACCTAGTTGCATACTGGTGACTTCTTGTAGGGAGAAAGCCGGGAATGTACCATCCAGATTCTCTATAGTCTATTTTTGTTACTTAGTCCCAAAACAAGATAATAAGGAGTCTACATGTCACATATCGCTCTCATTGGCGCCTCAGGCGATGCCGGTTCACGCATTCTTAAAGAATTATCGGACCGTGGGCATACGGTCACCGCCATCGCACGCTCGCCAGAAAAAATTGCTTCACTGCCGAACGTTACCGCTAAGCAGGGTGACGCGCTGGACAAAGATGCGCTGGTCGCATTATTCAAAGGACATGACGTCGTGGTCAGCGCCGTTAAATTTGGTTCGTCCGATCCAGCTACCCTGATTGCAGCCGTTAAAGCTGCAGGCGTGAAACGCTATCTGGTCGTCGGCGGCGCGGGGAGCCTTGAAATTGCACCCGGCCAGCGCCTGATCGATCAGCCAAATTTCCCTGATGCTTATCGTCCTGAAGCCTCTCGCGGCGCAGCTTTCCTTGACTTGTTAAAACAGGAAAACGATCTTGATTGGTCGTTCCTTTCACCGTCCGCCGAATTTGTTCCGGGTCAACGCACAGGCACCTTCCGCCTCGGCAAAGACACGCTGCTGAGTAACGATAAAGGCAGCAGCATCTCCTTCGAAGACTATGCCGTTGCGCTGGTTGATGAAATTGAAAACCCGGCACACTCTCGTCAGCGCTTTACCGTCGGCTATTAAGCCTTGAAGGCAATCCGCACATTGACTTCTTCCCTCAGCAATGTGCGGATCTCGCGTTATATCCTAAATAAGTAGAGATAGAACAGAACGGTATCAGCGAGCTGCGTGAGTTTGTTATGGTGTTGACTTAACTCGCTCTCTTTTCATGCATAAGGAGATTTTGAATGGCTACGTCCCCAACCTATGTGCCGCCAAAAGTCTGGCAGCCCGCCTCTTCCGGCGGTGCTTTCGCCAATATTAACCGCCCAATCGCTGGCCCAACGCACGAAAAAGCGCTGCCCGTTGGCAAGCATCCACTTCAGCTTTACTCGCTGGCAACGCCAAATGGCGTGAAAGTGACAATCATGCTGGAAGAGCTGCTGGCGCTAGGCCATTCGGGAGCAGAGTACGATGCCTGGCTGATTAAGATAGGTGATGGAGATCAGTTCTCCAGCGGGTTTGTCGACGTCAACCCGAACTCCAAGATCCCCGCCTTGCTTGACCAAAGCGGCGAAAAACCGGTTCGCGTGTTCGAGTCCGGTTCCATTCTGGTGTATCTGGCCGAGAAATTTGGCGCGCTGCTGCCGAACGACCTCGCCACGCGTACTGAAACCTTGAACTGGCTCTTCTGGCAGATGGGTTCCGCCCCTTACGTTGGCGGTGGGTTCGGGCACTTCTACGCCTACGCGCCGGAAAAATTTGAATACCCGATTAACCGTTTCACGATGGAAACCAAGCGTCAGTTGGATGTACTCAACCGTCGACTGGCAGAGAGCCGTTATCTAGCAGGTGACAGCTACACGATTGCCGATATCGCCGTCTGGCCGTGGTACGGCGGGCTGGTACAAAACGCGCTTTACTCCGCCGGAGAGTTCTTATCCGTACACGACTATACGCATGTGATTCGTTGGGCTGACGAGATTGCCGCTCGTCCGGCAGTGATTCGCGGTCGTAAGGTCAACCGCACCTGGGGCGAAGAGTCTGAGCAGGTCGCCGAGCGCCATCAGGCATCTGATTTGGATTAATCTTCTGCTACCAGATCAATACTGGCCGTATTCAATGACTAAAAAAATCGGCCTCTGCCCTCTCCCGTCAAGGAGGAGGCAAAGGCCGAATAGGGTAATTCGCGCGATTGACTAATTAGCGGCGTTTCACTTTATTCAGTACCGTCTGAATCGCCGTCGACAGTTCATTGATCTCGAATTTCGCGACGTAAGCATCTGCGCCAACATTGCGTACGTGATCTTCATTCGCGCTACCAGACAGTGAAGAGTGAATCACCACCGGGATATTCTTCAGGTATTCTTCACGCTTGATATTTCTTGTCAGCGTAAAGCCGTCCATTTCCGGCATTTCCAAATCGGTCAGGACCATTGAGATCTTATCCGAGATAGGTCGGCCTTCCGACTGTGCTTCTAGCGCAATTTGTCGAATCTTGTTCCAGGCATCCTGCCCGGTGATGTGCATACTAAACGGAATGCCCATCTGGGTTAGCCCCTGCTCAAGCAGCGAACGAGCGACTTTGGAATCTTCCGCGACAATCGCAATCGCACCTGGCGTATAAGGGTAAATTTTCTCTTCTGCGTTCTTGAGCTTGGTTTCGCGATCGCCAGGAATGATATCAAACAGAATCTGTTCAACATCCAGCACCAGCGCCAGACGGTTGCTGTCTTTGTCGTTATCAAGACGCGCAATACTTGTGATATAGGAGCTGCTCACGCCCGCTTCAGCGGCCAGAACCTGACTCCATTCCAGACGCACGATATCGTCGACTGACTCCACGGCGAATGCCTGCGTACTACGCGCATACTCCGTGATAAGGAGGATGTTCAGGCCAGTTTCCGATGAACTGCCGACTACGGCAGGAAGATCGATAACGGGAATGATTTGTCCACGAATGTTGACCATACCCAGCATCGGCGATTTCATGCCAGCCGCTTTGGTCAGCGTAGGCATCGGCACGATTTCACGCAGCTTAAACACGTTGATGCCAAACAGCTCAGATTTGCCACCTTCGGGTGATTTGCCCAGCTGGAATAATAAGAGTTCAAATTTATTAGCAGAGGTGAGGTTTGTTCTCTCATCAATTTCTTTTTGAAAATTATCCATGCTTTCCTCAGTGCGAGTCATTGTCATTATAGGTATACCGTAACCAGGCAACATTCGAGATGTGAGCAAACAGGAACCAACATCCGACCGCTCCACTGTACGTGATAGTCGTGTTCTTTAATCTTATCCAGCGTCAAACGTAAATATTTGTTAAGTGTGTCAACCTTATCATCCAACGATGCTAATCATCGGACCAGTAGACGGATATCAGCCCTCTTCAGTATAACAGTCGGCTAGCATCCTTAAGGTGCAGATAACATTCCCTGAATCATTAATATCGGCAGAATTTGCCAACACCTTATCCCAAATCGTGACAGAAATGTTGCCTGAGAAGAAAACCTCACACCTCTCTTGACAGCGCAGTCAGAAAAAACTAAAAACATACCGTACAGTTCAGTTTTATAAAAAGTACGCATGCCGACATTTACGCATAGCAACCGTGACGGTGCTCTGGCACCTCAGCGGCTGGCGTGGCTGGACGTCGTGTGGCTAAGGCTGCGTGTTATCACGCTATTTCGCGGTTCTCTTTACAGGATTCTCATATGTTCACATTATCCCGGGTTGCACGTCCTACCGTATTGGCTCTGGCTGTCGTACTCGCGGGCTGCGCGAGTAATCCCCCCGTGCGCTACAGCGGCATCGCATCGTCTTCGCAATTGGCGCAAAACACCGGTGAGCACGCGGATCGCATTCCTTACCGCTACACCACGCCCGTCGACTGGACGCAATACACTCACATCATCATCGACCCGGTCAGCATTTATCAGGGCAGCGATAACCAGTTCAAGGACATGTCACAGCAGGACAAGCAGTCGCTGGCCGCCTATATGCAGGATACGTTCAGTAAAACCTTGCGCTCCCGTTTCAACGAAGTGACCTCGCCTGCCCCCGGCACATTGCGGCTGAAACTGACGCTGACGGGGGCCGATACCACAACACCGGTTGCCGGCACGTTTACCAAATTCGACCTGGCTGGCGGGCCATACAACATCGTGCAGTCCATCCGTGGCAAAGAAGGTCTGCTCAACGGATCCGTGAACTATGCCGTTGAAATTTATGATGCGACGACCAACAAACTGCTCAATGCCTATGTCGCGAAGCAGTACCCGAACGCCATGAACGTCAGCGCCAGCGTGGGTGCACTGAGCGCCGCAGAGGTCGGTATCGATAAAGCGGCTGAAGAACTGGCTGACATGCTGAAGTAAGCGGAAAACGACTATCACGGTGCGGAACAGCATGATGACAATCTATCCCCACTTAATTATCTGTCCGCACTGTGACAGCGTGCATCATTACCGAGCGTTAAACCCCGGTGAGGCGGCACGCTGCACGCGCTGTCAGGCCACACTGTATCGTTCAGGCTGGATGAATATCGGGCATCGGCTGGCACTGATACAAACGGCGGCCATCCTGTTTTTTATCGCCAATAGCTATCCGGTACTGAGCGTTAGTTTCCATGCGCTACAGAATACGGCCACGCTGTGGCAAGCGGCGCTCGCATTGGCTAACGGGGCAACCTTGCCGCTGGCGATAGGCTGTTTTTTTCTCCTGATTATTGCCCCCTTTCTGCAAATCATGCTGACTGGCTGGGTGCTGATGTTCGCTAATCAAGGCCGCTGCGCCCCCGGTTTTATTCCTGTAATGAAGATACTGCTGTGGCTTCGTCCCTGGAGCATGCTGGAAATTGCGACGTTGGGTTTTCTGATCGCCGCCATCAAGCTCTCCGGTTTTATGCAGGTGATGCCTGGGGCAGGCTGTTGGGCGCTGGCGGCGCTGATGCTGCTGCTCGTCGTCGTCAACAGCGTGGACCTTCGCCCACTGTGGTCACTGGTGCCCACGGACGGTAACCGCAGCGTGGTCAGCCATGAAAAGTAATCCGTCCCCCCAACCGTTGCCGTTGGTCGCCTGTCCGGTATGCGGGCTCGTCTGTCAGCATGATGCCGACTCGCACGATGCGGTACGTTGCCCACGCTGCCGGTCGCGGCTGACGCCTTCCCACAAAGACAGCACCGCGTACTCTTCCGCGCTGCTGGTTGCCGCGCTGATTTTCTATATCCCCGCCAACGTGTTACCCGTGATGTACACCCGTCTGTTCGGACTGGGGAGCGAAAGCACCATCTTAAGCGGCGTGATGGATTTCTGGCACAGCGGCGATTACGGCATCGCCCTGCTGATCTTTACCGCCAGCATTGTCATCCCCTGTATGAAATTTCTGATTCTCGGCCTGCTGCTCGTCATGTCTCGCCAAAAAAGCCGTAAGGCGATGGCCGAGCGCGCGACACTGTATAGGCTAACGGAATGGGTGGGTTACTGGTCCATGCTGGATGTCGTCATCATTGCCGCCGTTTCTGCGCTCGTCAGATTTCCACCGCTGAGTGAAGCGGAACCTCGCAGCGGCATTCTTTTTTTTGGGCTGGTGGTGGTACTGACCATGTTATCTGCCATGAGCTATGACCCGCGTCTTATCTGGAAAGGTGACAAGAAATGATCGACGAACAACCCGGCGAGCCGGTGATTATCCGCCAACGCTGGCGAATCTCATTAATCTGGCTGGTACCGGCACTCGCCATGCTAACGGGGCTCGCTATGCTGATTCACACCTGGTCGGATACCGGGCCGGAAATCGTGATTTCTTTTCAGAGCGCAAGCGGCCTTGAGGCGGGCCGCACCGTCGTCAAATATAAAGACGTCGTGATAGGCAGTGTAAAAGACATCTCGCTGAGTCAGGACAGCCAGCAGGTTCTCGTCACGGTACAGCTCAATAAAAATGCGGAAAATCTGGCGCGTACCGATAGCCGTTTTTGGGTGGTTCGCCCACGCGTCGCTATCAACGGTGTGACAGGCATCGATACCCTGCTTTCCGGCGCTTACATTGGAGCCGATAAAGGCGAATCGACTCAGGGAGAAACTCGCTTTATCGGTTTAGAGTCGCCGCCCGCGGTAATTAACGGCATGCCGGGCAGCCGTTTTGTCATTCAGGCGGACGATCTCGGATCGCTGGATAGCGGTTCGCCGGTTTACTACCGCCGCATCCCCGTCGGCCGCGTCGCGTCTTACCAGTTGAATCGCGATGGTCGCAGCGTCCAGCTTCAGGTTTTCATTGATGCGCCCTATGACCACTTTGTTACACCCAATACCCGCTTCTGGAATGCCAGCGGGGTGGATCTCTCGGTGGACGCCAACGGTTTTCGCCTCAAAACACAAACCCTCGCTGCCGTCATGACTGGCGGCATCGCGTTTTCCACGCCCGATCTGGACAACACGATTGCCCGACCGGAACCGCTGACCACCTACAAACTGGCGAGCGATCGGGAATCAGCCCTGTCACCGCCGGATGGTCCCCCCATCTCCTTCAAACTCCGCTTTGACCGTTCGCTGCACGGCCTGGAGATTGGTGCGCCCGTGGAATTCTCCAGCGTCAAAATCGGCCATGTCACTGCTATTGAGCTGGATTACAGCAAAACGGGCTATCGCTTTCCAACCGTCGTCAGCATTGACGTGTTTCCTAACCGGCTCGGCAACGTGCTGGATAAGTTACCTAAGCAGGCGATGTCGCTCGAACAGCAAACTGCTGAGTTTACGCGCGATCTGGTTGAACACGGTCTGCGTGCACAGGTGGCACCGAGCAATTTGCTGACCGGACAGCTTTATATCTCACTCGATTTTGTGCCTGATGCGGCGAAGACACCGTTTGATCTCAACGCCCGCCCGTTAGTGCTGCCCACCGTCGATGGGGGATTCGATCGGTTACAAACGCAGATGGCGAGTATCATCGGCAAGATCGATAACCTGCCGCTGGATGCAATCGGCCGCAACATGAACACCACGCTGGTAGAAGCCAATAAAGCGCTGCGACAGGTTAACGGACAGACATTGCCAGAGGCTAATCGGTTGATGAAACAAATGCAGCAGGCCACACGCCGCGCACAGGATGTTCTGGAAGAGGATTCGCCGCTGCAACTGGGCATCACGCAGTCACTACAGGAAATTCAGCGCACCTTGCGCGCCCTGCGCAGCCTAGCCGAGCAGATTGACCGTCATCCGGAGTCGCTGCTGCAAGGGCGACCAAGTGATTCATCGTCGGCAGCATTGAACCGCGATCCCCTTTCCCGAGAAGGATCTTCAAGATGAAACGAGTGGCATTATTGTTATCGCTTACCGTTATGGCGTTGCTGAGCGCCTGCTCGTCGCCTCCGGTACGTTACCACACGCTGCTGACGCCCGCCTCGCCAGCTGCAACGCTATCCTTTATGACAAACACAACACATGCAGCACCCTTTTTTATCGATGTGCTGCCCGTTGGTGTCCCAGCACAGCTTGATACGTCGCAGCTCGTTATTCGACAGGGTGATAGCGGTGCCGTCGTGCTGGATAATGACCGTTGGCTCAGCCCGCTGAGTGAGGAAATCCGTACCGCGCTTTCCGCCGATCTGACGCAGCGTCTCAACACGCAGGATGTTTCAGGATTGGTACGTTCGGCAGACACGCCGGTGGTCAGAATTCAGCTTCAGGTTCGGCGATTTGATAGCTGGCCCGGTCAATCGGTGACGTTTGACGCCGACTGGAGCCTAAGCGCCGTTGGAAAAGAAGATGAGCGCGCACGGTTGATCTGTCGCAGCCAGTTTACCGAGCAGGCGGCGAACAGTGATACCGCCATGCTGCACGCTCAGCAGCAGGTCATCACGCGGCTAGCGGAGCAAATCGCCGCAACGGCGACTCGCTGGATGCCGAATCGCCAAGGCACCTGCTCTACGCCGCCGCCCCGGCCATAAACATACTGACCGCATCCCCGACGATCTCGCGGATGCGGTCGAGGCTTATTGGCTGTAAATGACGGTGGAATATGCGGTCATCGATTTCTGCCGTCAGCAGCGCCAAAAACTGTAACGCCCGCAAACGTGGGTTTCCCGGCTTAAGTTCCTGCCGTGCTATCGCCGCCGCCATCAGTTCAGACAGCTTATCAACGTTTTCTTTCGGGCCAGAATCATAAAACAGCGAACCAATATCGGAATGCCCGGCCTCTGCCACCACCATCCGATAAATTGCCATCGCGCTGCTATCGTTGGTCAACACGTACAGAATGCGTTCGCCGAAGCGCGACAGCTGTACGTCCAGCGTTTCGGCTGCCAGCGTGTCCGTCATCAGCTCCGCCGTTGCCTCGGACAGATGCATGGTCGCATGTTCACGAACGACAGCCGTAAACAGTTCTTCTTTGGTTGAAAAATAGCCATACAGCGTCGCCTTGGAACCACCGACCCGCTTCGCCAGCTCATTCATGGTGGCGCGTTCATAGCCCATTTCCTGAAAAAGCAGCGCCGCTGTTTTCACGATAGCCTCACGGCGAGCCTTAGTGCGGACTTTCATCACCACTCCTGCCAGCCGATGCTGACGAGCAAAATAGAATTCGATATAGCAATATTATCAAAACATTAGCCTCGCCGCCGCCTCTTTACACAACGCAGCATTGCAGCCTGTAACAACGAGAGAAGAACGAGAAAGGCATGACGATGAACAGCAAAGTACGACGGGGGTTGATAAGCGAAAACGGATTATTTACTATCCAGCTCCGAATGAAGGGATAACTGTTTTTAGGGTGCGTGGCTTGACACCACACACCCTAAATTCAGTAGACAGAACAGGAACAAAATTATGGGTAATTCCCTGGGTTGGCAAATCAATTTGTAACAATTTTTTAAAATTTACTTTCTTGAATTTTTTTATAAATTGTCCTGTTCATGAAAAAATTATAAGTGATATCATGGGGTAACAGTAGTTAGACTTAGGTATAGGTCAGCACTATACTTTTAGGATGCCATCTATATCATAGGTACTTTCTTGCTTTTATTGAGGCCGTTACATGTCTGTATTTTGCTCTGACAATGAAATTATCAATAACACGATAAAAAGCTATCTCGGCCGAAAATTAAAGCAATATGGCGACCTGAAATACGCCTACATGATCATGAACAAGAAGAACCCCTCTCAGGTTGTGATCATCTCAAATTACCCGCAGGAATGGGTTAATACCTATAAAGAAAATAACTATCAGCATATTGATCCGGTTATTTTGACGGCGATAAATAAAGTCTCGCCGTTCTCCTGGGAAGACAACATCGTTATTAACTCTAAGCTGAAGTTTTCCAAGATTTTTAATCTGTCAAAAGAGTACGATATTGTTAATGGCTACACCTTTGTCTTGCATGACAACAATAATAATCTGGCGGCGTTATCGATTATGTTTGAAGAACACGCGCCAACGGATATGGAAAATATTGTTGAAGAAAACAAAGACAAACTGCAAATGCTGCTTATTGCCGTTCATGAGAAAATCACCAATCTTTACAAAGAGATGACGCAAAGCCCGCAGAGTAAAAAGCAAGGTGACAAAGAGATTTTCTCCCAGCGCGAAAACGAAATTCTGTACTGGGCCAGCATGGGAAAAACCTACCCGGAAATTGCGCTGATTCTGGATATCAAAATCAGCACCGTGAAATTCCATATTGGTAATGTAGTAAAAAAACTGGGCGTGCTGAATGCCAAACACGCCATCAGGCTGGGCGTAGAATTACAGCTCATCAAGCCCGAACCGTTATAATCCCATCAAATCTATCCCCCCTCGACATACCCCTTAAGCATGGGCATGGTGGGATAGGCTCTTACTCTTCTGCTGCGCGTTCCACAACGCGCGATAACGGCCTTCAGCATGCAGTAATTCATTATGTGTTCCCTGCTGGGAAATCCCCCCATTCTCGACAACCAAAATTCGATGTGCGCCCACAATTGTCGATAGCCGATGCGCAATGACAATCACCGTCTTGTCCTGAACCAGCCTGTCAATCGCCCGCTGTACGGCGAGTTCGCTTTCGGTATCCAACGCCGCCGTCGGTTCGTCCAAAATCACAATCGGCGCGTCCTTCAATAAAGCTCGCGCAATCGAAATACGCTGCCGTTCACCGCCGGATAATCTGCCGCCGATATCGCCCAGCCGCGTTTGCCATCCCTGCGGCAGTCGCTGAATAAAGTCCAGACACTGTGCAGCCTCGGCAGCTCGCTCGATCTCTGTGTCGCTGGCATCCGGGCGTGCCATCCGAATGTTTGCCAGCACGGAATCATCAAACAAATAGACATCCTGAAATACCACGGAAATCAGCTTATTCAATTCACGGGTTGGAATGTGGCGAATATCCACGCCGCCGATACACACACGCCCATGTTGCGGATCCGCATGACGCATGAGCAGTCTCGTTATCGTCGTTTTCCCCGAACCCGACGGCCCGACCAACGCCGTCATCCCCTTCTCCGACAGCGCAATATCTACCCTATCGAGCACCGCCTCAGCCTTGTCCGCATAGCGAAAACTCACCTGCTCGAACGTGATCGCATACGTCGTCGGCATCTCAACAGGCTGGTGTACGGGAAGCGGTTCAATCGCCAGCAGATCGTCAATGCGATGCAGCGCCGTATCAATCAGTTCCAGCACGGCCGTATAGCTGACAAACGTCGCCAGCGGTTCAGAGAAACGTACTACAATCACCATCATCGCAGCGACGATAGCTATATCCCACGCGCCTACCACAACGCCGCTGATTCCCAAAATCAGCACACCTTGCAGGCTCAACTCCACGACGCTAGTAACCACTGCGCCGGGTTTGGCACCGCTGCGGTGAGCCGACGTTTGTATCTGCTGTAGGTGCTGAAAACGCTGACGCAGCGCCGACGTACGTTCAGCCTGCTGACAGCTGGTTCTCAGGACGGCGAGCCCCTGCACATATTCCACGATATCGGCGCTGGTTTGCTGATTCACCTCCGCCAGCGCCTGCATCGTGCGGGCAAATGTCGGTCGCCGCCAGCGATAAAGCAGCGCGATAGCGGGAAAGATCAGCAACAGACTTACGCCCAGTCGCCACTCCACCATCAGCATGACGAGCGCTATCACGACGGGCGTCACGATAGCCAGCAGCAGTTGGTTTACTATCGCCAGCATATAGTTCAGGTTCTCATCCACGCTGCCCAGCAGCAGCACGTTGATATCCCCCGCCCTTGCGGACTGAAGCGTGGTTAGCGGCATGCTCCGCAGCTGTTCTCCCAGACGCATACGCAGTTCATGAGTTGCCGCCGCAAGCTGCCCACGATATTCAAACCCTTGACCATACCAGCGCAGCACCAACGTCAGCAGGCTCAGGAGTGTCATGAACGCCAGCCACATCGCTATCTCGCGGGAAGCCGCCGCATGGGCAAAAGCCGACAGCAGCGGAAACAGACACGCCAGCGCCAGTCCCTGCGTCATCGCCGCCGCCAGCAGGCTTAAGCAACACCGACGGAACAACCGAGACTGTGAACCCGTCACCCGCTCCAACTGACGATACGTGTGCCACCACGCGGATAGCCGCGTCGTTATGGCGGAATGGTTTATGACGGTATGGTTTTTGTTCATCACGCGCGATCTCCTGACTGCCCGTTGCTCGACGATGTGCTACACGGTGCGCTGCCTAGTGCCCAGTTCTGCGCCTGCTCATAGTGTTGCCACAGTGCGCTATAGCGGCCTTGTGCCGCCAGTAGCGCCTCATGCCGACCCGATTCACTCAGCCGTCCACGATCGAAGACCACGATCTGGTCAGCATCACGAATTGTCGACAGACGGTGCGTCACCATAATGACCGTCTTCCCCTGCATCAGGACGCCAAGTGCCGCCAGCAGCGCCGCCTCGTTTTCCGGGTCGGCAAAGGCCGTCGGTTCATCCAGCACCAGAATCGGCCGGTTATGCAACAGCGCCCGCGCGATGGCGATACGCTGGCGCTGTCCGCCGGACAGGAACTGGCCGCGCTCACCGGCCAGCGTGTCGTAACCCTGCGGCAACGCCATGATAAAATCGTGCGCCTGCGCCGCCGTCGCGGCGGCTATCACCTCGTCCATGCTTTTTTCAGGCAAACCGAGTCGGATGTTATTAGCGATGGTGTCCGCAAACAGGAATGACTCCTGAAAAACAAACGACACCTGCTGCATGAGCGTGGCGGTTTTCATCTGCCGGATATCAACGCCGCCAATCAAAATGCGCCCGCCCGTTACATCCCAAAAGCGGGGAATGAGTCGCGCCACAGTGGTTTTCCCTGCGCCAGATGCCCCCACCAACGCCGTAACCGATCCTGCTGGCACCTGAAAACTGACGTCCTCCAGCACCCAGTCGCTCGTGTGCTGGTCATAGCGGAAACTCACCTGCTCAACGCTCACGCTGGCATCGACGGGCAAGGCATCACTTTCCGCTTCCGGCAGCGGCGATAGCGCCAGCACGTCCTGAATCCGGCTGATACTCAATCGGGTTTTCGCCACCATATGGTTCAGCGCCATCATCGGCATGACGGCCTCCGCCATGCCATTACCGAGCAGCAGCACCGCGACCCACAGACTGAAATCAAGATCGACGGCGTGATAGAAACCGTAGGCCACCCAGCACAGCACCAGCAGCGTTGGAAGCGGGTTAAGCACCGCGAAGGAGAAACGCGCCGAAAACCCCGCCTGCTGATACCAGCGCGTAAGCACGTCCAGATAATTTTCCAGCGCCTGCTGGTAGCGCCCAAACGTTGACGCGCCGGTATCGAAGGTGCGCACCACCGGCATCGCCTGCACAAATTCGATCACGGCGGTACTGACGTCCTCCCGCGCCTGGTTATAGCGCTGATTCATCTCACCGGCATTGCGCATCGCCAGCATCAGCACTACGGCACCGATGACCAGTACCAGCAAGGCGGCCAGCGCTAAACGCCAATCCAGCCAGAACAGTAACGCCCCCGTACACAGCGGTGCCACAAAGGCGCGGGCATAGAGCGGCGTGCTATCCGCCACAAACAGGTGGAGCGCTTTTACATCATCCTGAACGATCTTCGCCAACGAGCCAGTGCCCAAACGCTGCACCTCGCCCAGCAGGATCCGCGCCAGCTGTTCCGCCAGCGCGCTGCGAATCTGATTTTCCAGCCGAAATGCGGCGTAGTGAGACTGATTAAATGCCAGCAGACGTAGCAGATAACTGGCGCACAGGCACAACACAGCCCCGACCATCGTCAACAGCGGCCATGACGCAGGTTGCACGATCAGCAGTTGGATACTCCACGCCAGAAAAAGCAGAAATGCGATGCCAGCCAGAACCGACAGCCCCGACAGGCACATCGCCAGACGAATTTGCCCTCTTACGGGGTGCATAATGTGCCAGGCACGGTTCTGTGGCATAGAAGGCGGCGCGGCGGCAGATGAACCGCCCTCGACAGCGGAATGTGGCATAATTTTCTCTTTTCTCCTTCCCGCACAGTCGCTTACCCGTAACCCAAGCAAATCAACTCGACGGCGGCAATAAAGTCAGGAATAATAACTATTCTCAATTGCGTATCTACCCGATTCGAGCCGATTTCTACCCGAATCGGTACGGGTTTCTGTCATCAACTGCGGTGCGATGATCGTTCGATAACCGCAACCCGTATCTTCAGGAGTCTGTCCATTGAATGCCTCCCCACTGAAAGCCACCAGCGAGCCTGAAGTCACCATTTCGAATTTGATCGCGGAGCTGCACGTCGTGCGGCCGGATACCGGCGCGGACTGTAGCCTGCTGCGCGCGACGCTTCAGGAAGGGCTGGATATTCTGGTGTGGCGTGGGCAGTTCCGGCAGCCGACAACCATGCATTTGCACGACGACTGGGGACGCATCAATTTTTCCTGTTCGTTGCAGGGAGATTCGCAATTCTCGCTGAAAGGCGATCGGGGACGGGAGCACGTGCTGAAGCAAGATTCGGGCTGTATTAGCTACACCCCGGACTGTCAGGGCACGTCGTCCTACGCCGGACGGTTTGAAAGCGTCACGGTGTCGCTGAGCCCTGAACTACTGGCTAACTGGGTACCGGATCTCACCGGTAATCTGCGACAGCAGCTGGATTCCGGCCGACTCTGCACCCGCTGCGACTGCAATGCCGAAATGCGGGCAACCGCTCAGGTGTTAAGCCATGCGCTGTCCAGCCTGACGCACCCGCAGCAGGCCGGCGAAAACCGCCATGCGCCGCTGTGGCTACTGGGGCAAAGCATGATTCTGGTTAGCCTCGCCGTCGCCGGACATGCCGACACCGTTCCGCAGCAGGACACGCTCAGCCTGGCCGATCGCCAAAAGCTGCTGCGGGCCAAAGATCTGCTGCTGGCGGATCTGTCACAAGCCCCCACTATCGCCATGCTCTCCAGAGAAACCGGATTAAGCGTACTCAAGCTGAAACGCGGATTCCGCCAACTCTTCAATAACAGTATCTATGGGCTATTTCAGGCCGAACGTATGCAGGAAGCACGGCGTCGGCTGTTTGTCACGGGTGCGCCCGTCATGGTGGTTGCCACCGATCTGGGCTACGCCAACGCCAGCCACTTTAGCGCCGCCTTCCAAAAGCAGTTCGGCGTCACGCCTTCTGCTTTCAAGCGCCTGAACATTTAGCAGCCCCCCGTTCATCCCGATACGGGTACAAATAGACTGGATTCGGGTAGCGCCGCAACAGCGAATGATTATCATTTTCTCCATTATAAGCAGGAGAAACCGCCATGCCCGATTCCATTGCAACGCCACATCCTTTCCTTGATACAGACGCCTGGCCGGTGGTCTTCTTACACATGCCAGAACAGGTGCCCGACGATGAATCCGCTGGTTATATGGCGCAGATCGTTCAGCTGTATGCCGCACAAGAACGTTTTGTACTCTGTATGACGGGTGCCGACCTGCCCCATCGTTCCCCCGTCTTTATGAATGCTTACCTTCAGTGGACACGCGATAACGTCAGCCTGCAACAGCAATACTGTGCGGGTGCGATTCGTATCGAAAGCGACGAAGCCAAAAGGCAAAAGTACGTGGAATGGGCGGAGAACTGGGCGCAGTCTGGGCAAGCGCCGTATGCCTATTTTGTCGTCGCCACCTCGCTTGAAGCACAGGCGCTGGCGATAACGCTGCTGGATTGCAGTAAACCATGACGCACAATTCGATGACACGCTATCTGCCCTATTGGTGTTTCTACCTCCATCAGGGCATGATCACCGCCCTCATTATGCAAGGCGTGGCGGGCTACTTTCGCCACGCGGGTTTGGATCTAGCGCAGCTAAGCTGGCTGTCGCTGACCTTTCTGCCGTGGATTGCCAAATGCCTGTGGGCACCGTGGGGCGAGCGTCACGCACTTCCCCTGCGCGGCAATCCCTATTTAGGCAGTCTGGTGCTGCTCCAGATCGCGATGGCGGCAACGCTGGTTGTGATTGGCGTCATCTCCCCCGAGCACTCTGTCCTCACTATTATCATTGCGCTGATGCTGCTGGCACTGCTCTCCGCCAGCCACGATATCTATGCCGACGGCATCACGATTTGCACCACCAGCGCCACCAGTCGCGCGCTGGCGAATACCGCGCAGGTCGGCGGCAGCTATCTGGGTATTCTGTTCGGCTCTTATGCGTTCCTGAGTATTGCGGAACAGGCCGGGTGGCGAGGCGGCTTCTTCGCGCTGGCGGGGCTGTCGCTGTTGATGCTCATCCTGCCGCTGCGCTATCTCCAGCAATCCCCTATCCAGCATAGCCAAACTCAGGATCGTCAGAGTCAGCAAGCCGCACGCCCGACGCTAAATCGTCTGACGTTTAAAGCGCTCTGGCCGGTATTAGCCTTCACGGCCATTTTCTATCTGGCGATGCGCGGCATGATGGCGCTACAGACCGTCATGCTGATCGACAGACAGCTTAGCCTGAGCCAACTGGGTATCATCATGACCGTGTACAGCACCGCCGTCAGCGGCGTAGGGATTGTGCTCGCCAATGTCCTGATTCGACGCATGGGCGCACTGCGCTGCCTGCTGCCCGTGATGGTTGTGCACGCCCTGTTAGCCATTGTGCTGGCCGTCGGCTACCCGCTGTATCCTTTGAACGCCTGGATCGCGCTCTTTGGCGTGGTCAATCTGGCTGCCGCCATCGGGTTTGTCACGCTATATAACGTCCTGATGGGCTTAGTCAGACCGCATCAGCCCGTGTCCGACTATGCGCTGTTCCAATCGACCGACGCTGCCGTCGCCATGATCGTGTCGATTGCTGCGCTCCAGTTAGCCCATCACACGAACTATCAAACCACGCTGGGCGTGCTGGCCTGCTTCGCCGTCGCCAGCCTGTGGCCCGCCAAACGGCTATCAGTGCGCTTTTCCCGCCTATTTTCAGAGGGGATTCCCCCAGCTACAGCAAGCCAGCAGGGGCAGGATTAGTGGAAGGGAAAACTCGCAGGCAGTCTGCTGTATTCGGGTTGAAATAGACCCGATACGGGTAGCTCAAAAAATGCAAACAATTATCATTTAACTTTCATCATTCTCTGTCTTACGCGCTTTTCGTACCGTAGCTTTCGGTATCGTAGCTTTCCGTATTGTAGCTTTCCGTATTGTAGCTTTCCGTATCGTACTACAGCGCGTCGTGATGAAAGCCGTTACGTTGACAGCAATTTTAGTCTTTTCAGGGATTTAATAATGAAAATAATGCGTCTTTATCCGCTTGCCTTAACTGGCATGTTTCTCTCTTCTTATGCCTTTGCTGCTCAGGACGATACGCTTGTTGTTACCGCCAGCAAACAGTCGCCCTATTCCGCCTCGGCCAATAACGTCTCTTCTACCGTCGTGACGGCACCGGAGCTGAAAGATGCTGGCGTGACCAGCACCGACAAGCTGACCCGCGTGATGCCCGGCCTGAACCTCGGCAATAACGGTAGCCTGCTGTTCCCTTCCATCTCACTACGCGGCGTGTCTTCCGCCCAGGATTTCTACAGTCCGGCGGTGACGGTCTACGTGGACGGCGTACCACAGCTCGCCACCAACACCGTGCAGGCGCTCTCCGATGTGGAAAGCATCGAAATGCTGCGAGGCCCACAGGGGACTCTGTATGGTAAAAGCGCACAGGGCGGCATTATCAACATCGTAACTCAACAGCCGGACAGCACGCCGCGTGGTTATGTCGAAGGCGGCGTCGCCAGCCGCGACGGCTATCACGGCAAAATCAACCTCAGCGGCCCCATTCAGGATGGCCTGCTGTACGGCAGCGTTACGCTGCTGCGTCAGGTCGATTCAGGCGCGATGACCAACCCTGCCACAGGCAGCGACAATCTCGGCGGGACAAAGTCCAGCGTCGGGAATCTTCGACTGCGACTGGCACCCGATGGTCAGCCGTGGGAAACCAGTCTGGCACTGACGGAAGACTGTACGCGCGCCACGCAGGATACTTATCTGCCGTTTGGCGATGCTAAAAATCGGACACTGGAGATCGCCGCGGGCGCCCCCGATCCGACATTACGCCGCTGTACACACAGCCAGTCGCTAAGCGGAAAATACACCACCGATAACTGGATCTTCAGCCTGATCGGCGCGTGGCAACAGCAAAATTACGACCGTACCTTCCCGAACGGTACGCTGATGGCCGACATGCCGGAGCGCTGGAATCAGGACGTGCAGGAACTGCGTGCCGCGACACACGGTGCAGGCCGCACGGTGGATATGGTGTTCGGTCTTTACCGACAGAACACGCGTGAAAAACTCGATCTGACCTACAGCACGGCAGGTTCTCCGTTCATGAAGAGCAATGCCAATACGTCGTCGGAGACCTTAGCCGCCTACAGCGATCTGACCTGGCATCTGACCGACCGCATCGATCTGGGCGGCGGGCTGCGCGTGTCGCACGATAAAGCCGAAACCCGTTACCACCAGCAGTTCTCCGGCATGAACGTGGGCGACCGCAATAGCGTCGATGACGATCAGGTACTGGGACAGCTCTCCGCCAGCTATCTGCTGAATAATGACTGGCGTGTCTATACTCGCGTCGCGCAGGGCTACAAGCCAACCGGCTTTAACTATTCACCTGCCGCCGGCACGCAGGCCATTCCGTATAGCGCAGAGAAATCGATTAACTATGAAATCGGCTCACGCTACCAGAGCGGCGATGTGCAGCTTCAGGGCGCAGTGTTCCACACCCACACGCGTGATATGCAGCTGTATTCCGGCCCGGTCGGTATGCAAACGCTCAGCAACGCAGGTAGTGCCGACGCCAGCGGCGTAGAGATGATGCTGAAGTGGCAGTTCGTTCCCAACTGGTCATGGGATATCAACGGCACCTATGTCCGTTCTGAATTTACGGGCGACAGTGAGAGCTATCAGGATAAACGCGTGCCCTTCGTCCCGCGCTACGGTGCCGGCACCAGCCTGAACGGATTGATTGATACCTCGTTTGGCGCGTTAATGCCGCGTCTGGCCTTCAACGTGGTAGGGCCGCACTACTTCGACGGCGACAATGCATTGCGTCAGGGCACCTATACCACAACCGACCTGCGCCTCAGTTGGCAGGCTACCGACCGGGTGAATATCGCCGGCTATGTGGATAACGTTTTCGACCGCCGCTACCGTACCTTTGGCTTTATGAGCGGTACATCGGGCTATGCACAGGTCAACGAAGGCCGAACCGTTGGCGTAGACGTGCGGGTAGATTTATTCTGATTTTGTTCTGACTTCTGTCGTCACACATCCGTAGCATAACGGCCTGCCGGGATGATTTTCTGTCATCCCGGCAGGCCGTTTCTTCTTACCGCGCATGCCTCTTACCGCTGATTCCCTTACAATCCGTTACCGATTAGGCTTCTGCCTTTACCGCTAGGTCATATTAATGACATCGCTCCTGCACCATACTGACCCTCGCCACTTTCTCATGATCCGTTTACCCTGATGTTTTGCGCCAGCCGCATTCTGCCGGAGATCCATCATGACGCGTAATAAGCTCCTTCTCCTTCTGATTCCCGTTGTCGTCTTGCTGATTGCCGTGCTGTGGTGGTCGTTCGGGAGGGGAAACAGCAATGCACTGTGGGAGATCGTCAGCGAACAATGCGTGCCCAATCAGCAGCGCAACGGCAAGCCGGCCCCCTGTCTGGAAGTCAATCTGGCAGAAGGCTACGTGCTCTTCGATGACAGAAACGGTCCCTATCACGATCTGCTGCTCCCAACGGATAAAATCAGCGGCATCGAAAGCCCTGAACTCTTGCAGCCAGGTATACCCAATTTCTTCGAGCAGGCCTGGTCGCGACGCGGTCGTCTCTCCAGCGAGGCAGGTAAACCGATCAGAGATGACTATCTGTCGCTGGCGATTAATTCACGCTATGGCCGCACGCAAAACCAGCTGCATATCCACATTGCCTGCCTGCGCCCGGAAATTTATCAAACGTTGAATCAGCAGTTCCCGACGCTGTCTGGCGACTGGAAAACGCTGCCGGTCAAAATCAACGGGCACGTCTATCTGGCAAAAACGCTCACAGCGAACGAACTGACGCAAAGTGATCCGTTCAAAACTCTCGATCGCTACGCCCAGCAGCGGGATGAATCTATCGGCAAATACGGGCTCGCGATGGTCTCCACGCCAGCAGGCGAAAAGGTACTGCTCGCCAGCAACCTTGACGTGTTCAATATGAGTCTCGGGTCCGTGGAAGAAATTCAGGATTTTTCCTGTGCGCTGGCGAAATAGCCGCTGACCGCGCCAGACAGCGGCCTGAAGGTCGATATACCCTAAAGAATTCAAGTTTCAGGACAAAACGTCAGCGTTTTGAACAACGCAAAGCGTTGGCCCTTTAGGGCGAGGTACATTTATGTGCCTCGTAACGCGGCAAGTGAGGGAGTCCCGATGAGCTTACCCAAGTAAGTGATTCGGGTGACCGAGTGAAGCCAACGCGCATGCAACTTGAAGTATGACGGGTATAGCAATCTATTCGCTATAAGTTATAACGTTTTGTTCATTGCGTTGCCAGCCGACCTCCGCCTAAAAAGTGGGGAAAATCGATACGGTAGGTAGCTGCAACATGCATCTGGATTTACGGCAATTACGCAATTTTCTTGCACTGGCCGAACATGGGAGTTTTGTACAGGCCGCAGAGGCCGTCTGCCTGTCGCAATCGGCGTTCAGTCGCAGCATTCAGGCGCTGGAACAAACGATGGGACATCCACTTATCGACCGTCAGAGCCGCCGTTTTGCGCTGACGTGGCAGGGCAATACGCTGCTGCCGTTTGCGCGGCGTATGCAGGAGCTGTCCTGGGAATTGATGACCGACATGAGGCAAATCAGCGAGGCGCAGGAAGGCGAGCTGACCTTTGGCTGCGGCCCCGCACCGTCGACCACGCTGATCCCTAAAGCTGTCGCGCATTTCCATGCCCTTCGTCCGCGCGCCAGAGTCACCTACAGCGTAGATAACTGGCAATCCCTGCGTGAGCGGCTGCTGGCCGACGAGTGGCCTTTTATCGTTGCCGATACCTGGCAGGCCGAAATGGAAACCAACCTCCACGTACAGCCATTAAGCCAGCAGCGCTGCTTCTTTATCTGCCACTCCTCACATCCGCTGGCGCAACAGGCAAACGTGACGCCGGACGATCTCCTGCGCTTTCCGCTCGCCTCCCCTTTTATGCCCGTTGGCATGCGCAAGGTGCTGGCGGCGTTAACGCGCCAGCCCGATTATCGACCACAGATTCAGTGTGATCATATCTATTCCGTCTTCAGCATCCTACGGCACACGCAGGCCATCAGCTTCGCCAGTGAAGATGGCTTTGCGCTGGGGCGATTAAGCCATCAGTTGGTAGAAATTCCGCTGACGGGCACGCCGCCGGAATGGGGGAATATGCAAACCCGCTTCGGCATTGTCACCTGCTTGCAAAGAACGCTGCCGCCGCTGGCTGAGCTGATGATCGAAAGCATACTGGCGCAGGACAGGCTGCGCTCACCGGCTCCGGCGCTGCCGACCCTGTGAGCGCATTCGTGATTATTTCGTGGGACTACCGCTGGCGTCATACACCGCCCAGTTCGATTCCAGCCCTTTGGCTTTCAGCGCCCGGTCAACAAACTGGCCGGCAAACCAGTCGCTGGCCGAGAACGTGTTGCGAATCAGCCCGGCAGCTTTCGCCCGTTCGATGCTGTCCTGCAAGCTGCTGAGCAGGAATGGATCAAGACGCGGCGAACTTTGGAAAGGGAGATCTTCCGCTTTCAGCTCTTCCTGAAAAATCGCCTGCGGAATCTGACTCTGTTCGGACATCAGCGCGGTGTATTCCGGCAGATGCTGCGCATCGCCGATCCACTGCGCATTGTCCACCAGCACATTCACCAGCTGCTGCGTCGTGCCCGGATAGCGGTCGATAAAGTCCTGCGTCGCCAGCACCGCCGCCTGCGTGGTGTTCGGCCAGCCCAGCGCCCGGCTGGTGGTCACAATATTGATGCCCTGCTTACGCAACGCCAGCAGAGAGACGCCGCCCCACACCGCATCCACACGTCTGGCCGCCAGTGCAGCCTTGCCCGCCGTCCAGTCCAGATTGATCACCCGCACATCGCGCTCGTTCAGCCCGACGCTTTTAATCGCACGCTCAAACGACAGCTGATCGGCCGTCCCCTTGTAGACCGCAATCCGCTTGCCGCGTAGGTCTTCAATACGCTGAATGCCCGATTCCGGTGTCGCCGCCAGATAAGAATTAGAGCCGCGTGACCCGACCAACACCCGCGTTGGCAGACTCCCCGAACGACCGATAATCGCCGCCAGATCGCCCAGATACACCACATCCAGCTGCTTGTTTGCCAGCGCCTCATTCACCGCTGGGCCCGCCCCTTTAAAAAACGACCAGTGAATTTTAATACCCTGCGGCTCAAATTCCTTCTCCAACTGCTGGCGAATGTGCGCCAACCCCAGCGGCCCGCGAATAAAGGGTTTGCTGCCTGCACTCTGATCCGGCAAACCAATGCGAATCTCCGTCGGCTTCTGTGCATCCTGCGGGGCGGCGTCGTTTGCCTGAACGGCGGAAACGAGCGCAGCACCCATCAACAGGGCGGTACTTAATAGCTTCATCCCCCAGCGCCAGCGGGAAGATGCCGCTATCGGCGAGGCAGTGATCAACTGGGTGGCTTGTTGCATACGGTTTTCCTTAATAATTCGTTTCATCTGTCATGAAACTAGCGAACCGTCGGCGTCAGGCTTAAATAACATTTACAGGTTTGTTCAGCGGAAAAAAGCATAAATCAGGGATGGCGGGCTCGGGCTACGCATATGCATTTATTGCACGGCGACCATCGCTTTATTGCATTGGCGTTCAACGTCGAAACCTGTTTTTTATTCCCTATTCATCCAACTGCGATGGTTTTCGGGAATAAAATGAATAAGTCGATACCGCTGAAAAAAACCACGATCGTCTGGCCTTCTCTGCCGATAACTCGGGCCTATTCTCTTATCGTGCCACTAGTCGTGTCGCTTGTCGTACCACTGATCGTACCGCTGGCGCTGCTGGCCCTGTGGTATATCAGCACCCACTACGGTTGGATGCCCGCCCAGATTCTCCCAGCTCCCGATGTCGTCGCTAAAACTGCCGTCGAACTCTGGCACAACAATCTCCTGCCGCAGCTCTTTATCAGCCTGCAACGGTTGGCTAGCGGCCTGCTAGCAGGCGTTCTGGTGGGGACGCTGCTTGGGGCACTGATGGGCGCCTCGCGTCGTGCCGAATACCTGCTGCACCCGACGGTATACGCGCTGGCACAAATTCCAACGCTGGGCTGGATCCCGCTGTTTATGGTGCTGTTCGGCATTGATGACGGTTTAAAGCTCGCGGTCATCATCAAGGCCGTAATTATCCCGGTGACGCTGCATACGCAAACGGGCGTGCGTAACGTGCCGCATGCGCTACAGGAAGTCGCTCGTACGCTGCGCCTGCCTTGGCATCAGCGCCTCATCAAATTAACGCTGCCCGCCGCGCTCCCCACCTGGTTAACTGGCTTACGGCTAGCGCTCTCGCAGGCGTGGGTGTCGCTGATCGTGGTCGAACTGCTGGCGTCATCTCAGGGCATTGGCTACCTGCTGGTATGGGGACGTCAGCTGTTTCAGCTGGATATTGTGTTTGTCTGCATCGCCGTGATTGGGTTGGCAGGGCTGACGATGGAGTGGACAATCAATCAACTGGAACGCCGTCTGGTCTTTTGGCCACACCCGCCGCTCAGTCGCTTAACTACCGCACCGTCTCGCCGCTTATCCGCGCTGGTTTTACCCTTTCTGCTTCTGCTGCTCTGGCAACAGGCCAGCCGTTTTGGCTGGATCGACCCGCTGCTGCTGCCACCGCCCGCTGATGTGTGGCACATGCTGCTGCAAGGCGTCCGTGACGGTTCGCTCACCGAGGCGATGCAGGCCAGCCTGACCCGTGCGCTCGCCGGTGCAGTATGCGGCATTATCGCGGGCCTCATGTGCGGTGTCCTGCTGGGGCTGAATGCCACGAGCGATGCCCTCTTTACTCCTACGGTCGCGACGCTGCGCCAGATCGCGCTGTTTGCCTGGCTACCGCTGCTGACTGCCTGGGTTGGCAACGACGAAACCGGGAAAATCACGTTTGTCGCGCTGGCCTCATTCTTCCCCATGCTGGTGGCCAGTCATCGCGGTATTCGCCTGCGTTCTCAGGCGTTACAGGAAGTCGCACAGGTATTGCAACTCCGTCTCTGGACCCGCCTGCGGGTGCTGATTCTGCCAGGTGCCGCACCTGCGATCTTCGCCGGTTTACGTCTATCGCTGATTTACGCCTGGCTTGGCACCATCGGCGCAGAATATTTCATGTCATCCGGCACCGGGATCGGCAGCCTGATGATCAACGCCCAGCAGCTACTGGATATGCCCCTGATTATCAGCGGCATGCTGTTGATTGGATTAACGGGCGCGGTGCTCGACCGCGTCGGATTAGGTCTGGAACAGCGGATGACGCGCTGGCGTTCCGCAGGAGAAATCGCATGACATCCACAACCCTTGACGAATCACCGCCGGTGGTGCAGTTCGATCGGCTTCGTAAACAGTTTCGCGTACAGGGCGAGGCGTTAACGGTGATTGAGGATTTTTCCCTGTCGATTCACAGCGGTGAACTGGTGGCGATTGTTGGCAGCAGCGGCTGCGGCAAATCCACGCTGCTCCGTATGCTGGTCGGCCTGGACAACGACTATCAGGGACGCGTGCTGGTCGAAGGGAAAACCGTGCGCGGTATCGGACGTGAGCGCGGCATGGTGTTTCAGGAACCGCGCCTGTTTCCGTGGCTGACGGTGCGACAAAACATCGCGCTCGGGCTGGCGAATGAAGCCATCGACGACAAAGAACGGAAGCGCCTGATCGACCACTTTATTCAGCTCGTGCATTTGCAGGATTTTGCCGATGCCCTGCCTGCTCAGCTTTCCGGCGGCATGGCACAGCGTGTGGCAATCGCACGCGGGCTCGTCGCCAATCCGCGCATTCTGATGCTGGACGAGCCTTTTGGCGCACTGGACGCGTTGACCCGCCAGCAGATGCAACAGGAGCTGCGCCGCATTCATCAAACGGAAGGCACCACCACGCTGCTGGTCACGCACGACGTCGAGGAAGCAGTCTATCTCGCCGATCGCGTCGTCGTGCTGGCCCCGCGACCGGGCCGTATCCGCCAGATTGCGACGATTTCGCTGCCGCATCCGCGCCAGCGAGACAGTCAGGCCTTTCATCAGCAGTGCAGCGAGCTGCTCGCCTTGCTGACGCAGCCTGCCGATACGGCTGCCGACTTCTCTTCTCTGAACACGTAAATACTGGAGCACAACTATGGGACACCCTTCCGTCTACCCGACCGGCACAACGATTTACAACCCGGAAAAAGCTTGGAGCGGCTACACCGTCTTTCAGGCGCTGGAACGTGGCGCGGTACTGGTGGATATGAATGGCACCGAACTGCGCCTGTGGGAAGGCCTGCACGGCTTCCCCAACAAGATCCTGCCCGGCGGTTACATCCTCGGGCACAGCGGCGAACGCGACTCGCGCTACGGCATGCAGGACATGGTCGATCTGATTCAGGTGGACTGGGACGGCAACGTCGTGTGGAAATTCAACGGCTATGAGCATATTACCGATCCCGATCTTCCGCCAGAATGGATGGCGCGCGTCCATCATGACTACCAGCGCAGCGGTAATCCGGTAGGCTACTACGCGCCGGGTCAGGAACCGCAGTCGATCGGCGGCAACACGCTATTGCTGGCGCATACCAACCTGCACAATGAACGCATTAGCGACAAGCTGCTGCTCGACGACACCATCATCGAAGTGGACTGGGAGGGCAACATTTTGTGGGAATGGCGTTGCAGCGACCATTTCGATGAACTGGGCTTTGATGACGACGCGAAAACTGCGCTGTACAACAATCCTAATCTGCGCAAAAGCGGCGGCGGGATGGGCGACTGGATGCACATCAACTCCATGTCAGCACTCGGCCCCAATCCGTGGTTCGATCAGGGCGATAACCGTTTCCACCCGGATAACATCATCTGGGACGCGCGCGAATCCAACATCATCGCCATCATCGACAAGCAGAGCGGCAATATCGTCTGGCAGCTTGGTCCGAATTACAACACGCCTGAACTCAAACACATCGGCTGGATTATCGGTCAGCATCACGCGCATATGATCCCCGCGGGCTTGCCGGGCGCGGGCAATATTCTGGTGTTTGATAACGGCGGCTGGGCAGGCTACGGTGCACCCAACCCAGCATCGGCCGACGGCGTGAAAAACGCCTGGCGTGACTATTCCCGCGTGCTGGAAATCAACCCGATAACGCTGGATATTGTCTGGCGCTATTCGCCGTACGAAGCGGGCATCCCGCACCCGACCGACGCCTTCCGTTTTTACAGCCCGTATATCAGCAATATCCAACGTCTGCCGAACGGCAATACGCTGATTAACGAAGGGGCAAATGGTCGGCTGTTTGAAGTGACCGTCGATCACGAGATTGTCTGGGAGTTTATTTCCCCCTACTGGGGCAAGACGGTGAACACCAACATGCTGTACCGCGCTTACCGCGTACCTTACGAGTGGGTGCCCCAGCTACCGCGCCCACAGGAAACTCCGGTGATCGCCCCGGACAACACCCAGCTACGTCAACCCGGTGCCGCCGCCCCCGGCTTCGCCAGCGTGGTTCGTATCGACGGCACGCGCCCCTATAAAAAAGGCGGCGATGCCCTGTGCGTCGCGACCGACAGCGAAGACCTCAAGCGCAGCCCGAAGCTCTTTGCCGTCAACCGCGAGCGTTTTGCTCCACTTACCGACGACGACTGGCCTGAACTGGCAGCCCAACGTGGTCCACAGCTGCTGTTAGTTGGCGCTGAACGCTGCGTACACTGCAAAAGCCTCTATCGCCAGTTAGAAGCGATTCTGGGTAACGAGGAATACCGACAACTGCCAAGTCATTATCTGGACGCCGATCATCACATTGCGCTGACGGAGCAATTGGCGGTCAGGACGCTACCGACCCTACTATGGCTCGTCAATGGTGAAGAACAGGCTCGCCTGAGCGGCGCACAGCAACCCGAACGCCTGCGCCAGTGGCTGGCCGCACAACAGAGCTAAACCTCACACCTTAACGCGATCTCGCTCCCGGTGAGATCGCGTCTATCTGTACACTGCCTCTTACACAAATGCCTCAACTTGCGGTGGTTTATATCCGGCTTAAAAAATTATGCAGCGGTGGGCGTGGCCGCCGAGTGAGCGGCATGGACGCCGCGAAAGCCTGTGCCGCGCTGGGAGCGCGTCACTGGCGGCTCGACTAGCGGTCATGGGCACCGATGGAACCGCACAGCGGCATAATTTAGCCGGAAGCCAGGGTTCTCAGGGCGACGGCAACTGAGCGCCCTGAGTCGGGCGCATGTTCGGTATCACAGATGAATAACGACAGTGCAGCGCACGAAACGACCTCTGAATCTTCATGGGAATGTGGCTAAGCGGTAGCCATACGACTCGATATGCTGGAATTGGCGCAGGATATCGGGCTATTATTTGAGCGCTGGCAAGTACCACTGCCGCAAAAAAGAGCGATACTGTTTTACATCGCGCGGAGCGGCAACACCTCAAGGCCAGCAGAGTTTATTGAAGCCGTCGCGCAGTCTCTGTCAACGGATCGGGAGGCGATCATGACCATCGCACAGCAGCTTGAGAAAATCGGATTTGAAAAAGGCATCAAGCATGGCATGCAACAAGGTATGAAAGCCAGTGCTCGAAACATTGCTCGTCAGCTTCTGCTTAGCGGCATGGAACCGGCTCAGGTTTGTCAGATTACTCAGTTGAGCGCGGCGGAACTGGCACAGCTGGTTGACTCATCGAATGACTAGGCTCTAAAGATAGCCCGCACTCCCTGCAATTATTCTCCCCTCCCTGTCTCATCATCGACGTGGTCGGCTAAGAGCACGTCGATGCGCCAATTTATACGCTCTGGATCACATTTCCTTTGCATCACTTCGTCGTAATTTGTTATGTTATTACATATCGATTTACACTGACCCTATACGTTAGCCATGATTAACTGGAACAGACACACAGACGCCATTCTTCAGGTAGAAAACCTGAGCTTGTCTATTGGTGGTGAAACCAAAGTCAGTGATATCAGCTTTACGCTGTTCGCGGGTGAACGTGTCTGTTTACTCGGTGCATCCGGTTCAGGTAAATCCCTCACCGCCAAAGCGGTAATCGGCACACCGCCATCGGGCTGTCAGGTTCGCGGCAGTATTCGGGTGAATGGCGAAGAGGTCGGTCAGTTAAAAGCACTGGCACGTCCGAAGGCCAACCGCGTCTCTGCCGTGTTCCAGGACTCGGCAACGGCGCTCAATCCCCTCATGCCGTTGGGAAAACAGCTGTCTCTGGCGTTGAAAGCCACCTCTTCCGCTGAACTTTCTGCCCTTCTGGCTGCTATGAAGCTGGATGATATTCCCAACCTGCTGCAACGCTATCCTGCCGAGCTGTCCGGCGGTCAGCGCCAGCGCATTTGTATTACTCTCGCCCTACTCGGCAAGACGCGCCTGCTGGTGGCCGACGAACCCACAACCGCACTCGATGTCATGACTCAGCAGCAGGTATTGCAGGTTTTACAGGAACGTAGCACGCAGCCGGATGCGCCTGCCCTGCTGTTTATTACGCATGATATCGCCGTTGCTGCCCAGCTCTGCCAACGTGGTCTGGTGATGGAAAACGGGCGAGTCATTGAATCTGGCAGCATGCAGCAACTACTGAATGCACCACAGCAGCCCTATACCCGCAGTCTGGTCGCTGCCGCGCGTCGCGCTGACACACTTTTATCTGACACACTGTTATCCGACAAGATGTTACCCGTTGCCGGAGCGCTCGCTGGATGAACCACCACCTGCATGCGGTTCCCTCACCGTTTTTAAGCCTTGAGCGCGTCAGCCGCTATCGCCAGACGTCACGTTTGCCGTGGCAGAAGGCCGATCCCGCCAGTGCGATTTTTCACGACCTGTCGCTGGGCCTGCAACAGCACGAACGCGTCGGGCTGGTTGGTGCGTCCGGCTGTGGTAAATCCACGTTGCTAAAAACCCTGCTCGCGCTTGAAGCGACGGAGAGCGGCGCAGTGTACTGCGACGGCAACCTGATTACGCCCGGTTCGGTGCGTTCACTGCTCTGGTATCGCCGCCGCGTTCAGTACATTCCGCAGGATCCGGCAGGTTCGCTCGCGCCGCGTCAGCGCGTCGCCGATCTCCTCATCGAGCCGCTGAAGCGACTCCGCCCCGATGAGAACCGTCGCACTAATAAAAGTAATTCAGCCCGCCTGCATGAAGTCATGGATCAGGTGGGGCTTAGCGTCACACTTCTGGATAAGGTCGCCGGACAGCTTTCCGGAGGACAGGCACAGCGCGTTGCGCTGGCGCGAGCGCTGATCGTTCGACCCGAATTCTTACTGGCGGACGAGCCCGTCAGCGGTCTGGATTTGCCGCTGCGCGAACAGATTAAAGCCCTGCTTCAACAGGTCACCGAACAAAACAAGATGGGTTTGCTGATGGTGTCGCACGACATTTCCATGCTCGCCGGGCTGTGCGACAGAATGCTGGTCATGGACGGCGGTCGCATTATTGAAGATCGCCCCACCGCAGAAGTGCTGGCTTCGCCGCAGCAGGCGCACACAGCCCGTTTGTTGCAGGCCGTACCCGCGCTATCGACGTCAGGCTATTAGCTCGCTGAAAACGCGCTTTTTACCATAAAATATCGCATCAATAACACATTCCCCGTAACGGGCTTTTTATAACGGATCATGACATGTCAGACCTTACCGCCAACCGCGCCCCACGGCCTTATCCCCCGTTACTTCTGGGTAGCCAGCTGGTTTTCAACATTGGCTTTTATGCCGTCGTGCCGTTTCTGGCCATTTTCCTGCGTGACGATATGCTGCTTTCCGGCTGGGCCATCGGACTGGTAATTGGCTTACGCACCTTCTCTCAACAGGGCATGTTTTTAGTCGGCGGTGCGCTGGCTGATCGCTTCGGGGCGCGCGTGATCATCCTGTGCGGCTGTGTCGTGCGCATCAGCGGTTATCTCCTGCTAGCGTTAGGCGACTCGCTGTGGCCGATCATCCTCGGAGCCTGTCTGACCGGTGTCGGCGGTGCCCTGTTCTCTCCCGCCATTGAAGCGCTGATGGCACAGGCCGGTACGCAAAGTGAAAAAGAGGGAAAACGCAGCCGCTCCGAATGGTTCGCCCTGTTTGCCATTTGCGGCGAGTTAGGCGCGGTGCTGGGGCCGTTGCTCGGTTCGGTGCTGGCGGGATACGGATTCCAGCGCGTGGCGCTAGCCGGTGCGGGCGTGTTTGTGATTGCACTTATCATCCTGTTTTTCAGCCTGCCGCCAACGCAGCGCAATCGGGGCGAATTACAGATTGCTCCATGGTGGGAGACCTTCCGCCAACGCCGCTTTGTCGCGTTCATCATTGCCTACAGCGCTTACCTGTTCAGCTACAACCAGCTCTATCTGGCGCTGCCGGTTGAGCTGCATCGCTCCGGCAGCAGCGAGAAAGATCTCGGTCCGCTGTTTGTACTAGCCTCCCTGCTGGTGATCGGGTTGCAGCTCCCGCTGGCGCGTTTTGCCCGCCGGGTTGGCGCGGCACGCATGCTGCCACTGGGCTTTGCGCTGCTAGCTGCCTCGTTCTTTAGCGTCGCGCTGTTTGCTTCCAGTACGCCGCCTGAAGGCTGGCAGCGCCTGCTTCCGGCTATCTCGCTGATTACCCTGCTGACGCTGGGGCAGATGCTGATCGTTCCGGTCGGGATGGACCTTATCCCGCGCTTTGCCAACAACCAGAATCTGGGTGCGCACTATGGCGCACTGGCGTCGATGGGTGGCATCGCTGTTCTCGTCGGCAACTTTATACTCGGCAGCCAGCTTGACCGCGCGCTGACGCCGTCGCCACAGGCCGCCATTCCGTGGGTGCTGCTCGCCGCCGTGCCGTTGTGCAGTTCACTGGCCATGATGGTCATCTGCCGCCCGTTTAAATCCGCTTCAACCGTGAATGAATAAGGACAGACTGATGAATATGCGTAATCGCCTGTGGCCCGTTTCTGGCCTGCTATCAGCCACGCTGCTGCTTTCAGGCTGCTTCAACGAGCCAGAGGAAAACCACACCTCGCATCATGACGGTCGAATCAAACTGGCGATGCTTCAGCCGCCGCGTTCCGGCTTAACGCCGCTCAGCGATGATGCCTTTAAGCTGTCGCGTTGGAGCACCGCAGAAACGCTGGTGGTACTCGACAAACTCGGCGAAGCCCAGCCCGCGCTGGCGACAAAATGGCAGCAGATCGATGATAAATCCTGGCGTTTTGAACTGCGCCCGAACGTCCATTTTCACGATAACACCGCCTTAAACGCCGCCACGGTAGTGAATGCGCTCACCGTGGCCTCCACCGCCGCTCCCAAACCGCGCATTCTGGACGGCGTGCAGCTAACGGTAAAAGCCGATGGCGATAACGCTGTGATTGTCTCCACGGCTAAACCGGATCCGCTGCTGCCACAGCGGTTATCCAGCCCGCAGTTGGCGATACTCTCCACCGCGGCATACGGCAAAAATGGCGTCGTTAATCCGATCAACACCGGAAGCGGCCCGTTCGTTCTGCGTACTGTCACTGGCACCAGCAGCGCGGTATTAGATCGATTCGACGGTTACTGGGGTGAGAAAGCACAGGCCAGCGGTATCGACGTCAGCTTTGTCTCCGACGGCGCGGCGCGTGCTGCGGCATTACGTACCGGCACGGCAGACATTGTCGAAGCCATTCCGGTTTCTCAGGCACCGCTGCTGGATCAATCGCTGGTGCATGAAGTGCCAATGCCGCGCACCAATACGCTGTATCTGAATACACGTCATGGCGTGATGCAAGATCCTGCGATGCGTGCTGCCGTGCGCGATGCGATTAATCGCCAACAGCTGGTGGATAACGTGTATGAGAAGCGCGCCGATATCGCGCAGGGTCTGTTAGGTCCCGCGTTGCCGTGGGCGGCAGAACTGCGTCAGCCGGTGGCGAACCCGGTCAAAGCTGGTACGCCTGCGGGCGCCACCATTACGCTGGCCACCTTCAGCGATCGCGCCGAACTGCCTGAAGTGGCAGTTTATCTGGCACAGCAGCTCACTGCTGCTGGGTTTACGGTGAAGCAGGTGGTGCGTGAATATTCGCAGATCGAATCCGACGCGCTGGCAGGTAAGTTTGATGCCTTTATCTTATCGCGCGCGACGGTGCTGGATTCCGGCGATCCGGTCGCTTATCTGTACAGCGACTTCGCCTGCGAAGGGTCGTTCAATATCGCCCAACTGTGCCGCCCGGAAATCGATCAGGCGCTGCAAAAAGCCGCGGCGATTCCTGCGGGTGTTGCACGCCGTCAGGCCATCATGCAGGCAGAAAACCTGATCCTTGCCAGCGATGCCGCGATCCCAATGCTGCATGAGCGTGTGATTCAAGGTGAAAGCGCACAGGTAAAAGACGCGCTGCGCGACCCGCGTGAACGCACGCTGATTAACTCAGCCACGCATATTGTTACCGGCGCGAAGTAACGGATAGCGCACCCGCAACCAGAAAGATGACGAGTTTATGAGCGAATCGCTGTATTGCCGCACCTGTGCGACCATCAACCAGACGCAACGCCCGCGATACGGCGTGCTGATCCCGCTGTTTTCGCGGCTGCTGACGCTGGCGGGGATTGTGGTGCTGATTGGTATGCTGCCGTGGTTATCCGGTCAGGATCCGGCGCTGGCGCTGTTGCGCGCCCGTTCCGGCGATCAGGAAGCGACGTCGGAAACGCTAAACGCGATTCGTCACTCTCTCGGACTGGATCAAGGCCCGCTGCAATTGCTGTTGAACTGGCTGACTGGCCTGTTGCACGGCGATGCGGGCAATTCATGGGTTTCTGGCCGACCGGTTCTTCCGGGGATGCTGCAAGCGGCGGGCGTCTCGCTCACGCTGATGGCCTCCTCAGCGCTGGTGGCCTTCACGCTAGCCGCCGTGCTGTGCGCCCCTACCTTTCGGCAGGGGTTGCGCGGTCAGGTTCATCGTTCAGGCGGTCTGTTTGCCGCCTTATTTACCGCACTGCCCGAATTCCTGCTGGCGTCGTTTCTACTGATCGTCGGTGCCGTCTGGCTACAGTGGTTTCCCCCTTATGGCTGGCTAGGCCTGCACTACGCGGTGCTGCCGTCGCTGGCGCTCGGTATTCCTGCTGGCGGTTACCTTGGCCGGATTATTGCCGACGCGCTCTCCGCCACCTTCAGCGAAAACTGGCTCACCACCTGGAGCGTAGCGGGCGTGAGCCGTCGTCATATCGCGCTGGCCGTACTGAAACGCACGTTGCCCAGCGTAATGCCGCTAGTCGGGCTGGTGCTGGTCTCGTTAACCGGCGGTGCCATCGCCGTCGAAAAAGTATTCGCGATTCCCGGTCTGGGACGTGCAACGCTGGGGGCGGCGGCCGCACAGGATCTGCCCGCCTTGCAGGTCGGCGTGCTGATTATCTTACTCATCGCCTCGCTGGCTGGCATCGCCGCCAGCGGCGTGCGGCTGCTGATTCTCGGACGCGCGCTGCGAAGCGGAGCAATGCCCGTGCCGGAAGAGCGCGGTAGCCCTGCGTCTCGTCATGCTATCTGGCTGCCAATTATCTGCGTGCTGCTGCTGGCGCTGTTGTTGCTGGCTGGCCTGCCGCGCGATCCCTATACGTCGGCCTTTCTGCGTCTGCAACCGCCGTCGTTCCTGCTGCCTTTTGGCGCGGATGCGATGGGGCGTGATTTGCTGGCACGCGTCGCCCACGGTACGTTAAATACTTGTCTGCTGGCGCTGGCGGTCTCGCTGGCCTGCCTGGCGATTGGTCTGTTCGTTGGGCTGTTCCCACGCCTGTTCACCGGCCCGATTGAAGTGACTAACGCCCTGCCGCCAGTCATTGCCGGACTGCTAGTCGCTGCGGTCAATGGCCCGACGGCAACGGGCGCGGCGATTGCCATCATTGCCGTCAGTTGGGCACCGCTTGCGGCCCATACGGCGGCGCTGGTGGCCGAAATCAATGCGCGCCCCTATATTCGGATGCTGCCGATTCTCGGCGTCGGCCCGATACGGCGCAGCTTGTTCTATATTCTGCCCGCGCTGATTGGCCCGCTTTTCCGTCACGCAATGCTGAAACTGCCTGGCATCGCGCTGGCGCTGGCCTCGCTCGGCTTTTTAGGTCTGGGCGCGCCACCGCCGACGCCGGAATGGGGACGCGTGCTGGCTGAAGGGATGCCGTATATCGAACGCGCCTTCTGGGGCGTGCTGGCACCGGCGGCTGCACTCGGCGTGCTGTCGATACTCGCGGTGAGCGCAGCGAACCTCTCCGGTCGCCACAAGCACTAATCTATCGCGTTATCTCAGAATACATCTTAAGCACCCGCTTCTCTCCACGTTTACAGCTCCGCCAGATTTCACGATGGCGGGGCTGCGCATCTTCAGTTACGCTGTGGGCTAACCTCTGCCGAAGTACAAAATTGAATATACCCTAAATAATTCGAGTTTCAGGAAGGCGGCAAGGGAAGGCATCCCGATGAGCTTACTCAGGTAAGTGATTCGGGTGACTGAACGTAGCCAACGCACATGCAACTTGAAGTATGACGGGTATGGTGTAGAGCGTGATTAAAGGAGAGAATATGCACAACAGCGGATCCCACGTCAGTCTTACCGTCACTCAGACTCTGGATAAACTGGAAGCGCTGTATGATGAGGCCGTCTCGGCACTGCGCGATGCCATCGGGGACTTCATCAATGATGGCACGCTGCCTGATGCCAACGCGCGCGCAGCGGGGCTATTTGCCTACCCTGCCCTACGCGTTAGCTGGAGTGGTAATTCGACCGGCCATCCACGCCATCGCGCCTATGGGCGTTTTACCCATCCCGGCAGCTACTCCACCACCGTTACCCGCCCGGCATTTCTGCGCGCTTATCTGGCGGAACAGCTGGCGCTGCTGGAAGGTGATTATGACGTCACCATCGAGGTTAGCCCGTCACAGCAGGAAATCCCGTTCCCCTACGTGCTCGACGGTTCCGACCTGATTCTTGACCGGTCGATGAGTGCCGGTATCGCCAAGCATTTCCCCACGACAGAGCTGTCGCAGATTGGGGACGAGACGGCAGATGGGCTGTTTCACGCCACCACCACGTCACCGCTGTCGCACTTCGACGCGCTGCGCACCGATTTCTCGCTGGCGCGGCTTCGCCACTACACCGGCACGCCGGTAGAACATATTCAGCCTTTCATCCTCTTCACCAACTACACGCGCTATGTCGATGAGTTTGTGCGCTGGGCCTGTGCGCAGATTGCCGATCCCGATAGCCCGTATGAGGCGCTATCCTGCGCAGGCGGTATTTACATCACCGCGGATACACCTAACCCCGAGCAGACGGTGTCCGATCTGGCATGGAAGAACCACCAGATGCCGGCCTATCATCTGATTCCCCGTCAGGGGAAAGGGATTACGATGGTCAACATTGGCGTCGGGCCATCCAACGCCAAAACTATCTGCGATCACCTCGCGGTGATGCGTCCGCATGCCTGGCTGATGATCGGCCACTGCGGCGGCCTGCGCGAAAGCCAATCCATCGGTGATTATGTGCTGGCGCACGCTTATCTGCGTGACGATCACGTACTGGACGCCGTGCTGCCGCCAGATATCCCGATTCCCAGCATCGCCGAGGTGCAGCGCGCGCTGTATGACGCCACCAAGATGGTCAGCGGTATGCCGGGGGAAGAAGTTAAGCAGCGCCTGCGTACCGGCACGGTTGTCACTACCGATGACCGCAACTGGGAGCTACGCTATGCGGCCTCTGCCCTGCGGTTTAACCTCAGCCGCGCCGTCGCGGTAGATATGGAAAGTGCGACAATTGCCGCGCAGGGATATCGCTTCCGTGTCCCTTACGGCACGCTGCTGTGCGTTTCGGATAAGCCGTTGCACGGTGAAATCAAGCTGCCGGGACAGGCGAACCGTTTCTATGAAGGGGCGATTTCGGAGCATTTGCAGATTGGCATCTGCGCTATCGATCTGCTGCGGGCGGAAAGCGACAAGCTACACTCGCGTAAACTGCGCACCTTTAACGAACCACCGTTCCGTTAATCAAATAGCGCTGTTCAGACAGCCGGCCCCATTCGGGCGGTCGGCTGCTCTGGCGCGGCTAAATACGTTATGTTATAACAGACCAAACTCCATAGCGGATAAGCCCGATGAAAAAAGGTCTGTCAGTTCTGTTTCTTTCCCTCGTTGCGACACAAGCCTCGGCGTTTCAGGCCAAAATAGCTCAGTCTACTGAGACCGGATTGCGCAATATCGATGAGGCTAAGCGCACCTTTTCTGGCTTTACGCCAATGGGGCTGGAAACCATTCACCCCGGCCAGTGCGATGCGACCTCCGTTAACGGCTGCGGTTGCCCGTTTTGCACCCAGCTGCGACTCATTGGTCGCTAGGTTGTAGGTGGCATAGCAAAAGCGCCACATTCGTGACGCTTTTCTCACACAGGAAGATGAGACTAATTAATCTCAGGGTGCTGTTCGGTCAGCCGTTTTCTTTTCTTCTCCAGTTCGACAATTTGCTCATCAATCTCTTCTATTTTCTGCTCAATATTGTCGTACTGTTCCTGCAACAGCTCTTTGGCTTCCGTCCGATCCGATGCCGCTGGCGTGGCGCCTTTCAGCGGCTGGTTAGCGGTTTCACGCATCGACATCCCGGTAATCAGACCGATCAGCCCAATCACCATCAGGTAATACGCTGGCATATACAAGTTGCTGGTCGATTCCACCAGCCACGCCGCCGCCGTTGGCGTAAAGCCCGCAATCAGCACGGAAACGTTAAATGAGGTCGCCAGTGCGCTATAGCGAATATGCGTGGGGAACAGGGCGGGAAGCGTTGAAGCCATCACGCCCGTAAAGGAGTTCAGCAGTACGGCCAGCATCAGTAATCCGCAGAAAATCAGCCCAATCACATCGCTGTTGATCAAGATAAAGCTGGGCACCGACAGCAGCAACAGCCCAATACTGCCGCAAATAATAAACGGCTTACGCCCATAGCGGTCGCTCATCAGCCCCATCACCGGCTGCACAAACAGCATCCCGATCATGACGGCAATAATAATCATCACGCCGTGATCTTCCGAATAATTCAGGCTGTGTGAAAGGTAGCTCGGCATGTAGGTCAGCAGCATGTAATAGGTGACATTGGTGGTAATCACTATCCCGATACAAATCAGCAGACCTTTCCATTGCTTGGTCACAATTTCACGCAGGGAGATCTTCGGCGGGGATTGGATGCTGTCTTTTGATTCTTTATCAATATTGTCAACGTGCTGTTGGAACGTCGGCGTTTCTTCCAACGCATGGCGCAAATAAATCCCAATTAACCCGAGCGGCGCAGCAATAAAGAACGGAATACGCCATCCCCAGTCCAGAAAACTTTCTTCTCCCACGATGGAGGAAATGAGCACGACGACGCCCGCCCCCATCACGAACCCGGCAATAGAGCCGAAATCCAGCCAGCTCCCTAAAAAGCCGCGTCGTCTGTCCGGAGAATATTCGGCAACGAAAATCGCCGCGCCGGTATATTCGCCCCCAACGGAGAATCCCTGCGCCAGTTTCGCCAACAGGAGTAATATCGGCGCCCAGATACCAATCGATTCATAGGACGGAATCAAGCCGATACAGAATGTACTCACCGACATGATAATAATGGTGATCGACAAGACTTTCTGGCGACCAAATTTATCCCCCATTGCACCAAAGAATATCCCGCCGAGTGGCCGAACCAAGAAGGGGACCGAAAACGTTGCCAGCGCGGCAATCATTTGTATGCCGGGATCGGCTCCGGGGAAAAAGACCTGTCCGAGCGCATACGCCACAAAGCCATATACACCAAAATCAAACCATTCCATCGCATTACCCAATGCGGCAGCGGTAATGGCTTTTTTAAGTCTGGCATTATCAATAATGGTAATGTCCTGAATTTTCATCGGTTCGACTTTTTTCTTTTTTAATCTCATCCTTTTTTCCTTTGCTTAAAAAGCGACCATTTATTAAAAATAAAACGCTCTCTTTCATGCACAGGGAACCACCCGACTGCACGCTGAGAAATGAACAGCTTATTGGCCGCAATATTCATTACACGTTGATACTGCTGGATGAAGTATAGAAGAATTTGGACAAAAGCTCGGATTCAGTTACTGCATGCCGAAATAACGCACGGAAATATAATCAAAGGAAAATAATGGTAAATAGTTATGACAAAATCATGACATTAATGTCAGTAGGGTATTTTTACTTACGCGAAGTAATCATTTTCGGGTTACGGTTAAAATAGCGCGTAAATGCCAGACTAAAATTAGCGGGATGTCGATAGCCAACTTGCCAGGCAGTCTGTGCCACCTGAAATCCCTGTTCCAGTAGCTGATGCGCCCGCTCCATCCGCATCCGCAATAGCATCTGACCCGGCGTGGTCGCAAAGCAGCGATGAAACCCGAGTTTGAGTCTGGATTCACTCATTCCAGCCTGAGCCGCAATGCAGGCCAGCGTCAGCGGTTCCGCCAAATGTTCACGCATCCAGCGGCATACTTGATCCAATTGCTGACTTTCCTGTGGATGAATACCGCCGTGTCTTTCTTCCGGTTGTAGAAAGTGCCGATACTGAGCCAGCAGGCTTAAGGCATGGATATGGCGATTCAGCGGATCGCCATCAGCGCACAGGGCGTTAACATGAACCTGACTGGCCGCAGAGACGGGCATAAATACGCGCTGCTGTACCCCATCATCGTTGAACAACTGCTCGGCACCGTCCGCGCCAAAATAGCGAGCCGCCGCTGTTTTCCCTATCAGCAGCCGTAGCTGATCGACCTGCTGTTGAGCCTGATAATGGCGTTCGCCCACGCTGGCACCAAACGTCGTAATCGTGACATGCTGCTGGCGAAACCAGATCGATGAACCGCTGCAATCGTAATAGACAGACTCTCCTGCCAGCGCAAATGTCATAACCAGCATCGGCTGCGAATGCGGGTTCTGCGTTTCTTCCACCAAGGCACGACGCGGGCGATATTGCGAACGAGCCAGCGACAGGTCTGCATCAATACGGCTGAAATCCGACCAGCATTCGCCAATGCCGTCCGGCAGTATTCGACGCGAATCAGAACGATTCACCTCACTCATCCGGCACCGATCGCCTGACGGTAGTCCCTCTCGCATCTGCTGCTGTCTTTGCGCCATCTTCCCCCCGCCGTTTCGCATATGAAAAACGCCGTCTCGCATAACAATGAACATAATAACGATTCTCATTTATAGATAGCATATTCCCTATCGACTGACCATCAATGGGAAAAACCACGTATGAATCCATTAGAGACGTTATGGCAGCTTGCCGCCAGCAGCGTGAAGGCGGACGCCTTACATCTGACGCTGGAACAGCAGATTTTCGACAGGCTGGAAGAAACCACCACGCCGCAACAGCTGGCGGAAGCGCTGGGCTGGCAACCGGAGAAAACCGGGTTTCTGCTTGAGCTGCTGTGGAGCATGCAGCTATTAACGCGCCATCACGACGGCTATCGCACCGCTCCGGCCTGCGCCGCCGTGCTCTGTCACAGCAGTTCGCGTTTTCTGGGCGACGCCTGGCGCTTTCGCCTGACCAGCCTGCGTCAGTTTGGTCAGGGGCTCGGTGACGGTATGTGTCAGCCGTTGCAAACGCAGTTGAGCGAGTTACCGCGTGATGCCGCGTGGGCCAACGCCGCGGAGCAGCAGATCGCACAAGAGCAGCGGGCGATAACGGCCGACCGTGCCGAGCAGTTGATCGCCAGCCTGCCGGATTTCCCGCAAATCAAACACGTTCTCGATCTGGGCGGCGGTCCCGGCTGGGTGGCGATTACGCTGGCGCTGCGTCATGCTCAGATCTCCGGTACGGTGTACGACCTGCCGCAGACCGCCGCCGTGGCACAACGCAATATCGATGCTGCCGGATTATCCGCACGGCTGTCGGCGCAAAGCGGCACGTTTCCCAGCGAAAAATATGATCTGATCTGGAGTTCCTCGTTCCTGCATTTTGTCGAAGACATTCCCGCTATGCTGACGACACTCCACGATACGCTGGCACCGGAGGGCACGCTGGTTCTGGCACAGGCGGAAATTGCCGAAGCGCCAGAGGATGCCGCACCGGTTCTACCATTCTATCTTCCGATGCAAATGAGTGGACGCCACGTCACACGAGAGGGGCAACTGGCACAGTGGCTACTGGCTGCCGGCTTTAGCTCTGTCGAAACCCACCGTCATCAGGCATTTCCCATGGCACCGCTGAATGTGCTGATCGCCCGCAAACACCGATAACCGCACAGACTTCGTACCCGCAGGCGCTGACAGCACCGTTGCTGCATCATGTTGATGATTATCATATTTCTGCGTACCTAAGGTTGTCAGCCCGGCGCAAAGCGCCTATAAATGACATTACAGGGCGTGACTGATTGAGAAACTCTAAATAATTCAAGTTTCAGGAAGGCGGCAAGAGAAGGAATCCCGATGAACTTACTCAAGTAAGTGATTCGGGTGACTGAACGCTGCTAACGCACATGTAACTTGAAGTATAACGAGGTAAAAGGCGAACCTGCCAGGCGTGATGGACACATCACGCCTGGCAGGTTTTTTTGTTTTCATCCCTAAGGAAAAACGCATGGATAAAAAAATCACTGCCAGTCTGATATTACTGATGGCTGCCGCCAGCCAACCGGCTCTGGCAAACGATCCGCAGGTTACGCTAGACAGCGGCCGCATCAGCGGGACCGAGACACAAGGCGTCGACGCCTTTAAAGGCATTCCCTTTGCCGCACCTCCCATCGGCGAACTGCGCTGGCAGCCGCCGCAGCCGGTGCAAAGCTGGAGCGATATTTTCCCAGCAACGGCATACGGCAAGGATTGCATGCAGAATCCTTTTCCCGGTGATGCCGCGCCGCTCGGTGTTGGGTTCAGTGAAGATTGCCTGACCGTCAACGTGTGGCGGCCAGCTAACGCCACAGGCCCGCTGCCTGTGATGGTGTGGATCTATGGCGGTGGTTTCGTCAACGGCGGTGCATCGCCCGAGATTTATTCTGGGCAGGAATTTGCACGTCAAGGCGTCGTGTTCGTCAGCTTCAACTATCGCGTCGGCCGCTTTGGCTTTTTTGCTCATCCGGCGCTGGCCGACCAGCCGCAGCGTGGCAACTACGGTCTGATGGATCAGATTGCCGCGCTGAAGTGGGTGCAGAAAAACATCGCCGCTTTTCATGGCGATCCACAAAACGTCACCCTGTTTGGTGAATCCGCAGGCGGCTTTGCCGTCGGATCGCTGCTGACCAGCGAGCTATCTCAGGGATTATTCCAGAAAGCGATTATTCAATCCGGTTCCGGCAGACAAAACATCGTGCCTAACCAAAGCTGGCAAAAAGCAGAACAGGCTGGCCTCGCCTTTGCCAGCGCAAATGGCATTAGCGGTCACGATGCGGAAGCCCTGACGGCGCTGCGGCAAATTCCCGCAGATAAGGTGGTTAACGGCCTGAATATGGCCTCGATGAATGCACCGGATTACTCTGGCCCGATGTTCGATGGCAAAGCGATCGCCTCAGAGCCTCAGGATAGCTACCGTAAGGGCAACTTCCAGCGCGTGCCGCTGATGATTGGCGCTACGGATGCAGATATCAGTTTCCCGCCGAAGGTCACGACGTCAGACGATGCCGTTGTCATTTTCCCTGCCAGCGATCGGCAGCAGGCTCTTCAGGCTTACCACGGTATGTCACCGCTGGAGATAGCAAAGGCCGTTTCGAGCGACCGTTTCATGGTGGAACCGGCGCGTTTTGTCGCACGTATTTGGGAAAAAGCCGCGCTGCCCGTCTGGCAGTTCCGTTTTGGTTACGTTGCCGACAGCATGCGCGCGCAGTGGCCTGCCGCCGTTCACGCCAGTGAAATTCCGTATGTCTTTAACACGGTAACCGCACGCTATGGCGAGAAAACCACGCCGCAGGATCGTGCCGTTGCCCAGCAGATGAATCAGTACTGGGTGAACTTTGCCCGCACCGGTAACCCTAACGCCAGCGGTTTACCGACATGGAACGCCTATAGCAGCCAGAAAGACAACATTCTGTTTATCCCTGCGGCAGGTGCAGAACAGACTCGCGATATCGCCGATCCGTGGAAAACGCGTCTTGATCTGGTCGAGAAACTGGCAGAGAGCGGTGCGCCATAGCGTACATTATCCGGCGTGAAGCCATTGCAAAGGCGTTTGCGAAATGCGGATCGCCGACATAAAAAAAGCCAGTCAGTAAGGGCTGACTGGCTTTCGGAATGAACATAATGGGGTGCTGCGTGTTTCCGTCTCGTTTTTCACTCTACCGCATATTCCTTCATTTTATTTTCGTCAGGCATTGTGCCATTGAGCTTCTTGAGCACTTCCTTCGCTTCTTTCAGCACTCGGGCACATTGCTCGCGCGTGATGGTAAGCGGTGGCTCAATCCTGACCGACTTGGCATTATTCAAGGTGCCCGCAACCAGAACATTACGTTGAAACAGCTCCTTCGCGAAGGCATACCCAATCTCGTTTTTCCTGAACTCGATAGCCTGCAACAGCCCCATTCCTCTCGCTTCGATAATCAATTGAGGATACTCGGCTGCCAGTTGCTGTAAGCCCTGTAACAAAAATGCCCCTTGTATCGCCGCCTGTTCCGGCAGATTCTTCGTCAGCAACTCATTGACGGTCGCCAATGCCGCCGCGCAGGCCAGCGGATTGCCGCCAAACGTAGTGGTATGCAGGAACGGATTTTCAAACAGCACGGAGAATACCTCTTCCGTCGCCACCGTGGCACCGATCGGCATCACACCGCCGCCCAGCGCCTTCGCCAGACACAGAATGTCAGGCTGCACGCCATAATGCTCGCAGGCGAACATCTTGCCCGTGCGACCCATGCCGGTTTGCACCTCATCCAGAATCAGCAATGCCCCAACCTCATCGCATAACGCTCTGACCGCAGGCAAGTAATTTTCCGGTGGCACAATCACGCCGCCTTCTCCCTGAATCGGCTCAAGGATGATGGCAGCCACGTCATCGCCAGTCTTCTGGCATTGCTCAACCTGCTTGCGCATGGCGTTGATGTCGCCAAAAGCAACATGATGGAAGCCGGGTAACAGCGGCATGAAAGGACGGCGAAACGCGGGTTTGGCGGTAGCAGAAAGTGCGCCCAGCGATTTCCCGTGGAATGCGCCTGTCGCGGCGATAAAGGTATATTTGCCGCGCGGTGACTGGTAGGCCTTCGCCAGCTTTAAAGCCGCCTCAACCGATTCCGTTCCGCTATTACAGAAGAAGCTGTATTTCAGATCGCCCGGCGTCAGCGCCGCCAGCGTTTTTGCCAGTAATCCCCGCAGCGGATCGAGCAGTTCCTGACTGTGCAGCGGTTGTCTGGCGAGCTGGCGCTCAACGGCAGCAATGACGTTAGGGTTACGATGCCCGACGTTAAAAATGCCGTAACCGCCGAGGCAGTCCAGATATTCATTCCCTTGGGTATCAATCAGCGTATTCGGGCCGCTGGCGCGCCATTCGACTGCGCCGTAATCGCCGCCGGTGGTGACAGATTTTCGGTACTCCAGAAAACCTGGGTTGACGTATTCACGAAAACAGCTCAAAACTTCTCGATTCAGTGCCGCCATGTCATCGTGGGATAGCGTGTCACTATGAATCCAGTGCAGTGCCTGCTGAGTACACTCTAGCGGGTTAAGGTGGGCGTTTAATCTGGACAAAATGCGCTCCTTGAAAACGGACATCACGCGATGCCACTTTAATTAATGCACATAACACGCCAGTCGCCCGCTCCAAATCAGAATAAAATACAAAAACGCGATCTAATCCAAAAATTCAGCAGATGATTTGAACCAAATACGAATAGGTGGAATTAATAACCAACAAGAATGGCAAATTCCAGTATGAAGAAAATCAACGCAACGTGTGATGCCCCGATTTTGCCCAGCGTGCCCTTTTTTGGGGTACGCCGGGGCTGGACAAACGCGCTATGTCATTATCCGCTTCTCATGCAGGACAAACAGAATCCCTAAGCAGGCAGAAGATCCTCAGTGCCGGATCATGATATGACGCACGATGGTGTAATCCTCCAGACCGTACATCGACATATCCTTGCCATAGCCAGACAGCTTCTGCCCACCGTGCGGCATTTCGCTCACCAGCATGAAGTGGGTGTTCACCCAGGTACAGCCATATTGAAGACATGCGGCCAGACGGTGTGCCCGCCCGATATCGCGCGTCCAGACCGACGAGGCCAGCCCGTAATGCGAGGCATTCGCCCAGCCAATCACCTGCGCTTCATCGTCAAACGGCGTGATGGAGATAACGGGGCCAAACACCTCTTTCTGGACGATTTCGTCTTCCTGCTTTGCCCCCGCCAGCACCGTGGGCTGGAAGTAGAACCCCTGCCCTTTCACCCGCTCGCCGCCGGTCACCACCGTAATGTGCGGTAGCGCTTTGGCGCGTTCGACAAAGCCAATCACACGTTCCAGTTGCGGCTCGGTAATCAGCGGCCCCAGCTCGGTGGTTTCATCATGTGGATCGCCGATTTTCAGCGTCGCCACCGCTTTTCCTAATGCCTCTACGACCTCATCGTAAACCGCACGCTGGACATACAGCCGACACGCCGCGGTACAGTCCTGCCCCGCATTGTAAAAACCGAAACTGCGGATCCCATCCACCACCTGATCGATATCAGCATCGTCGAAGACAATCACTGGCGCTTTACCACCCAGCTCCATATGCGTCCGTTTTACGCTCGCGGCGGTATGCGACAGAATATGCGCACCGGTCGCAATCGAACCGGTCAGCGACACCATGTTCACTTTCTCATGCCCCGTCAGCGCATCACCGATATCCGCCCCGCGCCCGAACACGATATTCACCACGCCAGCGGGCAGTATCTCCGCCAGCAGATGTGCCAGATAGAACGTAGTCAGCGGGGTTTGCTCCGCCGGCTTCAGCACCACGCAGTTTCCCGCCGCCAGCGCCGGTGCCAGTTTCCACGACGCCATCATCAGCGGGTAATTCCACGGGGCGATGGACGCCACCACGCCAACTGGATCGCGCCGGATCATCGAGGTGTGCCCTTCAAGATACTCTCCTGCCGCCGAACCGCTCAGGCAGCGCGCCGCGCCGGCAAAAAAGCGAAACACATCAGCGACCGCAGGCACTTCATCATTCAGCGCCGCATGGTAGGGCTTACCGCAGTTCAGCGATTCAAGCTCGGCAAACGTCTCGGCGTTTTCCTCGATGGCATCGGCAATCTGTAGCAGCAGCGTCGCGCGCGTTTTCGGCGTGGTCTGTCCCCAGTGTGCAAACGCGGACTCCGCGGCCAGCACGGCTGCATCAACCTGGTGCAGGTCGGCCTGCGCAATGGCGGCAATTTGCTCTCCTGTGGCAGGATTAAATACCGCTAACGCCTCGCCTTTCCCCGCGACCAGCTTGCCTTCTATGAGTAATTTATCGTGCATACATTTTCCTTACAGAGAGAAAACCGTCTTGTTTTTCATCACTATCTGCAAAATGTCTGTGCAAAAAACCTGCCACGTTGCGCTTACCTGTCGCTCCGTTCTGCAACCCGCGGCATTACACTAGGGCGCGTTGCCCGACTCTTTCTGCGTCTGCGTAGCGGCCTGTCTGGCCTCCTCCGCCAACGCCTCGATCTCTTCCTCCGTCAACTGATCTGACGCCTCATGCACCTTTGCCAGCCCTTCGCTGACTGTCACCTCTTTAGGATCCTGCGCTGAGTCCTTCGTAGTCATTGCTGCACCTCCTGATCAAATAATAAGCCAGCAAAGATAAGTGTAGTCGATGACAAAAATCCGCCAATCTGAAGAAGATTTAACTCTGCTTTTCTGTTCGGCATATGTGATAATAATTATCAATTACACATATTTATTATTCAGGGCCTTACCCCGTAACGGACAGTGCCGTGCATTGCTATGGATAGCGCCGTGACAAGGGAAAGGGGTTCTGTTGCCGCAGAGTCGGCGGGAAGGTCACCTGACGGGACGTTGGCATGTCAGAGTCTGAACTCAGAATGCTGTTCAACCACTATGCAGAGCGGTTAGAACGCTATCTCAATCATAAACTGCGCGACCCTCAGGCAGCAGCAGATCTGGTGCAAGAGAGTTTTTTACGGTTGGCACAACGGCTGGAACAGCAAGATGATGTAGACGACAAGAAGGCGTATCTCTATAAGACAGCAAATAATTTGCTGCTTGATCATGTCCGCCACCAGCAGCGCTGGCAGATGGCGACGTCCGTTGACGACGCGGAGGCGACGCTGGAATACCTGCCGGATGCTGCGCCCCAGCTCGATCAAACGGCCATCGCCCAGCAGGCGTTGGAGCGTCTGGCAAACGTACTGGCGACGCTGCCTGAACGCACGCAGCTGATATTTCATCTGCACCGGTTTGAACACATGACGCAGGCGCAAATTGCTCAGCAGTTGGAGATTTCCCTCAGCACCGTTGAGAAGCATCTTGCCATGACACTGAACGCGATGATGACGATCCGCGCCTCGTGAAACGCATCGCCCAGCGTGAAATAATCACAAATTATTTACGGGTTTATTGCCGTCAGACGTCTACCTATTTAGAGACCCTACACACTCCAGGCCTACAACATGAACGATTATCCCCCTGAAATCCAACAGCAGGCAGCACGTTGGGCCATCCGTTTGGCCGAAGCGCCGCTGGACGATGAACAGGAACTGGCATTCCAACACTGGCTGGCACAGGATCCGAGCCATCGCCACGCGTTGGAACAGGCAGGGATGCTCTGGCATGGGCTTGGGTCGCTCAGCAGCGAGCAACAGCAGGTGCTGCAACCACAACCGCCAGCAACCTTTCTCATCAGGCGCGTTAATCGTGCAACTCAGTGGAAAATCGCCGCCTTGCTGCTGCTGGGTTTCAGTCTCGGCGCGACGTGGATTTCCGACGGCATCCTCCTGCTGCGCTCGGATTATCATGCGGCGCATCAGGTCAAACACGTTACGCTGCCGGACGGCAGTGAAGTCGATATGGATGCGGGCAGCGCCATTTCGCTCGCCTATACGCCGCAAGAACGACGCGTCACGCTGCTGCAAGGTTCAGCCTGGTTCACCGTCGCCCCAACGACCGCACAGGAAAAGCGCCCTTTCCTGGTTGATGCTGCATCGGGCACCACACAGGCGCTGGGCACGCAGTTCATCGTGCAAAACTCCTCACAGACCACGACCGTCGGCGTGGTGGAGCACAGCGTTCAGGTCACGGCAAACGGGCAAACACTGCGGCTTGATGAGCAACAGGCGGCACGCTACACCGAACAAGGGATGACTCGCCTCCCCGGCTGGAATAGCCGCGAGCGCGGCGACTGGCGACGCGGGCTGCTGATCTTCGATCAACAACCTCTGGCTATCGTGATCGCACGTATCAATCAGTATCGATCGGGGACGATCGTCATCCCTACATCAGCCCTGCGTCAGCGTCAGGTTAGCGGCATTTTTTCGCTGAACGAGCTGGATGGCGCGCTGCAAACCATTGCCACCGAACTGGGTGCCAAAACCGTTTCACTCCCCGGCGTCACGGTTCTGTACTAATCCTTTCTCCCACCTGTCTTCCCCACTCTTGCCACGCCGCTCAGGCGTGGTAATCACGCATACATTCCCTTTACGTTCACAAGGCCGCAACGCGCCGGAGAAAAAAATTTAAATATTTTTTTACGGGTTCTGTCATCTCAGCCGTCTTCATATTTAGGTAATGATTTTTATTATCATTTTCATTAAGAAAGAGAGGGCTAATTATCCCTTTGTTTATTAATGCTTATTGATGATTTAACCGATGGCAGACCAGGCGAAAAATGTTTAAAAGAACACAACAGCAAGACAGCCGCTTGTTACAACGTAATCCACTTTCTCTTGCCGTCGGCATCGCACTGTCGTTGTCTGGCTCGCTCCACTATGCGCAAGCAGAAACGCAGGCCGCCAGCGTTCAGGAGGCGGCTCGTCAAAGCTCCGCCTTTTCCATCGGTGCGCAGCCGTTGAGCAGCGCGTTGCTGCGTTTCGCCGAACAGGCGGGGTTACAGGTCTTTTTTGCCGACGTTAAACTGGAAAATATGCAGGCCGTTGCGCTTCAAGGGCGCTTCACGCCAGAACAAGGGCTGCGCAGGCTGATCGGCACTAATCCGGTCGATTTCCAAATCGGCAGCAATGGCGTCATTACCCTGCGCCCTCGTTCAGTCAATGTCGATACGGCAAAAATAGACGACGTGATGACGGTTCGCGCATTTACCGTCGCCAATCCCGGCGACTGGATCTACGAACAGCCGCGCGCCATTAGCGTTATTTCACGCGAGCAGATGGATAACCGCCCTTCCCGCCACGCCGCCGATCTGCTGGAGCAGTCCGCTGGCGTTTACTCCAGCGTCAGCCAGCAGGACCCGTCGCTGTCGGTCAACATTCGCGGCATACAAGACTTCGGTCGCGTGAATATGAACATCGACGGCGTACGGCAGAATTTTCAAAAAACCGGCTACGGCCAGCGCAATGGACAGATGTATATCGATTCGGAGCTGCTCTCCGGCGCAACGATTGAAAAAGGCGCGACAAACGTGATGGGCAGCGCAGGTACGTTGGGCGGCGTCGCGACATTTAACACCGTCAGCGCTCAAGACTTTCTGGCTCCGGGTAAAGAGCTGGGCGGAAAACTGCATGCCAGCACGGGCGACAACGGAACGCATTTTATCGGCAGCGGCGTGCTCGCACTGGGTAACGAAACTGGCGACATTCTTGTCGGTGCCAGCGAGCGTCATCTGGGCGACTACTGGCCGGGAAATGATGGCAACCTCGGTAATATCCGTATCCCCGGCAATTCAAGTAATTATGAAGAGTGGGCCAATAACTTAAAGCACCAGAAAGTGACCAGCGCGGCTTACACCATGCGCTCACGGCTGGCGAAAATCGGCTGGAATCTGCCTGCTAATCAGCGCTTCCAGCTCAGCTATATGCAAACGCAAACCTCTTCTGAAAATGTCGGGACGTTGTCCAACCTTTCCAATACCGAACTGGGTTGGAAGGCTAGCGGGCACAGCGAAATTATGGCGCGCAGTACCGCGCTGGATTACAGCCTGAAACCGGACAACCAGCGCTGGCTGGATTTTAAGGCCAAGATTTATTACGCCGATACCAATAACGACACTGAGAATTATGCTGTTTCCAATACCAGCGCGTATCACGAGAGCACGCGGTTACGTACCTACGGGGCGCAAGCGCAAAACACCTCGACGCTGTGGCAGCAGGGTCCGCACGATCTGAAAGCCGACTACGGGCTGGATTTCTATTACGACAAGATCACCACGGACAGCGCCAATAGCACCGCCAGTAACGCGACCCCGGAAGGGAACCGTGCAATGGCCAGCCTGTTCGCGAATCTGAATTACGCGTACGACGAGTGGGTAACGCTGCAAGGTGGCCTGCGCTACGATCGCTATCGGTTACGCGGCACCACCAGCATCAGCTATCGGGAAATCCCCTATACCGTCACGAACCCCTGTACTGCACGGTCGATCGCACTCTGCCCGCCGTTCGTGACCACCACGCAGGATTGGAATGTCGATGACGAGCACGGCAAGCTGTCCCCCACGCTGTTTGCTGGCGTCCGCCCCGGCGTTGAATGGTTACAGCTGTACACCAGCTACGGCCTGTCCTGGCGCCCACCGTCAGTTAGCGAAACCTTTGCCAACGGCACCTACAGCGCGGGCAACTATTACCTGTATCCGAACCCCAACCTTAAGCCGGAGCGTTCCCGCGCCTGGGAGGTCGGGTTCAATATTCAGCAGCCCAACCTGCTCGTCGATGGCGACAGACTGGTCAGCAAGGTGTCCTATTTTGACACCCGAATCAACAACTACATCAGCCTGAACGGCGCGCGCAATAAGCCGGGCTATAACGGCTACTCCCTCAGCAACTCCGTGTTCCAGAACAATCTGGCGAAGAGCCGCTTCCGCGGCATGGAATACCAGCTTAATTACGACGCGGGCTTTCTGTATGTCGATGCCACCTACACCCACATGATCGGCAATAACGATTTCTGTGCGCCGGTGGCCTGGATGGGCGGCGTCACGACCGTCGGCGGTTCTCGAGGCAACTACTACTCCACGCCTGTTGATACCACGGCCAGCGATGCCTCTTGCCAGAAAACGCTGCTATTCAGCAACGCCGCCTATCTGCCGGGTGACCGCGGTTCCGTCACGCTGGGGACGCGCGTCTTTGACCGTAAGCTGGATATGGGCGTCACGATGCGTTTTGCTCCCGGCTATCAGGATGCTGCCGCACCGGCCAACTCCGCCTATTTAGCCGACTGGCCCAAGTATGAAGTTTACGATCTGTACGCCAGCTATCGTCTGACTGACAGCCTGACGGTGCGTGGTTCCGTCGAGAATATCGCTAACCGTACTTACATCGTGAGCTATGGCGAATCACTGGGTTACACGCCAAGCCGGGGAAGAACGGTGCAGGCTGGCGTGGAGTATCGATTCTAATTTCTCTGTTTCCCAATACGGGAGGCAGGAAAACAAAGGGGATGGGATGGCTCATCCTCTTTCACGACAGACACGGATGACCGTGCCTGTAGATCGTTAGTTAATGAGGAATCTATTATGAGTTTTGCAATTACCTACGATGCCTACTATGCCAATTACAGCATTGCCAGCTACCTGACTGAATGGTCTGCAGCATTTGGCGACGTTAATCATACCGCGGGTAATACACAAGTCGGTGGCAATAATACCGGGGGCTTTTACGGCGGCGACACCTTTATAGACGGTACTCAATATGCGATCACGAGTACGCAGAACGACGTCTCTGCACTTATTGCAGGCGGCGATCTGACCTATAGCCTCTTCACCCCACCGGCCCACACGCTGTACGGCGATCTGGACACCCTGTCCTTCGGGAACCTCCTGCAAGGCGGTACCACCGCAGGCACCACGTACTCACTCGTTGAGCCGGAAGTGACCTTCAGCGGACTGGATCTCTCCACGGATGTTGCCAACCTGACCGTTAGCGATCGCGGCGTGGTGCATGACGTGATTTACGGTCTGATGGGCGGTCAGGTTCAGCCGCTGCTGGATGCACTGGCTAATGCGGGTATCGATATTAACGCGAGCCTGGATAGCCTGAGCTTCGCCACGGCAACCTCCGATGCCGCGCTTTCTGCCGATACCGTGGTTGACGTCGTTGGCGTCGCAGAAACGGCCGATCTGCTGGCGGCATAAGAAAACGGCTAAAAGATGACGCTTTTAGCCGTTTGAGTGAACACCGTCGCGGTACGGAGAGAACATCTGAACCGCGACGGTCTAGTGAGTGTAATAACCGTTGGCAAACCGCGTCAATAGCGGTACGGCTAACCGCTTTTCCCCCTCTTCCACCTTGTGGGTACACCACGATGGAACGATGGCGACTTTATTGAAGAAGGAACATCCCATGTCCGCATCCCATCCGGCTTCATCAGGCCGGGAGATTATTGACGCGCTGGCCGCCTACCGTCAGGGATTTTGGGGAATTGGCCTGTTCAGCGCCGTCATCAACCTGCTGATGCTGGCACCGGCGATTTATATGCTCCAGGTTTATGACCGCGTACTGCCTTCCAGCAGCACCATGACGCTGGCGATGCTGACGATCATTATGCTGGGCCTGTTTTTACTGATGGGATTACTGGAATGGATACGCAGCGCCGTGGTGATCCGCCTCGGTACGCAGATGGATATGCGACTGAATCAACGTATCTACAATGCCGCGTTTGAAAGCAATCTCAAGAACGGCACGGCCGGAGCCGGGCAAGCCTTAAACGATCTGACCGCCCTGCGCCAGTTCGCCACCGGTAACGCGCTGTTCGCCTTCTTTGATGCGCCATGGTTTCCGGTTTATCTTCTGGTGATCTTCTTACTTCATCCCTGGCTGGGCGTAATGGCACTGGCGGGGGCTATCATACTGATTGTGCTGGCCTGGCTGAATCAAAAACTCACGCGCGAACCCTTGGCCTTAGCCGCACAAAACACCGTTCAGGCAACGCAGCAGGCTAACGCTAACCTGCGTAACGCCGATGCCATTGAAGCGATGGGAATGCTGCCCGCCATGCGTGAACGCTGGCTGACGCAGCATAACGCGTTCCTCTATTATCAGAACGTTGCCAGCGAAAAAAGCGCCAACATTACCTCGCTGACGAAAAGCACCCGACTGGCGCTCCAGTCGCTGATGCTGGGGCTGGGCGCGCTGCTGGCCGTCAACGGCGATATCACGCCCGGCATGATGATTGCTGGATCCATACTGGTGAGCCGCGTACTCAGCCCGATCGATCAGATCATTGGCGTCTGGAAACAATGGATGCAGGCGCGCCTCGCCTGGCAGCGTGTCAATATTTTGCTCGACAACCACCCTGCGCGCCCTGCTGGCATGGCGCTGCCCGCCCCGGAAGGTAAACTTCAGGTGGAACAGCTCAGCGCTAACGCGCCCAACACACGCACGCCCATACTCGCGAATATCACGTTTGAACTGGCTCCCGGCGATGTACTCGGCGTTTTAGGCCCGTCGGGTTCCGGTAAATCCACCCTCGCCCGCCTGCTGGTTGCCGCCATGCCCGCTCTTGGTGGCAAGGTCAGGCTGGACGGCGCAGACATGCACCAGTGGGACAAAGGTGATTTAGGCCGATTCGTCGGCTATCTGCCGCAGGACGTCCAGCTTTTCAGCGGGACGATTGCCGAAAACATCGCTCGTTTCACTCAGCCGGATGCAGAAAAGATCGTTGCCGCCGCCGTCACGGCAGGCGTTCACGAGATGATTCTGCGGCTGCCGCAGGGCTACGATACGCCACTCGGTGAAGGTGGTGCCGGGCTGTCCGGCGGTCAAAAGCAGCGCGTCGCCCTTGCCAGAGCCATTTACAACCAACCGCGCCTGATTGTGATGGATGAACCCAATGCCAGTCTGGATGACGACGGCGAGAAAGCCTTATTGGCCGCGATTGCCGCCCAACAGGAAGCCAAAAGCACGCAGATACTGATCACGCATAAGCCTGCTCTGTTGTCCTGTGCCAACAAGCTGTTAGTCCTGCGCGCCGGACAGATCCAGTATTTCGGCCCAACCGAGCAGGTGTTAAAAGAACTACAGCGCGCCAAGCCTGCCAATGCTTCTCTTACCAAACCGATGACGCCCCCCGCCAGCGCCAAACCCGCGCCGGTTAAAACAGCCGACGCCGCAAATGCCTTTACCCCAAAAGAACCCGGTTCATCCGGGCTGAGTATGGTGTACAGCGCGCCAACGCCGCGCCGCGCCGCACCGGATAAATGAGGCTCAGCGCATTGATAACGCACGCCTGCCGTCAGAACAGCATCATGGAAAGAAGAGGATAACCATGTCCGCGTTACGCGAAGTCACATCACAGCCGACAACTCCCGTCCATCCGGTGGCGGATAACGTCGCGGCGATGCCGTTACACACCGACGCCGGACGCTATTTGAAATACGGTCTCTGGCTGGTGCTTATCGGCTTTGGTGGTCTGCTGCTGTGGGCCGGCATGGCGCCGCTGGATAAAGGCGTCGGCGTATCCGGTCGGGTCATCGTCGCGGATAACCGCAAAGCGGTGCAGCCCGTCAGTAGCGGACGTATCGCCTCGCTCACCGTGCGAGACGGCGACCACGTGCAGGCTGGGCAAGTCCTTGCCACGTTGGATCAAACGCCCGCTCAGGCACAGCGCGACAATCTTGTTACGCAGCTTCAGGAAGCGTACGCGGGCGAAGCACGTCTGCTGGCGGAACGCGACGATCTGAATACGATCGCCTTCCCTGCCCCCACTGAGCAACACAGCACCGTCACGCAACAAATTCAGATTGCCCAGCAACAGCTCTTCATCAGCCGCCGCGCAGCGCTGCAGCAGGAACGCGCCGCGATACAGGCCGCCATCATCGGGGCAAAAGCGCAGTCGCAGGGTTCACAGGCGCTGCTGGCCAGCAGCCAAACGCAATTCCAGATTATCAGCGAACAGCTGAATGGGCTGCGTCCGCTGGCGCAGGAAGGCTATATCGCTCGTAATCGTCTGCTGGACGTCGAGCGACAGGCTGCCCAACTGGCAGGCGCGATCGCGCAGGAGCGAAATAATCAGGTACAGCTCCAGCAGCAGGTCGTCGAACTGGAGCAAAAGATCCAACAGCGTCAGAACGAGTACCAGAAAGAGGTACGCGCCCAGCTCGCCGATACCCAGCGTTCCATTCAGGATCTCACTCAACGGCTGAAAACGGCGGAGTATGAACTTCAGCACACGCACATTCGCGCCCCTGCCAGCGGCACGGTGGTCGGGCTGGCGCTGCACACCGAAGGCGGCGTAGTGAATAGCGGGCAGATGCTGATGGAGATTGTTCCCGAGGGGCAACCGTTATTGATTGACGCACAGCTGCCTATCGAACTGGTGGACAGAGTCAGCAACGGGCTGCCGGTCGAGCTGCTGTTTTCTGCCTTTAACCAAAGCACGACCCCACGTATTTCCGGCGTTGTCGCGCTGATCGGTGCCGACCAGCTCGTCGAGCAGCAGACCGGAAAACCCTATTACGCACTGCGTATTCACGTTGATGAACAAGGTAAGCAACAGCTCGCTGGGCTGGACGTGCGTCCCGGCATGCCGGTGCAAGCCTTTATTCGTACCGGTGAGCGCTCCCTGCTCAACTACCTGTTCAAACCGCTTTCCGACCGCCTGCATCTGGCGTTGACCGAGGAGTAATCATGCTGCGCCTTTCATCCGTTTATCGCGCGGCGATCCGCTCCAGCTATGCCATCCCGCTTTTTCTCTCGCTGATCTACAGCGCACCGAGTCAGGCATTGGGATTAATGGAAGCCTGGCAGCAGGCGCTGACGCACGATCCAGCCTTTCAGGCCGCCGTGCACGCTCGCAATGCCGACAGCGAAGAGAAGAACATCGGGCGCGCCGGGCTGCTGCCAAAAGTCACCTATGACTACAGCCAGTCCCGTAACGACTCTACGGTGACGGCGGGTGGGCAACAGTCGGAGCGGGATTACACCAGCCGCGCTTCCAGTTTTTCTCTGCAACAGCCGCTGATCGACTATGCGGCATGGTCGCGCTATCAGCAGGGCGAAGCCAGCGCCGTACTGGCAGACGAGCAGCTGCGCGATGCCAGCCAGCAGCTATTGGTGCGTCTGTTTCAGGCCTACACTAACGTGCTGTTTAGCCGCGAGCAGATTGCGCTGGTTCAGGCACAGCAGCGCGCTTATCGCGAGCAATATCAGTTGAATCAACGCCTCTTCCAGCAGGGAGAAGGCACTCGCACCGATATGCTGGAAACCGAAGCGCGGGTTAATCTGACGGAGGCGCAGCTCATCGAAGCGCAGGACAATCTGGATATCAGCCTGCGTGAACTGGAAACGCTGCTGGGGATGCCCGTTGGCGTGGATCAGCTTGCGGCGCTAACGCCACGCTTCACGCCGCAGCCGCTTCAGCCTGCGGGCTATCAGCACTGGCAATCGCTGGCGCTGCGCCACAACGCACAGCTATTAGCGCTAAACCAGTCGCTGGCCGTAGCGAAATACGGCATTGAGCGTAATCGAGCAGGTCACCTGCCACAGGTCACGCTGGTCGCCAGCACACGTAATACGCAGTCAGATACCGAAAACAGCTACAACCAGAAATACGATACGCGGTCGATTGGTATCCGCGTCAGCGTACCGATTTTTGCCGGCGGCGGCGTCTCTGCCGCAACGCGTCAGGCAAAAGAGCGCTATCAGCAAACCGCGCGGGAAAAGGACGAACAGACGGCGACAATCCAGACGGAACTGCGTCGCCAGTTTAATCTGGTCACCAGCAGTCAGGCGAAAATCCGCGCCTATGAACTGACGGAAAAGTCTGCGCTGGCGCTGGTCACCGCCACACAGAAGAGCGTTCAGGGCGGAGAACGCGTGAATCTTGACGTGCTGAATGCCGAACAGCAACTCTATGGCGCACGACGCGATCTCACCGAAGCGCGTTATACCTGGCTGACGGCCTGGCTACAGCTGCGTTACTACGCTGGTACGCTGGATGAACAGACGCTGCGTCAGTTAGCGACCTATTTCGTACATACCTAGCGACATAAGTTCGGAAAGCGATATAGCGATAAAGCGAATGTGGCCGGTATTCGGCCACGTTCAGTTTAGAAAGGAAAATAACTGACATCCATATATTCTAAAAAATTTATAAAAATTTCATATTAATAACCAATCACACTATAAAGAGTCTCCCTCTTCGCATTCAATGTAAAAATAGCAGAAATCCAGTCAGCTATATTCCTGATGTGAATAATGATGTCGCGGCTGCTCTTTTTATTTTCCGGCTATTCTCCAGTAGCCTGACGTTGACTTCATTATCAAAAAGGGATTCATTTTATCATTTTTAAAGTAATCATTTAAAAACAACACAATATGCAAAAATACCTCATTAGGGGTATCTGGAATGACATTAAGGTAGGGTTTTTTATGGCAATCATTAACGAAAATAAAAAATAGAATCACATTGAACGCAACAAAATAAGAACGAAAATTTAATCACTTTTAAAAATTCCCACCCAATCATTAACAACCTCACCAGCCAGATCCCGACCTAGATATTAATAAGTTAAAATTACACTTAAATAACTAAAGAAACCAGAAAAGCATAATTATTGCGAGCGAGATCTTTTATTTTCAGGAAAGCAGGCAAAGGTAAAAATTAATAGATTTAGATCAAGAAAATAAATAACAACCCGTCCATATAGTACCCACAGTAAAAACTCACTTATTTTAATTCTAACTAATCAGTTCATTATATTGAGCAATGCAATGGGGCTACTATGGACTTCATCATTCAATTAGTCATTGTCCTGATCTGCCTTTTTTACGGGGCAAGAAAAGGCGGGATCGCGCTGGGTTTATTAGGCGGGATTGGACTTGTTATTTTGGTCTTTATTTTTAAACTGCAACCAGGTAAACCGCCCGTCGACGTTATGCTGGTCATCATCGCCGTGGTGGCGGCGTCGGCAACGCTTCAGGCATCAGGCGGGCTGGATGTGATGCTGCAAATCGCAGAGCGTATGCTGCGGCGTAACCCGAAATACGTTTCAATTATCGCGCCGTTCGTCACCTGTATTCTGACTATCCTGTGCGGTACCGGCCACGTGGTGTATACCATTCTGCCAATTATTTATGATGTCGCCATCAAGAATAATATCCGTCCTGAAAGACCGATGGCCGCCAGTTCGATAGGCGCTCAGATGGGGATTATCGCCAGCCCGGTCTCTGTTGCGGTGGTGTCGCTGGTTGCCATGCTGGCTAATTTCACGTTCCAGGGTAAACATCTGGGATTCCTCGACCTACTGTCTATTACTATCCCCTCTACCCTGCTGGGTATTCTGGCGATTGGGATTTTCAGCTGGTTCCGCGGCAAGGATCTGGACAAAGATGAAGACTTTCAGACATTCATCGCCGATCCAGAAAACAAACAGTATGTGTATGGCGATACCGCCACGCTACTCGACAGAAAACTGCCACGCAGTAACTGGATCGCCATGTGGATCTTTCTGGCAACCATCGCAGCGGTAGCGATTCTGGGTGCCGTTGAAGAACTGCGTCCGGTCTTTGCTGGTAAACCGCTGTCGATGGTGCTGGTCATTCAGATGTTTATGCTGCTGTCTGGTGCCATCATCATTATTGCGACCAAAACCAATCCGTCATCAATCTCGAAGAATGAGGTATTCCGTTCAGGGATGATTGCCATCGTCGCGGTATACGGTATCGCCTGGATGGCGGAAACCATGTTTGGCGCGCATCTGGAAGAAATCAAAGGCACGCTCGGTTCACTGGTGAAAGTCTACCCTTGGGCTTACGCCATTATCCTGTTGATTGTATCGAAGTTTGTTAACTCGCAGGCAGCGGCACTGGCAGCCATTGTCCCCGTTGCGCTGGCTATCGGGGTGGATCCGGCGTATATCGTGGCGTCTGCACCAGCCTGTTATGGTTACTACATTCTGCCGACCTACCCAAGCGATCTGGCGGCTATCCAGTTTGACCGCTCCGGCACTACCAAAATCGGTCGTTTCGTTATCAACCACAGCTTCATTCTGCCGGGCCTGATCGGTGTGAGCACATCCTGCGTCTTTGGATGGGTGTTCGCAGCGATGTACGGCTTCCTGTAATTCGGTTCACTATCCCTAAACGCCGTCCAGCAATGGGCGGCTTTTTCATGGCGTGCCCTGCGGCACGCCCCCCTCACGGGTCGTCTCAAGCGACGTTGAAAAACGCACTATGAGTTTTTTTATCTTTGCAGCCAAATACGAACGCAGGCCTGTGCCAGTGCTCGTGTCGGATCGATGCTGATACCTCGCCAGCGTGATGATACCGTCTCCAGTGCAGGAGGAACTTCCGTGCAGGCCAGCACCAGACGTTCCGCACCTCGTGCTACCAGTTGCGCAGCAAGCTGATCCAGCAAGCTGATCCAGCAAGCGTCCGCCGTGCTGTAACTCTCCGCGTTTTACCGCATAGCATCCCGGCACGAAGAGCGTCGCCATTTCCTGCTCGTTCGGTACCACGGTTTCAGCCCCTAACTGCGCGGCAAAACGCTGCTGATACCATCTGGCATTTAGCGTCCCGTGAGTCGCAATCAGCCCGATTTTACGCGGTGCTTTCTTTGCCTCCGCAGGCAGTGTGATGGCGTGTAACGTGGCATCAGCAATATGTACCAGCGGTGCATGGCTTTCCTCCGCCAGCGCATCAAACCAGTGGTGTGCCGTATTGCACGGCACCACGATATGGCTGACTGACAAGCGATTAAGCTGCCGAACGGCATGCAAAAGCATCGGCAATGGGGATTCGCCCGTTCCTGCCAGTGCCTGTTGGCGATCTGGAATCTGCGGCACATTCCAGGCAACCACTGGCACATGATCCTGATCGCGGCTGGCTGGTGTTTCTTCAATGATTTTATGCAGCAGATCGACCGTCGCCAGCGGCCCCATACCACCTAGCACACCAATCAGCGGCGAACTCATTGTGCGGCCGTTTGTTCGAACAGTTGACGGTAACCAAACAGCCCAGCCGACCCGCCGGTATGGATGAAGACGATGTTTTCATCGACGCGAAAATGTCCCTGACGAATCAGGTCGATCAACCCCGCCATGCCTTTGCCGGAATAGACAGGATCGAGCAGAATCCCTTCCAGTTGCGCCAGCAGCCTGAGCGCCTCCAGCGTTCCCTCGGTTGGAATACCGTATCCTTTGCCGACGTAGTCACTGTTCACCTGCACAGCACTGCGCGGCAGTTCGCCCGGAATACCGAGCAGTTGCCAGGTGCGCTGCGCTAATGCGTAAACATTTTCTTCCTGCTTCGCTTTCGGCGCTCTGACGCTGATGCCTAACAAGGGAATCTGGCTGTGTGTTGCCGTCAGTCCAGTCACCAATCCCGCCTGTGTTCCCGTGCTACCCGTCGCATGGACAATATGATCGATGCGCAGACGCTGCTGGCTGGACTGAAACAACAACTCTTCCGCGCAGGCGACATAGCCTAGTGCGCCTACCGGACTGGAGCCGCCGCCGGGAATGACATAAGGTTTCAATCCTTCTTTACGCAGTGATTCTGCCAGCGTTTCCATCGCCTGCTGCATGTCCGTTCCAGCGGGCAGATGATCGACAATTTCACCACCAAGCAGATGATCCAGCAGCACGTTGCCGGAACGCTGGTAGTCTTCGCCGTAGTCCTCTACGCGCTTTTCCAGCAGTACTTTGGTTTTCAGCCCCAGCTTTGTCGCCGCCGCAATGGTTTGTCGTACATGGTTAGACTGCGTCGCGCCCTGCGTGATAATGATATCCGCGCCCTGCTGTTGCGCATCGGCGAGCAGGAATTCCAGTTTGCGGGTTTTATTCCCACCCGTTGCCAGCCCTGTAGCATCGTCGCGTTTGATATAAATCGTCGGGCCGCCCAGATAGGCAGACAGATTCGGCAATGCCTCCAGCGGCGTGGGAAAATGGCCCAGAGACAAACGGGGGAATCGGGCAAGGTGCATAATATTCTCCTGAAATTCGGATTACAGATTAAGGTGACGACGCGCTTCTTCACGAACGCGATGTAAAATACGCTGCTTCAATGCGGCGTAGTCAGGATGCCGTGCCAGCGTCTCAATGTCTCTTTCGCGGCCAAATGGCAGCGGGATCGCTTCTGCAATACGACCGGGACGCGCGGACATCACCAATACCCGGTCAGCCAAGAACAGCGCTTCGTCCACGTCATGCGTGACAAATAACAGCGTGGTGCCGGTTTTTTGCCAGGCAGATAGCAGCAGTTCCTGCATCATCAAACGGGTTTGTGCATCCAACGCGCCAAACGGCTCGTCCATCAGCAACGCCTCGGGATTTGGAAGCCAGGCACGAGCCAGCGCAACCCGCTGTTTCATTCCACCAGAGAGTTGCCAGGGGTAGTGCTGTTGGAATCCTTCCAGCCCGACCAGCGCCAGATAATTTTCTGCTTCACGCTGGAGCTGGGCTTTATTTGCGCCCTGCATCCGTGGTCCAAACGTCACGTTTTCCAGCACGGTGAGCCAGGGAAATAAGTTGGCCTGCTGAAATACCATGCCGCGCGAGGGGCCTGGACGACGAACAACTTCATCACCGCACAGCACGCGCCCCTTATCCGCAGCGTCAAAACCAGCGATCATGTTGAGAATGGTTGATTTTCCGCAGCCAGAAGGACCCAGCAACACCACGAATTCACCTTTGGCGATCTGGAGAGAAACGTCATCCAGCACCGTTAGCGGGCCGCGTTGTGACGGAAATGTGAGGCTAACGTGCTCCACAACAATGTGTGGCGCAACGGGCTGAGAAGGTTCTGTCATGATGATTTACCCGCCCACGGCACGAAGACGCGCTGCGCACCAACCAATAACAGATCGAGCACATAGCCAATGCCGCCTAATAATAAAATGCCCAACATAACAATATCGGTACGCAGATAAGCGCTGGCGTTCATGACCATCCAGCCAATCCCCGAAGTGGCAGCAACCATTTCCGCCGCAATCAAGGACGTCCAACCGATACCAATAGCCAGTCGCACCGTGGTGAACAATTCCGGCAGCGTATCGGGCAAAACGACGTGGAAAAAGATCTGTCGGCGACTGGCACCGAGCGTTTGTGCGACGCGGATACGGGAACGATCCACGCGCTCAACAGCGGCACAAGCCCCCACCACGACGCTGAGAAAAGTCGCGATAAAGATCAGGAAAAATTTGGATGCCTCACCAATGCCCAACCACACTACCGCCAGCGGGATCAGTGCGATTTTAGGCAGTGGCCGGAGAAACTGAACGAAAGGATTAAAAACGGCAGCAATCGGAGGCGATAGCCCCATCAACAGGCCAAGCGGGACACCAAGAATAATGGCGACGCTGAAAGCGCCTAGCGCCCGAGCGACGCTGACGGCAATATGTTCCCATAGCGGCACCTGCCGATAGCCATCCTGCGCCAGTTCCCCAGCGGTCAGGATGATGTCTGACAGTGGCGGTAGCAGCAGCGGATCGACCCACTGCTGCGCGCCTGCCACTTGCCACAACGCGAGCACCGCCGCCACAGACGTGATACTCAATAATACATAAGACGTTCTTTTCACGACCCGTTAATTCCCTTTCGCAGCCTGCTTCAAATAAGAGGAATTAATGGAGTCGGCGAACGATGCAGGAATATCGCGTTGGCGAACTTCGCCGATACTCTCCAGAAAATGCGCCGTTTTTGCGACTGCCTGACCGATACCGCTGCGATCGGTGTTGCTACCGTCACCCAGCCACTGTGCTGTCGCCTGCTGTTCCAGCGTCGGGTATTCCAGCCCTGACAGCGTATTGGTTGCCGTCGTAACGGGCGCACCGACTTCTTTTGCCACAATCGCCGCCGCTTTTTCCGGGTCCTGACGGAACTCATCCACTTTCAACTGGTGTACCCGCAGGAAGCGCGCCACCGTTTCAGGGTACTGCTGGGCAAAAGCCTTTCTGACTACATAGTTGTTGTAAATGAGATAGCCATCTTTTTGCAGATCTTTGGTCGCAAAAATCGCATGCCCGGCGGAGGCTTCCAGCTCCTGCGCGAATGGTGCCCAGACGTAGCCTGCATCAATGTCGCCACGCTTCCATGCCGCCACCATCTCAGCCGGACGTAGCGGAATAAGGGTAATCTTGCTGCGGTCGAGTTTATTCACCGCGATGGCCGCTTCCAGCGCGTACTGCGCTGTGGAATTTGGCGGATAGGCGACACGCCTACCTTCGATATCTTTCAGCGTGGCGATACCAGACTTGGCAATCAGACGCTCGTACGTGGCGATCACGCCAGATACACCGACGATCTCCACCGGCAGTTTCCTGACAATACCGGCTGTCGCTGGGCTGGAACCAAAGTTGGCGATATCTATTGCACTACTGGCGAAATAATTCAGTGCATCAGCACCAGAAGCAAACTGCACCCACTTTACTGGCGCACCCAATGCTTTTTGCAGCGAACCATCGGCTTTGGCTAAGACTAATACCTGCGAACCGCCACTGTAGGCCACGCGCACTTCATCAGGATGTTTTTCCGCCGCCAGTACAGATGTCGTGATTAATAACAATCCACTGACGCCGACAACACTCAATTTATTTTTCATTATTTCCCCTATGGAGTTAAATAAACAACCAGTTAAATAAGTTAATAAATTATTAATTAATCCTTCAGGCCACTTTTTTATTTAAATAAGAGAGTTGCCCCCAACTGACATCATCGACAAAAATACCGTTCTCCTGCCGCTGGCGATAGATTTGCTTTTCTTTATCGCCCGGCAATAATAATTCATCATCATCACGGGACTGACGCACCCATTCTAATAACGCAGGTATTTCCTGCTGATAGGTGGCCGCCCCGCCTAATTTCTGCGGATCGATTAAAATCGACAGCATACTGTTAATAATCTGCTTGCCCTCGCCTTTCGCCGTACGCTCAGTTTTCCCACCGGTCAGCGCCGCCCCCAGTAAAGAGCAAACCAACGAGAGCCCCGATCCTTTATGCTCGCCAAACGGCAACAGCGCGCCCAAAGGCTGTTCCATCAGCCAGCGGGGATCGACCGTCGGGTTACCTTCGTTATCGACGATACAGCCGGGCGCGACCGATTTGCCCTCATTCCAGGCGATACGCGCTTTATTACCCGCAATCACGCTGGTAGCAAAATCCAGAATTATCGGATCGTCATGTTCAACCGGAATCCCGGCACAGAACGGGTTCGTCCCGAAGCGCGCCTGCTGACCCTGCCACGGCAGCACCACCGGTTTGGTATACACGTTGGCGAAATGCAGCGAGACCAACCCGACTTCTGCGGCCTGTTCCGCCCACGCGCCGATACGCCCCAAATGGTGTGCATTAGCTAAACTTACCACCGCCAGACCGTGTGTTTGCGCACGCGCAATGCCTTCCGTCAATGCCTGCTTCGCGACCACCTGCCCGAAGCCCTGCTGCCCGTCAAACGAAATCAGCGGACCGAAATCCAGCGTTTTCTCCGCCAGTGCGTGAGGCGAAAGCCCGCCTTCCCGCATGGCGTCGATATAGCGCGGCAACATACTGACGCCGTGCGAGTCATGCCCTTTCAGGCTGGACTCAACGAGATTATCCGCCACCGTTTCTGCAATTGATGCATCAACGTCATTCTCTGTCAGGCGGTCACGTAAATAATCGCGTAAATAATGATGAGTAAAGACAGGCATATTTTTCTCGGTATAAAAAATGACAATTAACACTAACGCCACTATAACGCGCCGATTTTTATCCATAACTGACAAATAAGACTATCTATAGCGAATATTTAGCTAAGGTGGTTATTTACTTGTTTTCCCTTATTCATCACCAATTAAAAACACCTTTCTTCTAACTTATTCCAAAAAACACTTTATCAGTGACGCACCAAGAAAATAGGATGCCTTCTTTCACACCACCTTTATTACGCATTATTTATTGAAATAATAAATGATGGCTCTGAGCTACTTTATTACCGATTCTATTACTATTAAAAATGAGACAACAATGATGAATCACTCACTCCCCGCGAAAAAATCGACACGTTTCACACACCTTGCTGCCCTGTTCGGCCTGACGCTAACGGCCTTTGGCGCCAGTGCGGAAGGCACAATCAGCATTGCGCAGCAGTTTGGCATTGGCTACCTGATTCTGGATGTGGTGCGCGACCAGAATCTGATAGAAAAGCACGGTAAGCAGCAGGGCCTGGATATCAAGGTAGACTGGCGCACACTTTCTGGTGCGACGGCGATTAACGAGGCGCTGCTATCCGGCGCGCTGGATGTGGCCTCCGCGGGGGTTCCTCCAATGCTGACCGTATGGGATCGCACGCAGGGTCGCCAAAATGTGAAAGCCATCGCCTCGCTCGGCTCCATGCCCAACTATTTACTCAGCAATAACCCAGCGGTGAAGTCTATCCGCGATCTGAGCGATAAAGACCGCATCGCCGTGCCTGCGGCAGGCGTAGGTTTCCAGTCCCGCACGCTGCAAATCGAAACCGCGAAGCTCTACGGCGCGGAAGATTTCAAACGTTTCGATAAGATTTCTGTCAGCCTGCCACATCCCGATGCCAGCGCGGCGCTTATCGCCGGCGGTTCCGAAATCAATGCTCACTTTTCCAGTCCACCGTTCCAATATCAGGCGCTGGAACATGCCAATGTGCACAAGATTCTAAGCTCTTATGACGTGCTGGGCGGTCAGGCAACGTTCAACGTGCTCTACACCACGCAGAAATTCCATGATGAAAACCCAAAAACCTACCGCGCCTTCTATGAGGCGCTGAAAGAAGCGTCCCAGATTATCAAAGCAGATAAAGCCGCAGCGGCAGAAACCTATATTCGGGTAGAAAAATCGAAGCTGGATCCTGAACTGGTCAAACGCATCGTCGCCGATCCCGAAATCGATTTCACTATCACGCCAGAACGCACCTACGTTTATGCCGAAAAGTTGCAGCAGCTTGGCGTGCTGAAAAACAAAGCTGCCTCCTGGAAAGACTATTTCTTTGCTGAAATCCACGACCAACCGGGTAGCTAAGCGGTCAGCACGACCCCATTCGACAAGCATCTCGTCGCTACGCAGGAGAACAATATGACACACCGCTCCCTCGATACCGTCGCCCAGCCACTGTTGCAGGTTGATGGCGTCGGACTGGAATACCGAACCCGTCGCAGTTTGGTTCGCGCCACCCATGATGTGAGTTTCGACGTCTTTCCCGCCGAGCGCTTTGTACTCTTAGGGCCTTCAGGCTGTGGTAAATCCAGCTTGCTCAAATCCATCGGCGGTTTTTTGTCTCCGGTAGACGGCGAAATCCGCCTTGAGGGTCAGCCAGTCACACGTCCGGGCCCGGATCGCATCATGGTCTTTCAGGAATTTGATCAACTGCCGCCGTGGAAAACCGTGCTGGAAAATACGCTGTTTCCGCTGGTTGCCAGCCGTCAGGCAACGCGAGCCGAAGCCGAGGAACGTGCACGCTATTTTCTCGATAAAGTTGGGCTGGCGAAATTTACCGATGCCTATCCGCATACGTTATCCGGTGGAATGAAGCAACGCGTCGCCATCGCGCGGGCGCTGACCATGCAGCCTAAAGTGCTGCTCATGGATGAGCCGTTCGCCGCGCTGGATGCGCTGACCCGACGCAAAATGCAGGAAGAACTGCTGGCGCTGTGGGAAGAGGTGCGCTTCACGCTGCTGTTTGTCACCCACTCGATAGAGGAAGCGCTGATCGTCGGCAGCCGGATTTTGCTGCTCTCACCGCATCCAGGTCGTGTGCGAGCGGAAATCAACTGCCATCAGTTCGCGCTGAGCGATCAAGGCAGTGAAGCTTTTCAAACCACCGCACAGCGTATTCACCATCTTCTTTTTCCAACGGATACTGACGTGCCTTCACCCGTCACCTCTACGCAAGGTAAATCTTATGAGCATCCAGCCCCCCGTGCGGCCCGAGTATCAGCGTGAACTGGCGCCGCTGAAAGACTTCACACTCACCCAGCCTCTGCCGCTGACCACGCGCCTGTGGAATCAGACCTGGATTCGCAAGCTTATACTGTTGGCAGGGCTGCTATTGCTGTGGGAATTCGCCGCACGCTGGCAAAACAACGATCTGATGCTGCCGGGTTTCCTGCAAACCTTTCAGGCATTTCGCGACGATCTCGCCAGCGGCGAACTGCCACATAAAATGGTGGTTTCCCTCGGCACATTGCTAAAAGGCTATGTCATTGGCAGCCTGTTGGCACTGGCCCTCAGCGCGTTGGCGGTATCCACCCGTTTCGGACGCGACCTCTTAGGCACCTTAACCTCCATGTTCAACCCGCTCCCTGCTATTGCGTTACTGCCGTTAGCGCTGCTGTGGTTTGGACTGGGAGAAAAGAGTCTGGTATTCGTTCTCGTCCACTCCGTGATGTGGCCGATGGCGTTGAATACCTATTCCGGCTTTCTCGGCGTTTCGGAAACGCTGCGTATGGCGGGCCGCAACTACGGCCTGACAGGCTTTCGCTACATCAATGCCATCCTGATTCCTGCGGCGCTGCCGTCTATTCTCTCCGGCCTGAAGATCGGCTGGGCGTTTGCCTGGCGCACCCTGATAGCCGCTGAGCTGGTCTTCGGCGCCTCCAGCGGCAATGGCGGTTTGGGCTGGTACATCTTCCAGAACCGTAACGAGCTTTACACCGACCGCGTTTTCGCCGGACTGGCATCCGTCATCATCATCGGACTACTGGTTGAAGGGCTGGTGTTTTCCACCATCGAAAAGGTCACGGTGAAACGCTGGGGAATGCAGCGCTAAAGGTCATTCTGGTTATGCGAAATCTAGCCATTGATAGCCAGAATTGTTCTTTTGCGGCACTCGATATCGCTGTTACAACTGATTTATCTTTTCCCACAGAGATGAGAGATCGCGACCATGATTGCAATACAAGCGCCACAAACCTATCTGAATCGTGACGGCGTCATTCGTTCTGTCGGCGACTATGCGGCACCTTACGCCAGCACAATACTGATTATTACCAGTCCACAGGCATGGAAAACGACGGCAGATGCTGTCGAACGCAGCCTCAATGAGCACGGTTTACACTATCAGATCGAATTTTTGCCGGGTGATTGCACCAAACCCGCAATAGAAGCGATGACTGCACAGGCGCGTGCCTTCAACGTGGAACTGATTTTAGGCATTGGCGGCGGGCGCGTGCTGGATGTCGCCAAAGCCGTCGGCGACATTTTGGGACAGTTGCCCGTCATTGCCGTGCCCACCATTGCCGCTACCTGCGCCGCTTGGTCACCGATCAGCGTAATATACAGCGATAGTGGTGCGCACAACGGCCCCTTTGCGCTAACGCGGTTACCGGTGTGGGTACTGGTGGACAGCGAGATCATCGCTCACAGCCCTTCACGTTATCTCAAAGCCGGTATCGTGGATGCGCTGGCGAAGTGGTATGAATTCCAACCTTATTTGCGTCACGGCGATGATGGGCTGGCGTTAGCGCTTAAAGCACAGGCGGCGAAACTGGCTGTGGAAACATTTAATACGTATGGCGAACAGGCCATCGCGGATAACGAACAAGGTCTGGTCACGCCGGCGCTGCGCCGTGTGATCGATGCCGTTATCGCGCTAGCGGGCGTCGCGAACAGCATGAAAGATGAGGTGCCACGCATCGGCGTTGCCCATGCCATTCACAACAGCATGACGCGTCTGCCGGAACTACACGACTGGCTGCATGGTGAGAAAGTAGGTTTTGGTCTGGCCGCACAGGCCTTTCTGGAACACGATAGCGACGCTGATCGCGAAGAACTCTTCACCCAACTGCGCCGCTACGGTAGCCCGATAACGCTAAGCGCCCTCGGTCTGAATGAACGCCCACAGCTGGTTGAAAGCATCGCGCAGCACGTGAAAATCGCACCGAAAATTGCTTCACGTCTGCCTTTCGCCACGGATGCCGAACGAATCCAACAGGCGCTGTGGCGCACGCAAACGCTAGAAACCCACGTGATAGATAGCCATGCGGCATGACGGTGGATTAAGAAAAAACGGGCGCCTCGATCACTCGATGCGCCCGCTGCATAGGTTACTTGAAAGGGTTTGGGATTATCCCTGTTGGGCAGGCTGCGTGCTTATCCCTTTAAGCTCACGCTCATAGGCCCGCGCTTTCTGCTCATCGAACTGGTTTTCCCACTTGGCAATGACCAGCACCGCCAGTGCATTCCCTACTACATTCAGCGCGGTACGCGCCATGTCGAGGATACGGTCAACGCCAGCAATAAATGCCAGACCTTCCAACGGAATACCGACACTGCCCAGCGTAGCCAGCAGTACGACAAACGACACGCCCGGTACGCCGGCAATACCTTTAGACGTCAGCATCAGCGTCAGTACCAGCACGATTTCCTGCCCAATCGACAGTTCAATGCCGTACAGCTGCGCGATGAAGATCGCCGCAATGCTCTGGTACAGCGTAGAACCATCGAGGTTAAAGGAGTAACCGGTCGGCACCACAAAGCTGGTAATCGACTTCGGCGCGCCATAGGCTTCCATTTTTTCGATGATGCGCGGCAGCACGGTTTCGGAACTGGCGGTGGAGTACGCGAGGATCAGTTCATCTTTGAGAATACGGATCAAGATGGTGATACGCAGCTTACACAGACGCGCGACGATACCGAGCACCACCAGCGCGAAGAAGAAAATCGCGGCGTACACCAGCATAACCAGCTTGGCTAACGGCCACAGCGACGCAAAACCGAAGTTGGCCACCGTGACGGAAATCAGCGCAAACACCCCAACAGGCGCATAACGCATGATCATGTGTGTCACCTTGAACATGGTTTCCGACACGCCGCGGAAGACATTCAGCAGTGGTTCGCGGTGATCTTTCGGCAACGAAGATAGCCCTAAACCAAACAATACCGAGAAGAAGATAATCGGCAGCATGTCACCGTGTGCCATCGCGGCGAAGATATTCGGAGGAATCAGCGACAGCACCGTCCCCACCAGACTGTGCGAACCGCTCTGCACCTGCTCGGTGGTCTTTTGATACTGCGAGATATCAACAGCGGTCAGCGTCGACATGTCGATGCCGTGACCCGGCTGGAAGACATTCGCCAGCGTGATGCCAAGGATAATCGCTACCGTCGTGATGATTTCAAAATAGAGGATGGTTTTGAAGCCGATACGCCCGAGCTTCTTGGCATCCCCTACGCCCGCAATCCCGACAATCAACGTGGCGATGACAATCGGGACAACAATCATTTTAATCAGGCGGATAAAGATGTCGCCCGCGGGGCTAAGAATATTGCTGATAAGCCACTGGCGGCTTTCTTGCTGTTCATGCAGTACGGCACCGAGTGCAATACCCAGAACCAACGCGATAAGGATTTGCCAGGCAAGGCTGATTTTTTGTGTTTTCATCGTCATTTTCCGTTTTAAACTCCCCGCCATCACAAACATGGCGCTAGCGCGACTCCGGCGCAATACGAACCGAAAAAATCAACGTGGAGGTGACTGACTAGTGAGAAGGATGTCTGATGGATTACCCCGTCATACTTCAAGCTGCATGCGCGCTATTCAAAACGCACACGTTTTGTCCTGCCACTCGAATTATTTAGGGTAAATGTTCTAGTGCGATACCAAAATCATTAACATAATTATTCAATAAAAACGCACAAGTATTTGTATCGATTAACAAAAATTCAGACATAAGTTATTGTTATGGCGGGAATACTACTATTGCAGCACGATCAGATCAAGCAGATTATCGGCACGATAAACCATATTTATGCTGAATCGAGCACAGAAAACGGCGGGTATCGCGATACAAAAAATCGCGACAAAATCGAAAGAAAAACACCTGCCCAGTCAGAAAAACGCTGGCTGGGCATCGGGTTAGGAAAGCGCGCTATCCGTCAGATTTGGTAATCAATAACCGCTTCATCGTTATCCGAGAACACCTTATCTTTAATGTCATCCAGCGACAGTTCTGTATTACACAGCTGAATAAATTTCCAGGCATAGTTACGCTGTAACTGACCCTTTTTTAACCCCAGCCAGACCGTGTTCGCTTCAAACAAATGCTCGGCATTCAACCGTACCAGACCTTTGTCTCGCACTGGATCGAATGACATATCGGCCACAATCCCCACCCCAAGCCCCAGCTCGACATAGGTTTTAATCACATCCGAATCCTGTGCGCTCAGCGTAATATCCGGCGACATACCCACCGCCTGAAACGCGCGATCCAGACGCGAACGACCGGTAATTCCCTGACGATAGGTGATTAACGGCTCCGCATTGAGCATTTCCAGCGTAATCACCGGCTCCTGCGTCAGCGGATGGTGCTCCGGCACAATTACCGAATGGTGCCAGCGATAGTAGGAGAACGCCGCCAGCGAGGGATCGTTAATCAACTGCTCACTGGCAATACCGATATCGGCCTCACCGGAATGGAGCATCGCCACGATTTCATCCGGCGTGCCCTGATTCAGCACCAGACGCACCTGCGGATACAGAGAGCGGAAGGCTTTAATCACCGGCGGCAGGCTGTAACGCGCCTGCGTATGCGTGGTCGCGATCACCAACTGGCCGGTGTCGTTATTGGTGAAGACATTCGCCAACCGCCGAATATTGCTGGCGTCATTCAGGATGCGCTCAGCCACTACCAGCAGCTCTTTTCCTGGTTCGGTCATGCCTAACAGGCGTTTGCCGCGACGGATGAAGATCTCAATCCCCAGCTCTTCTTCCAGCTCACGGATGTGGCGGCTCACGCCGGATTGAGAGGTAAACAGCGTATTCGCCACCTCGGTCAGGTTGTAATTGCACCGTGCTGATTCACGAATAATCTTCAGTTGCTGAAAGTTCACCTTTCACTCCCTTGTCCTTTATTACAGATAGCAATATTGATGCAAGTAATGAGAGCCAGAACAAATAAGCAAATGGAGTTGATTATATTTTTTTATACTAACGGTATGTCTGTCGCGCTATCTTATCTAACAAGGAATAGAGATAAATAGTAGAATCAACTAGTTATAAAAAATCACCATTGCCACGCGCACACCGTTAATCAACCATTTCGCTATGATTTATGCCTTTCTGGTCTATTTATCTCAGCGCTTTTATTCTCTGTTTTCGCTATTTCCGTACACGCTAAATAGAACGCACGACTTCAAGCTGACGTGCTATACCCCAAATAATTCGAGTTTCAGGAAGGCGGCAAGAGAGGGAATCCCGATGAGCTTACACAAGTAAGTGATTCGGGTGAGTGAACGTAGCCAACGCACATGCAACTTGAAGTATTACGGGTATATCACTGCTATGATGAAGGTCAGGATCAGCGACGGGGTAGCAGCATGCAGGGCGTACCGGAACACTTTACCGATGAAAGAGACTATGCCCAGTTCCGGCATTTGCCGACTCTGCCCGGCATTGAGCTTTACCACGCGCATATCTGCCGTTATGCCTTTGAGCCGCACACGCATGAGGCGTTTGGCATCGGCACCATCGACGACGGTGCGGAGCGATTCCGCTATCGTGGAGCCAAGCATATTGCGCCTGTCGATTCGTTAGTGTTGATGAACCCTGATGAGCTACATACGGGGGAATCCGCGACGGAAGACGGTTGGCGCTATCGCATGATCTACATTCCACCCGATGTGCTGGAGAGCGTCTCCGGCGAGAAAGGCTGGTGGTTTACCGACGTCGTACGCCACGATCCCGCAACTGCACGCCAGCTGGCGATGACGCTGGCCGCGCTGTGGCAGACGACCGATCCCTTGGCGAGTGAAAGCCTGCTGCTGTCGCTGATTGCGCTTTTCCGGCCTCACGCGCACATTGCCCAACGCCAGAGGATTGAGCCGCTGCACCGCTTTGATGTGGTGAAAGCCTATCTGCGGGAGAATTTCGCCCACACGATTACCTTAAAAGAGCTGGCGGCGCTGGTTTCCCTGAGTCCGTATCATTTCCTGCGCCAGTTCAAAGCCCAGTTTCACGTCACGCCACACCAGATGCTGATGGCAATTCGGCTGTATGAAGCCAAACAGATGCTGACACGTGGCATGGCTGCCGCGCATATCGCCGCCGCCGTCGGGCTGACCGATCAGGCGCATCTGACCCGTACCTTCGCCCAACGCTATGGCGTCACGCCCATTCGCTACCAAAAGCAGGTGTATCCGGCTCAGCGCTAACGCTTTCAGCACGCATGCCGTCATCGTTACCCCACAGATGATATACCCTAAATAATTCGAGTTGCGTGAAGGCGGCAACCGAGCGAATCCCCAGGAGCTTACACAAGTAAGTGACTGGGGTGAGTAAGGGCAGCCAACGCACAAGCAGCTTGAAGTATGACGGGAATAAACAGCAATATCCTACAATCATTCGACACCGACTCTCCCTAGACTGGCGCGATGCACTATTGTGAACAAACGGGTTTATCATGCTGATAGGGGTTTTATTTGCGCTTGCCGCCGGACTGATGTGGGGGCTGATTTTCGTTGGGCCATTGATCGTACCGGACTACTCTGCGGCTTTGCAGTCCACCGGACGCTATCTGGCTTTTGGGCTGATTGCCTTACCGCTGGCGTGGCTCGATCGCCGTCGTCTGCGCCAGTTAACCCGCAGCGACTGGCTGGAGGCTACGAAGCTCACCATCATCGGTAATCTGCTGTACTACTTCCTGCTCGCCAGCGCGATTCAGCGCACGGGCGCACCGATTTCAACGATGATTATCGGCACCCTGCCCGTGGTGATTTCCGTTACCGCCAATATGTTGTACAGCAAGCACGATGGCCGCGTGGCCTGGCGTCGGCTGCTGCCTTCGCTGCTGCTGATTGCGGCTGGGCTAGTTTGCGTCAATATTGCGGAACTGAAAGGAACCACCGTCGAATTCGATTTATGGCGTTACGCCAGCGGCATTGCGATGGCGTTTCTCGCCGTGGTTTGCTGGACTTGGTATCCGCTGCGTAACGCCCGCTGGCTACGCGACCACAAAGGCAATACGCCGACCACCTGGGCTACAGCGCAGGGGCTGGTCACGCTACCGCTGGCGCTCTTGGGTTATCTGCTGGTGTGCGGCCATCTGGCGCTAACGGACAGCACCTTTACGCAGCCGTTCGGCCCACGGCCTGAGGTTTTTATCCCGCTGATGCTAGCGATTGGGCTGTTTTGTTCGTGGATCGGTACGCTGTTCTGGAACGAAGCCAGCCAGCGCCTGCCGACGGTACTGGTAGGGCCGCTGATTGTGTTTGAAACGCTGGCGGGGCTGACCTATGCCTTCATCATCCGGCAATCCTGGCCGCCGCTGCTAACGCTCTGCGGCATCACCTGCCTGATTGTCGGGGTGATCTACGCTATGCGGGTGAAACCGGAACCTGTCGTTGTGAAAAAATCAACGGTGGTAGAAGTCCCGATGCCGGCTTCACGAACCGAATAAACGCACGCCTAAGAGGCTGTGGAAATAAGCCGGTCTTTATGTCCGGCTTGCCAGCTTCTGAAACAGCGCGGTCAGCTGTGCTTCATCTCTCGCCCCCTGATGCTGATCGGTCACCTTGCCGTTGGCATCAATAATAAACGAGGTTGGCGTGCCACTGACCTGATAGCGCTCTTTGGTAATGCCCAACTGATCGCGCACCACCGGATAGGTCACCTTGTGGTGTGCCAGCATCGAGGTGATGTCTACGCCGTCAGGGTCGGTGTTAACCGCCACCACCACCACTTTATCGCCATACTCCTTACTCAGCTTCTCCAGCGCGCCCATTTCCACCATGCAGCCGCCACAGCCCGACGACCAGAAATTCAGGTACACGCTTTTCCCCTGCCAGCGCGACAGTTCTACCTGCTGCCCCGCCAGATCGTAGGCCGCCAGCGCCGGTGCCTGCGCCCCGACGCTAACCTGTTCTTCCTTACAGCCGCTCAGCGCCACTGCGCCCAGCAGGCACAGTGCGGTAATCCCGTTACGCCATTTCATGATGATTCACCTCTTCACCGAAATACTTGCCGTGTTGCAGGCGGATAATGCGGTCAGCAAACCGTCCCAGCTCAGGATTGTGCGTCACCATCACAATGGTGCGCCCCTGCCGATGCAGATCTTTCAGTAGATCCAGCACCCGCCGTTCATTCTCTTCATCCAGATTCCCCGTCGGTTCATCGGCGAAAATCACCGGAGGCTCATTCACCAGCGCACGGGCGATACACACGCGCTGATGCTCACCGCCGGAAAGCTGGCTCGGTAAGTGATCGACGCGATGCGCCAGCCCAACCTGTTCCAGCACGCGCTGCGCCGCCGCTTCATCCACCACGCTGTGGTAATGCTGCGCCAGCATCACGTTTTCCAATGCGGTCAAAAATGGAATCAGGTGGAACTGCTGGAATACCAGCCCAATCTTATCGGCCCGAAACTGGCGTCGCCCTTCTTCATCCAGCCCAGCGGCATCGACACCGTCCAGCAATACCTGTCCTTCACTCACCGTATCCAGACAGGTGAGAATATTCATCAGCGTGGTTTTACCCGAACCGGACGCGCCCATGATGGCGACGAACTCGCCGCGCGCGATGCGGATATTGATGTTCTCCAGCGCAGTAATCTGACCAAAGCGTTTATAGAGCTGGCGAGTTTCAATCACCGCCTCCGCGGCCTGCGCCCTTTCCTGCGCGTTCACCTCTACAGACATCGAACTACTCTCCTTTCAAGACTTTGGCTGGTTCGACGTAGATCGCCCGCCGAGTAGGAACCACCGCCGCAACGGCAGCAACCAGCAGAGACAGCGCCAGCGTGAGCGGGAACACCGGTAAACGCAGCGAGATCGTCGCGTTGAATACGGCCATCCCCAGCACCTGTGCCAGCAGATAGCCCAATAGCAAACCGCATAACACGGCCGCCAGCGCGATAATGCCGGTTTCCGCCAGCATCTGCCGGATGATGTCTCGCCCGCTTGCCCCCAGCGCTTTCTGTAGCGCGAATTCGCGGGCGCGTTCGCCGACAATCGCCATCAGCGTCGTGTTCACACACAGCGAAGACAGCACGAGGATCACCGCCGATACCAGCCCCATCAGCCCCTTGATTTTATTCAGTACCTGACCTTCCGACGCCGACACTTTCAGGATCGGGCGGATCTCCAACTGCGGATACTGCTGCTGGAGCTGTGCCGCAAAGCGATCGACCTGCCCCAGATCGTTGCTGACGCTCAGCAGCGCATTACTGATCGCACCTTCTTTATCCAGCCACTTTTGCGCCAGCTCCAGATTCACGATCAGCATGTTGTCCGTCGCATCGCCGGATTCCACGATGCCTTTGATCTGCAACCGCTGCTTCCCGCCGTCGCCCACCAACGTGATGCTGTCGCCAACTTTGACGTTCAGCCGCTCCGCCAGCTTCACCCCGATCATGGCATTACGGTCATCGAAGCTGACGCCAATCCAGTTACCCGTGACCTGCCAGTACGGTGCCAGCTGTCGCAGCGATTCGAACCACACGCCCATCAGCACCACTTTCTCCAGCTCCGTACGCGCCATACCGTACAGATAAGGGCTGGACGCATTGATTAACCCAGCCGGTGCGTTGTCGATAATCGGTTGAAACGTACTCTGTGGGATCGTATTGCCCCGCGCCGGACCGATGTAAAAATTCGCCCCGAAGGTGCGCAGCTCCTGACTCATCTTGGCGTTAATATCGAAATAGACGGCAGACATCGCCGTCACAATCGCCGCTCCGACCATCAGCGCCGCGAACACCACGCTGACGCGCTGCATACGCAGCCGCAGCGCGCGGAACACCAGCCGCCAGAACATACTGTTCATCCAGCCATTAGCGCCCATACAGCACCTCCACCGGATACAGTTTGGCGATCCGGCGCGCCGGGAACCACGTTCCGATGATGGCGATCAGCATCGAGATCACTAGCACACAAGGAATAACAATCCACGCGAAACTCAACGGTACGCCGAACAGCATCAGGCCAATGGCCTTCGCCAGCCCCCAGCCGGCGACGCAGCCCGCAATTCCGCCAGCCAGCCCGCTCAACGCCGCTTCGAGATAAAACAGCAGCATGATCTGCCACTGACGTGCACCCAGCGCTTTCATCAGCCCGATCTCTTTGGCCCGTTCCATGATGGTGCTGGTCATCAGCGAGGCAATCCCCATCGCTGCCGCCACCAACGCGGCGAAGGTCACCACCGCCAGAAGCAGCTGGATCTTGTCGATCACCACGCCTTCCGAGGCGGCGACCTGCCAGATAGGCCGCACCACCGAGCCAGAAATGGCTTCTTCCAACTGGTGCGCAATCGAAGAGACATAAGCGGTGCAGTACCAGAGGTCATACTCTTCGGCGTTCAGCGCTTCCAGATTTTCCCGCGCCCGCCGTGACAGTTCGTTTTCCGGCACGGTCAGCGCCGATACGCGAATCGCCTGAATTTTACCGGCCAACCCCAGTAGCGATTGCACCGTTGCCAGCGGCATCACCAGGCGGCTTTCTTCATCACCGCCGCTGCTCAGAATACCGCTCACCTCTACCGTTGCGTCGCCTTTTGCGCCGTGCAGCGCGAGTTTATCCCCGACTTTCCAGCCTGTTTGTGCCGCCAGCTGTTTTCCCACCAGCGTTTGCACCACATTGTCCGTCGTCACCGGTTCCTGCGGCCACTGCCCGGCCACCTGCCAGTAAGGGCTAACGGTCATTTGTCCCGTGCGATAGTCTTCTTCATCCGGCACCGCAACAGGCTGAGAAAAGAAGGTGCCCAGCACGGCAATCGGCTGTCCCTTGATCTCAACATCACCGCTCAGCAGCGGCGCAAAGCCGACAATGTTGTTGCGCCAGAAGATATCTTTGATGTTCGGCAGCTCGGCTTCATCCAGAAAATCCTGCCCTTCCAGCGGGTTACTGCGCTCGCCAAACAGCGCGGGTAGCGCCGCTTGCCCTGCTGGCTCAATCAAAATATTCGCGCCGTAAGACTTCAGCTCGCGCGCCATTTTGTCGCCGATGTCGATAGACACCGCCAGCAGCGCGGAGATCAGTCCCGCTGCCAAAAACACGGTCAGCACCGCCAGCGATTTACGCCGGATATTTCTGCGCCAGGACTGACGTAACAGTCGCCACAGCATGATTATTCCCCCTCAGCCTGCTCGCCAGCCGCCACTTTGGCAGTGGCAAATTTCGCGGGACTTTCGCGGAAGCGGTTGTAGTTGGCCTCCGACGAGAAGAAGTACGTTTTACCGCCGTAGCGATATTTATGTTCCGCACTCACGTTAGTCAGTTTGGAGCCATCAACCGGGTCGATAACTTCCATCGACACCACCGTCGAGAAGTAATTAGTACCTGCCGCCAGTGACGCCCGTTCAATCACCAGTTCGTTATCGTCGTTGCTCCACCCTTCGATCGGCACCGGATTACAGCCGCCCGCCTTCCCAATAGAAGGAATGAAGATATGCACGCCGCAGGCGACACAAATCACCTGATTGCCTTCCATCACATAGCCCTGATCGCCGCACAGCAAACAGGCATCAAACACCACGCCCAGACGCAGGCGATCGGGATAGCGGTTAATGATGAAGAAGCGCACGGCCTTGCCGTCATCGGCAATCCACACGAAGCGATGCAGCTTGCCATCACGCACTTGCTCAATCGGAATATGCACTTTGCCATCGGCCGCCAGCGTCACCGGCTGTGCTTCCGACAGACGAGGCGGCTGCGACGCGACCTTGTCCCAATAGAGCTGGGCCAGCACTACCACCAACAGCGCCGTGACCGTCGCCAACAGCGTGCGGCGCAGCGTGCGATAGCCTGCCGTCGCTTTACGCTTTTCAATCGCCTCATGCGTGGCCAGCATCTGGCGACGCGCATGAAGTAGCGGCCAAACCAGCCCGACAGCCAGCGCAGCCATGAACAATGCACTGAGGTAATTTAATAAATACGCGCTGTTGGTGACGTGTGCCACATAGCTCAAGCGCGGCTTGGTGAGCCCCAGCACCTGTAATTTCATCAACAGCAGTAGCAGGTTGCCGCTTATCGGCAACAGCAGAAGTGCGACCAGCAGCGCCAGCAATGGCCAGCGCAGTATACGAATGCGGCGCACGATCATGCCGCACAGCGCGGCACAGAACACCAGCCAGCCAAACGCCAGCACCACGGCGCTGAAATTCAGCAGCAGATCGGTATTCACCACATGGATAGTCGTCAGCGCGGTCAGATTGGGATCGTTGCCCCAATGCACCGCCGCGCCCGCCACCAGCAGCGCCTGCCACAGATAGCCAATACGCGGGTGGGAAAAACACTGACAGGCAAGAAACAGGGTCAAGGCCAGCGCTTGAAGCGCCGTAAAGCCCAGCAGAAACGCCTGTCCGTTAGGAAAATGCACGCCAATAAACGTACCGGCGAACAGCGCCAGCAGCGTGGTCCAACCCAGCGATCTAACCGTCGGCGTGGAACGATGGCTCCAGTTCAGCCCCAGCAATAGCGCTATCGGCAGGAAGGATTGAAGTGTCGTGATAAAGAAATAACTCATATTCTCGTCATACTTCACGTTGCAGGTGCGTTGGTTGAGCGTGATGCTGGGTGGCATCAGTACACGAACCGAAAAATCGCCGCCTCTGCGAGCCACGATAACGACCCACAGAGGCGTGAACATGGCCGCGACAGAACATCGCGGACAGAAGACCTTATTCTAAGCCGACGTATTTGAAGTCAAAGCTGACATCAAACGGTTTCCACCAGCGGCCTACGCCCGTTTCACCATCGGTGTGGCGGTGCATACCGGCTTTTGATGGCGGATCGATGTGGTAAGTCACTTTGTAGTTACCCACGCCCATCATTTTGATGTTCGCGCCGTAGTGCGGGCCATCGCTGGCCACCATCGGCATGAATGTACCTTCCTGCTTCGCACCGGTATCGGTGTTAGTCAGGGTGTAAGCGATGGTCAGGAACGGCATCCACTCGCCGGCACCGAAACCATTCTTGTTGCCTTCAGCGGCGTGAATATCAGCTTCCAGATGGATGTCCGCTTTCGCAGCAGGCAGGCCCATCCCACGCGGTTCCATATCGATAGGTTGCAGATAAACAGCGGCAATTTCCATTTCGTTCATGGAAACAGGCTCACCTGCTGGGTATTCTTTAAACGCCAGCGCGGCAGGCGCAGTGAAAATACCGGCAATAACTGCACCCGCAATCAGACTTTTTTGCATATTCATCAAACCCATCCTCATCTCAGTCGTCCCTCCTCGCTTAATTCGCCAAGCGATTGGGGTTGTTATGGTTATTTGCTGCTCTTATTGCTTTCAGTAGTAAATTAACGTCGGATGCTTGCTTTATCAGACGGCAGACGCCCTGCGCCGCATCACCCACAGGGCGATTAACGCCGCGACCACCAGCACCCCTTGTGGAATCAGCGTTTCCACATAAGGATAAATCCCCAACCCGCTGATTTCCGGCACGCCGGTCAGCAGCGTTGGTTCAAACAGCTTGCCTTCGATCAGTTCCAGCACGCCTTTACCCGCGAACACAAACGCCATCAGGTACATAAAGCAGCCGGTAAACATGAAGAACGGCTTCAGCGGCAGTTTGACGATGGTGTAGCGCATCACGAAGTAGGCGATCAGCAGGATCACACAGCCGATGGCAAACCCGGCCAGAATGGAGAGGTGCCCCGCCATGTTGCTGGCATCACCGACCAGCGCGTAATAGAACAGCACCGTCTCCGCGCCTTCGCGGTACACGGCCAGAAAGCTGGTGAGCCACAGGCCAATCATTGAGCCGCTGCTTAGCGAATGGGACAGTTTACCTTCCAGATAGGCCTTCCAATGCCGTGCTTCCACTTTGGACAACAGCCAGTAGCTCATGAAGAACAGCATCACGACGGCAATCAGCATCGTAATGCCTTCCAGCAGCTCACGGCTGGCACCGGAATTGGTGAACACGAGTTGGAAAATGACAGCGGTAATCACGCTACACAGCAGTGCGACGTAAACCGACTGGCGAATCAGCGGCAGCTTGTCCTGCTGATTGTTTTTCACCAGATAGGCCACGATCGCCGCCACAATCAGCAAGGCTTCCAGCCCTTCGCGCACAATAATCAGCAGGCTGTAGATCAACAGGCTCCAGTGTGTTTCGCCGCCGTCGCCCAGCATGGTCACCGCCTTCGCCAGTTCCTGCTGCAACGCATCGGCCTGCCCTTGCAGCTGCTCCGCAGGCTGTTTGGCGTTCATCAGGCTCACCAGACGGGTGAAATACCCTTCCAGCGTCGATTTGAACGCCGCATCGCGAGAACCAATTTTGTTCTCCATGCCGGTGGCTTCAAACAGATCGAAATAGGTGTCCTGCACCGCCATGATGGCAGGTTTGACCTGACCCTGACGGTACTGCGCGATCGCCACGGCAATGGCCTGATTGATATCATCGGCGACTTTCGCCCAGTTTGCGTCCGGCACGGCACCCGTATCGGCGTTCGCGGCAGGTGTTGCCGTGGCCTGCTGGCTGTCTCGCGTTGTTGGCAATCCCGGCAGGACATCTTCGATATCCTGCAACAGCGTGGTGACCCGATAGGCGACATCCGTCAGTTGATCGGGTTGACTGGCTAGGGTAATCAGCGCGGAGAATTGTTGATTAATGGAGGCGGCCTGCTGCGCTGAGCGATTCTGTCTGACCGACATCTCCATTTCAGAGTTTTTAAAACCCTGATAGTGCGCCTGCTGCACGCTCTGGCTGGCCTTTTTGTAATCGCCAGCCTGATATTCGGTCACGGCCTGCGCGAGCTGGTCATCGATGATTTTGAAACTCTGCTGCCAGTACGGCGCGATCTCAGCATTGTCATAGGCACCGTGCTGCTCCTGTGCGACCAGCTTGTGTCCTTCCGACAGCACCGGCAGAACGGCATCCAGTTCGCCCTTCAGCCAGGAAATTTTGGCCTGCACCTCGGCCTGCGGTTTTCCTTCGCCAATCATGCGGCGGATTTCACCGAAGGTCGCTTCCAACTGATAGCTTTTCTGCGCGGAAATGTTGATACGGATGGAGCCTTCAAGGTTTTCAAACACCTCGAAATAGGCCATCTGAACTTCGGTGCGGGCATCATCCGGCTTTTGTTGCTCATAGAGCTGAGCCGTTTTATCCAGCCGGGTTTCGATATCTTGAATAAATGAGGCGTAATCGGTCGCGGCAACTGCCACTGAACAACTCAACAGCCAACACAACACGAGAAGCGTTTTTTGCCAGATAGACATAAGCGAGTGATGAAGCACAAATGATATTTATTCTTATTATCACTTTGAAGCCGCCATCTGTCTTGATTTACGTCACGAAAACATGAGCAACAACCACTTTAGTGTGTAACAAATAATTTCAAATTTAACTGAATGCCAATAAATTCCGTTTTATTTCTATAACCCCAGAAAAACACAGCTTTTTAATCTCAAAAACGACAAAAAACCACCAATTAAATATAGCAATAACTATGCCACTATTTTAAATAAGCCATCCAAACGCTAGATACACCCGTCTTAAAATGGCATTTCTTTACATTAACACAGTCAGATTTACAGAGAAAAACGCCATTTTCCCTCAGTAATCCAACGCATTACACGCGTCACGGCTAACGCGCTTCACCGATTATTTTTAGGCGATGACACTGCTATTCAAGTCAACCTGACGTTCAAGCGATAACCCGCGATCAACAGAACCGAGCAGATTCCTTTCCGCCCGGCTCGCAACCCGCCTCGTGGGCTATCTTACGTTCAACGTCTGTCGCGTAGTTAACCCGCTACGGATCAGAATTTTTCCCATCCTTCACCGTTGCGACCCTGTGCCGACAGTAGCGGCGTAGCACTCTGCCCAACCGCGCGATGGACGGGGGCGGAGACCGCCTGACGGGAAAAAGACATTGTCGGATCGCAATCTGAATCCAGATCGAACACATCCACCACGGCAGATAGCTCACTGGATTGTTCATCCAGACGGGCGGCCGCTTCCGCCGATTGGGTCACCAACAGTGCATTTTGCTGCGTGACGCTATCCATTTCATGCACTGCCTGGCTAATTTGCGTAATACCGCGCGTTTGTTCATCCGTTGCCGCTGCGATTTCGCTAATCAGATCGTTCACGTGGGCGATAGCGGTGATAATTGACGTCATTGCTTCGCCGGATTGTTTCACCTGTCCCGCGCCAGTTTCTACCCGCGAAACCGATTCCGCAATCAGCGCCTCAATCTCTTTCGCCGCCTGCGCACTGCGCTGCGCCAGAGTTCGAACCTCACCCGCCACCACGGCAAACCCTCGTCCTTGTTCACCCGCACGCGCCGCTTCAACCGCCGCGTTCAGCGCCAAAATATTGGTCTGGAATGCGATGCTATTAATCACCGAGGTGATATCGGAAATTTGCCGGGAACTGGCACTGATCCCTTCCATCGTCGTCATCACATTGGTGCTGATATCCCCACCTTTTTTCGCCATGTCGGCGGCGTCCTGCGCCAGCTTACGTGCCTGATGTACGTGATCGGTGGTTTGACGCACCGTCGAACTAATCTCTTCCATACTCGCAGCCGTCTGCTGCAGTGCCGCAGCCTGCTGCTCCGTACGGCTGGAAAGATCATCATTGCCATCCTTAATGTTCGACGTCCCGTTGTTGATTTCCGTCGTACTTTGCCGGATGACGGTCACCGTATCACGCAAACTTTTCTGCAACCGCTTGATATCGGGAATCAACCGCCCTGCACAGTTCTTGCCGAATTCCGCCAGTTCACAGCCTAAGCGGCCCGCAGTCAGCTGCGACAGGTGCGATTTCAGTACGGCAATCGGTATCACCAAATAGTTTCTCAGGTAATACTCGGTGAAAATCAGCACAATGATCCCAATGAACATCCCTGCAATAAGTGCATTGCGGTTTTTATCATTGTGTTCATTCACACTTGGAATCAACGAAGAGGCGGTAATACCGTCCGAATATCGCTTGATATTCTCTCCAAACGTCAGGCTGACAGGAGGATAAACTGAGCGGAAAATTTGTCGGAATGCTTCGGGATCGTTGCGTTGCAGCGCCGCATTCATCGGATCGATAGAAGAAGAGATCAGTGTGTTCCAGGTATTCTTCACCGCATCAACCGTTGCCTGATCGACACCAACGTGCTCCGCTGTCTGGAACTTATCCAGCGCTTCTTTGGTGTTTTTGATCGCACTCTGTGCCATTTCCAACGTCTGTTTGGCGTTTTCTGGCTCATTGCGCTGCAAATAATCCATGGTTCTTTCCATACGAGTTACAGCCCGAAAATATTGATCGGCGCCATAGACCAGATGGGAATACGTTTTTCGCTGAGTCTCACTTTTATCAAGCAAATTCGTAACCTGATAAAGCGAGTAAAGACTGAATCCTGATGCCACTCCCCATGCCACTAACAGGGAAGCCACTATGATCAGCACCATTAATTTTATGCTGACATTTCTTAGAAATTCCATAATGCACTCCGCGACGTTAACAAATACCGCCCGCACGCTCTGTCGGAAAAGTATTTACTTTTTACCCATGACGGTGCCGCCCGTTGTCTCGCGCCCTTATCCCACGCGAGCTAACAGACGTTCTGGAATTCCCTGATTCATGCCCCATTAGATGGGAAACTAAGCTAAAAAAATTAACGAATAGAATGCGTTATCTTCCTTGAGATACCAATTTCCGTTGTTTTAAACAGCCGACAGGCATGACTACCCCAGCCCAATCGGTGGCACATAGAGTTAATATCGTCAAAAACAGTATAGGCATTAACGGATAAAGAGGATGAATACGCTGTCAGGTTATTTTCCAGACGAATGTCCTATGGAAAAAGGTCGCAGCACTCAACGCGTTAGGACGATTTATCATCGCCCTGAGCATGACCACGATCAGTAAATTAATTTTCTTTATCGGTGATTATCGAAGGTTAGATGACTGCATCAACAGCCTGCCGCAGAAATGCAGTTCTTACGATCCAAGACTTGGCTTTGGAGAATAATCATGCAGAAAGTGCTTACCGTCTGCCCGTATTGCGGGTCAGGCTGCAAAATTAACCTGCTGGTAGAGAACGGCAAAGTGGTTGGTGCGGAAGGGGCAAACGGCGTCACCAATGAAGGTGAACTATGCCTGAAAGGCTATTACGGCTGGGATTTTCTTAACGACACGAAAATTCTGACGCCGCGTTTAAAGCAGCCGCTGATTCGACGTCAGAAAGGTGCCCCCTTTGAGGCTGTATCCTGGGATGAAGCTATCGGTTTCGCCAGCTCCCGTCTGAAGGCGATTAAAGAGAAGTACGGTGCCGAGTCGATTATGCACACCGGCTCGTCACGCGGTCCCGGTAATGAAACCAATTATGTGATGCAGAAATTTGCCCGGGCGGTCACCGGGAATAATAACGTCGACTGCTGCGCCCGACTCTGCCACGGCCCTTCGGTTGCCGGGCTACAGGTTACGCTGGGCAATGGCGCAATGAGCAACTCTATCTGCGAAATCGAAAAAACCGACTGCATCCTGATTTTTGGCTACAACGCCGCAGACTCACACCCCATCGTGGCACGTCGGATCCTGAAAGCCAAAGCGCGCGGAGCAAAAATCATCGTGTGCGATCCGCGCCATATTGAAACCGCCCGCATCGCCGATTTGTGGCTGCCGTTGAAAAATGGTTCCAACATGGCATTGGTCAACGCGTTCGCTAACGTGCTGATTAACGAAGGCCACTACGATAAAGCGTACGTCGCCCGCCATACCGAAGGCTTCGAAGAATTCAGCAAGACCGTCGCGAAATACACGCCGGAGTATGTCGCTGACATCACCGGACTGTCGCCGAAATTGATTCGCGACGCGATGCGGATCTATGCCGCGGCGCCGTCCGCCACCATTCTATGGGGAATGGGCGTGACGCAGTGGGGCCAAGGTGTGGATGTAGTCAAAGGGCTGTCCGGCCTGGCCCTGCTGACCGGGAATCTGGGGCGTCCAAACGTTGGCGTCGGGCCAGTGCGTGGGCAAAACAATGTACAGGGTGCCTGCGATATGGGGGCGCTGCCCAATATGTTCCCCGGTTATCAAAACGTCACGGATAAAGCGGTACTGGCGAAATTTGCCGATGCCTGGGGCGTGCCTGAACTCTCCGACAAAATTGGCTACTCGCTGACCGATCTCCCGCACAAGATAAAAGAAGGGAAGATCCGAGCCAACTACGTGATGGGCGAAGATCCGCTGCAAACCGAGCCGGATCTGTCGATGCTGCGCAATGCGTTCAACGAGCTGGAGTTGCTGATCGTCCAGGACATTTTCATGACCAAGACCGCCGCGATTGCCGATGTGATTTTACCCGCAACCTCCTGGGGCGAGCACGAAGGGGTTTATACCGCCGCCGACCGAGGCTTCCAGCGCTTTTATAAAGCTGTGGAGCCGCAGGGCGATGTCAAACCCGACTGGGAAATCATCAGCCTGATGGCAACGGCGCTCGGTTATCCGATGCACTATAACAATACGCAGGAGATCTGGGACGAGCTGCGAGAACTCTGCCCGCTGTATTACGGCGCGACCTACGAGAAAATGGCAGGACTGGGCTATGTGCCGTGGCCGTGCCCAACGGAGGACAGCCCCGGCACACCGTGGCTGTATGCCGGTAATCACTTCGATCGTCCCGGCGGGAAAGGCCTGCTGCTCACCGCAGAATGGCGACCGCCGATGGAACTGGTGGATGAAGATTACCCGCTGGTCTTGTGCACCGTGCGCGAAGTTGGCCATTACTCCTGCCGTTCCATGACGGGCAACTGCACCGCATTACAAACTCTGGCGGATGAACCGGGCTACGTGCAGGTTAGCCCCTATGACGCTGAGCGTTTAGGCATCCGCGATCAGCAGCTAGCCTGGATTTCGTCACGACGCGGCAAGGTGATCTCTCGCGTTGCCGTCAGCGAGCGCATCAATAAAGGTGCCGTCTACATGACCTACCAGTGGTGGATCGGTGCCTGCAATGAATTGACGCTGGATCATCTCGATCCGGTATCCAAAACGCCGGAATACAAACACTGCGCCGTGAAGCTGGAAGCCATCGACGATCAGCAGGCAGCAGAGAATTATGTACAGCAGGAATACAGCCAGTTGAAAGATCGGCTGCGCAGCACCGCAGAAAACGTCAGTTAATCACCCTGACCTAAGCCGCCGCGAACCTAAGCCGTCAGGTAAAAGCCGTGGCGGCTTAGGAAAATACATACTCTAAATAATTCGAGTTTCAGGAAGGCGGCAAGCGAAGGAATCCCGATGAGCTTACTCAGGTAAGTGATTCGGGTGACTGAACGTAGCCAACGCACATGTAACTTGAAGTATGACGAGTATAGATGGTTTAGACACCGTTTAACCTTCCTCACCGATAATGCCTTTATTCCCCACCTCATCTTGTAAAATTTCATTAATGAAAACGGATAAATTTCCGTTAATCGATAATAAATTTCTACGCACAACTTAAATTTTCACACCTCTGTTTATCTTTTAAAATTATGTTGGCTATCACCGCACTTCCCTTCGCCCAATTGTTTTTTATTCCAATTTAGCGCAATTTGCGTTTCATTTTACAATGCTTTAATTTGTTTTTAACAAAAAGAGCCCCTTGTAGCGGCTGTTATCAAGTCGATTAAAATAATTACTAAACAATCGGTTAGATGGACGCTGGCGGGGATAAAAGGAATATTATTATTGCTCGCATAGAGGTCGTTTATGTTACCGATTACCGTTATCTTATCGCTCCCTCATTATCTGTCCTTTATTATTCGTATCGACCCTGGAAGCTAATCCCCGCCTTTCATTCGTATTCTTCTGAACGTCGCTGACGTCGGGAAATAACCTAATTTCATCCCTTTCGATATGCAGTTATAAAAAACTGTACGGCTTTTTGTACCCCAAACTCGCCGAAAGAAAGGCAGTAAGTTATTCAGAATATAATAAAAAACAGGAGATTCACTGTGCTCACTATTCTCGGTTTCTCTATGGTCATCTGCTTTATGTACCTGATCATGACCAAGCGGATGTCTGCGCTAATCGCGCTGATTCTTGTCCCTACTCTGTTCGCACTGGCCGCAGGTTTCTATCAGGGGCTGGGAGCGATGATGCTGGACGGCATCAAGACGCTGGCACCAACCGGCGTTATGCTGACGTTCTCTATTCTCTACTTCGGCATCATGATCGATGCCGGACTGTTCGATCCGCTAGTACGTTTCATTCTCCGTCTGGTTAAAGGCGATCCGCTGAAGGTGTTGGTCGGCACCGCCGTATTAACCTTGATGGTCGCGCTGGACGGCGACAGCACGACGACCTATATGATCGCGATTGCCGCCTTCCTGCCGCTCTATCAGCGATTAGGTATGAGCGTGCTCGGGTTGACCTGTCTGGTTAACATCGCCAGCGGCGTGATGAACCTTTCCCCTTGGGGTGGCCCGACGGCGCGTGCCGCTGCCGCATTGCGCGTTGATGCACTGGACGTTTTCCTTCCCATGCTCCCGGCGATTGTTTTAGCCAGCCTGACGCTGGTCGGCGTGGCCGTGTTTCTGGGTCTACAGGAGCGCAAACGGCTGGGGATCATTGATGTCAGCAGCTTCCAGAATGCATCGATCAATCTGGGCAACGGCAGCGACGAAGAAAGCGACGCCAACCGCCGCCCTAAAATGTTCTGGCCTAACTTTATTCTGACCACCCTGCTTCTGGTGTTTTTGGTGATCGGCATTCTGCCTATTCAGGTGCTGTTTATGGTCGGCTTCGCTATCGCCGTCATGCTCAACTATCCCAAGTTGGAGGAGCAAAAAGCGCGGATCGGCTCACACGCTGCTAACGTGCTCGCGGTGACATCACTTATTTTCGCCGCTGGGATTTTCACCGGGATTTTATCCGGTACGGGCATGGTGGATGCCATGGCGAAGAGCCTGTTGCAGGTGATACCAGAAAGTTTCGGCCCGTATCTTGCGGTGTTCACCGCGCTTATTAGCCTGCCGTTTACTTTTTTGATGTCCAACGACGCGTTCTATTTCGGAATCTTACCGGTTATCGCCCAGACGGCGGTCAACTATGGTATTACCCCAGAGGAGATCGCCCGTGCGTCGATTGTCGGCCAGCCGTTCCACCTGCTCAGCCCGCTAGTGCCGTCGCTTTACCTGCTGGTCAGCCTGGCAAAAGTGGACATCGGCGATCACCAACGCTTTGCAATCAAATGGGCGATTTTTGTCAGCCTGTCGCTGCTGGTCGGTGGTATTGTCTTCGGCGCATTTCCGTTCTATCACCAGTAAAACAGGATTGCTCCGGCCTGGCCGGAGCGTTCCCTGCTGGCAGGCGAGCCGTACTGACAAGAACATAAAGATTCCTCGTAACACCCTAAACGACATAGCAGGATAGCCATGGCTTTAACTCCCCTACAGACAAGGATTGTCAGACAGATTGTCGCCTATATTCGCCGCGAGCAGTTGCCGCCCGGCGCTCATCTGATCGAATCGTCGCTGGCGCAGGTATTGAACGCCTCGCGCACGCCGGTCAAGGTCGCGCTGCTGTATCTGACGGAAAAAGGCATGCTGCATTACCACCGCAACCGGGGGTTTTACCTCGATCGCCATGCCCATGAACTGGGGGATCTGGTCACAGAGTTAGCCGCCAGCAGCGAAGAGCCTCTCTACCGGAAGATTGTCGATATGCGCCTCTCCCGTCGGTTGCCGGAGCAGTTTTCAGAAGTGGATCTGATGCGAGAATGTCAGGTGTCCCGCTCCGTACTGCGTAACGTTCTGACGCGTATTCAACAGGAAGGTTGGCTGGAGTTCCGCACCGGTCAGGGCTGGCGAACCACGCCGATTATCGATTCCGTCACGGCCTATGAGGAAAGTTTTACGTTCCGATTGCTGGTCGAGCCGCTCAGTCTGCTGTCGCCGCAGTTTCGTATCGATCAACACACGCTCAACGCCTGTCGTAAGCAGCAGGAAGACATTCTCAATGGCGGTTACCTGACGCTCACACCGCATGAAATGTTCGATGCCAATACGCACTTTCATGAAACGCTGCTTGCCTGTAGCGGCAACCGCTTCGCCCACCATAGCTTGCAACGAATCAATCAGTTACGGCGTCTGGTGGAATATCGACAAGGGAGTCCAGCCTTCAATCCTAAGCGGTTGGAACAGATTGCAGAGCATCTGACGATTCTGGATTTCCTGCAACGGGGAGAGATCGAAACAGCGGCAGACTGGATGAAAAAGCATCTGGAAAAAGCGTGCCACGATAAAGTCAGCATCGATCTTTTTCGGTGAAATAACCAACAGCGAGGTCTCAAATCATCAGTAACATATGTTTAAAAAATAAAAAACACCATTTTAAACACTCTAAATGCCCGAGCAGTTACAAATAGAAACACATAGAACAATAATTAAACTCAAACTTCATAACAAAAGAATGAAGCCAATAACACAAAAACAAAGTCACGATTTAAATAATTAAAAAATTAATTTTTTTATAAAATATCATGTATATAAAGTTTTCGTTAATTGTTCTTTTATTTTTACTTAATCTTTAAGTAATTCACCATCTGTTTTATTGATGTATCGCCACATATCATTAGCAACACTACTTCAACACCTTGAACCATCTGCTTTTACCTGCAAAAAATCAATTTAACCCATTGTTTAATAATGAATTAATAAAAACATCACGATTTACGCGATCTGCGCATCACATCCCCATTTATCATTACAAGCGACAAGGACATGCATTTTTCGCATGACAAAGATCACAATTACATAACAATCCGCAGAAAAAAAATGTAAAAAGCAAGAATCGTTGTAATATCGGCGGGCAGACACAACACCCCAATAACAGGTTCGGGTGAGGGATTGGTGTATTCAGGGAAAGCACCAGCCATCACGCGGCAATAATATTGTGTTGTCTGAATCAATTCATCAACATGAGGTTTATATGCAAAGGCAGAAGTTACTTGTACAGATAGTCTTGGCTATCGTCCTGGGAATATTAATCGGCTGGGCTTGCCATCAATATCTTGACGGCAGTCGAGCAAAAGAAGTTGCATCTTATTTCAACATGGTTACCGATATCTTCCTGCGCCTGATCAAAATGATCATCGCGCCACTGGTCTTCGCTACGCTGGTTTCCGGCTTGGCAAGCATGGGAGGAAACTCTTCTGCCGTTGGTCGTATCGGTATGAAAGCGATGATCTGGTTTGTCAGCGCCTCGTTCATTTCCCTGCTCATCGGTATGGTCTTCGCCAACCTGTTCCAACCTGGCGGAGGCATGAATCTCGAAATCCCTGCACAGCATATTGCAACAGGTCTGAACACCGATAGCTTTACGCTTAAGAGCTTCATCAGCCATATCTTCCCGAAAAGTATCGTCGAAGCGATGGCGAACAATGAGATCCTGCAAATTCTGGTGTTCTCTCTGTTCTTCGGCTCCGCGCTTGCCTATGTAAAAGGCAAAAACAAGCACGCGACCACGATCATCTCCATGATCGAAGAACTGACCAAAGTGATGTTCCGCGTGACCGACTACGTGATGGCGCTGGCTCCTATTGCTGTCTTTGCCGCAATCGCTTCCGCGATTACCACACAAGGTCTGGGCCTGCTTTACGACTTCGGTAAACTGATCGGTGAGTTCTACCTCGGTCTGGGCGTACTGTGGGGCGTTCTGTTCCTGGTTGGCTACCTGTTCCTGGGCAAAGGCATCGTTAGACTGGCGAAGCTGATTCGTGAACCTACCATGCTGGCTTTCGCAACGGCGAGCAGTGAATCTGCCTACCCGAAAACCATGGAAGCACTGACCAAATTCGGCGTGCCGAAAAAAGTCACCAGCTTTGTGCTGCCGCTCGGTTACTCGTTCAACCTCGACGGTTCTATGATGTACCAGTCCTTTGCGATTCTGTTTATCGCACAGGCTTACAACATCGACCTGAGTGTTACTGAGCAAATCCTGATTCTGCTGACGCTGATGATTACCAGTAAAGGAATGGCGGGCGTAGCGCGTGCTTCTATCGTAGTGGTTGCCGCAACGCTGCCGATGTTCAGCCTGCCGGAAGCCGGTATCCTGCTGATCATCGGTATCGACCAGTTCCTGGATATGGGCCGTACTGCAACTAACGTCATCGGTAACAGTATCTCTACCGCTGTTGTGGCCAGTCTGGAAAAAGACATCCACGATGATGATGAGAATGAAGAGGTTACCGACGAAGTCGTCGCCTACAAGGAACCTCAGCAGGCTACGCAAAATAGCTAATGCTGAGTGAGTGAATCGTTCATCTATAGCGGCCTTCGGGCCGCTATTTTTTTATCTCTCGTTGCACTGCCAACGCAGTGACGACGTTTAGAGTCCAGATGCTGATGACAGCCCTTTCATGTAGCGCCAGAATTTCTCAGAAGCCACGTTCAACCGCGCATCGAGACGATAGAGATAAACGCCCATGCGGATCACGGCATTTTCCATGCTCAGGATCGTCAGCTCTTTGTTTTTCAGCTCTTCCTGAATGGAATAGTCCGGCAGCCAGGCGATACCATAACCTTTCTTCGTCATACGTTTGAGCAAGTCGCTCATGGAAGAAACGAAATTGACCGTAAACTTATCGCTGTCGACGCTGGATAAGTAGCGGCTGACCTGACGCCCCATGTAGCTCGTCTCGGTATAGTTGAGTAGCGGCACCGATGAGGCGCTGACATCAAACAGCGGCTTCCCTGTGCTATCACACGCACAGACCGGATAAAGCCGTGATTCCAGTATCTTCTCGTGCATGAAGGGCTCTCCCATCAGATCCTCATTGTAGAATGAGAAAATGAAGTCACTGCGCCCTTCTTTGAGATTCAGTACCGCTTCATCCACATCGATCGATTCGACATAGAAGATTTTTTCCTGCGGATCCGGCACGTCTTTTAACAGCTCAGGCATGATGAATACCGACAGCGAATGCGCCGCGGCGATGGTGATCTTATTCTTGTAATTGTCCCCGCCGTGCAGCTTATTGAGTTGATACTCCAAGTCATCCAGCGTATTGCGGATATAGGCGTGGAACACGCGCCCCTGCTCGGTTAACTGTAGCGGCAACGCGCTGCGGTCGAAAATATCAAAGCCAACCGCCGCTTCCAGCGCCTGAATTCGCCGACTGAATGAAGATTGAGAGATATTCCGCTTCTCGGCCGCCAGCGTAAAACTCCGGTGCTCTTCCAGCACGATAAAATCATACAGCCACTTGGTTTCGATATTATTCAGCATCGTCCCTCACTCAAAACGCTCAGCGTCATGTTTTCGCTCTCTATGCCAACGTTCGTATCGCCAATAAAGAGGCTTCCCACCGAACGCGGTTAAAACCAATAAAAGCATAGGGATGCCAATAGTTATGCAAATCATACATAGCAGATGGGAATTTAGCAATTCACATTGCCCGCCAGTGTGCGATTATCCTTTTAATTTCATAATGCTACAGGGTTAACAGCATGAACAGTCTCGTGGGAATTCTTGGTGGTATGGGGCCGGGTGCTACCGTCGATGCGATGCAAAAACTGATCAAAAACACGCCAGCGTATCGGGATCAAGACCATATTCCGATGATTGCGGTTTCTATTCCTGATATCCCTGACAGAACGAAATGCATTCTCCAGCACAGCGCGTCACCGCTGGATAAAATGCTGCAATATATGAAAATTCTCGAAAACGCGGGCGCTGAATGCATCATTATCCCGTGCAATACCGCGCACTATTGGTTTAATGACTTAAAAAAGCAGTGCCGTGCAGAAATGATCAGCATTATTGATGTGACCTGTCAGGCGATTAAACATGCCAACACTACACGCGTCGGCCTGTTGGCGACGACGGCGACGGTCAAAGCGAGAATTTATCAGGACAACCTGATTACCGATAATATTGAGTGCTACACGCCAGATGATGCAGACCAACACCAGGTAATGGAAAGCATCTACGCTTATAAATCCGGTGATATCGCCGGCGCCTATAGCATGCTGTCACCAGTAAAAGATCGCCTGTTGCAGGCTGGCGTTAAGAAAATTATTCTGGGTTGTACCGAGCTTCCTCTGATTCTGGAGCAGGAAGTCAGAACATCACCGCAACACTATGTGGATGCGACGGAAGAGTTAATTAAGAAAACGGTCGAGTGGTATTTCACTCACAGTCCGAGAAATGATATCGCTGCTTAATTTCTTAACGAGTCTATTATATTTCGTTGAATAAAAAAATAACTATGCCACTCGGCATAAATGAATTCGCCGAGTGGCATAGTGAGACAAACTCAGTATTTAATGCATTTCACTTCACAATAAAATACTGTGAACACAGGAACGTAAATCAACGATTACGACGGGAATTTCAGCGCACTATTTTGCGCGCCGGAATTAGAAACCACCCAGGATTTCGCCGCTGACGTGGTCATCAAACTGTATGAATAGTTAGATGACGCCGTCCATTTAGCCGCAGGCGATTTACTCGCCACGGCAGCCGGTGAACTGCCATTATCCGTAAAGGTTGAACCATTGCCTTTATCGTCAACCATCCCTTTCTTTTCCGCGCCGGTACCGAATACGTTACGTTCAGAAAGTACATTGGCATTCTGCGCAACCGTAAAGGCCAGGTTGAATTTATTGACATAGTTGTTGAAGACGTGGAAATAACCATAACGCATCAGGCCGGGTGCACGAACCTGAATATTTTCGTAATAGTTATGGCAGATAGTCAAACGCGGATAGCCATTGTAGGCGCTGTTATTATCATCTGCCGGATGGCCGAAGATGCAACCATATTTATGGTTTGAGAATAAGCAGTTACTGATCGTGATGTAATCCGCCTTCTCACCGATATAAATCAGTTTATCGAGGCTACCGTCGTTATCACTCCACGTATGCCCAGGCCATGAACAGTGATCCACCCAATACCCCTTACCGTAGTTCAAATACAGCTGGATATCATCATTATCTTTGATGCCAACATCATGTTTAAAAACCAGATTCTGGAAAATGACGTTGGATGAATTGCTCTCAGCACGCAGGTGGATATTGGTCAGTACATTAGCGCCACCGAAAGAACCAACGATGGTTTTATTACTGCCAAATACCACCTTGGTTAGTGCAGATGTTTTCAGCGATGCGCCCAGCACCACAATCGTTTTTGTGGAACCGCTCACGGCTGATTTAAAATCGGCCAGAGAATTTACCGTAACAACTTTACCGCCAGTCCCTCCGGTAACATTCGCCGCTTTTGCAAAACCAATAATCCCAGTAAGATTCGTTGTTGGATAAGCCATAAATTTTCCTTTTTACAATGAGTGAATAGTAATGTCATTTGAGGTGTTAATTAACAAAATAAATAACACGCCTTCGACAATTACAGAGTGTATATAAGAGAATTCATTACGCTTATTAATCGAGTTTAATAAAAAAAGAACCTTGCGAATAGTTTCTTATTTAATTAATTTGCAGCCACCTTATTAATAAAGGTGACTGCATCATAGCCTTCAAATTATTATCGCTACCATCCTTTTACTGCGCCAGCATTAAAAATACGGTTCGCAGCCTGTTCAACTTCATCAGACTGATAGGCCTGAATAAATTTTTTGACGTTTTCCGCCTCTTTATTATTTTCACGAGTCACAATAATATTCACATACGGTGACTCTTTATCCTCAATAAAAATACCGTCTTTCGTTGGCGTTAAGCCCGTTTGCTGAATATAGGTCGTGCTAATGATCGCCACCGTCACTTTCGGGTCGTCTAATAAACGTGGCAACTGCGCCCCTTCCACTTCCATAATACGTAGGTTGTGCGTATTGGTCGTAATATCCAGTACCGTCGGCAATAAGCCTGTATCAGGCTTCAGCGTAATTAATCCGGTTTTCTCCAGTAATAACAGCGCGCGTCCCAGATTTGTAGGATCGAAAGGTATCGCGATAGTGTCGCCAGCTTTCAGATCGTTGATATTTTTAATCTTCTTCGAATAACCCGCCATCGGGAAAACGAAGGTATTTCCTACCGCCACCAGCTTATAAGCGTGTTCGCGGTTTTGCTGTTCCAGAAAAGGACGATGTTGAAAGACGTTCGCGTCCAAATCACTTTTATCCGTCGCCTCGTTCGGCAATAGCGAACCGCTGAAACCCACCAGCTCGACATCTAGGCCATATTTCTCTTTTGCCACTTTCTTCGCGACGTCGGCGACGTCCTGTTCCGCACCGTTAATCACGCCGACTTTAATGTGGTTGGCAGAATTGCTTGCGCTATCGCATGCGGTCAACGCCATCGCCGCCGTGACCATTCCCGCCACCAGCGCTATACGCCATTTCTTCATCATTCCGATTCCCTGACATCGTAACTACATTGATTTGTAGCTACACTGTTTTATAACTACATGGAGTTAAAGAGAAAAACAGTATGTCTCTCGATTAACCGAGTCAAATAACTCCGCGTTCTATCAATATGCTTTTCATCATTCGGTCAATAAAGAGTGATATATATCCTAAATAATTCGAGTTGCGTGAAGGCGGCAACCGCACGAATCCCCAGGAGCTTACTCAAGTAAGTGACTGGGGTGAGTAAGGGCAGCCAACGAACAAGCAGCTTGAAGTATGACGGATATATCTGTTAAGCCGATTCCATTTTACCTATCTGCTATTGCTCGCCTCTTGATTCCCCCGCATTATGACGTTTTGATGACCTTGAATTCACACGGCGAAACCATGATTAATGTGGCTTTGGTTGACGATCACATCGTTGTACGGTCTGGCTTTGCACAGCTTCTGACATTAGAAAATGACATTCAGGTCGTTGGACAATATGCTTCGGCGGCGCAGGCGTGGCCCCATCTACTCAAACAGCCGATTGACGTTGCCGTGATTGATATTGCCATGCCGGATGAAAGCGGCCTGTCGCTATTAACCCGCCTGCGTCAGCAACGCCCCAATTTTCGCGCCATTATTCTAAGCATCTATGACACCACCGCATTTGTACAAAGCGCGCTGGATGCAGGTGCAGGCGGCTATCTCACGAAGCGCTGTGGCCCGGAAGAGTTAGTGCAGGCGGTTCGCGTGGTCAGCAGCGGTGGCCTTTACCTGTGTGCCGATGCACTACACGCCATTCGCCATCAGCAGCAGCCACCGAAAGAGCTGCTGGCGCTAACCCCGCGCGAGCGGGAAATATTCAGCCTGCTGATCAACGGGATTAGTGTGAAAAGCATCGCTGAACAGCTCGAGCTCAGCCATAAGACCGTTCACGTTCACCGCGCCAATATTCTCAGTAAATTACAGTGCGAATCCACGGTAGAGCTGGTGCACTTTGCACTGCAACACCAACTACTGGCTGGGAAGTAAATCATGCGCCGCCTGCACGTCATCGGCATGACGCTGTTTCTGGCCTTTTTCTATAGCCTGATTTGGCTGGCGCTGTGGACTATCAGTTTCTATTTGAGCAACAACGGCCAGCAGGCGGCGCTGCTGTTGCCGCAAGGGCTGCGGCTGGCGTTGATGATTTTGCTGCCTAGAAAGTACTGGCCGACCTTGCTGCTTGCAGAAATCGCCATCCAGAGCTGGCTTATCAGCGAGCAGCTCATAACGCGGTCGCTGCTGCTACTTTCCCCGTTCCTCAGTCTGATTCCGGCCATCATCACGCATAAAATCTGGCATCGCTATACGCTTTATTGGCAGCGACTCCTGCTATTGCTGGCAGCGCTGACGCTCAATACCGTTCTGCACGGCATCGCTATCGGCCCCTGGTTACACTCGCAGCTGACACAAACGCTGCTGGCGACGTTTACCGGCGGCGTCCTGCTGATCCCGTTCATCTATCTGCTGTACGAATACATCAAACAACAGCATTTGCAGACGCTGCTGGCACAGGAGATCCCCGATCCGCCTCTGCGCACCTCGCTGCTGATTTGGTGCTCGCTGTTTTTTTCTATCGGCGTTTGCCTGCAAATGACGTTCACGCCTGAGATGGAACGCCTGCTGCTGATTTTCGTTTTTCTGCCTAACGTGGTCATGGCGTATAAATTCGGCTGGCAAGGCGGCGTACTCTCCGCCGTACTCGGTAGCCTGATGATTGCCGTCACGCGTCAGGTGAGCGGTGCTTTCGACGATCTGCGCGAGCTGGAACTCTTTCTCTCTACGCAGGCGCTGCTCGGCATTGGGCTGGGGATCGCGATAAGCCGTCAGCAACAGCTGGCACAGCGGCTCCAGCGCTATCGCCATCAGTTGGAGCAGGAGTTGAAAACCCGGCGACGGCTCATGGAGCGCATCATCCATACCGAAGAGGCCGTACGCAAAGATATCGCGCGCGAATTGCACGATGACATCGGCCAAAACATCACCGCCATTCAGATTCAGGCCATGCTAGTGAAACACAGCGCGCCAGCCGACGCCGCTCAACACGCCGCCGGACAAATCAGCGAGCTGTCGCGGCGCATCCACCACACCACCCGCCAGCTTCTGCGCCAGTTGCGCCCACCGGTGCTGGATGAAATGGTGTTGGATAAAGCGCTGCATCATCTGGCGGATGAATTTGCCTTCTCGGCTCGCGGTATCCAGTTTCAGCTGGATTATCAGCTCCCCACTCCTCCGCATGATGACGTGGTGGTTTTCACCCTTTATCGGTTGGTGCAGGAGTTGCTCAACAACATCAACAAACACGCCAGCGCCACGCAGATTACCGTTCGCCTTTCCCAGCAGGATGACCTGATTACACTCGACGTCATTGATAACGGCGTGGGCATCGCACAAAAAGACAGCTCGCATCCGACAGGCGGCGGCTTCGGCCTGCGGGGCATCGAGGAGCGCGTACAGGCGTTGGGCGGTAATTGGCTAGTGAAAGCTGCCACCAGTGGCGACTCTGCCACGCCGCGCGGTACGCACATAATTGTTAACTTGCCCACAAAATTTAAACAAAAAGACGATTAGCTAGGAATTATTCCTAGCCACCTAAAACCTTGTCTCATCCTTTTTAATTCACATCCCCCTACTCTTCTCTCAACGCGACGGAGAACCCCATGCAGGCACCCATGTTTCCAGCGGGACAGCTTTCACCCACACAAATCAGTCAGCGTTATCGCTACTGGCGACCACGGTTGCTGATTTCCATGGTCATCGGGTACGCCACGTTTTACCTGACGCGTAAAAGCATCAACTTCGTCATGCCGGTGATGCAGTTGGAATTAGGGTTAAGCAAAGGCGATATCGGTCTGCTGGGGACGCTGTTTTATCTCTGTTATGGCGCATCCAAGTTTATTTCCGGCATCGTGTGCGATCGCAGCCAGGTACGCTGGTTTATGGGCGTCGGACTGATGATTACCGGCGTGCTGAACATTCTGTTCATGTACTGCCAGTCACTCACGGGGTTATTGATTGTCTGGGCGCTGAATGGGTTCTTTCAGGGCTGGGGATGGCCGCCTTGCGCAAGATTGCTGAGCAGTTGGTATTCGCGCAACGAGCGCGGCCTCTGGTGGGGATGCTGGAATACCTCGATCAATATCGGCGGTGCGGCGGTTCCCCTGCTCGCGGGCTATCTGGCCTCCGAATGGGGATGGCAGGCGGCGCTGCTGGTGCCGGGCATCATCGGCATTGTGATTGGTCTGTGGCTGTGCTGGCAGCTGTGTGACAAACCGCAGCAGCAGGGATTGCCCAGCGTCGGCGAGTGGCGGCGCGATGCGCTGGAGCTTCGTCAGGAGCAACAGAGCCCGCCGATGCCGATGCGCCAGATTCTGCGCGATGCGATTTTACGTAACCGTACCATCTGGTTACTCGGGTTTTCCTACATTCTGGTGTACCTGATTCGTATCGCACTGAATGACTGGGGGAACATCTGGCTGTCGGAGAGCCACGGTTTCAACCTGCTCAGCGCGAACGCCACGCTGTCGCTGTTTGAACTAGGCGGATTGATGGGGGCGCTGTTTGCCGGTTGGGGTTCAGACCTGCTGTTTCGTGGTCAACGCGCACCGATGATTTTGCTGTTTGCACTAGGGCTGTTTTTAACCATGACCGCGCTGTGGCTGGCACCGATTCACCACTATTCACTGCTCGCGGCCTGTTTCTTCAGTATCGGCTTTTTTGTTTTTGGACCACAGATGTTGATTGGTCTGGCTGCGACGGAATACAGCCATAAGGATGCCGCAGGCACAGTGACAGGTTTTCTGGCGTTGTTTGCCTATCTGGGGGCAGCGCTGGCGGGCTGGCCGCTAGCACAGGTGCTGCAACACTACGGATGGTCGGGATTTTTTACTCTGCTGGCGTTGGCTTCAGCCTGCATCGGATTGTTACTGATGCCGCTGCTGATGGCAGGTGTCAGCCGCCGGGAACGTTTGATGACATCAAAATAGCAATAACAACAGATAGACACCTATAAGGAAAACATCATGAAACTGAGTACCTTAACTACCCTCATCGCCGCTGGACTGACCGTTGCTGCCGTTACCACCACCACCGCGCGTGCCGAAGGTCGCCTGGTCATTTACTGTAGCGCCACCAACTCCTTCTGCGAGGAAGAAGCCAAGGCCTTCGGTGAAAAATACAACGTTAAAACTTCTTTTATCCGCAACGGCTCTGGCAGTACGCTGGCGAAAGTTGATGCAGAGAAGAAAAACCCACAGGCTGACGTCTGGTACGGCGGCACGCTGGATCCGCAGTCTCAAGCGGGAGAAATGGATCTGCTGGAACCTTATCAGTCTAAAAACCTTGAGCAGATCATGCCGCAGTTCCGCGATCCTGCCAAACGTAAAGGCAACTACTCGTCTGCCGTTTACGTTGGTATCCTCGGCTTCGGCGTCAACACCGACCGCCTGAAAGAGAAAAACCTGCCCGTTCCACAGTGCTGGAAAGATCTGACCAATCCGATCTACAAAGGCGAGATCCAGATTGCCGATCCACAAAGTTCCGGTACGGCCTATACCGCACTGGCAACTTTCTCCCAGCTCTGGGGGCAGGATCAGGCCTTTGATTACCTGAAAAAACTGAATACCAACGTGTCGCAGTACACCAAATCCGGTATTGCCCCGGCACGTAACGCCGCACGTGGCGAAACCGCTATCGGTATCGGTTTCCTGCATGACTACTCGCTGGAAAAAGAGAAAGGCGCCCCGCTGACGCTGATCTCTCCATGTGAAGGTACCGGCTATGAAATTGGCGGCGTCAGCATCCTGAAAGGCGCGCGCAATATGGATAACGCCAAGCTGTTCGTTGACTGGGCGCTGTCAAAAGAAGCACAGGAACTCTCCTGGAAGAAAGGCCAGTCCTACCAGATTCTGACCAACACCACCGCCGAAGCCTCTCCGCTGTCGCTGAAGTTGCAGGATCTGAAACTGATCAACTACGACATGGACAAATACGGCGCGGCAGACGTGCGTAAAGAGCTGATTTCCAAGTGGGTTAACGAAGTCAAAATGGGCCAATAATCTCGATTCATTGCCCTTGATGCATTGACCTTTATTGATTGCAAAAACAACGGGAACACAGCGGTAAGCTCGCGTTTCGCTTAACGCCGTGTTCTCAGCATCGCTGATTAACCATTACTCAATATTATTCACCACCTAATACCTGTGACGATTCAATCTTATAAAACAACGCTATAAAGCACCAGGGAACCCTATGTCACACACACTAACTCTTTCACCGACGCCTAAGCGGGATCCCGTTTTCCTGTGGCTGGCGCTGATTGCAGCAACATTTTTGCTGCTGCCAGCGTGGAGCCTGGATTACGGCCTGCTGGATGCCTCACGCGATGAACTGCTGGCGGCCTACAGCTGGTCGAACCTGAATATCAGCCTGCTGTGGTTCCTGCTCCCAGTAGGGTTGCTGGCACGTCCGCTGCTTACGCCCGGTCGGGAACAGCGTGGCCGCCACCGTTTTGATGCGGCTTACGCGTTGTTCTGTGCCCTTTTCGTGGTCATCAGTGCCACGGTTGAAGGTCGCGGAATGGGCTACGGCACCATCGCGCTGTTTGTCGCGCTGAGTGCGATTATTACGCTGGCGCTGTCGCGGCTGGACTGGCTGGGTGGCGATCGCTTCGTCATCGGCTCGCTCATCAGCATCATCGCGCTGATTGGCGTCTTTATTCTTTACCCCAGCATCGCTATCTTCATCCCGATGTTCACCAACGACAGCGGTGAATTCGCGCCGCTGGCATTTATGCAGGTTCTGGGTCAGACGCACATTTTACGGGTGATCTGGAACTCATTCCTGCTGTCGGTTGCCGTCGGTATCGGCTGTACTTTCTTCGGTATGGTGCTGGCGATCTACACCTCGCGCATCGCCCGCCGTTCTGCGATTATCGGCCGCATTTTCTCCATTCTGCCTATCGTTACGCCACCGTTTGTCGTCGGGTTAGGCGTGACGCTGATGATGGGCCGCTCCGGTTACATGACCGAGCTGATGGTGGATTGGTTCGGGCTGACGAACACCAACTGGCTGTACGGTTTTACCGGCATCTGGCTGGCGCAGGTGCTCGCCTTCACACCAATGTCATTTATGATTCTGGAAGGCGCGATGAAGACCATTCATCCGTCGCTGGAAGAAGCGTCGTACACCCTGCGTGCCAACCGTTATCAAACCTTTCAGCGGGTTTTCCTGCCCTTGCTGAAACCGGCACTCGCCAACTCGTTCCTGATCGTGATCGTCCAGTCGCTGGCCGACTTCAGTAACCCACTGGTGCTGGGCGGTAACTTCGACGTACTCGCCACCCAGATTTACTTCTACATTACCGGGGCACAGCTGGATTACCAGTCAGCCAGTACGCTCGGCGTTGTCCTGCTGGTGTTCTCACTGGCCGTGTTCTGCGTGCAATATCTGTGGATCGGTAAACGCTCCTACGTGACGATTTCTGGTAAATCCTCTCGGGGTGATGTACAGCCGCTACCCGTTTCGCTGGTGTGGATCGTCAGCATCCTTCTCTATGTCTGGATTGCCTTTAACGTCCTGCTGTACGGCAGCATTTTCTACGGCAGCTTTACCGTTAACTGGGGCGTGGATTACACCCTGACGCTGGCAAACTTCAGCAAGCTGTTCGGGCAAGGCTTTAGCGACGGCGCCTGGCCTTCCCTGCTGGATACACTGTTGTTCGCAGGTATCGCAGCACCGATTACGGCACTGTTCGGGCTACTTATCGCCTACATCGTGGTGCGCCAGCAGTTCTACGGCAAGAAGGCTATCGAGTTCACCACCATGCTGTGCTTTGCGGTGCCGGGTACGGTTGCCGGTGTGTCTTACATCCTGGCCTTTAACAGCGCGCCAGTTTACTTAACGGGAACGGCGGTGATCGTCATCATGTCGATGGTGATGCGTAACGTGCCGGTTGGTATCCGTGCGGGTATTGCCGGACTGGGACAGTTGGATAAATCGCTCGATGAGGCGTCACTCAGCCTGCGTGCGGGTTCGATGCGCACGGTGTTCTATATTCTGCTCCCGCTGCTGCGTCCGGCCATTTTGTCTGCGCTGATTTACAGCTTCGTGCGCGCCATTACTACCGTCAGCGCCATTATCTTCCTGGTTACACCAGATACTCGCGTCGCCACGTCTTACATTCTTAACCGCGTGGAAGACGGTGAATACGGTATGGCGATTGCCTACGGTTCCATCCTGATTGTGGTCATGCTGGCCATTATTTTCCTGTTCGATTATCTGGTCGGTGAAGCGCGGGTTTCTCGCACCAAAGCCAAGAATAATGCCTAAGCGGAGTGATTACCTTGAATACTGAAAAAAGCTTTGTCGAACTGAAGCACATCACTAAACGCTTCGGCAACAACACCGTCATTGATGATTTGAATCTGGCGATCCCTCAGGGAAAAATGGTCACGCTGCTGGGGCCGTCTGGCTGCGGTAAAACCACGGTACTGCGGGCCGTTGCCGGTCTGGAAAAGCCGACAGAAGGCCAGATTTTCATCGATGGCGAAGACGTCACCGAGCGCTCCATTCAACAGCGCGATATCTGCATGGTGTTCCAGTCTTACGCCCTCTTCCCGCATATGTCGCTGGGAGAAAACATCGGCTACGGGCTGAAAATGCTCGGTCGTCCGAAGGCAGAAATCAATCAGCGTGTAAAAGAAGCGCTGGCGCTGGTCGACCTGGCAGGATTTGAAGATCGTTACGTCGACCAGATTTCTGGTGGACAGCAGCAGCGTGTCGCGCTGGCGCGTGCGCTGATCCTCAAACCTAAAGTCCTGCTGTTCGATGAGCCGCTGAGTAACCTTGATGCCAACCTGCGCCGCAGCATGCGTGAGAAAATCCGTGAGCTTCAGCAGCAGTTCAACATCACCTCGCTGTATGTTACGCACGATCAGAGCGAAGCCTTCGCGGTGTCCGATATGGTTCTCGTGATGAACAAAGGCAAAATCATGCAGTTGGGTGCGCCGCAGGAGCTTTATCGCCAGCCGGCATCCCGCTTCATGGCCAGTTTTATGGGGGATGCCAATATTTTCCCTGCCACCTTCACGGCAGACAGCGTGAATATCTACGGCTACCTCATTCCGCGTCCACAGGGCTTTGCCGCCGGCTTAAGCGAATCGACCGTCGGTATTCGCCCGGAAGCCATTACGCTCAGCCATCAGGGTGACGAAAGCCAGCGCTGCACCATCACGCAGGTCGCCTACATGGGGCCGCAGTACGAAGTGCAGGTGGACTGGCATGGGCAGTCGATGCTGTTGCAGGTTAACGCGACCCAGCTTCAGCCGAATCCGGGCGACAGCTACTATCTGCAAATCCACCCTTACGGCATGTTTGTGTTGTCCGAGCAGTAAACATCGGGTAACCATCAACCTTAAACCGGGAGCACTTGCTCCCGGTTTAAGAACAAAAGTCGTCATTTTCATTCTGCAAATAGGTTTGTTATCAGTCTGAGCGTTAGTGTCAGTTCCCGGTTTTACTTTTTACAAACATCTAAAAACGCCTACGAACGTCAGCTTTTCTTCGGTCTATTTTGATTGTGTCGGAATACATACGCCTGTTACGGATTCCCTGTGCGATTTGTTATGATGATGCTCTTTTACGCATAGAATCACGCACGGAATAGCCGCTATGAAACAGAAGCCCATAACCTTAAACGATGTCGCCGAGTACGCTGGGGTTTCCTATCAGACGGTTTCCCGCGTGCTGAACCAAGCGCCTCATGTTTCATCCCGTACTCGCAGTAAAGTGGAACAGGCGATGGCGGCGCTTAACTACACGCCAAACCGCGTTGCACAGCAGCTGGCAGGGAAAACCATCACCACGCTGGGGCTGGTCACTACCGATCTTTCACTGCACGCACCGTCACAAATTGCCGCAGCGATTAAGACCACCGCCAGTCAGCTAGGTATTAACATCGTGATGTCTATGCTGAGCAGCCCAGACGTCAATACCTGCAATAACGCCGTGAACGACCTGCTTTCTCAGCGTGTCAGCGGCGTTATCGTGAATGTTCCGCTATCCACGGATGAAGTCGCCCACATTAGCCAGACCTGTGCCGACACGCCTGTCCTGTTTATGGATGCCGATCCGCATACCGACATACTCAACGTCATGTTCGACCCCGATCACGGCGCACGTTTAGCCATCACGCATCTGGTACAGCTGGGGCATCAACACATCGCCCTGTTGACCGGACCAATGACGTCGATCTCCGCCCGCCTGCGTTATGAAGGCTGGCTCGCCGAGCTGGAAAAACAGCAGCTCTCCCCTGCTTCGGTGCTACACGGTGACTGGAGCGCCGCATCCGGTTACCACCAGACGCTGGCCCTGTTGGGAGAATCCCTGCGCGTCTCTGCCATTGTTGTCGCGAACGATCAAATGGCGCTTGGCGTCCTGCGTGCGCTGCACGAGTATGGCCTGCGCGTACCGGAGCAGATGTCAGTGATCGGTTTTGACGATACTCAGGACAGCGCGTATTACACTCCGCCACTGACAACCATTCGCCAGGATTTCAGGCTATTAGGTAAAGAAGGCGTCACTCGTTTGCTCGAGACGCTGCGCGATCCTACCCAAAGCACATCGCTGCTGTTACCCACCGAACTGATCGTACGCCATAGCACCGCCGTACATTCATCAACCCACGCCTCCTTGCAAGAACTCACCAAAAACCTGTTGGACATTACACGCCAGCTACAAAGGCTGTAACCCTTTATGTTTGTAACCCCTTACACTCTTTGTAACCCTTTACACTATTTGTAATCCTTTACACAACAGCACCTTTTTCACCATCACCGCCAAACCCTAACAAAATAAGATGATAAACAATAAGTTATTTATCATCTCTTGTTAATTTACTGCGTAGCGCTTTCCAAATCCGATATATCGCCACTCATTTTACAAACGATCTTTGTGATCGCTTCCACTTTATTGTCACGTTCCACTTTACTCGCCCTGACGAGTCGATATGTTATGAGAAGCACAATTGTGAGCGAGTAACAATTTAAATATCCAATCACGGAAACAGACTTAAGACGTTCAGGAGCCAAGCCATCATGAGCGATACCGTTTTACCGTATCCAGCACGCCATCGCGCCACACTGCAAGAGATCCTTGCCCGACGTGATTGGGAAAACCCAGCCTGTACTCACTATCAGCGGCTCCCAGCTCACCCACCGTTCAACAGCTGGCGCAGCGTGGCTGCCGCACAGCAAGATGAGCCTTCTCAGCGGCTGCGTCGCCTGAATGGTGAATGGACGTTTAGTTATTTCACCCGCCCGGAAGCCGTACCGGAAAGCTGGTTACAGCAGGATCTGCCTGATTCAGATACCATTCCGGTTCCTTCGAACTGGCAGTTACAGGGCTATGACGCGCCAATTTACACCAACGTAAAATACCCTATCCCCGTCAACCCACCCTATGTGCCAGAAGACAATCCCACAGGTTGTTACTCGCTCACTTTTAAGATCAATCAAGACTGGATCAATAGCGGACAAACCCGGATTATTTTTGATGGCGTTAACTCCGCGTTTTATCTCTGGTGTAACGGCCACTGGGTGGGATATTCGCAGGATAGTCGCCTGCCTGCGGAGTTTGATATCGGTCGCTATCTGACGACCGGTGAGAATCGGCTGGCGGTGATGGTGCTACGCTGGTCTGACGGCAGCTATCTGGAAGATCAGGACATGTGGCGTATGAGCGGCATTTTCCGCGACGTCACACTTCTGCACAAACCGACGGTTCACCTTAGCGATATCCAGCTCACTACGCCGCTCAGCGCCGATTTCCGCCACGGCACGCTGGATATTCAGGTGAAGGCAACGCTCTCTGAAGCTGAGGCCAAAAACCATCGCGTCCACGCACAGCTTTGGCGTGGTAGTAAGCTCATCGGTGGTACACGGCAGGCGTTCGGCAGCAATATTGTCGATGAACGCGGTGCCTATCACGATAAATCTTTTCTCCGCATTGACGTGCCACAGCCCGACCTGTGGAGCGCCGAGCTGCCGCACCTGTATCGCGCTGTTGTCGCACTGGAAACGGAGGAAGGCGAGCTAATCGAAGCGGAAGCCTATGATGTCGGTTTCAGAAAAGTTGAAATCCGCAGCGGCCTGCTGCTGCTGAACGGTCAACCGCTGCTGATCCGCGGGGTTAACCATCACGAACACCATCCACAGCACGGTCAGGTCATGGATGAAGACACCATGCGGCGCGATATCATGCTGATGAAGCAGCATAACTTTAACGCCGTACGCTGCTCACATTATCCCAACCATCCGCTGTGGTATCGGCTGTGCGATCGCTACGGCCTGTATGTTGTGGATGAAGCAAACATTGAAACGCACGGCATGCAGCCGATGAATCGTCTGTCGGACGATCCCGTCTGGCTGCCAGCCTACAGCGAACGCGTGTCAAGGATGGTGCAGCGCGACCGCAATCATCCCTGCATCATTATCTGGTCATTGGGGAACGAATCCGGCTACGGTGCAAACCATGATGCGCTCTACCAGTGGATCAAACGCCACGATCCCACTCGCCCTGTGCATTACGAAGGTGGCGGCGCGAATAGCCGGGCGACCGACATTGTGTGCCCAATGTACGCCCGTGTTGATGAAGATCAGCCCTTCCCCAGCGTACCTAAATGGTCGATCACCAAATGGGTCAGCATGCCAGACGAGCATCGGCCTCTCATCCTCTGCGAGTATGCACACGCGATGGGCAACAGTCTGGGGGGATTCGCGCGCTATTGGCAGGCATTCCGCCAATATCCTCGGTTACAGGGCGGATTCGTCTGGGACTGGGTCGATCAAGCGCTGACCCGGCGTGACGAACAAGGCAATACCTATTGGGCGTACGGCGGAGATTTTGGCGACAAACCTAACGATCGCCAGTTCTGTCTGAATGGCCTGCTTTTTCCCGATCGCACCCCGCATCCCAGCCTGTATGAAGCCCAGCGGGCACAGCAGCACATTCAATTCGCCTGGCAGGCTGAATCGCCGTGTGAGCTGCGTGTCACCAGCGAATACCTGTTTCGCCATACGGACAATGAGCTGTTGAACTGGTGCATTACGCTGAATGATAAGACGCTCGCAGAAGGTTCGCTGCCGCTGACGCTCGCTCCGCAGACTACCCAGACACTGACGCTGCTGGAAGCCCTTCCCACAGTTGATCGTGCAGGAGAGCTTTGGCTCAATGTTGAAGTTGTACAGCCTAAAGCCACCGCCTGGTCAGAAGCCAATCACCGCTGCGCCTGGGATCAGTGGCAACTTCCTGCACCGCTTTATCTTCCCGAGGCACCGTGTTCTGGACAGAAGAATCCCCCCGTTCTGCGATCGTCCGATGCGTACTTTGACATCGTTCAGGGCGAACAGCATTGGCGCTTTAACCGCCAGAGCGGCTGGCTGGAACAGTGGTGGACGGCGGATGCGCCAACGCTATTAACTCCCTTGCAGGATCAGTTTGTTCGGGCACCGTTAGATAACGACATTGGTATCAGCGAGGTCGATCGCATCGATCCACGCGCATGGGCCGAACGTTGGAAATCGGCCGGACTTTATCAACTGCAGACGCAGTGTGTTGCGATTCAGGCTGACCAACTCGCCGATGCCGTACACATTGTCACCGAGCACGTATTCCGCCATGCCGGACAGATCCTGCTACGAAGTAAAAAGCGCTGGCAGATTGATGCACATGGCGTGATGACCGTGGATGTCGATGTTGATGTCGCGACCGTGCTGCCGTCACTGGCCAGAGTAGGCTTGAGTTGCCAGTTAGCCGACGTCGCGCCTCAGGTCAGTTGGGTCGGACTTGGGCCTCATGAAAATTACCCAGACCGACAGCTCGCAGCACAGCATGGGCACTGGAATCTGCCGCTGGATGATCTTCACACGCCTTACATTTTCCCGACGGAAAACGGGCTGCGCTGCAATACACGCACGCTGACGTATGGCAAATGGACGATCGCCGGCAACTTCCACTTTGGGTTAAGCCGCTACGGGTTAACGCAATTGATGACGTGTACCCACCATCATTTATTAGAAAAGGAAAAAGGCGTTTGGCTCAATCTGGATGGCTTCCACATGGGAATTGGTGGCGATGACTCCTGGAGCCCTAGCGTTCATCGCGATGATTTACTCACGGCCACGCATTATCACTATCGCGTCGCCATGCAACATCACCAACCGTATTGATATGAAAAAACAGTATTAAAAAAACAACGAAAGAGCGCGGGTATCTACCCTAAATAATTCGAGTTGCAGGCAGGCGGCAAGAGAAGGCATCCCGATGAGCTTACTCAAGTAAGTGATTCGGGTAACTGAGCGTAGCCAACACACCTGCGGCTTGAAGTATGACAGGTATACCGCCTCTTTCCATCCTGATGGTATCAGGCAAGTATATATCCGCCATCAAAATAAACGTTGCGGATATTATGCATATCGGAGAACGCAACATGTACTATCTACATAATAAGAATTTCTGGATATTCGGCCTGTTTTTCTTTTTCTATTTCTTCATCATGGGGGCTTACTTCCCTTTCTTCCCTATTTGGCTTCATGATATTAACCAAATAAGCAAAAGCGATACGGGAATTATCTTCGCCTGCATTTCCTTTTTCGCCCTGTTATTTCAACCGATATTTGGCTTACTCTCCGATAAATTGGGATTGAGAAAACACCTGCTATGGATTATTACCATTATGCTGGTGTTTTTTGCTCCGTTCTTCATTTATGTTTTCGGCCCATTATTAAAATACAACATCGTTTTAGGTTCTATCGTCGGCGGGATTTACCTGGGGTTCATCAACAACGGCGGTGCACCAGCTATTGAGGCCTATATCGAGAAAGTCAGCCGCCGTAGCCAGTTTGAATTTGGCCGTGCGCGTCTGTTCGGCTGTCTCGGCTGGGCGCTCTGTGCATCTATCGTCGGTATTATGTTTACCATCAATAACCAGTTTGTTTTTTGGCTGGGTTCCGGTTGCGCCGTCATCCTCGCCATCCTGTTGCTACTGGCAAAGCCAGAGGCCTCTTCGAGCGCTCTCGTTGCCGATCAGGTAGGTTCCAACCAAAAACCCTTTAGCCTGAAAATGGCGGCCGAACTGCTAAAAGAACGCAAAATCTGGTTCCTGACTCTCTATGTCGTCGGCGTTTCTTGCACCTATGATGTGTTCGATCAGCAGTTTGCCAACTTCTTCACCTCGTTTTTCGAGACCCGACAGGAAGGGACGCGAGTATTTGGCTACGTCACCACGCTGGGTGAATTGCTTAATGCCACTATCATGTTTTTTGCACCGCTGATTGTGAACCGTATCGGTGGTAAAAACGCCCTCCTCATCGCCGGGACGATTATGTCCGTACGCATTATTGGTTCGGCCTTTGCCAGTTCCGTACTGGAAGTGATTGTGCTGAAAACGCTGCACATGTTTGAAGTACCGTTCCTGATTGTCGGCTGCTTCAAATACATTACTACGGTCTTTGAAGTCCGCTTTTCCGCGACAATTTATCTGGTGTGCTTCTGCTTCTTTAAACAAGTATCGATCATTTTCATGTCGATCTTTGCTGGCAATATGTATGACAGCATCGGTTTTCATGGCACTTACCTGATTTTAGGCGGCATCGCCCTCTCCTTTACCGCGATATCCCTATTTACGCTGTCAGGAAAAGGGCCGCTGTATGCGTTTTCTGATAAACAAAAAGCACCGCTGAATACCCTCTAGCGATGACAGGACACGATAAAATGCCGGTATTTGCCAAAAATATCGGCAGATTGCACATTCTCTCACCGAACAGTGCAATTTTGTGGTTTACGCCTTTGACATGCGCGGCACACGCCGTTATTATGCGCCCCGTTCACACGATTCCTCTGTAGTTCAGTCGGTAGAACGGCGGACTGTTAATCCGTATGTCACTGGTTCGAGTCCAGTCAGAGGAGCCAAATTCTTGTTTTCATGTCTCTTTGCGAATCCCTATATGATTTAGATTCAATAAGTTAATGTGAAAAGTCTTCCCGATGCATTTTCAGTTTACCCTCCGCATCGGGAGAATTTGGTGGTCAGATTTGGGGTCTTTCCGGTTCGATAATGGAGTGACCCGCATATGTCCCTTAATGACACTAAAATCCGAAACTTAAAACCACCTGTTACCCCCATAAAACTGTCCGATTCACACGGCCTGTATCTTCACGTTAAACCTACTGGTTCGCGTCTCTGGTACTTCAGATACTATTTTTTTGGCAAAGAGACCCGCATAGCGTTGGGTGCTTATCCGTTAATCAGTCTGTCAGAAGCACGCCAGAAACGTGACGAACTCCGTAAACTGCTGGCGCAAAATATCAACCCGACACAGCAACGCGCCGCTGAAAAGGCGGCTCGTTCACCTGCAAAGAGTTTCAAGACAGTGGCATTGAGCTGGCATAAAAGCAACCGAACCTGGTCGGAGAACCATGCCGCCCGTCTGCTCGCTAGCATGAATAACCATATCTTCCCAATAATTGGACACCTGCCGGTCACAGAACTGAAAACTCGCCACTTCATCGAGCTGCTGAAAGGGATTGAGAAAAAAGGTCTGCTGGAAGTGGCGGCACGCACTCGGCAGCATATGTACAACATCATGCGTCATGCCGTGCATCAGGAGTTGATAGAGCATAATCCGGCGGCCAATCTGGACGGTATAATCGCCCCTCCCGTTAAACGCCACTACCCTGCCCTTCCGTTGGAACAACTGCCGGAGCTGTTGGCTAGCATTGAGGACTACAAGCAAGGGAGAGAATTAACCCGCTTGGCAGTCTCACTCACCCTGCACCTGTTCATCCGTTCCAGCGAACTGCGTTTTGCCCGTTGGTCTGAGATCGATTTCAGAAACAAAATCTGGACCATTCCAGCCACACGCGAAGCTATCCCCGGTGTCCGCTACTCAGGGCGTGGCGCGAAAATGCGCACGCCGCATATCGTTCCCCTCTCTCGTCAGTCCATCGCTATTCTGAAACAGATACGGGAAATTTCCGGGCATCAGGAACTAATATTTCCCGGTGATCATAATCGGTATAAACCAATGTGCGAAAACACGGTCAACAAGGCTTTGCGTGTGATGGGTTATGACACAAAAGATGAAATCTGCGGTCACGGATTCCGAGCAATGGCCTGTAGTGCGCTGATGGAATCTGGACTGTGGGCGCAGGATGCGGTTGAACGGCAGATGAGCCATCAAGAACACAATAGCGTTCGAGCGGCCTACATCCATAAAGCTGAATATCTCGATGCCCGTAAAGCGATGATGCAATGGTGGTCGGATTATCTGGATGAATGCTGTGAAAAATATATTGCGCCATGGATATGTGCCAGGAAACATAATTACTCTATGAATACGCTATACAACTCTTAGCAGTTTGGTACCAACTTTTAATTTTAGAGCGGGGATTAAGCCCCTGCTCTCTGTTCTCACAGTTCCTTTCATACATCTGTTATAAATAAAAGGGTTATTGAGGCCAGATTGGATGTCATTCAGTTCAACAATTTAGGAACTCTTACATGGGATCTAACGCCAAAAAATCTCGCATAATCATAAGAACTCACTGAATCGCAAAGCTTACATCTAACATTACCATCTCAACCGCAAGATAACGGTTCCGTTATCATCTTTGCGCTGTCTATTTTGAGACCTTTTACTGGCCTAGGCCTAGACGATAAACACTTAACTTGCCTAGTGTTCAGTCGAGTGTTTCAAGAATATTAGTCAGCCATATTCGAAGTGGGTTATCGTTACTTTTGCGATGCCATGCAACTGTGACATCAAATTGGGTCATTGTCTCTTTAGTATCAATTTTAAAATAATTACCTAGGGCACCAATTGCTGATGGAATAAATGCAATAGCGTCATTCGCAGTGAAAAAAGCGCTGAGCGTCGTGTAACACGGTAACGTAGCGATGACATTATTTTTCATTCCGGCTTTGTTAAAAAAATCATCAACCAGATTTTCAATGTTACCAGCACTCGGGGCAAACTTAACGGCGGGAATGTCTGAGAAGGACATGTTCATTTCAAGTTTTCCAGGAATAGCTGAGCCATGTCTTACCACACAGCAGTACTGTTCACGCAGGATGTTTTTGCGTATCAGTCCGGGATCAATATGATTCGAAAAACCCAGCACCAGATCGATATCGCCAGAATTAAGACATTCAACGTGGTGGCTGGCATTGAAGTCTTTGATTTCAATGCTGGCCCGCGGTGCCAGCGCATGAAGTGTCTTCAGTAAGGACGGGATGATAGTAAGCTGAGCATATTCGTTTGCCATTATGCTGACACTGAAATCCTGAATGTTTGGATCAAATTCCTGGGGTGAACGAAGATAGCTAACCTCATCTAGGATTTTTTCTACTCTAGGCACTAGAGAAAGGGCATAGTCGGTCGCCTCCAGTCCTGCATTCCTGCGTAGAAACAGCTCGGTTCCGAAATAGGCTCTGAGTCTTTTAAGATATGCACTGACCGCCTGCTGAGAGATATCCAGCTTTGAAGCTACCCTTGAGACATTGAGTTCTTTAACCAGCAGTAAAAATACACGCATGTGTTTGATATCGATATAATCCAATTTTAGTTGTACCTAATACAATTATTGCTTTATTTAAATTGTATCATAACCCATATATGATTTCTCCTGTCTTTCATAAACATATCCGAGGTAAATAATGAAAACTGTAATACTGATTGGTGCTCAGGGGAAAATGGGCAAAGCGGCGCTAACCGGTTTGGGCGATCACAAAGTGATTACCGCCAGTCGCTCAGGAAAAGGTACGGACTATCAGGTAGATATTACCAGTCATGAATCCCTGAGAGCACTTTTCAAAAACGTCGGCGCCTTTGACGCTGTTGTTAACGCAGTTGGCCACTGCGAGTATGCCAGTTTTGTCGATATGACGGCTGAGCAGTGGGAGCTCACTGTCCAGAGCAAAATGCTGGGTCAGATCAATGTCGTTAAAATAGGCCTTGAGTACATCAACGACCGCGGCTCATTCACTTTAATTTCCGGCATTCATAATGTGAAACCTATCCCCGGCTCTATTGCGGACGCGACAACCAGCGGTGCTATCGACACATTTGTACAGTGTGTGGCTAACGAACTGCCCCGCGGGATCCGTATCAATGTAGTGAACCCAACTGTACTGGAAGAAGCCTGGGATGTTTATGGCCCTATGCTGCCAGGGTTCCAACCAGTTCCGGGCAAACTGGTCGGAAAAGCGTTCCAGCGTTCTGTTGACGGATTTATCAACGGTAAAGTTCTCTTTGTCGATGCCTAACTACCAGTCGGTCTGTTATTCAGCGTAACTGCTATAGCCTGAGGAGGAGCATAACTCCGGACTCAGGCTATATGCGTTGGGAACTAAATGAATTTCAGAGTGATGCTCACGACGGTTTTCAGTACGCAGCTTCAGTGCTTCTTTCCCTTTTTTCTAGCGCTCCCGCGAAAATACTGAGCAGGAAAGCGAAGAAAACGACCACACCGGCAAGCCATGTGGTATGCAGGAGACCGAAATGGATTACGACCAGGCCACCTATCCAGGTTCCGCCAGCGATACCGATATTGAAGGCCGATATATTCAGCCCTGATGCCACATCCACAGCTTCAGGAACGAATTTCTCAGCCTGCCTGACAGCCAGATATTGCAGTACAGGGACGTTTGCAAATGCGGCAGCACCCCAGACAAATGTAGTGACCAGCATCAGCCATGAATTAGATGCTGTCAGATATAAAGCGAACAACACCAAGGATAGTAATAAAAATATAATTTTCAAGGCATTAATAGGGCCATGTCTGTCAGAGATCCGTCCGCCATACAGATTACCCAGTGCAGCTGCAAAACCGTATACCAGCATGACACCGCTTACAGCAGCGGGTGAAAATCCGGATATTTCCTCAAGAGTAGAGGCAAGGTAGGTAAACGTTATAAACGATCCCCCATACCCGACTGCGGTCAGGGAATATGCCAGTATCAGTTGGGGGTTTGTCAGAACCCTGAGTAGAAATCTTACTGGCGCGGGTTCAGATTTTTTTATACCGCGGGGGATCAGTAACAAGCTGCCTGCAAAGGCGATCATCCCGAGAACAGACACTGACAAAAATGTGGATCTCCAGCCAAGGTGCTGAGCGATGAAAGTACCCAGAGGAACACCAGTGACCAGAGCAACGGTCAGCCCGGTGAACATGATAGCTATTGCACTCGTGGCTTTATCTCTTGGAACAAGGCTGGCAGCGATGGTTGAAGCAATGGAATAGAACACGCCGTGTGCCATGCCGGTGATGATCCTCGCCACAATCAGCGAAACGAACCCGGGAGCTTGCCAGGCATACAGATTGCTTAGAGTAAAAACGGCCATCAGGCACAGAAGAAGCGTTTTGCGGGACATTTTTCCTGTGGCTGCAGTTAAAAGAGGTGCACCCACTGCCACCCCCAGCGCATAGAGACTGACAAGCAGACCCGCTGACGGTAATGAAACTGATAAATCAGCTGAAATGATGGGAATGATTCCAACAAGAACAAATTCAGCTGTCCCGATAGCATAAGCGCTGATCGTCAAAGCGAAGAGTGCTATTGGCATAAAAATCCTTAATCGATAAATGTAAGGATTAATACTGAAATATCTCTGTGAATAAGAACAGATTTATGCCGTTAAAACACTTTTGACTCAAAGGCAAAGATGAAAACAACTTTAGCAGAAATGCAGATATTTATTGCTGTCATAGAAACAGGGACATTATCACGAGCTGCGTATGAGCTGGATCTTACCGTATCAGCTGTTAGCAGAGCGCTTCGACGACTGGAGGAGAAATTAGATACCGTACTGGTCAGACGCTCAACGCGGAGACTGGAATCCACTGAAGAAGGAAGGACATTCCTGGAATATGCCAAACAAATCATTGCTTCAGTAGAGGATGCAGAAGAACATGTCACCATGAAACGTCGTCATCCATCCGGGAAGATTCGGATCATTGCGTCCACGTCTCTTGTACTGCACGTTATTACTCCGGTTCTGCATCGATATCAGAAATTCTATCCTGAGATAGAGATTGAAATAATTTCAAATGACAATGTTTATGATTTGCTTGAACACAGAAGTGATGTTGCTGTTTGCATCGGAAAACTCAAAGATTCCGGCTTACATGCGAAGATACTTGGGCTGTGCCAGATGATGTTTGTCGCCTCTCCGCGATACATTGCAGAGCATGGTATGCCTCATCGAGTTGAAGCTTTAAAAAGCCATAGGCTGATAGGTTATAAACAAAACTCCTTAATGAATGACTGGCCCCTGGATGCGGGCGAAGAACACTATTATAAAATTCAGCCGTCCATTGTCGCTTCAAACAGTGAGATTATAAGACAGCTGGCCATTCACTCGTCGGGTATTGCTTGCCTGCCAGAACCGTATGTGAAAAATGATATTACAAAGGGTGATCTTGTCAATCTTGATATAAAAGAGAAACTACGTGTCCGTGAACCACTCAATGCGGTTTATTATAAAAACATTGTTCTTCCATCAAGAACCTCATCATTTGTAGAGTTCCTCGCGGAAAGTTTAGTGTTGCCCTCGGAATAAATACTTTATCTGATATCATCATAAATAATAGAAAGTGCTACCCGGTAAATCTTGGACTGTAATCAACGACACCGGAAAGGGATTAGGGTTTTCCCGTTCGTAGTAATGACATCCCGAAACCAGTAAAAACTATCCTTTGGATACCTTGCATAATCGCCATCGCCGCTGTTGTAATAGCTGAACGAGATGAAGTCCACGTGTAAGTATCCCCGGCAAAACGAACCATTCACTTTTAGAGATCTTCCGATCATACTGATTTAACCGCTACGATCGACCCGTTGAACTCAAAGCACAGAGCGGGCATTTGAATTTTACCCACCTCAGAGATCTGAACTTAGTTTTGACACCGAAAATGTCAGGTTTCATCACTAATGTGGCATAATGTACCTATTATTTGTCCATGGTTAAAATTCAACATCAAAAATGGATGAGATTGATAACCGCATTTTGCGGGAATTACAAAAAGACGGGCGCATTCCCAATAATGTGCTGGCTGAAAAAGTAGGTCTATCTCCCTCCCCTTGCCTGCGTCGGGTGAAACAACTCGAGGAAAGCGGCGCCATCGAACGGTATGTCGCTATCATCAACCCGGCCACGTTGGGGATCAATTTATCAATCTTCGTTCGTATCTGGCTCGATAGTCAGGGTGAAGAGACCGTGGAGCATTTCTGCCGTGAGATCAGGCTACTGCCTGAGGTCGTAGAGTGCCACCTGATGGTGGGAGACTGCGATTTTTTATTGCGGGTCGTAGCAGCAGACCTGAATGCGTACCGGCAATTTCAGATCAAACATTTGGCACGCATCAAGGGGGTTCAAAGCATGAAAACAGAACTGCCAATGCAGACAATTAAACACACCACCGAACTCCCCATCCGTTAGGCTAGCCGCGGGCTCATGCCCGCCAAATCACTATTTAGCGTAAATTTCGATTCTGTATACGCCCTCGATACCTGGAATTCCACACCTCAGGTAGAGCCCATTACGCTTCGGGGTAAGCTCAGGTCGCGTGAGCGGCTGACGGCATATCGTCTTGATAGACTGAGGCGTCAGATACTTCACGTTATCAACGTAGCGCGTTTGCGAAAGCATAGACGGATAGCTGTCAGACCAGCGCCATATCAAGCCTTCTGCGCAACATGCGATCACCAGAAACATGCTGCACACGCAAGGATAAAAACCGCTCTCTGAATCCGTGTCATACCCATTATTGTTGCCATGAGGTTTCACGACTAGCTGATTTTCTTCTGTCAAACAGTGACGCGACAACCGTCACCACCAAAACAGGCATCAACCAGCCCAGCCCCAAATTAGTTAACGGCATCAGCCGCAGAAGTGATAGTGGCCAGACATTGAAACCCACTGCATCAAGAGCATCAGCTATACCAAATACAAAGGAGATGAAGGCTGCCGGAGCAATGACTCTACCTGGAGAGTGAAATTTTGCGCGAACAAACCAGGTTAAAATCAACACGACAAAAACAGGGTAGATAGCAGTAAGTGCTGGTACGGAGACATTAATCAGCGCCGTCAGCCCCAGGTTAGATACCGCCATGGAAAATAAAGCAAAAATCCAGACCAGTACGGCATAGCTTACCGGTACAAGAGCAGTGAAATAACTCGCACAGGCGCAGGTTAACCCTATCGCTGTGACCAGACAGGCAACGGTGATGAGCACACCGAGGAAAACAGAACCGGCGTCGCCATAACTAAAGGCAACATAGGCACGGAGCACTTCAGCACCATTCGTTGCATTGCTCACCAATCCCCCGCTCCCCATTCCCAGACGGAAGAGGCTCAGATAAACCAGCATCAACCCTACGCCCGCGATCAAACCAGATAGCACTGCATAGCGCGTGATTAACCCGGGAGAGCTTACGCCTCTCGATTTAATGGCATTCACCATGACCAGGCCAAAAGCCAGTGCAGCGAGCGTATCCATAGTCAGATAACCATTGGTCAATCCCTGTGAAAAAGCGGATGTCGCGTAAGCCCCCACAGGCAGTTGTGCTGTTCCTGCCGGTAGCACCAGCACTGTCACAGCAAGCACAATCAGAGCGGCGACCTTTATGGGAGAAAGAACTTTACCGACCGTATCCAGCAATTTTCCTGGGTACAACGAGACCAGTGCCACAACCCCGAAATAGATAACGCTCCAGGCGAACAGCCACTTTTCACTCTTAACAAAAGGTTGAAGTGCAAGCTCATACGAAACGGTTGCCGTTCGTGGTGTGGCAAAAAGCGGCCCAATGCAGAGATAGCATACAATGACCAGCAGCAGCCCCACCCGCTTGCCGACAGGCTGGGTAATTAACGCCATCGAACCGGCTGCACGCGCCATTGCAATGGTGGTAATAACAGGAAGCCCAACCCCGGTCATTAAGAATCCAAGCGCGGCGGACCAAACGGATGTCCCAGCCTGCAAGCCAATAAAAGGCGGAAAAATAATATTCCCGGCACCGACGAAGAGCGCAAAGTTCATAAAACCTAAAACGATAATGTCTGTGATACGAAGTGTTTTCATTTTTATATCAGCGTTGTGTTTGTTGGGGAAAATCGGTTAAAGCAAAAAACGGAGTAAGGCAGTAGCCAGTACACTGATCAGCACCACCGGCAGCAGCGAAAACCGCATGGCTGCCAGCAGCGCAATAACCAGCGCCAGCTGATCGGCTACATTGGTGGTGACAAAATGTGGTGCAATAACGGTAATCAACACACAGCCAGGAGCCGCTTCCAGAACGGCCTTCAGCCTCGGGCCAGGTTGTCGCCCATGTAGCACTGCATAACCGAGAATGCGCGTCAGATAGGTCGTCAACGCCATCAATAAAATGGTCAGCAACGTCAGGCTCATCGGTTTCTCCCATTCATCAGCAAGATAGCAACAATCCCTGAGAGTGCACCGACGGGGACATAGGCGGCTCCCGGCCACAAATGCCACGTCAGGCCTGCACAGACAAGACTCACCAGCCAGGGAATTGCTGGCCGAAGTCCTTTCCACATCCCTTTCAATAACACCAGGAATACGGCCGGAAATGCCATATCGAATCCCCAAGCCGTGATGTCACCCAGAACCGGGCCAACGACAACGCCAATGCCTGTAGACAGAACCCAAATAAGCCAGAGAGAGAGGGCTACGCCAGCGTAGAACCCCATACTAAAACCCGAAATACCTTGCTGCCTGCGCTTTGCTTCATCGGCAATCCCCATTGCCCAACTTTCATCACACATAAAGAACAGCGCGAGAAATGCCTGTCTGCGTGGAAGATGCGCTAAAAAAGGCGCAAGTGAAGCTCCCATCAACAAATGCCGGCAGTTCACGAGAAGGCTGACGAGAACAATGGTCAGGACATGAGGTGGTGAGGTCCAGAGCGACAAAGCAGCAAACTCCGAACCGCCGCCAAAGTTGAGCCCGGTCATTAACATTAGTTCCGGGGCCGTCATCCCTTTTTGCGCAGCCTGCGTGCCCAACAACAATCCAAAGGGAATAAAACCAATCATGACGGGGACAGCAGCCATAGCCCCGCGGCTGATTTCGTGACGATTAGCTGATCGAAAAAAGAAGGAAAGACTATCGAACATAAATACTCCTTTTAAGAAGGCGTATTATAAGTCTTCGGGACTGGCATCGGGATGCGTGCTTGTCGTGATAAGCACCTTATTTGGCACTGAATTTTAATAACTGACTCATTTATGAAATTCAGTGTTATCAATGGCCGAATCTATAGATAATGCGCTGGTGGGAGAACGAGTCACTGTCCGTTCTCTCCTTCCATAACGTTAAGATGCCGCATTATCCGAGGTTGCGGAGAACGAGGGCAGAACATCCTCAATTAATTCCTGTAACACCTCTTTCGCCGGGCGCTGGCTTGGCTTGAGGTTAAGCGTGATATGCGAAACGCCCACGCTCTCCTGCTGCTTCCAGAATTCCATCAATGTGTTACGCCCAGCACGCATGAAAATATTGTTGAACAGGCGTAAAGGCTCATTCGGATTTTCACTCAGCTCCAGGAAGTTTGCGTAGCCAAAGGGATGCCAGGTTTGACCATCACCCAGTTCAGCAATTTCCTTCACGATATCGCCGGAGCGTTTAGGATCAACACCGTGCCAAATCCAGGCATCGGAGTGATTCGCAATCCAGGACATATCCTGACGGGCACGGCCAATAGTGATCATTGGCAGACGCGGAACAGCGGGTTTTGGCACCAGATCAATCCCGCCGTTGAAATTGCCGTAATATTCCGTCGTGCCTTTAGGAAAACTGTTCTCTGTGAGCAAGCGAATCACATCCCACGCTTCCCTGAAGCGTTCGGCACGATTGTTAAACTCATAACCAAACGCCGGGTACTCTACCGGGCGGTCACCGCTCGACATTCCCAACAGCAGGCGGCCACCAGACAAGCGATCCACACTTGCCGCCTGTTTTGCCGTGAGTACCGGATTTCTCAGCGGTGAAACTATCCCGGCAGTACCCAGAGCAATATTTTTGGTCACGCCAGCGAGGTAGCCTAAATCAACCATCGGATCATATACCTGGCCTGCATCACCAAAGTTGGGATCGTAGAACGGGACATCTCGCAACCACAAGGCTGAAATTCCGCCTTCATCCGCCATTTGAGCTAATTCACGGTGATCGTCCATATTCGGGATAGGACCTTCAGGATAACCCTTAAACGGTGCAATAAGCCCAAAGGTCAGTTTCCCGGGCTGGAATACGCGTTTGAAGGCGGTATGCTGTTGCAGATGCGAGGGTAATGTGAGTTGAGTCATTTTAATTCCTGCTGATCAATTTAATTAAGTCTGTTGCAGTACAATAAAACAAATATTCGGGAATGTGCTTCCCATGTGTCGGGACGAATTTATTCAGTGGATAAATGGGCAATAAAAAGCCCGCTACTGGAGCGGGCTCAGTGGACTGATAATCAAAGATAAGTGACGTTATCTATCTGCCGTTTTGAATCGTCATTGAGGCCAAGAATATCAAACCCTGGCATGTCGCGTATGAATTCAAGGAATGGTGGCTTAATCCCTAAATCATCTAGATCAGCGGCGTGAAGTTGATAACGAATAGCATCTTCATCACCGGAAATCACTTTTTCCACCCAGTTAGGCTCAATAATAAGCTGGTGCCCCAGCGCAACAAAATCAATATCAGCCTGTAACACCTCCTCGGCTTGCTGAGGCGTGCGGACATTGCCGACTGCAATGATCGGCTTTTTCGGACTGACTTTTTTCCACAGGGTAATAATCGGCTCAATGTTTTCTTTATCACGCATCGATGTACGCCATACCGATCCCATAGAAACGTGGATATAATCAAGCTCAGTCTTTTGTAACTCGCCAATGAAATATTTAGTGTCATCCAGCGTAATACCCGGTTCTTCCAGCTCTTCCGGCGACAAACGATACCCGACAATAAATGACGGTGAAGCGTATTTATTTTTTACTTTCATCACTTCGTCAATCACCGCCAATGGCAGATTGAGTCTTTTATCCAGGCTGCCACCCCATTCATCGGTACGACGATTTGAGTGTGGAGAGACAAACTGCTGTAACAGGTAGGTGTTTGCGCCATGGAGTTCGATGCCATCAAATCCGGCCTCGATGGCACGGCGTGTAGCCTGGGCGAAATCTTTAATGAGGTTTACCACTTCATCTGCACTTAATTCTCGCGGTATTGCCGCCCCATTACGCGGTGCAGCAACAGCACTGGCACTTACCGGCTGAAGGCCACGGGTGATCCATGGGTTAGTCATACGACCCGCACTGAAAATTTGCAAAATGGCTTTAGCTCCGCGCGCTTTAATCGCATGGGCAAGCTTCGCAAGTCCCGGGATTTTGCTGTCGTCATCGGCACCTAATTGCCCTTCAAAGCCTTTCCCTTCTTTATTAATATAGGCCACTGGTGTAATAAATAACCCAACGCCACCTGCCCGCTGCTGCATATAATTAATTTCTTCGAGAGTCACCGTCCCATCTTCAAATGACATTTGTTCAGTCATTGGCGGTAGTACAACACGGTTTTTAATGACGACACCATTAGGCAACGTGAAAGGTTTTAAAAAACGATAATCCTTCATTTCAACTCCAGAATGAATGTGAAAACAACAACGTGATTTATCAAGTTTTCACATACTAGAGTAAATATTCGGGAAAGTGCTTCCCATCATCAGGGAAGCACTGGCACAGATTAAGCTCAGGCATTAACGCTAAATATTAATATCTGAAGATTTAAATAACAGCGCGAGGTTTAGTTTTATGGCTTCTTCCAGGGAACGCCATTTTCCGTCCAGTCTTCGGCAATCATATCGACAAACCCGCGTATTCTGGGTGATAAATGGCGTTTACTGGGATAAATAATTCTCACGGGTTCAGGGTCAACTTTAAATTCCGTCAGAATGGCGATCAATTCACCGCGCTCCAGTGACTGGAACGCCAGATAATCAGGCAACTGAATAATGCCAAACCCGGCAATCGCAGAAGAAAGCATTGCTTCTGAGCTATCGATATCCATTCGCCCAGGCCCGTCGTAGAGGTAGTACCCATCAGGTGTTTGATACCGCCAGACCCGTCGTTTATCCGCGCTGCGGAAAAAGATGGTGTCATGCCTGGAGAGGTCTTCGGGCATGACGGGTACGCCGCGTAAAGAGAGGTATTCGGGTGACGCGCAGGTCACCATGTGCTGGGTGGCAATGGTTCGGGTTAATATTCTGGAGTCATCTTTTGGTTCACCTATTCGAATGGCGATATCGAATCCCTCCTCGATCAAATCAACATAGCGATCGCTGAACACGATATCGGCTCGTAATTCTGGCCATTTTTTCAAGAACCTGTCGATAACCGGGAGTATATGCCGCTGCCCAAGAGACAGTGGCGCGGTAAGGCGAAGCGTGCCCGTCGGTTTTTCCCGCCGCAGCGCCATAGTGGCATCGACCTCTTCCAGATCTTCCAGAATCTGTTTACACCGGTCATACATAATCCGCCCTTCCTCCGTCAGGCTGAGCTGTCGTGTTGTCCTGTTAAGAAGGCGTACCCCCAGTTGCGCTTCCAGTCGCGTAATACTCTTGCCAATAGCCGACCGTGAAAGGCCAACGCTTGACGACGCACGGGTGTAACTTCCCGAGTCAACAGCCGCGACGAAGGCGGCAATATCACCAATACGGTTCAGTTCCATCAGCTCACTCTCTTCATGGAAGCGTCTACTTCCCGTGATATGGGAATCACATTCCCCAAATTTTCGATTACTCTTCGCATTAGCTTAACAACAAGCCATTAACAGAGAAGCTTTATTTTTCGTACATCTGCTATGCAGCACGTTTGACTAACACACTTCCCACAATAATTGTGGCGAAGAAATATCAATAAAGTGATAAAATTCATTATGTTAATAGATTCCAATGTCATTCTTGATGAAGTAATTACCGCATGGGCGGGCAAATGCCACTGGCCAACATTTATGGGTGATAATGTCGTTTACGAAAGTAATCACCAGGGAAGTGCTACAGGAGAATTTGCCGTCAGGCAACTGTTTGAAGATAACTTTCCCGGTGGAATGACCGTCCATGTCAGCACCACCAATAAAGTTGTCAGATCACAAAGCCAATCCAGTACTATCGCCGCCTATTTCTATGGGGATACAGCGGATATTCGGTTGCAGAACAACGACAGCGTCAATTTTGGCGGAATGATCGTGATTAATACCCTTAGCGGTTCTGTCGAACGCGTACGCGTTCATTTGAACTGGCTAAAAGGTAACAAGAATATGGTGCATCACTGGCACTTCCCCTATGAACGCCAATGGCAACCAGGTGACAGCGTTTCTCCCCTGATCAGCGAAATTGACGCTCCGTGGCACGCTTACAAGCAAGCGCACACACCTTTAAGTGATGAAGACGCGATTGCAGAAGCCTGGTTCCAGTACGCATGGGCGCTGGATATGGCAGATTTTAGCTTGTTTAAAGGCGCGTTTTCCGACGATGCGAATGCAGACTTACCACCTATGGGAAAACTAAAGGGGCGTCGCATGCTGGTCTCAACGCTAAAGGCCTTCAGAATGCCCTGGCCCTGGATTCAGCATTACGGTGTTCCATTGCAAATCGACATCGCTGAAGATCGCCAGTCTGCTTCGCTTTTACTTGGCCGCATTATTCCGGAGCAAGATAAAACGGCTGACGGCGAAGCCTTGTACGGCGCGCATTATAAAATTGAGCTGAAAAAAGAAGATGGCGAATGGAGGATGTCGCGCATGGATTATTTATCTGGATGGTTCACCGTTAAAAACAAGGGTTAATCTTGCATTATGCAGGGGTATCTATCATGAATAAGATAATAGGTTTAACTGGCGTTTTAACCACTCCCTCAAGGACCGAGGGACTGGTTAGTCATTTAACAGAAGCGTTCGTTTCACAAACTGGGTATGCGCGTTCTTTCATCAACCTGAATGACTTTGGTGAGAGTCTGCCATTAGCAAAAACCCTCGAGGATCTCGACCAGAAAGCACGAAGTTTTGTTGATGATATTGTGAATGCGGACGCACTTATCATCGGCGTCCCCACCTGGAACGCGGGTTATCCGGGAATGTTCAAACATTTGTTCGATCTTATTCCTCCAGATGCCATGGTCGATAAACCCGTAATATTATCCGCAACGGGAGGCTCCGATCGTCACGCGTTAATGCCCGAGTATCAATTGCGGCCATTATTTACCTATTTGCGCACGCGTGTCGCGACAACAACGCTGTTTGCCACTGCAAATGATTTTGATGGCCATCAACCTTCCCGAGAATTTGAAACGAGAATGTTTCGCGCAGTTGATGAATTAAAAGCGCTGGTTCATTGATTCCAGATCAAGCCAACAATTTAGGAACAGATACGAAGGTAAATTTATGCTCAGCAGACAGTCAATGCAATCCATCCTTAAGGAGCATTCGCCATTTTATTATCTCCAACTAATGCTGCTGAAATGGATTGCTCATGACTGCCTGTTTCGGGTATAGGTGTCTCTGATATCGCATTTTTAATAGAAATACCCATCTCAATAGGGATCGTAATGTCACTCTTATAAATTCAATGACCATATCCTGCATGGTTGTATAAAAACTGCTGAGAGATTGAAAAAATACAGCCATGCAGCTCTAATTAGATTAGATTTACTTGGTTTTGTCTAAGAGTAACTACAAAACTAAAAGCGATTATCTAAAAATTGGAAAAATGATGTTCCAGACCTTTTGGATCACTTCCCCAGAAGCCGGATACTTGCTGTGAAGTAGGGTCAGGATAAATATCTTCCAGATCGTTAATGAGGCCTTTTACTATTTCTTCTGCAGCAACATTTGCCGGGGTTTTATCAACCATGAGTTCAGAAGAAAGTCGGGTGTCTATCGGGCCAGGATAAATACCCACAACTTTGATATTCTTTGTCTTAAGAAGGCCCCTTGCGGCCTGTGTTGCTGAGTGCATCGCTGCTTTAGATGCTGCATAACCTGCGGTGAATGACATTGGTGCCAGAGCCAGCACGCTCAGTACGTTTGCAATAACGCCGCCACCATTTTTTTCCATCACAGGAATAAAGGCCTGCATAACTTTAATGGTACCAAAATAGTTAACATCAAGGTCCGAAGCTAATTCTTCCTGTGTAGCAGTGACGATATTATTAGACAGCATTGCACCTGCATTATTCACTAAAATATCAATCGCACCAATTTTTTCAACAGCTGCGGCGATATCTTCAGTTTTAGTAATATCAAGTTTGATAAAAGTAACTCGGTCATCACCGAAATCCGGTAAATTACTCAATTCTCGGGTGCCGGCATAAATTCTCCCTGCACCATTCAAAATGAGAGCATGAACCAGTTCTGCACCAATACCGCGATTGGCACCTGTTACTAAAATTGTCTTACCCTGAGTATTCATTTTATTACCTACCAGTTAGTTGATTCACCATCAGAAAATGTATCCACTTAGGGATATATTTACCTGTGTTCCTGTATGGCCATTTTTTCGGCAAGCATTAATGCGTTTGCTTTGCCATCACGAAGCAACTGAGCAGACAATTCCTTATCCGGGATTATCCGTGCAAGTTGCAATGTTCCCATCATGGCAGCCCAGATAGATCCGGCAACGCGCATGCGTATTGCAGAATCTGCTTCTTTGGAAAGACTGTCTGAAATACGCTCAATGATCCTGGTTATCTTGTCTGACATCAGGTCGCGTGTATCTTCCGGCCGGTTCCTCAGTTCAGAAGCGAGCGCCGCGATGACGCATCCAAACTCCGGTGAATCCCGATGTTCGGGGCTGAGATATCTGTCCAGTATCTGTTCAATACTGAGGTCTTCACCGTCTTTCGGATCACCGAATGCAGCGCAAAATGTTTCATCTGCCGCAAGGTCTACCGCTTCTTTTATCAGCTCTTCTTTAGACTTAAAGTGGCTATAAAACCCACCTACCGTAAGCTTGGCATCAGCCATCAGGGTCGCCACACCGACTTTTTCAATTCCTTCTGTACGAAATCTTTTTGAGGCAGCATCAACGATTCTTTTACGCGTCTCTTCTTTATGGTCTTTGGAATATCTCATGTTAAAGTCCTCATCCTGTATTTCCTGAATAGCATTATTACCATAATGCTATTCAGGGCAAAGATTAAGATGCCTACCTTTAACCTGTCCGCTTAAGATCGGGTAGTCCTGATCGTTGACGAGCTCAGCTTACTGTATTTGGGCCACATTGCCCCTGAGCGATCTATCGCGATACTCATGATTGCGGCAATCACCATCGCGGCCATGACGATAACAAACAGTCCGGCCTGGCCTACACCGAAGAACTCGACGGCAACCCATCCGCCACCGGCTGCAAGGATCAAACGAACAGTTCCGGCCAGGAACATTCTCCACATATAACCACTACCCTGAGCAGCAAATCCGAGGGCGAATAAGATCCCGTTAGCAGCATAGAAAGGGGCGACAATCTGCAGATACAGTTCGCCAGTAACCCGAACACTCTCATCATGTGTGAACAGACCAAGCCAGACGTCAGGGAATACTGCGACAAACAGGCCGACAACTTCAGTGAATATTACGCTGACAGCAACTCCGACCCAGGTAATACGCTTCGCTCTGTCTATCTGGCGAGCACCAACGTTTATCCCCACCATTGTCACAATCGCCGTACCGATACCGAACAGAACCGGTATCAGGACATAGTCAAGACGTGAGGCTGTGCCAAAACCACCGATTGCATCGACACCAAACACACCCACAGCTCCGGTGACCAAAAGGACCATCACATTGAGCTGAATAGTCCCCAGCGCCGCAAGCAGACCCACCTTAAGAATTTCGCGGAAAAGAGGCCAGCGTAAACGAACTAACGTCATTCGGATGCCGGCATGTCCGCTAGACATGTAACGCAACATAGCGAATGCAGCAACCCAGTAAAATAGGTTGATCGCAAGACCGGCTCCCGCCAGTCCAAAGCCCTTAATAGGTCCGAGACCAAAAATCAGCAGCGGTGAAAGTGGGATGAGCACCAAAGCTCCGATAAGCGTGACGGCAGCCGGCACTTTGACATTCCCAATACCTCGCAGTACGGCAGAGAGAAGATTCACAATCCAGATAGGTACTGATGCAAAAAAAACATAGACAGAATATTCATGTGCTGCGCTCAGTGCCTCACCAGACCCGCCCATAGCCGCATAGATGTGCTCACCGAACCCGATAAAGAAAACGGTAAAAGCCAGCCCAAAGACAATGCTCACGACAACCGAGTGCAGGATCAGCGCGTTAACATCATCATGTTTACCGGCTCCCGTTGCGCGCGCTACAGCTGAAGCCACGCCGCCACCAATTCCCCCGGCAGCCATCATGGTCATCAACATCCATACCGGGAAAACAAGAGCTACACCAATCAACGCCGACGTTCCTAAAAAAGAGACGTAATACGTTTCAGCAACGTTGACTAACGTTTGTGCTATCAGGACGAGAGTCGTTGGTAGAGCGAGTTGCATCATCGTGGTAAACACCGGTCCGTTGAGAATCGCTTCCTGCCGGGATAATTTGGCCGCCTCGCGACTGTCAGGTTTCATCTAAATCTCCAGAGCCTTTGAACACTCAGAAGCACGCTGGCTCGACATAGTTGCGCCAGCGTGCTCCTTTATATTATGATCATAATACTATGAGATGAAAAAAGGGAAGCGCTTTATGAAACCTCATCGCTACTGATCTCCGAAATACCTTGTATGACTATGAAATTTAATGAGAATTATTTTTATTTTGCAACACTATGAACGGGAGGTTACGCATCATGAAGATTTTATTCGCAGCTTTTACATGGGCTTTTCTGACAGCCAGCGCTAATGCAACGCAGTTTAATGAAGGTAAACAGTACGTTGCTTTGAACAAAACGGTGCCTGATGCTCCTGAGTTAATGGAGTTTTTTTCGTTCAACTGCCCGCATTGCTACCAGTTTGAGCAGGTAATTCACGTTTCAGAAAAAGTCGCTGAAAAACTACCGGAAAATACAAAGATAGTTAAGTATCACGTCGAATTTCTTCCGCCGTTAGGTAAAGAGCTGACACAGGCGTGGGCGGTAGCAATGGCGTTGGGTGTTGAAGATAAAATCACATCTCCGATGTTTGAGGCAGTTCAAAAAGAACGGCGTATCCAGAGTATTGATGATATCCGTGGCGTCTTTATTAGTGCCGGCGTTAAAGCAGAAGACTTTGACGGTGCGTGGAGCAGTTTCGCAGTTAAAGCCCTTGTGGCTAAGCAGGAGAAAGCGGCTGCGGATGTTGAACTCAGTGGGGTGCCGGCTATGTTTGTCAAGGGTCAGTATCAGCTCAACTCACAGGGTATGGATACAAGCTCTCTTGATAATTTTGTCAAAGAGTACTCGGCAACAGTTAGTTACCTTGTAGAGTCGAAGTAGCGCAGCAAGGTCTGCACTCACTATTTTAAGGTACACCTTAAAATAGTGAGTGTACTCAATCCGGTCAGGACTTCTTTTCAATTAACACTTTAGTCATGGTCCCCATAAGCCGAGAGTTGCTCGAACCAGATTTATTTGCTCTGCCACTATTAGTGGTCATTCTGGTGGTCAGATTCGGGGTCACATTGGTTCGATGACGGAGTGACCCCCAAATGTTTCTTAACGATGCCAAAATCCGCCCCCTCAAGCCTTCTGTTAAACCTTCTACTCTCTGCGCCTCACATGATTCTCCATATCCTGAGCAAGTCATACCATCCATCGTGATGGTTCATATTTTGCGTATTACTTTTTCACCCCGGATAATTAATTAATATTTTTAATTGATAAACCAAAATCCACGTCTATATTTAACCCAAACCCTCAAAAAACATTCTGTAACATTTGATTTTAAACAGATAAAAATCCACCAAATTAATGACATCAACACAAAAGAATGAGCGAAATTATTTCGCTTAGCCGACCTATGCTCAAAAAATAAAATATTAATTAAATTAATTAATAGCAGGCAAATTAAGTCATAAAAAATTTAGTTGGAATGCGAACTTAGTAAAAACACAGCCTAAGTGAATCAGAATTGGAGCGCCTCAATGTCATCTATTCAAAACAATTCTCTGAAAAACCCATCCGTCTTAAATAGCGACCATTCCTCCGACTCTAACAAGTTACCCCTTAGTTCCACTCAGCAGGTTGTCTGGCTCGATCAGACGCTTAATCCAGACTCACCTAATTACAACATTGGTACATGGCTGCGTATCGATGAACATCTGGATGAAACGCTTTTTAGTCAGGCTTTTGAAATGCTTGTCTCGCGTCATGATGCATTACATTTGCAGTTAATTCACACTAACGGCCTCCCCTTACAGGCGCTGACGGATGCCTCCTCCACATCAATAAACGTGTACGATTTTTCTCACTATGATGACGCTGAGGAACGCGCACAGCAGCATATCCATGCCACATTTATGCGTCCGTTTGATCTCCGTGGAAAGCTATGGTCTTCCGATCTTTTGAGGGTCAGCGATACACACCGCTATTGGCAATTCTGCTGCCATCATCTGATAGCCGATGGATGGAGTTTGAAATTACTGGTCAATGAACTTGTCGCTACCTACAACCAATTGAAAAAAAGCGATAATTCAGGTGAAGTCGCTCCAGCCTACCTTGATTATATCGCCGAGGATTTGATTTATCTTGATTCCAGACATTATCAATCTGACCTGAAATTCTGGTTAGATCGTTATAGCACTCTACCGCCAGCACTGATTCCCCTCTCAAACCAAGATCAGGAACTTACCAGTGAGCTTCCTGCTCCTCATCTTTGGCAATTAAAAAGCGAGTATTTTCATAAAATTGAAAATATTGCGGCGGAGCAAGGGCTCTCAGTTCTCCATTTTATGTACGCCATTCTGGCCTGTTATTTTTCCCGCACGACAGAAACAGAAGACATTGTTATTGGCATTCCGATTCATAATCGTAGAAATGCAAAACAAAAGAATACAATAGGGATGTTTTCGTCCGTCATTCCTATCGGTGTAAGTATTAAGAAAGAAGATTCTTTCCTTGATATCATGCGTAACGTGGCGGCAGAACTACGCCGTTGCTATAAACACCAGCGATTACCCATCACAGAAATTAACCAGAACACACGAATCAGACAAAAAACAGGTCGCGCTCAGCTTTTTGATATTACGTTATCGCTTGAATGGTTTGAGTTTAACGTACATATGGAAGGGACTAACACCACCTTCCTGACACCACATCGCGCGACGCAGTTCCCTCTCGCTATCAGTATTTATCAGTATAATTTTGAAGATAAAAACAGCCCCGTTACCGTAGAGTTCAATTTCGATACTCGCTACCTGAGTCGTGAAGACGTGATGGCCATCCAGTCACGTCTGGCTCTGCTGGTTGATGCAGCTATTACTTCTTTGGATATGACGGTTGAGAATGCTCCTATCCTGCCGCCAACAGAACGCCAGCAAATACTTGTGGATTTCAATGCCACCGATGCCGAGTTCCCGCAACACACCTTGATACATGAGCGTTTCGAGCAACAGGTTGAACAAACACCTGATGCCATCGCGGTTGTCTTTGAAGAACAGTCACTCAGCTATGCGGAGCTCAACCGTTGTGCGAACCAGTTAGCGCACCGCCTGCTTACTTTAGGTATTAAGCCAGATGACCGGGTAGCGCTGTGCGTTGAACGCGGTCTGGAAATGGTCGTTGGCCTGATGGGGATACTGAAATCGGGTGCCGCTTATGTGCCGCTCGATCCGACCTATCCAGTTGAGCGACTGGCCTACATGATCGATGATGCCAAACCTGTGGCGTTGCTGACCCAAGCGAACCAGATAGCAATCCAGACCACAGATATTCCGGTAATCATGCTTGATACGGACACATTTGACGCTTACCCCACCTCGAATCCTGACGCTCAGGCGCTGGGTGTCACATCAACACATCTGGCCTATGTAATTTATACCTCCGGCTCCACGGGTAAGCCCAAAGGCGTGATGGTCGCACACAAAAACGTGCTCCACCTCGCCACCAGTCTGAAAACGCTGCTAGCGTTCGAGCGCCCCAACCGCATCGCCCTCAATGCCAGCATTGTGTTTGATGCCTCAGTGAAAAACTGGATCCAAATACTGTCAGGCCACACGCTTGTGATCGTCCCAGAGGCGATCCGTACCGATGCACGACAGCTCTGGCACTATTTTTCCCACCATGCCGTGGATTTGTTTGATTGTACCCCTGTCCAACTGCAATGGTTGCTGGACGCTGGCCTCGGCACCGATCCTGACTATCAACCCGCACAGGTTTTAATCGGCGGGGATGCCATTTCACAGGGGGTCTGGTCCCGCTTGCAGCAGCTTACCGAGACCCGATTTATCAACGTGTATGGACCGACAGAATGTACCGTCGACGCTACCGCCTGCCTTGTCGATACCTCGCAACCGACCCCGACTATCGGTCGCCCTCTCACCAATACGAAGATATATATTCTGGATGCACAGGGCCAACCTGTTCCTATCGGTGCGATCGGAGAAATCTACATTGGTGGAGCTGGCGTAGCACGCGGCTACCTCAATCGCCCAGAACTATCCGCAGAGCGCTTTATTGCCAATCCTTTTGTCGATGAGCAGGATGCCAGACTTTACAAAACAGGCGACCTTGGCCGCTGGCAATATGACGGTAGTATCGCCTATCTGGGACGTAATGATTTTCAAGTCAAACTGCGCGGCTTCCGTCTTGAACTCGGTGAAATCGAATCAATCCTCCTGCAACACCCAGAGGTTCAGGAAGCGGTCGTCATCGTTCGCGAAGATATACCCGGTGATAAACGTCTGGTGGCCTATTTTCAGGCTCAGCCGGATACCCAACCGACGCCGGCCGACCTGCGTTTACAGCTCTCACAACGGTTAGCGGAATACATGATCCCCAGTGCCTTTGTCGCACTGGATACGTTCCCGCTAACGCCCAACGGTAAACTCGACCGCAAGGCGCTCCCCGAACCCGATCAGTCAGCGATGGTCACACGCCGCTACGAAGCCCCGCAGGGAGAAATGGAAACGATGCTGGCCACTATCTGGCAAGCGTTGTTGGGGGTGGATCGCATTAGCCGCTATGACCATTTCTTCGAACTCGGTGGTCACTCACTGATGGTGGTTAGCCTGATTGAACGGCTGCGTAATCAAGGGAAAACACTCGATGTTCGCAGCGCGTTCTCATCACCAGTATTGTATGAAATGGCACGGGCGATACAGGTACACCAAGGCGACGCGGTTTTGGTCATTCCTCCTAACCTCATTCGTCAGGATTGCACCACCATTACACCGGATCAGTTGCCTCTGATCGCACTTTCGCAATTTGAAATAGACACTATCACCAGCACGGTACCGGGTGGCGTCACCAATGTACAAGATATCTACCCACTCGCCCCGTTACAGGAAGGCATTTTCTTTCATCGGCTATATCAGCAAACGGGCGATATTTACCAGTTAGACCTGTTAGTTGCCTTCGATACCCGAGAACGTCTCGATATCTTTCTGAACACGTTGCAAAAAGTTATCGACCGTCACGATATCCTTCGTACCGCGATCTGCTGGCAAGGTCTGAGCCAGCCAGTACAGGTAGTCTGGCGTCATGCACCGCTGCCGGTGAACACTTTCGAACCAGAATCGCCAGAGAACATTGCCGCTCAATTACGGGCTTACATCTCCCCTCAGACACGCAGCCTCGATCTGAATCAGGCGCCGTTGCTTGCCGCTGATATCGTCTACGATCCGTCACGCAGTGAGTGGCTGATGGCATTAAGAGTCCATCATCTCGTCAGCGACCATATGACGCTTGACCTGATTATCGCGGAAGTCCGCCTTATGCTGTGGGGGAGAACGGATGAACTCCCGATACCTCAGCCTTATCGTAACTTTATTGCTCATGTTCTTAGCATCCCCAATGCCGTTCACGAACAATATTTCCATGCTCGTCTTGCCGACGTCGACACCCCCACGATCCCCTTTGGCCTGGCACAGGTTCAGGACTATGACGGAGAAATGGCTGAAGCCACACTCTCTCTGGATCACAGCTTAGTAGAAGCTATTTACCACCACGCCCGCCAATGCAGCGTCAGCCCTGGTGTGTTGTTCCATGTTGCCTGGGCGCAGGTTTTGGCACACATCAGCGACAGTAGCGATGTTGTCTTCGGTTCAGTACTGCTGGGTCGCCTGCAAGGCTTCAGCGGTGCCGATCGTGTAATGGGGATGTTCGTCAACACGTTACCGTTGCGCATTACCCTTGACGATCGCAGCGTGTTAGACATCGTACATAGCACTAATAATGAGCTTTTGTCCTTGCTGGAACATGAGCAGGCACCTTTGGCGCTCGCTCAACGCTGTAGCGGTGTCGCCCCTCCCATGCCGCTTTTCAGCACTCTTCTCAACTATCGTCGAACTCAGGCAAATACGGCGGCGACAACGTGGGCAGGTATGACGCTGTTGGCTGAAAGCCGACGCACGACCTATCCCTTTAATCTTTCTGTGGACGATCAAGGTGACGGTATTGAGATACTGTCTCAGACCATCGCAGACGTCGATCCCGCACGTATAGCCCGGTATCTGGAAACGGCTCTGCATGGACTGGTTGACGCTCTGGAATCCGATCCGCAGCGCCCGATCCTCAGCGTATCGATTTTACCTGAAGAAGAACGCCAAAGACTGCTGGTCGATTTCAACGCCACCGATGTCGACCTGCCACAGACGCTGATTCACCAACTCTTCGAACAACAGGTCGCACAGACCCCTGATGCCACCGCTGTCGTGTTCGAAGCACAGTCGCTCAGCTACGCGGAACTCAACCGCCGCGCCAACCGGCTGGCACACCATCTGCTTTCACTCGGCGTCAAACCCGATGACCGCATCGCCCTCTGCCTCGAGCGCAGCCCTGACATGGTCATCGGCCTGCTCGGTATCCTCAAGGCCGGCGCCGCCTACGTTCCGATGGACCCCGGCTACCCTGCCGAGCGCCTCGCCTATATGCTCGATGATGCCGCCCCGGTTGTGCTCCTGACCCACTCATCACTGCGTGACGCTTTCCGACACTCGCTGCCAGTCGTGATGCTGGATAACGCCGCCCTGTTCGACGCCTGCCCGGAGACCAATCCTCGGGGTCAGGG